>NZ_CP026004.1:1276730-1877215 GCF_003086895.1 Stenotrophomonas sp. ESTM1D_MKCIP4_1 | reverse complement strand
GAGGAAGTGCGGAATGGACTTCTCGTTGATGTACAGGCCGTCGGCCACGAAACCGAACGCAATGCCGTTGTCCTCGGCGGTACGCGCGATGTCGATGTAGAACGGCAGATTGACGCTGGCGTCGGTCGGGTTGGAAGGATGCTTCCACGCGTGCATGTGGCTGCCGGGGCCCTGCAGCATGATGCCGAACGGAATGGGGCGCGGGGTCGTGCTCATGGGGTCGCTCCTGGGGTCAGGCCACCGCCGCGCGGGGCGCGGGCGACAGCAGTTCAAGGGAGGTCAGGCGGGCATCCAGATCGGCCACCGGGGCGTCGAGGATGAATTCACCCACGCCGAAGCGGCGGTGGAGTGCGTCCAGTTCACCGCGTACGTGCGCGGCATCGCCGGACAGCACGCTGGGCTGCGTTTCCTCGATGCGGAACTCGCTCACGCCCACCTGCCGCGCATACTCGGCAGCGGCGTCGGCACTCGGCAGGTTGACCGTCTGCCCCGGGCCGAGATGCAGCTTATAGACGCGCAGCGCACCGACGTGGCGCGCCGCCGCCTCTGCCGTCGCTGCAGCGAAAGCCACGGTGGCCAGCAGTGGTGGCTGCGTGGACAGCGTGCGGTAGGCCTCGAACGCGGCTTCGATATGGGCCGGGTCGCCATCGAAGTGCGCCGCATAGACGAAGCGCCAACCCAGCTCTGCCGCCTGGCGCGCGCTCTGCGGGCTGGCGCCCAGCAGGAAGCGTTCGGGCGCGGCCTGCGGCACCGGCCGCGCCTGCGCGTCATCGTGCGTACCCGACAGATAGCCTTCCAGGTCACGCAGCTGCTGGTTGAAATCGGTGAAAGGAGCGCGGCCTGCGGCCAGCGCCGCCGTCGAGGCCGGCAGGCCGCCGGGCGCCTTGCCCACGCCCAGGTCCACACGGCCCGGTGCCAGCGCCGCCAGCAGATTGAAATTCTCGGCCACCTTGTACGGTGCGTAATGGCGCAGCATCACCCCGCCGCTGCCGATGCGGATGCGCCGGGTCTGCGCCAGCACCCACGCCGCCAGCACTTCCGGGGCCGGGCTGGCCAGGGTCGGCGCGGCGTGGTGTTCTGCAAACCAGTAGCGGTGGTAGCCCAGCTGTTCGGCACGCTGCGCCAGCTGCAGGCTGTTGCGCAGTGCCTGTTCGGGCGTGCCACCCTCGGCCACCGGGCTTTTGTCCAATACGCTGATCAGGTAGCTCATCGTCGCGTCCTCGCTCAGGGGTGGGCCACGGGAATGCCGAGCAGGCCATTCAACGCTGCCAGGATGGGTTCGGCGCCGGACACGTACTGGCGCTCGTGGTGCGCACCGTTGGCATGTTCGCTGTGCACGCCCTGCGGCAGCACCAGCTTGGGCAGCGACTGGTCCTGCTCACCGATCTCGGCGATCACCTCGCGGCGCGGCCGGGCAAAGCCGATGCGGCGCACGTCCAGTTGTGCATCCAGGCCATCGATGCTCGACAGCGCACCCTCAAGCAGCAGGCTGTGCCGGCAGAAGAAGCGCTGCCCGGGCAGCTGGCCATCCTCGAACTCGCGGTCGAGCAGGAACAGGATCGGTTTATGGGTTGCGTCTACAGCCACGAGGGTGTCCTCATCAGGTCCGGCACCACCGTGCCGCTTCGTCTTCGATGCTAGAGAAGGCCGGCGCTGCCTCGGCGCCATCGCACGACAATCGGCGGTCACATCCGGCCACGCAGATGCGCCTTGGCCATAAGCAGAACGCCACCGGTTATGCCGCGCGCCGTGGGTTCAGGCGATGCGCCGCAACGGCGCGGGTGAAGCCACCGCCGGTGCTGCCAGGTGGCCCGCCGCACGCTCGGCGGCCAACGCAATGCGCGCCTGCAGCGCCGCGCTGCTGATCTGCGCACCGTCGAAGTCCGCGGGGGTGGCGTACACCCCGATCGGCAGCGTGTGCGCCTGCAGGAAACTGAACAACGGACGCAGCTGGTGGTCGATCACCAGCGCATGGCGCTCGCTGCCCCCGGTCGCCGCCAGCAGTACCGGCGTGTCCACCAGCGCCTCCAGCCCGATGAAATCGACCAGGTGCTTGAACAGCCCCGGGTAGGAACCGCGATAGACCGGCGCGGCCACGATCAGAAGATCCGCCGCTTCCACCGTGGCCAACGCCCGCTCCACGTCCGGCTCCACTTCCGCACGTGACAACGACTGCCCCAGCGATCGCGCGATCGGCGCCAGCTCCACCAGCGTCGCGCTGGCGTGCAGCCGCTGCTGCAGCGCCTCCAGCAGATGCCGCACCAGCAGCAGCGTCCGCGACGTCGCCGAACTGGTGGGCGAACCTATCAATGCAACCACGTTCAATGCAGATGACATGCAACACTCCTTCGGTAGAGTCGAGCGTGCTCGACTGCTCTTCGCTTCAATCAGAACCGGTAATTCACCCGCCCATACCAGAACGCGCCCACCGTGCTCAGCACATCGCCGGTATCCCAGGTGGTCTCGATGCTGGCCACGTCGGTCGCGCTGCGCGCGTACTCAGGCACCTTGCGGGTGCGCTTGTCGAACAGGTTGTTGATGCCCAGCGCCGCGCTCCAGCCGCCGCCCAGTTCCACCCCGCCAGAGAGGTTGGTCACCAACACGGGCGGCTGCTTGTAGGCCACGCCGTTGTTCAGCCGCTTGATCGGGCCGTAATAGGTGAAATCCAGGTTTGATCGCCAGCGGCCGTTCTGCCAGCCCAGCCCCGCCACCTGGGTGTAGCTGGGCGTGCGGAAGCGCAGCGCGTACTCGCTCGATCGGGTCAGCAGGTTGATGTTCGGCAGGCCCTGCAGCGCCGCAGGGATGGCACTGACCTTCTGGATGGTGGTGCGGCCGACGTTGGCCGCGTACGTCCAGCGCAGCTTGCCCCACGCTGTCTCCTGGTTCGCTTCCAGGGTCAGCTCCACGCCGCGTGTGCGGGTGTCGCCCACGTTGGTGAAGTAGCTGGCATAGAAGGCGTCACCCGGCAGGATGCTGATGCCGGCCGTACCCAGCAGCGCATCGATGGTGTTCTTCTGCGCGGCAGTCAGCACCGTGCCGCTGTTGTCGGTAATGCGTGCCGGGTCCTGCGCGTTGTAGCCGATCTGGCTGGACTGCCCCAGTTGGCCGCGGATGTCGATCTGGTACGCATCCACCGCCAGGTGGAAGGCCGGGCTCGGGTCCCAGGTCACGCCCAGGCTGTAGTTGGTCGCCTTTTCCGGCTTCAGCGGCGTTGCGCCCAGGGCAACGGCAGCCGGCGATGCAACCTGCGCCACCAGCGTGGTGCCGCACGGGCAGCTGCCCGTCGCCTGGTAGAACTGCGCCCCCAGGCTGGGCGCGTGGAAGCCATTGCTGACCGTCGCGCGCACACCCAGTGCATCGGTGAAATCAAAACGCGTGGTCAGGCGCCCGGTTGACACACTGCCAAAATCCGAATGGTCTTCCCAGCGCGCGGCCGCATCCAGGTACCAGCGCGCGGTGATGTTGCTGGCCGCCCCCACGTACACCGCCTTGCTGTTGCGGGTGGCCTTCACCGCATCGGCCGTCGAGTAGCCCACGAACGCAGCCGCACCGAAGCCGGTGTACGACTCCCACTGCCCTGCCCCGCGTTCGTACTGTTCGTGCTGGTATTCGGCACCGGCACTGACCTCCAGCGGCGACGCCAGCGCTGCCACCTCGAAACTGCGGCGAAGGTCCAGGTTGGCGATGCCCTGCTGGTAGTCCAGCTTGCCGTCATAGAAATCGGTGGGCGAACCCGGGTACGGCAACGAGAAGTTCGCCGAGTTGCGCGTATAGGTGCGCACCGTGCTGCGGTTGCCGGTCAGGCTGGCGTCGTAGTCCCAGCCAGCCAGCAGCCCCTTCACACCCGCGCTGCCGGTGTACTGTTTTTCCTTGGTTTCCAGCACCGGCAGGAAGCCATCGGGCCACACGCTCAGCACGCTCGGCGCTTTGTAGGTGGTGAAGATGGTCGCCGGCAGGCGGAAGTTCTGGATGGCCTGCGCGGTGCGGTCGCTGGCTGTGGCCGTGGCGTAGAACTGGGCGTTCTCACCCAGGCCATGGCCGGCATTCAGTGCGAAGGCGCGCAACGCGTACGAAGGCGAGCTGAGGATGGTATTGGCCTCTGCATCGCGCGTGGCTTCGGCCGGGTTCGGCGTCGCCCCGGCCGGCAACTGGTTGTTGGGGCGCAGCGCCACCAGATTGCCGCTGGCATCCACCGCCGGGTAGCTCAGGTAGCCATCGATGTAGCGGCGCGTACGAATGGCATGATGCTGGCGGGTGGTTTCGCCGGAAAGATTGACGAAGCCATCCTCGCCCCACGGCAGCCCGACGTTCGCGCGCACACTGGTGCGGGTGCCATCGCCGTCGGTGCTCTGCCCGCTTTCCACCGACACATCGCCACCGTGCGCCTGGGATTTGAGGATCACGTTGACCACGCCGGTGATGGCATCGGAACCATAGATGGCCGACGCGCCGTCGCGCAGCACTTCCACATGGTCGATGGCGGCCACCGGAATCAGCGCCAGATCGGCCCAGGCGTGGCCGGGGTAACCGCCACCGTTGGCACCGCTCACGTAGGCACTGGCGTTGCGGCGCTTGCCGTTCACCAGCACCAGCGTGTAGCCCGGCGACAGGTTGCGCAGCTGGTAGCCGCGGATGAGGCTTTCCTGGTCGCTCTGGTAGCCACCAATCTGGCTCAGCGAAGGCAGGCTGCGCTGCAGCGCCTCCAGCAGATTGGCCTGGCCGGTGGCCGCCAGATCCTCGGCGGAGATCACATCGATGGGGGTAGAACTGTTCTTGACCGTGCGGGTGCTGGTGCGCGAACCAGTCACCACCACCGCATCCAGCGTGGAGGCCGCCAGGCTGGCCGAGGTGGCGGTGGTGGAACTGGCCGGCGCATCGGTTTCGGCCGCGTGGGCGGTCGCTGCGCCCAGCGACGCTGCAATCAGAACCGCGAGAGTGGTGAGGACAGGCGAATGGGTAGCAGGCATGGGGGCTCGTGGGGGTGGGCCGGAGACACAGCCCCATTCAAAGACGCCGGCCCGCCACGCAACAGCCGATATCGCGCCACCCGGCCGTCATATCCGGCCAGCCACATGACGGCTGGTAATGACCTTACGCAGGCAATGCGTACGGGGTCGGATCCCTTTCCACAGGAAAGGGCTCTGACCCCACAAATGACCCCCGAACGAGCCATGCCCATGCATCGGGGTCGGAGCCCTTCCTGCGGAAGGGATCCGACCCCTGCCATATACCGCGCTGGCATCTCCACATACCCGCGCGCCACTGCGCGCACCACAGCCGCGCCGGTAGCATCAGGCCATGAGCATCGACCCCACCGCGCCTACTGTTGCCATCGTGGCCTGCCACGGCCAAGGGCTCTTCGAGTTCGGCTGCGCGGTCGGCCTGTTCGCTCCCATCCGCCCCGAACTGGGGGTGGCGTGGTACCGCACCCAGCTCTGTGCCGGTGAACCCGGAGCGCTGCGCATGCTCGGCAGCGCGCAGGTGCAGCTGCCCTGTTCGCTGGATGCCGTCGATGACGCCGACATCATCGTCATCCCCGGCTGGCGCGATCCCAGCGAACGCCCACCGCAGGCGCTGCTCGATGCGCTCATCCGCGCCCACGCACGCGGCGCACGCATCACCTCCATCTGCTCGGGTGCGTTCGTACTGGCCTGGGCCGGGCTGCTCGATGGCCGCCAGGCCACCACGCACTGGCGGCTGACCGAAGCGCTGGCGCGCGACTTTCCCCGCATCCAGGTGCGCGACGATGTGCTGTACGTCGATACCGGCGACATCATCACCTCGGCCGGCTCGGCCACCGGGATGGACATGATGCTGCACCTGGTGCGCAAGGATTACGGCGCACGCGTGGCCAACCTGGTGGCCGAGCGCCTGGTGCTGGCACCGTGGCGCGATGCCGAGCGCAGCCAGCGCGTCAGCCGGGCCATTCCCAACGGCGAACCCACGCGGCTGGCGAAGCTGATGGAATGGATGCGCCACAACCTCCGCCACGCGCATTCGCTGGGCAGCCTGGCCGAACAGGCAGCGCTGAGCCAGCGCACCCTCCAGCGGCAGTTCCTGGAAGCCACCGGGCTGTCGCCCATCGACTGGCTCATCCGCGAGCGCGTGGCCCTCGCCCGCGAACTGCTGGAAACCACTGACCGCCCACTGCAGTGGGTGGCCGAGCAGGCGGGGTTTGGTTCGCAGGAATCCTTCCGCCGGCATTTCCGGGGGCTGGTCGATGCCAGCCCGACCGAATACCGCAGCCAGCATCGCGGTGCACTGAGTGCGGATCGGCTGGTGGGCTGTTGAGCGAGCAGCCAACGAGCTGACGCTTCCGGCCTCGCGCCACGCCTTTGGCCGCGTTAGCCTTCACCATCGAACGATCTCCGTACGCGGGTGCCCGATACTCACAGGTCAGGATACTGACCTGTGTTACGTTGTTACCACGATGTAACACAGGAATTCATCATGAACGAAGCCACGTTTACTTTCCGCGTTGACGAAGATCTCAAGCAGGCCTTTGGGGACGCGGCCAAAGCGCGGGATCGCACCAGCGCACAGTTGCTGCGCGATTTCATGCGTGCCTTCGTGCTGCAGCAGCAAACGACCGACAATGATGCCGAGTTCCGTCTGCAGGTGCAGGCAGGGCTCGATTCCGCAAACGCGGGCAGGTTGATACCCGCTGACCAGGTGGAAGCACGATTTGCCGCACGTCGTACAGCAACAAGACGCAGGCTTGAAAGCACCAAGTGAAAGAACTGTTCTGGACACCAGAGGCGAGCGATGACCGCGAACTGATCTACACCTTCATTGAAGCAGACAGCCCCAGTGCGGCGCTCGCGCTGGACGAACTGTTCAGTGAGCGAGCGGCTTACCTGGTGCGCCATCCAGGCATTGGTAAGCCAGGGCAAATTCCGGGTACACGGGAGTGGGTTGTTCATCCCCGATATGTGCTTGTCTACGACGTCGTGCAGACGCACGTTCGAGTTCTGCGCTTGCTGCACACAGCACGCGCCCCAGTGGATCGCGCCTGACCTAACTGGGCACGTTCGGCCTGCGCGTGTGCTGAACGCCCAGCCTATCCCTCATCTGCGCGATCGAATCCGCCAGCACTGCGCTGCGAACCCCACTACGAACAGCACCCCACATACCAGCAGCGTCTGCAGCACCACCGGCGCCAGCGGCGCAGCGGCAATCGGGTGGCCCACCGGCAGCCGCGTCAGCGTTTCATTGGTGCCCGGTACCAGTGAAAGCAAAAAACTGAAAGACAAGGCGAACGTTGAAAGGTATGGCGCCGCCCGGCCAAGGACGCGCAGCCGCCCCGCCAGCACGCCACCGAAAGCCACCAGCAGCACGATGACACCGAAGGCATGGCCGGGGTTGAGGCCGCCCGTACTGGACACGGTGAACGACGTCGCCACCGACAAAACCAGGCCCAGCAGATAGAGCTTGCCCGCACGTGTCGCGGGGGCGATGGCGCGATGGCGGACGAAGCCGTACAGGCCGGCCAGGATCGGCACCAGGCTGACAGCGGTGTGGATCGCACCGAGGGTGGACAAGGGATGTGCCATGGGAATCTCCGCTGGTTTTTGAACCTACTAGTAGGTAGGCATTAGGGGTAAAACAAAGGCCCGCACCATCGCAGGCCTTTCCAGGAAAACGTCAGGCGGCCGCGCTTACCCGCGCAATGGCCAACCGGGCCAACGCCGCGAACGTGGTGGCATCACCCAAGCCGCGCGCGGCCAGCATCGCGCCGTGCACCGATGACATGAAGGCCTTGGCCTCATCGGTCGCACTGCCCTGCAGCCGAAGCTGACCCAACGCCGCCCCTTTTTCCAGGGTCAGCGCCAGCCAGCCGCTCAGGTCCTCGAAATGGCCGCGCACTTCATCGGCAATCTCAGCCGGAATCAGTGGCGCTTCCGCGGCCAGCATCGCGCAGATGCAGAACGAGGATGTCCCGCCGGCAATGCAGCTGGACCAGTAATCGACGTAGGCGTTCAACTCCTTCAGCGGATCGCCCAGTTGGCGGTCGAGCAGGGCCAGGCCTTCCCGCGCCTCGGCCCGGTACAGCACCACCACCGTGCGCACCAGGTCCGCCTTGCTGGGGAAGTGGTGGTGGATGCTCGCCTTGCTGATGTTTACCCGCGCCGAGATGTCGGCGTAGCTGAAACCGTTGTAGCCACCGGCTTCCAGCAGGGAACGGGCATGGGCGAGGATCTCGTGGGCTTTGGGGGAGAGCGGGTCTTTCATGGGTGTAAACCTACTAGTTGGTAGGGATGATGTCAAATCTGCGAGGCTGCCACGTTTGCCGGCCAGCGGCCGGCACTACCGGCGGGGTGGGATGCGTCGGTTGCCGGGCGGAGTGGGATGCACCGGTTTCCGAGCGGGTGGGAAGCGGTGGTTGCCGGGTTGGGCGGCGTTTTGGCCTGCACCTCAATGTGAGGACACATACACCGCGTCGGCAGGCGCGGGCGGCAAGGCGAAACTGCGCCTCATACGCGCTGCTTCTGCGGCAGGCGGCAACCCGAACAGGCGCTTGAATTCGCGGTTGAACTGCGAGGGGCTGGCGTAGCCCACCGCCAGCGCTGCCGCTTCGGCGGTCATGCCCTGCCGCAGCATCAGCAGCCGCGCCTGGTGCAGCCGGGTGGACTTCACGTACTGCATCGGCGTGGTGCCGGTGATGTCACGGAAGTGCGCGTGGAAGCTCGGCACGCTCATCTCCGCTTGCGCCGCCAGCGCGTCCACGTCCAGCGCGGTCGCATACGCAGCATGGATATGCCGCAGCACGCTGCCGATGCGGCCAAAGCGCCCACGCATGGCCAGCGCCTCACGCATCGCGCCGCCCTGCGCACCGGTCAGCACGCGGAAGTACAGCTCGCGCACCAGCGCCGGGCCCAGCATCGCCGCTTCCAATGGGTCAGCCAGCGCGTCCAGCAGCCGCAGCACGGTGGTCTGCATGGCCGGCTGCATCGGGCTGGCCATCATGCTCTGCGCGACAACCGGCGCCGGGGGCGCGTGCCCATCCAGTTCCAGCATCAGCGCAGCGGCCAGCGAAAGGTCCAGGTGCAGGTAGATCGCCAGCAGCGGCTGCTCGGCCGTCGCTTCGGTTTCCATGGTGAACGGCACCGGCACCGACACCGCCAGGTAGTGCTGCGCGTCGTACTGGTAGACCTGCCCGCCCAGATAGCCACGCTTCACCCCCTGGCAGACGATCACGATGCCCGGGTCGTACAGCACCGGGGTCCGCGCCAGTGGCCGGTTCGAGCGCAGCAGGCGTACGCCCGGCAAGGCCGTCAGCGTGTAGCCCTCCTCCGTGGCCAGCGCCTGCAGCCGTTCCACCATGCGTTTCTGCAGCAGCATCTGGCTCATGGATTCATAGGAATAGGCAAGAACGCTCGAAGCCTAGGCCTGGGCCGGGCACCGCGCAAGCACTAACGTGCAAGTCCCACCTCAAGGCTGCATCGCATGAACACCTCCCGCCTCTTCCTCATCACCGGCGTCAGCAGCGGCTTCGGCCGTGCGCTGGCCCAGCAGGCCCTGCACGCCGGCCATCGCGTGGTCGGCACCGTGCGCAGCGAAACCGCCCGCCTCGCCTTTGAAGCCCTCGCCCCCGGCCGCGCCCACGGTCGCCTGCTCGACGTCACCGATGCCGGCGCCATCACCCAGCTCGTGGCGGACATCGAAACCGAACTCGGCGCCATCGAGGTGCTGGTCAACAACGCTGGCTATGGCCACGAAGGGGTTCTTGAAGAATCCACCCTCGATGAACTGCGCCAGCAGTTCGAGGTGAACGTGTTCGGCCCTGCCGCGCTCATCAAGGCAGTGCTGCCGCACATGCGCGCGCGCCGCCGTGGCCACATCCTCAGCATCACCTCCATGGGCGGTTTCATCACCATGCCCGGCATTGCCTGGTACTGCGGCAGCAAGTTCGCGCTGGAAGGCATCAGCGAAGTGCTGGCCAAGGAAGTGGCCGGGTTCGGTATCCATGTCACCGCCGTTGCGCCCGGTTCCTTCCGTACCGATTGGGCCGGCCGCTCCATGGTGCGCTCGCCACGTGCCATCGCGGATTACGACGCACTGTTCGACCCCATCCGCAACGCGCGCGAAGCCAAGAGTGGCCACCAGCTGGGCGATCCGGAAAAGGCCGCGCAGGCCATGTTGCAGATCATCCACAGCGAGGCCCCGCCCACCCACCTGCTGCTGGGCAGCGATGCCGTGCAGCTGGTGCGCGGCAAGCTGCAGGATCTGGCTGCGGGCATTGATGCGTGGGAAGCCCTGAGCCGCAGCACGGACGGCTGAGCACGCATCGAGGTTGCCGGGCAGCGCCCGGCACCACCAGAGCGGTGCGCGTGAAGGGTTCCCTTGCACCCTCGGCGCTACGCTGAGCTCCACGCAGCCGCCAGGGAGGCGCAGGGGTGAACGCATCGATCCGGCAGGTGAACCTGCAGCGGCTGATCCTCGCGCTGGCGGCGCTGTCCGCCCTCGTCATGCTGGGGAACGCGGTCTGGGCCAGCTACCAGGTGCAACGCCAGGAACTGCTCGGCAAAAGCCTGGAAGCCAACCGCGTGTACGCGCACTCGCTGGCCCAGTCCACCCAGCATTTCGTGTTGAACGCGCAACGGCAACTGGCGGTGGGCGCTGAACGGCTCAGCCGCAACGTCGGCCAACCCACCGCGCACGATGATGAAGTGGAACGGGTCAAGCAGCAGACCGACGCCTTCAACAGCGTCATCTCGGTCAATGCCCAGGGCGTGGTGGTAGGCGCCTCGCCCGCGCTGCCGGAACTGCAGGGCAAGGCGCTTACCAGCGTCGCCAACCAGAAAGCGCTGCAGCAGCGGCTGCCGATGGTCAGCGATCCCTTCATCGCCCACACCGGCAACCTGGTCGTCACCCTTTCCCACCCCGTGTTCGATGGCGAGGGTGATTACGCCGGCTACATCACCGCCTCCATCCACCTGCGCGATCCCAACGTGCTGCATTCGCTGCTCGGCACACATCCCTACGAGGATGGTTCGTACCTGTATGTCGTCAGCCGCGACGGCACCGTGCTCTACCACCCCGAGCCCGACCGCGTCGGCCAGGCTGCCACCCGCAACGCTGCCGTCGATGCTCTCAGCGAAGGCCGCGCGGGGGCGGTGCATTCCCACAACCGCCACGGTGTGCACATGCTGGCCGGCTTCGCCCCGGTGCCCGCGGCCGGCTGGGGCATCGTCGCCCAGCGTCCCGCCGAATCCGCCGCCGCCCCCGCAGGCAGCCTGCTGGCCACGGTGCTGCGCAATGCCGCGCCGCTGGGCCTGCTCACCCTGCTGCTCATCTGGCTGTGCTCGCGCCGCATCGCTGCGCCGCTGCAGCAACTGGCCCAGCACACGAAGGAAGGCGATGTCGGCGCCGCCATCACCCAGGTCAAGGCGGTCAATTCCTGGTACTACGAAGCGGCCCAGCTCAAGCAGGCCGTGCTGGTCAGCTTCCGCAACCTCAACGAGCGCATCGGCCTTCTCGATCAGGCCACGCTTACCGACCCGCTCACCCAGCTGCTCAACCGGCGCGGGCTGGAACGCGCGCTCAGCGCGCTCAATGCCTCGGGCATGCCGTTCGGTGTCATCACCCTGGACGTGGACCACTTCAAGGAGGTCAATGACCGCCATGGCCACGACACCGGCGACCAGGTGCTGGCCGGCATCGCCCAGTGCATGCGGGCCAATGCGCGCCCGCAGGATGTGCTGTGCCGCCTCGGCGGTGAGGAATTCCTCGCCCTGCTGCCCGATGTGGGCGCCGACACCGCGCTGCAGGTGGCCGAACGCCTGCGCAGCGTCATCGAAGCCCATGCCTTCCCCACGGTCGGGCACGTCACCATTTCGGCCGGCGTCAGCCATTACCCGGAAACCCAGGCCGATGCCGATCTGGTCATCCGCCAAGCCGACAAGGCGCTGTACCGCGCCAAGCACGCCGGCCGCAACCGCACCGTGCTCTACCGCAGGCGCAGCCATCGGCGAGACGCGCCGTCTTAACGCCATGCTTGCCGTTTCTGCACAACGCCACCGCTCCCCACCTGCAACCCTGTCATCACCGCCGTGCCGCCTGCACGGCACTGCCTCGGCTCTATGGCGCCCCTGTTCAACTGGAACACGCACATGGCCCCTACCCGTACCGAAGAACGCATGTCGACGCTGGACAGCCTGGACGTCCTGGATGACGTCGCCGGGGCCTCGCTCGATCGCCTGACCGATCTGGCCGCACGCACCTTCCACGCGCCGGTCGCCTTCGTCTCGCTCATCGAAGTTGACCGCCAGCGGCTGATCTCAAGCCAGGGCCTGGCCGTGGCCGAAACGCATATCCGCGATTCCATCTGCGCGCACACCATCGGCTCCACCGCCGGCCTGGTCATCAACGACCTGCGCGTGGACCCGCGCTTTTCCAGCCTGCCGCTGGTGGCCGGCCCGCCGCATCTGCGCTTCTATGCCGGTACCCCGCTCATCGCCGCCAACGGCGTGGCCATCGGTGCGCTGTGCGTGATGGACAGCGTGCCCCGGCAGTTTTCCGCCGATGACCGCCGCCAGCTGCAGACGCTGGGCATGGCCGTGATGAACGAACTGGAGCTGCGCACCCTCAGCGGACGTCGTGATCCAGTCAGCGGCCTGCCCAACCGGCACCAGTTCGCCATCGATTACGCCGCCCGTTCCCTGCGGTCGCCCGGGCAGTACTGCTACGCGGTCATGATCGACGTGCTGGATGTGCCGCGCGCCAACGAAGCCGGCCAGGTACTGGGCATGGTGCCGCTGGAAGCGCTCATCCGACGCGCGGGCGTGCGCATCAACCTCGCTCTGGACGGCGTGGCCCAGGTCTATCACGTGGGCGCCACCCGCTTCGCCTTCGTGGTGGACCTGCCCGACCGCACCGCCATCGAGCGCCTGGTCGAAATGCTGCATGAAGACCTCATCCGGCCCATGATGGCCGCCGCTGTGCCGCTGGCCCCGCAGTTCCATGCCGGCCTGTGCCAGACCACGCTGGGCCGCGACAGCGCCGACGACGCCCTGCGCAAGATGATGATCGCCCTCGGCTCGGCCGTTGCCGGGCAGGTCAGCTGCTGCTGGTATTCGCCCACCCGCGATGAACGGCTGCAGCGCAGCTACCGCCTGGCCACCGATGCCCAGCAGGCGCTGCAGCAGGACCAGTTCCACCTGGTCTATCAGCCACGCTTCCGCGCCACAGACCTCGCCCCGGTGGCCGCCGAAGTGCTGCTGCGCTGGGACCACCCGCAGCTGGGCGCGGTCAGCCCGGCCGAGTTCATCCCCGTGTTCGAGCGCACCGCGCTGATGGATGGCGTCACTGCCTGGGTGCTGGAACACGCCTTCAGCCAGCTTGCCCAATGGCGCCGCGAAGGACTTACGCTCACCCTGTCCATCAACCTCTCCGCGCGCGATGTGTCCCGCAAGGGCATGGCCGATGCGTTCATATCTGCCCTGCTGTGCAAGGGCCTGTCCTGCACCGATGTGGAAATCGAAATCACCGAAGGCGAATGGCTGCGCGCCGATTCGCTGCCCGGCGAACAACTGCAGCAACTGGCCAACGCGGGCGTGCGCGTGGCCATCGATGATTTCGGTAGTGGCTACAGCAATTTCGGTTACCTCACCGAACTGCCCATCCACACCATCAAGCTGGACAAATCCATGATCGACGACCTGCCCACCGACGCCCGCGCGCAGTTGAAGGTGCAGGCCGTCATCAGCCTGGCCCATGGCCTGGGCTACAGCACCGTGGGCGAAGGCGCGGAAACCGCGGACCAGGTGGCCCTGCTGCGCGCCTACGGCTGCGATGAAATCCAGGGCTTTGCGCTGTCGCGGCCGATCAGCGCGTTGGACCTGGCCGCCCGGCTGGACGCTGCCGACGCCCGCGCCTGAGCCTGAGCCCCAGCGTTGGCTGAACAGGATTTTCGGCATTCATCTTGTGCTGACACTGTTGAGCCCGCCAAGGCGGCATCATGGCGCCGCCGCAGCATTGCCTTCTTTTGGATTTCCTTTGCAGCCGTCTTCCCCTTCCGCCGGTTCACCCGCTTCGCCGTCGCGTCGCTTCTTTGAATACCTGGCCGTACGGGCCGGTGAGCAGTGGTTTGCCGTGGACGTGCAGGCCACGGTCGAGATACGCGGCGCGGAAACCTTTGATCGGCCCATCATCGACGGCGGCCCCACCCTGACCGTGCGCGATAAAACGCTGCGCGTGTCCGATCTGCGCCGTCTCAGCGGGCTCACCCCGTTTACCTACAGCTGCCCCGCCATGGCGCTGGTGCGCGCCGGGGTGGAGGTCATCGGCCTGGCCGTGGACGAAGTGGGCGAGATTGAAAGCGTACCCAGCAAACAACTGCGGGCCGACAATCCGCTGGGGTATGTGTTCTGCAGCCAGAGCATTGCGATGGCCGGGAATGTCGAAATACCGCTCATCGTCCCGATGCTGCTGATCGCCGCGTAACCAGGGATTACCTGCGGAGCCGAGCCTGGGCTCGGCTATACAGTCCCTCGACCTGCCTGCTGCATGCAACGCGTGAGCGCGCTGGCGCGCGCGTGCTGTATGGTGGTTCCATCTGGCTCCTCTGTGGTGCGAATCCTTCGCCCCCCTGTCTAGCCCTTTACCGGCTCGACACATGAACGCTCCTTCCGCCTTCCGGGTGCTTCGCATCCGGCCGCTGCTTCGCCCCAACGGAACCGTCGAGCGGGTAGAAGCGCTGCACTGCGCATGCGCGAGCTGTGGAAGTGAACGTCGCTATTCCGAACCCGGTGGTCTCCGGCAGGTCGGCCCAGACATCGAACTGATTTGCCCCGACTGCGGCAGTACCGGCATGTTGAGCGAGGCGCGGATGTTTGCCGCGTGGGTACAACAAGTCCGGCGGGACCGCGTGCTCGTCCTGGCCGGGCTCGACCCGGAAGCGCTTTACGGTCCCTAGGCAACCCCCGGTTCCGCGTAAGCGTTCAATCCAGATCCGCATCGATACGCCTGATGCGCCCCGCCGCGTCCAGCGCCATCACGAGGCGTCCCGTCTCGTGGCCGAAGTCGCCTTTGAAATCCACCCGCACGCACGCCCGCGCGCGGGCCTCGGGTTCCACCGAAAGAATGCGTGTCACCGTGTGGTAACCCACGAAGTAGCGCTCGATGTACGCGCGCACCCCGGCAGCGCCGTCAAAGCGCTGACCGGTAGAGGGGTCATCAATCACCGCATCAGGCGTAAACAGCGATACCGCTCCATCAACATCAAACGCATTGGTCGCCGCCGCAAGGGTCTCGGCTACGCGCTGCATCAGCGCCATCGAAACAGGCATGCGCATCATGCTCCGTGTTGCCAGGGCTTGTGCACGAACTCCAGGCTGTAGCCATCCAGATCCCGCACCTGCGCAGCGTAGTAGCGCGGCTCATAGTGCAGCTGTGCACCCGGCGGATGAATGACCGTTGCGCCCGCAGCCAGTGCCGCCGCGAACGCCGCGTCCACCAGCGCCGTCGATGCAGCGGCAAAGCCCACATGCACGGCCTGCGGTGCCGGCAGCCCCTGCCGCAGCCAGAAGAACACCCGCCCGTCCGCCCCAAACCCTTTCAGATCCGGGTGCCCCGGTGGGCCCTGCCGCCCGTCGTAATCCAGGCGGCGGTCAATACCCAGCACCGGCAGCACCTGCGCGTAGAACGCAATGGCGCGTTGCGTATCGGCAACGGTCAGAAATACATGGTCCAACATCAGACACCTCCTTCGCCGTGGTCAGATGACATAGCCGCCAGACACGTCCACGCTCTGCGCCGTCACCCAGCCGCTGTCCGCGCCCAGCAGCGCTGCAATCACCTTGGCCACCTCGTCCGGCTCGCCTACCCGGCCCAGCGCCGTCTGCGCCGACAGTGCCGTCTCGAAGGCCGCGTCCAGGCCGCCGCCCAGTTCGGTCCGGATCGGCCCGGGCGAAACGGAATTCACCCGGATGCCCTGCGGACCAAACTCCTTGGCCATGTAGCGCGTCAGCACCTCCAGCCCGCCCTTGAACGCCGCATACGGCGCTACGCCGGCGGTGGCCACCCGCGTGGTGGCGCTGGTCACGTTCACGATGGACGCCTGCGGGCCCAGCAACGGCAGCAACGTCTGGGTCAGGAAGAACGGGCCTTTCAGGTGCACGTTGAACAGGCCATCGAACTGCGCCTCGCTTACCGTGGCGATGGGGTTGAACAGACCATGCCCGGCGTTGTTCACCAACCCGGTCAGCTGCCCGTTCGGCCATGCCGATGCCAGCGTGCGCTCCACCTCCGCGCGGAACTCCCCAAACGTGTGTACCTGGCCGACATCCAGCGGCAACGCCACCGCCAGGCCGCCTTCATCGGCAATCTGCCGCACCACCGCCTGGGCAGCAGCAGCCTGCGTCTGATAGGTAAGGATGACGCCGTGGCCACGGCGCGCACAGGCCAACGCCGTGCTGGCGCCAATGCCACG
Organism: Stenotrophomonas sp. ESTM1D_MKCIP4_1; assembly: GCF_003086895.1. NCBI lineage: Bacteria > Pseudomonadati > Pseudomonadota > Gammaproteobacteria > Lysobacterales > Lysobacteraceae > Stenotrophomonas > Stenotrophomonas sp. ESTM1D_MKCIP4_1. The sequence goes on along the minus strand of NZ_CP026004.1, from coordinate 1,860,783 downwards.
GCTGCCGCCGGTGATAAGGGTGATGGACATGGGGATTCCGTGTTGAGGACAGGCCCTCACGATAGGCAGCCGGGCCCCGGCCAGCTGCCCGGATCCTCGCCCATTCCTGCCCAATCCTGCTTTACCGCTTGCACCGGCCCGGTGCGCAGCGTCCAATGCGGCCATGGAAAGCCTGCTTGAAGAACTACGCGCACTGACCGCGCATGCCCAGAACCGCCGCACCGAAACCGGCATTCCACGGGTGTCCATGGTGCAGGGCGCCGTGCCCGAACATGAGTTGGCGGCGGTGTACGAGCCGATGATCAACCTCATCCTGCAGGGCAGCAAGTCGATGACCGTCGGCGAGCAGACCCTGCACTACGACCCGGCCACGTACTTTGTGATGTCCATCGATCTGCCCGCGGCGGGCGTCGTGCGCAGCAGTCCCAGCGGTGCACCCTACCTGGCCGTCGCACTCAGCCTGGACCCGATGCTGCTGGCCAGCCTGTTGAACGACCTCCCCGAAGCTGCGCCCGCCCCGCAGGCAAGAGGGTTTTCCGTTGCCTCGGTCACCCCGCAACTGCTGGATGCGTGGCTGCGCCTGCTGCGCCTCATGCAGCACCCGGCCGACATCGCCGCGCTGGCCCCCGCCTACGAACGTGAAATCCTGTACCGCGTGCTGCAGGGCCCCATGGGCTGGATGCTGCGCGATATCGCCAGCCCGGACAGCGCCCTGGCGCGCGTCAACCAGGCCATCCAGGCCATCCGCCGCGATTACGCCCGCCGCTGGCGCGTGGAAGATCTGGCTGCGGATGCGGCCATGAGCGTTTCCGCCTTCCACCGCCACTTCAAGGCGGTCACCTCGCTCAGCCCGGTGCAATACCAGAAGCAGGTGCGCCTGCTGCAGGCACGCACGCACCTGCTGGCCTCCGGTTGCAGTGTCATCCGCGCCGCTCACACCGTGGGCTATGAAAGCCCTACCCAGTTCAGCCGCGAGTATGCGCGCGCGTTTGGCCACCCACCGGCCAAGGATGTCGCACGGATCCAGCAACGCAGCCGCAGCAGCCGGTGATTGCATCCACGTTCGAGTAGCGCCGGGTGATGCCCGGCGAATGCAGCGGCCGCTGTCCGCACCATCGCGCCCCTGTAGGGCTTTCCTGATTGCCACCGCGCAGAACGACACCTAACGTCTGCGCGCCCGCAGAAAAGGAACCCGATGGCCGCATGAAGATCATAGACACGGTACTGAGCTACGCCCGCGATTACCCGCCCACCGCGAATGGCATGTGCCGCCTTCGCGTTTTCGCCACGGAAGGCGGCACGGGCGTGCTCATCACCGACCTGGGCGACTCCAACGATGGCCCTTCAGTAACCAATGCCATCAAGACCGTCATCACCCGTATTGAAGAGGGCGGCCTGGCCCTCGGCGCGCAGGTCTACATCGAACATTACGAAAAGGACGATGCATCCGGCGATACCTTCGACCAGGTGCGTATTGCCCCTGGCATCACTTGGCAGCCCATATGCAAGGATGACGCCATCGCACTGCTGGGCTGCGACCCGGACGAACTTCTGGATCGCACCAGCAACAATCCGCGCATCCTCGGCGCCGCCGAAAAGCTGCGCCTGTCCAGGCGTCCCTTCGATGGCTCGCCCTGGCCGGAAGATGCCCGCATCACCAAGCGGAAGCTGGATATTGCCGACCGCATGATCACCGCCGCATCGGTGCGGGCGCTGGTGGAGGCCGGCAGCGGCGAACGCGAGCTGCAGCGCCTGCTCAAGCAGGATCTGTCCATCATGGCCGAAGGGCTGAGCGCGCCGGCTGGCGAATACATCTGTTTTTCAGAGCTGCCCATTGGCGATGGCTATGTGGATTTCGCGGTATTTACCGGGCGCTCGCGCATGGACGTCATCCTCATCGAGGTGAAAGGCGCTGAGTTCAATCTGGTCAACAGCAACCACTACCAGGCGTTCAACCACAAGGTGCAGCAGGCGGCTGGCCAGCTGCGTGACCGCGCTGCGTACTGCTACCGCAACCCGGACCGTGTGCCGTGCGAGCTGCACCGCATCCGGGCGGAGGCCGAGCGTGGCAGCCCGTTGTACAACGCGTTTCTGGGTCCGGTGGGGCCGCTGCAGGTGGACCCGGACAAGGACATCAACATCCGTTCGATCGTCATCGGCGGGCGCACCCGCGACGATCTGCCGGAAAGCCGCAAGCGCCACGAGTACGAACTGCAGACCACGCCGCGCGTGCGGGTCGAATCGTGGGATACGTGGCTGCGTCGGCTGCAGCGGGCGTGATGGTGCCATGGCACTGTCGCATCTGGCACGTTCGTGTGGCTGGATGCGAGGTTTTTTGGGTTAGTCGCGCTTTTCGTGGGAATGGTTCATGCAACGCTTCGCAAGCGGGAAGCGTCACGTGTTGTGTGGGTTGTCGGGTTGCTTGCGTCATTTGATGTCGATGTAGACCGCTCGGTGGCGCTTTCGCGTCTTGTGTTGTCGTTCTTGCCATTGGGCAGACATGCGACACTTTTTGCAGTGCTGACGATTCCTACGAAGCTTTCCGATTTTTCTCATTGAATCGAAAGTGCAGCCGTACACAACATGGCGCGCCACCGGAAAAGGGTGGCCGGGTCTGCAAACCCGCGTTGCAAATGTGCTTGTTGTATGCGTTTGCCCGCCGGCACCGTCCTGAAGCGGTGCCGGCGGGCAATCCGTCGGCCTCTATGGCGGGCGGTGCGTGGGGGTTTTCGGACCCACCGGCTAATGGCACATTGGCATCCCGGTTTGCAGCCACGTACCGTCCGCCACCCGTCTTTCGCACGGGGGCGCTGTTAAGTACAGCTACGGAAGCCGACACCATGACGAATCGCAAGGGCCCGCCCTTCCCCGCCCAAGATCCCATCAACGACGACGACGACAACCCCGTCTCCGAACTGAGCACCTTCCAGGGCTGCCTCAGGCGCATCCGAGACGGCGAAGGGTCTGACGGCATGCTCTGGCCGGAAGAACGCCTCACCGAAGGCCGCCGCCAATCCCTCGCCCGCATCGACCGCGCCGCCGTAGGCATTCTCACCGCAGTGGAAATGCTGCACGCGGCCAGCCGCTGCCAAGCCGTGGCGTCGCCAGAACGGCATCTGGATGAAGGCGTGGTGGAAGGGTTGTTCTTCACCTGCAGGGAATTGGCCGAGCTGGTGTGCAGGGAAGTCAGGCCTGCCTGACAAACCGCGCCCGCCACGCTTTCGACGCTCTGAATGGATATCTGCCATGTCCCTGCCCCCTCCCCCCATCCCTTCCAAACTGCGTGACACGCTCAAGGACTATCCTGAGCACATCGAGGAGCTGCAGAAGGCGCTCGATTCTGTGAAAGACAGACGAATAAGGTCCTTCCCTGCCTTTCACTATGCGGCGTGGAAGCTGGAAGACTGTCTGGCCGACTTTATTGCTGAAGCACGCGCCGAGGTCGCAACGGCCGCAGCATCCGGCGATCCCAACGCGATTGAGCGTGCGAAGGAGAAGGAAACGCTGATGACATACGCGCGATCCTCCTGCACCGGTCTGGCCAGCCTCAGCGAGCTACGCGCATACTTTGCTGCAAACAAGGGCTGAGCTGATGGCCGCCAGAGCACCATCCGCTGATCCCACAACTCCGGCACGCCTCGGTTAGCGTGCCGTCCAACCACCATCCATCGGAAGCGCCGTGCCCGTCACCTGGGCGGCGGCTTCCGATGCCAGAAACGCCACCATGTCGCCCAGCTGCTCCGGCGTCACGAACTGCAGCGAGGGCTGCTTCTCAGCCAGCAGCTCCCGCGCGGCGGATTCCTGGTCGGTTCCTTCCCGCTCCGCCAGCGCGGTGATCTGCTGTTCGACCAGCGGCGTCCGCACCCAGCCGGGGCAGATGGCGTTGGCGGTGATGCCCGTGCCCGCGTTCTCCAGCGCGGTCACCTTGGTAAACCCGACCACGCCATGTTTGGCCGCCACATAGGCCGACTTGTTCACCGAGCCCACCAGCCCGTGTACCGATGCGATGTTGATGATGCGGCCGAACCCCTGCTGCTTCATGTGGGGCAAGGCCGCTGCCGTTGCGTGGAACACCGCTGATAGGTTCAGCGCCAGGATCGCGTCCCACTTCTCGACGGGGAACTCCTCTATGGACGCGGTGTACTGGATGCCCGCGTTGTTCACCAGGATGTCGATACGGCCCATGGTGGCCACGGTCCGGGCGATCATTTCGCGTACTGCTTCGCCACGGGAAAGGTCGGCACCGTCGTGCGCTACCCGTACACCGAACTCAGTCTCCAGGTTGGAACGGATGTGTTCGATGTCCTGCGCATCCCCAAAGCCATTGAGCACGATATCGGCCCCCTGCCGCGCCAGTGCCGTGGCGATGCCAAGACCGATACCGCTGGTGGAGCCGGTGACTACCGCGACTTTGCCAGTGTACATGGGCGAGCTTCCGTAGGGGGGAAGCCCAGTGTAGATCCACGCCATGCGTGGATGCTCTGCCTGCGTCGGCCGAAGCTAGAACCGGACGCCCGCCCGGTCAGCGGTCGCGAGCGGATTGGCCTTCCGCACCACCTCAATGAAGAGCAGGAAGTCTCGGTTGAACAAGGTCAGGTTGTTGGTGAACGTGACGCACCTGCGACCCGCTGCCCTGCTGAAGCACACCTGCCAGACGTAGCGCCCGTAGATGACATCGGAGGTTCGTGTGACTGAGGTGATCTGCGAGAGCGGAACCGCCGTGAGCGCAGGCCCCCGCCGCATGTAGAAGGCTGTTGTGTCGAAGAAGTAGTGCTCCCGATCCTCTTTCCCATCGACCATCACCAAGGTCATGGATGTACCGGAAATCCGGCGAGGGGCATTCACACTCAACCCTGAACCCAACGCGGAACGCACGCTCGGCGCCCCTCGCCGATGGATGAACCAAATCGTCAGCAACGGAAGCGCAGCGGACACAACAACGGCGGTGGTTTTCAGAACGACTATCAGAGTGCTTGGCAGACATATCTCCTGGACCAACGTTCAGCATCGGCGAATACCCGCTCGCAGGATCCGGTTGAACTCCGGCACGCCGAATGTAAGCTACATGAATGGCGTCTCGACATGAGCTGCCATGATCGCTCACACTGCCGGTTAACGGCCGATAGCGCTGGGAATTCTTCAGTACACCCTTAAAGACAACATGTCACCATCAAAAATTTATTGACCAAAACTCACAAGGCCACAGGTCAGAAATGAAAATTAATGACGACGAATTTTTTGAGGCCAGCGGCGCAAGCGCTGCACTACGACAAGTTGAGAATAGCTTACGGGACGCCATTCAATTCACACTTCGCTCCACGCTAGGCGAGAGCTGGATAGAATCCAGCGGGGTGACTCTTGACCGGCTTGAGAATTGGAAATTCCGTGCGGCTCAGGAGGCGAAAAAGAGAGGCGGGGTCGATCCCCGCCTTATCTACTACGCGGATTTTTACGACCTATCAACAATTATCAAAAAGAACTGGGAAAAAGGAATTTCAACGATATTTCCCAATCTTCGCGAGCTAGAGTGCCTACTAAAAATACTCGGAGACCTGCGCAACCCAGATGCACATCGTAGAGATTTCATGCCGCACGAAATACATCTGGCGATAGGAATCTCAGGAAAAATTCGCTCGGAAATCACGAGGCATTTTAGCAAAATGGAAACTAGCGAATCATATTATCCGCGAATTGAAATGGCTCAAGATAACCTTGGGAATAACTACTCATTAGGGGGCGGAAAGTCAATCGAGACCCAATCAAAACTACGCCCAGGCGACAGACTCGAATTCAAAATTGTCGGAAGTGATCCGCAAGGCCAGTCCGTCGAGTATTTAGTCTATCCCAATTCAATAAGCACGGTAAATGACATTCGAACAAGGGGGGCTCAATGGAACAGCCACGGAAACTTCTCATTCGATATTACTGAGGAATATGTGGGAAATTCGTTTTGGTTTGTCGCAGCTACGCGCAGTGGCCGAGCGCACCACGCCGAGAGAGAACATCTTATCGGACCTATTGACGACAAGGTAATGTTCAAATACGAAGTGTTGCCACCACGCGATGCATTTTCTGCACCTCCAGAAGATTAGGGTAGATTTCTATTTTCACAGGCCAGAGCCTCGCTTCTGGCCCTGCTGAGCCGTTGGCACAAGCTGTGGCAAGAAGTCCCAGACCGCCCGAAAGGCCTGGCAGCCGCAAGGCCTATCTCGGCTACCCAGTTGATCGCCTCGACCTTGAACTCATCCGTGCACTGCTTGCTTGCCATGCGCACCCCTCTCGCTACGAATATAGATACGAGCGTCGATTGTGGCTTCAGATTGTTTACGAATTCGCAGTAGGTTAACTTTAACGCTAATGTTCAGTTCTGTTCACACCGGGAGGTGGTTACCTTTACAGTGCTCAGCAAACATCCACTCTCGCCAGAACGGTCCGCGTCAACAGGCTCGCCACCAACCCTAGACCAGTCGAACTTGTTCAGCAGCGAAGATTTGATTGGGCGCTTCTCATCCCAAAAAATCATGGACTGCAGAACCGCCAAGCCTTCCGAGCTCGTAATTTGGGTTATTGCCTGGCGCGCGTCCAGTTCATTCTCGAACGAGACGTAGTAGACCGTGTCGTCGAACATGATTGGCCGCCCATCCAGAGGACCGAGTAGTCGAAAATTCAGCTTCTTGTAGAGTCCGCAGATCGCAATTCGCCATGGCCGAAAAGCATAATCACCGATACCAAATATAGAAAATCTATGACCCTTGGCGTAAATTGAACTTCCACGATTATCAAGCACCTCAGAGTGCCGCTTGAGATATCTCCACGTAAGCGGCGCATCCTCGCGGATATGACTGGTGTCTTCGCCAGTTCGCGTCTGCGTTACAAGCACATACTTGTCCCGCCAAGAACGGCTGGAGCCGATATCCGAACCCTTCATGAGCGGATAGAGGTATTTGGGCTCAATGTCCACCACCTCACCGTAGCCATTTATAAGACCAGCGTCGCTTCTAGTAAGCTCCATCACTGATGACGCATCGTGCTTGACGCCTGAACGCCACTTCTGCGGACTATCCCCAATCAGAGCCTCAAGGCGATCAAAATTATCCAGATCACTTATCATCATGCCTTTTCGATGTCCGACTTTCGCAGACTGCCTGGCATCGATGGATGGAAAAACTTCGTACTCCAAGCTGGCGGAAGACACTTCGCCCGAAAATCGGATAACCAGCAGGGAGGCATCCACAGCAGCGCCAAAATGCTTCTTTGCATCGATGCTGTACATCGCCGCCAGGTCAACACCCAGCCCGATATTCTCTACATAATTTATCACTTTTCTTGCAGTGGCGGTCTTCAATAGCATCGCCAGGTCGTACCTGCGGTCATGTAACGAGCGTATCAGCGCGAGCATCATCCACTCGGATATATCAAAGTTCGCCTTTCCAGTAATTGCGTCAAATCCCTTGTAACCAAGAAAATTTGACTTCCTGGGAAGGTTTCCACCACCTATCGCACCCAAAGCTGCACTGGTAACCCATGGCAAGTTCCCAAGAATCAGAAGAGATCCTTTGCACGACCTTTCAATTTCCAATGACCAGTCAACGTCAAAGAAGTTGGCGTGATTCAGGTGGACCGGCTCTTCGTCCAAGGATAAGCGCGCACGGAGGAGATCCAGATATTCCTCATTGATCTCGTACCCATGAATACTGGCCGCCGGAAATTCACTTCTGGCAGCCTGCACAAATGCGCCCACTCCACACGTAGGCTCAAGAACGGAGCCAGGTGAAATGCCGATATCTTGCAACACCCTGCATACCTGAGCAGCCAAACTGCCGGGCGTCTGAAAATCACCAAACTCAATCTTTTTTTTACTTTGGCTCATTTTGTTTTGTAGACAGAATAGACACCATCAACAGTACCCGCCTTTTCAATTGCACGCTTGTACTGAAGCCTCCACTGCAAAGCCGGAGAAATTGTAAGATAGCCCTGCTTTGGAGGCGAAGAAAGAATCTCTTCAGAAAGAAGCATCAAATGATTGTAATCATCAGTGAGGGATCGAGTCTGCATGAAAGAGGCAAGTTCCTCCACGTTTCCATCATTCCTTAAGATCTCGAGCAATCCACTCGTCATCGTAAAATCTGCAGTCTGATCAGCCTCAACGAAAATGGTATCCATGATTGTCAGAGTCGACGTCTCACTCTTGGCGTCGTCAGATTTCGAGTAAACGAAAACGATCAATCCGTACCCCAAACCGTAAACTTTCTGCCTGATTGACCGGAATGGGCATGAAGACTGAGGCTGCTTGATACTCGTTACTTTGATATCGATACCCAGCGATGGGATATCCAAGCCACTCGCCGCGTTGCCGCGCGCAAAGACATAGCCCTTGGCTAGCAAATATCCAATGAACTTCGCTTCCAGGTATGTACCAACCGCCTTGCCATCAGTCACACCATACAGTGAATGTTCTTGATGGCTGCTCTCCATACTTGAGAAATCATGAGCTTCATTTCTCAAAAGCTCGGCGGTAAGTTCCATGGCAGTGCCTCTGTTTGATTTTTGAGCCTTTGATTCTCGCTGATGCTTGATCGAAGGGGAAGCTCTCAGCCCGTAAGACAATGCAGCCGGAGACGCCCCTAAGGGCAGTACGCCGCAGCCAATTGAAAGATTGCGCGACGACGCCTCGTCAATTGCGCCATAAAACTAGGGCGCCTTTCGGCGCCCCAGTCCTATCAACTCATTCCCACTCAATGGTCGCCGGCGGCTTCCCCGAGATGTCATAAACAACCCGCGACACCCCCCGCAACTCATTGATGATCCGGTTGCTCACCGTCCCCAGGAACTCATACGGCAGATGCGCCCAATGCGCGGTCATGAAATCAATCGTCTCAACCGCCCGCAGCGCAATCACCCACTCATAAGCCCGCGCGTCGCCCACCACGCCCACCGACTTCACCGGCAGGAACACCGCAAACGCCTGGCTGGTCTTGTCGTACAGATCTGCCTTGCGCAGCTCATCAATGAAGATGGCATCGGCCTTGGCCAGCAGTTCGGCGTATTCGCGCTTCACTTCGCCCAGGATACGCACGCCCAGGCCCGGGCCCGGGAACGGATGGCGGTAGACCATGGTGCGCGGCAGGCCGAGTTCGACGCCCAAGCGGCGCACTTCGTCCTTGAACAGCTCGCGCAGCGGCTCCACCAGGCCCAGCTTCATGTGTTCCGGCAGGCCGCCCACGTTGTGGTGGCTCTTGATCACATGCGCCTTGCCGGTCTTGCTGCCGGCCGACTCGATGACGTCCGGGTAGATGGTGCCCTGCGCCAGCCACTTGGCGTTCTTCAGCTTGTTCGACTCTTCGTCGAAGATCTCGACGAACAGATTGCCGATGATTTTGCGCTTGGCTTCCGGGTCACTCACGCCTTCCAGCGCGCTGAAGTAACGGTCGGCGGCATTCACGCGCACCACCTTCACGCCCATGTGCTCGGCAAACATCGCCATCACCTGGTCGCCTTCCTGCCAGCGCAGCAGGCCGGTATCCACGAACACGCAGGTCAGCTTCTCGCCGATGGCCTTGTGCAGCAGCGCGGCCACGACGGACGAATCGACGCCGCCGGACAGGCCCAGGATCACTTCGTCATCACCCACCTGTTCGCGCACACGGGCGATCTGGTCGTCGATGATGTTGGCGGCGGTCCACAGGGTCTGGCAGCCGCACACATCCACCACGAAGCGGCGCAGCAGCGCCTGGCCCTGCAGGGTGTGGGTCACTTCCGGGTGGAACTGCACGCCGTACCAGCGCTTTTCTTCGTTGGCCATGGCGGCCACCGGAATGCGGTCGGTGGTGGCGGTGATGGTGAAGCCCGGCGGTGCGACGGAGACGTGGTCGCCGTGGCTCATCCAGACATTCAGCTTCGGCTCGCCGCCGTGGTCGCTCAGGCCCTTGAACAGTGCATCGGGGTTGATGACGTTCACTTCGGCGTGGCCGAATTCGCGCTGGTCCGCCGCTTCGGTGGCACCGCCCAGCTGGGCCGCCAGGGTCTGCATGCCGTAGCAGATGCCAAAGATCGGCAGGCCGCTGTCGAACACTTCCTGCGGTGCGGCCGGGGCGCCCGGCAGCGTGGTCGATTCCGGGCCACCGGACAGGATGATGCCCTTGGCGCCAAACGCCGCGATCTCGGCCGGGTTGTGGTCCCAGGCCCAGATTTCGCAGTAGACGCCCAGCTCGCGGATGCGGCGGGCGATCAGCTGCGTGTACTGCGCGCCGAAATCGAGGATCAGGATCTTGTCGTTATGGATGTTGGTCATGGCGCCCTGGCAATGCAGTAGGGAAAACGAAATCAAATGTGGCGGCAGATGGAAAAAGAGGAACGGGAATCAGCTTCCTCGTTCCTCTTTGCCCGGCCCGCATCAGGCGCGGTAGTTCGGCGGTTCCTTGGTGATCGTCACGTCGTGGACGTGGCTCTCACGCTGGCCGGCGCCGCTGATCTTCACGAACTTGGGCTTGGTGCGCATGTCGTCGATGGTGGCGCAGCCCACGTAGCCCATGGTGGCGCGCAGGCCGCCCATCAGCTGGTGGATGATGCCGCCCACCGGGCCGCGGTACGGCACGCGGCCTTCGATGCCTTCCGGCACCAGCTTGTCGGCGGTGGCGGCGTCCTGGAAGTAGCGGTCCTTGGACCCCTTTTCCATGGCGGCCAGCGAGCCCATGCCACGGTAGCTCTTGTACGAGCGGCCCTGGTACAGCTCGGTTTCGCCCGGCGATTCTTCGGTACCGGCCAGCAGGCCGCCGACCATGATGGTCGAAGCACCGGCGGCCAGCGCCTTGCCGATGTCGCCCGAGTAGCGGATGCCGCCGTCGGCGATCAGCGGGATGCGGTCCTGCAGCGCTTCGGCCACCAGGTCGATGGCGGTGACCTGCGGCACGCCGACACCAGCGACGACGCGCGTGGTGCAGATCGAGCCCGGGCCGATGCCGACCTTGACGGCGTCCGCGCCGCTGTCCAGCAGCGCCAGTGCGGCTTCGCCGGTGCAGATGTTGCCACCGATGACCTGCACGTTCGGGAAGTTCTTCTTCACCCAGGCCACGCGGTCCAGCACGCCCTGCGAGTGGCCATGCGCGGTATCGACCACGATGACGTCCACGCCGGCAGCAACCAGTGCTTCCACGCGGCGATCGGTATCGCCACCCACGCCTACGGCAGCGCCGACCAGCAGGCGGGTCGACAGATCCTTGGCGGCGTTGGGGAAGTCGGTGTTCTTCTGGATGTCCTTGACGGTGATCAGGCCACGCAGGGCGAAATCATCATTGACCACCAGCACCTTTTCGATGCGGTTGCGGTGCAGCAGCTGCAGCACTTCATCGCTGGCGGCGCCTTCCTTCACCGTGACCAGGCGATCCTTCTTGGTCATGATGTGGCGGACCGGATCGTCCAGCTCGGTTTCAAAGCGCATATCGCGGTGGGTGACGATACCGGCCAGCAGGCCGTCGCTGCCCACCACCGGCACGCCGGAGATGTTGTGCGCCTGGGTCAGGGCCAGCACGTCGCGGATGGTGGTTTCCGGGCCGACGGTGATCGGGTCGCGGATGACGCCGGCCTCGAACTTCTTGACCTTGGCCACTTCCGCGGCCTGCTGTTCCAGGCTGAGATTCTTGTGGATGATGCCCATTCCGCCGAGCTGGGCCATGGCGATGGCCAGGCGGGCTTCGGTGACGGTATCCATGGCCGCAGACAGGATCGGAAGCTTGAGCTTCAGGTCGCGAGTCAACCGCGTTTCGAGGTTGACGTCCTTGGGCAGGATGGTCGAATGGGCGGGGACGAGCGAGACGTCGTCGTAAGTGAGTGCTTCAGCCTGGATGCGCAGCATCGGCATACCCGAGATGTGGGGAAGCGCGACATTTTACCCCTTTTTCACGGCCCGTGGGAGGGGGTGCATGCGACGCAGTGTCGCGCGGGCGGCGCCTTTGGTAGATGCCAACCTTGGTTGGCACCCCCAATCGGCGCCGCTACCCCCGGACGGGCCAATGACAGCCCCGTGCCAACCAAGGTTGGCACCTACCAAGAGCGGGTCATGCGGGCCGACACCGCCCCGGTAGCGCCGGGCCACGCCCGGCGAGCGCAGCGGCGCGGTTGAATCAGGACGCTTCCGCCGCTTCCAGCGTGTTCTGCATCAGCGTGGCCACGGTCATCGGGCCCACGCCACCCGGCACAGGAGTAATCCAGCTCGCCCGCTCGGCAGCCGCTTCAAACCCGACATCGCCCACCAGGCGGCCGTCGTCCAGGCGGTTGATGCCGACGTCGATGACCACCGCGCCCGGCTTCACCCACTCGCCCGGCACGATGCCCGGGCGGCCCACGGCCACCACCAGGATGTCGGCGTTGCGCACGGCCTGTTCGAGCACGTCCTTGGGGGTGAACTTGTGGCAGCTGGTGACGGTGCAGCCGGCGATCAGCAGTTCCAGGCCCATCGGCCGGCCGACGTGGTTGCTGACGCCCACGATGGTGGCGTTGCGGCCGCGCACGGGCTGGTCGGTGTGGCCCAGCAGCGTGGTGATGCCGCGCGGGGTGCACGGGCGCAGGCCGAATTCACGCAGGGCCAGGTGGCCGACGTTTTCCGGATGGAAGCCATCGACATCCTTGCGCGGGTCGATGCGCTGGATGAGGCGGCGCGCATCAGGGATGCCCGGCAGCGGCAGCTGGATGAGGATGCCGTTGATCTTGGGGTCGGCGTTGAGCTGGTCGATCAGATCAAGCAGTTCGGCCTCGGTGGTACCGGCCGGCAGATCGTAATCGTAGGCTTCGATGCCCACCTTTTCGGCCGCGCGGCGCTTGTTGCGCACGTACACGGTCGAGGCCGGATCGCCGCCCACCAGCACCACAGCCAGGCCGGGGCGGCTGCCACCGGCAGCCACACGCGCATCGACGCGCACCTTCAGGCTGTCGAGCAGGTCCTCGGCAATACGGCGGCCATCGAGGATGCGGGCAGGAAGCTGGGGGGCGGAGTCAGTCATCGAGTGCAGGGCGGGCGTGGGCGGGGACGCTATTGTCCCTGATTCAGGCCCCCTCGCCCACCGGCGCATGCCCGGTAGTGCCGGCCGCTGGCCGGCAACCTCATGAACCCCGGACGCATCGCGCATCTGCCGGCCAGCGGCCGGCACTACCAAAGGGGCGACCCGGCTGGGGTCGGATCCCTTTGCCACAGGCAAAGGGCTCTGACCCCACAGGGCCGATCCGACAACGGGGTCAGAGCCCTTTCCGCTGGAAAGGCATCTGACCCCTTGCGGTTATTCCTCTTCTTCTTCCGGCACCTGGTCCGCATTCAACGTGCGGGCCTTGCGCTTGGGCGCGGTGAACGGGGTCGGGGTGGGCACGCCCGGCAGGGCGCTGCCAAACACCATGTGCGCGCCGGCACGCAGGCTGCCTCCGGCCATTTCCAGCTCGAACCGCTCGGCATCGCGCTCGCGGATCTGCTGTGCAATCTCCTGCGCGTCCTCTTCTTCCGCACCCAGTTCCATCAGGGCGGCCTGGCCGAACAGCAGGGCCGATTCAAACGTTTCGCGGATCTGGAAGTCCACACCCGCATGAATCAGGCGCAGCGAATGTTCGCGGTCGAACGAGCGCACCAGCAACTTGGCCTGCGGGAATTCATGCACCACCAGTTCCACGATGCGATCGGCATCCTCGGCATTGTTCACGCACACGGCAATCGCACGCGCGGTACCGGCGCCGGACGCATGCAGCACATCCAGACGGGTGCCATCGCCGTAATAGATCTTGAAACCAAAGCGCTCGGCGTTATGGATCATCTCCACATCGTTGTCGATGATGGTGACGTCCACGTCGCGGGCCAGCAGCGACTGGCTGGCCACCTGGCCGAAGCGGCCAAAGCCGATCATCAGCACGCTGCCGGACAGGCCATCGGCCGCGTCCACGCCTTCCAGGCTCACCTCGGGCTTGGGCGCCACGCGCTTGTAGACCAGCACCACCAGCGGGGTCAGCGCCATCGACAGCACGACCACGGCGGTGAAGTTGGCATTGATGTCCATGTTGATGACGCCGGCACTGGCGGCGGCGGAGAACAGCACGAAGGCGAATTCACCGCCCTGCGCCATCAGCACGCCACGGTCCATCGCCTGTGCGTGGTCGCTGCCCATCACGCGGGCCACGACGTAGATGCACAGCGCCTTGGCCGCCATCAGCGCCAGCACCAGACCGACGATCATCTGCCAGTTGCCGGCCACCACGCCCAGGTCCAGCGCCATGCCCACGCTGAGGAAGAACAGGCCGAGCAGGATGCCGCGGAACGGTTCGATGTCCGCTTCGATCTGGTGACGGAACGTGGATTCGCTCAGCAGCACGCCGGCCAGGAACGCGCCCATCGCCATCGACAGGCCAGACAGCTGCATCAGCAGCGCCGCACCCAGCACCACCAGCAGCGCGGCAGCGGTCATCACTTCGCGTGCTTTCGATTCGGCAAGCAGGCGGAACAGCGGATTGAGCAGGAAGCGGCCGACCAGCACCAGGCCGACAATGGCGCCCACGCCGATGGCCACCGACAGCCAGCGCGAGCCTTCGCCATCGGCGCTGCCGGCGCTCGGCGCCATCCAGGCCACCAGGGCCAGCAGCGGCACGATCAAGAGGTCTTCAAACAGCAGGATGGAGACGATCTTCTGCCCCGACGGCAGCGCGATGTCACCGCGCTCGGCCAGCAGCTGCATCACCACCGCGGTGGAGGTGAGCACGAAGCCAGTGGCGCCGATGAAAGCGACCTGCCACGGCAGGCCGAACAGTTTGGCGATGCTGGTGAGCACCAGTGCACAGGTGGCGATCTGCAGCGTACCCAGCCCAAAGATCTCTTTGCGCAGGCTCCACAGATGCGAGGGCCGCATTTCCAGGCCGATGACGAACAGGAACATCACCACGCCCAGTTCGGCCGTATGCAGGATGGCCTGTGGGTCGGAGAACCAGCCCAGCCCGAACGGTCCGATCGCCAGGCCCGCGGCGAAGTAGCCAAGTACCGAACCCAGGCCAAGCCTGCGGAACAGGGGCACCATCACCACTGCCGCGCCCAACAGGGCGACGACCTTGACCAGCTCGCTGGTCGCTGCTTCTACCGCCATGCGGTGTTTCCCCGAAAACCGAAATCGGCCTCAACGATAGAGCATGTTTTCTGACGGCAATAGCATCGACGTTGCGTTTACTTGTGCCGAAAATGGAACGATGACGGGATTGATACCCGTCAGCGTTCCGAAATCACCGAAGTTCGTCCACGCAGGGCGTGGATTGATCGGGGCTCGCCATGCCCGGCGCTGATGCCACTGCCACATGTTCAGCCCAAACTTGGATCGATGACGGGTAGCAACTCCAGGTCTGCGAGCGCCATTTCCACCTGGTTGGTCTGCTTCACGGCTGCGGCGTTTCCCAGGTCCAAGATCTGCGTGGAGAGGATGAGGGAGCCTTTGCCCTTCGCCTCCACGCGCGCAGCCTCCGGTACGTCTTCAAGCGTCAGCGGCCGATTGACGTAGCCCATCCATCCAAGGAACTCGCGATGCGGGAAGACGGCTCGATCCACGCTGTAAAGCAACAGCTGCCCGTCAATGAGCTGCTGGACGTTGGTTTGGACAAACGTCACGCGCTCGTCACCAGCAAGTGCGTTCAACAGTGCCCACGCCACACGGGCGGGCTGCGCGTAGACCTTTTCCACACGATGCAGCTGAAGGCGCCACTGCCCTTGATCGGGGAAATAGGTCAGCGCCACTGCACCGCGCTGCTTCCAGTCTTTGTCGTTGCCGGCGTTAGTCAGCAATGCGCCGCTGCTGCCAGACGACGACTGGTTGGGAAACTCTTCAGCCAACGCTTGCTCGTCTGCTAGCAGCCGCGCAAGAAAGGCCTGGCGATCCGCCAGTGGTACGTAAGCGTCTTTCGGCCCACGGGGGTTAGCCCACCACTGCGCAAACAGCGGGTCTACCTGGGACAATCGCGCCGTGACCCCTTTCAAGTCGTGCCAGACCTGTTCGGCAGTCCGGGGGGAGGAAGGCAGGCGGCATGCAAACGTGAGGTTCATGGAAAACGGCCAACGATGTAGGGGGTGAAGTGGGCAACAGTTGCGGGGATGCCAGCTTGGACTGCCACTCCATAAGCCACATTGTCCATGAAGTGCCACTCCAGTTTGCCCTGAGGCTTGGCTACTGAAACCACACCGGCTTGTTTGGTGTAGGTTTTGAACCAACCGGCCACCACTACAGGCGTGAACGGCTTTGCCGGCATCCCGTCTTCGTCAAAGAACGAACCGAAGTTCGCTTTGGTCTCCACCACCGTGCAGCGGCCGCGCCAGAACCCGTCAAACGCAATGCCTCCGAACAGCCATTCCAAGGTGACATATTTCCCACCGGTGCCGAAGAAATCTTTTACCGCCGATAGGTCGATGTTGACGATGGTGTTGCTATTGTCCCCGTAGCGCACGTAGCCGAACCGTTCTGGTGCCGCGAACATGTTGACAACCTGCAACTGGTAGTCGTAGTTGATTCGGTTTGTTTTCGCGATGTAGCGTGGCGTGGCCCCCTGCCCCACCATGCCATCGCCCAGCTTGCATTGGTTGCACTCGCTGGCTTGCGGCGTCTGCGAGCAATCGGCTTCGCGTGTATTCGTGTTGGGCAGATCTTTTGTCGCGCGTCGGGCAGCCTCTGCCGCGGCGGCGGCGGCTGCCGCACGTTCCGCCAGTTTTCCCAGCCCCCACCGTATCGGAATGGCTGCCATCAGTTGCCTCCCTTTGGCCAACGGCCCGTGGCGGCCAGCGCACTTAAGATATCTGCGGCTTTGAGGTTGGGGTTTTGGGCGTGGCGCATGGTCAGATCGATGTCCGCATTGCGGTGGAGCTCTCCCCCACTTCCCACGTCGGTTTTGGTCCACTGCACCAGCAGGGGCACGGAGGTGATGCCCAATTCATAGCTTGCGTATAAATAGCTGCGCTCGGTCGCTTCACGCAGCCGCTGCTCGCTTAAGCCTTGCACCCGCTCTGGCATGTCGCGTCGAATCTCTGCGGCCAGTTTGGGAACGAAGGCCAGCGGTTCGGGCAGGCGCAGCAAAGCTTCCTGGCGTTTGTCCAGCTCCAACATCACCGGAACTCCTCAATCATTGCGGGCTCCAATGCCCATGGCTGGCCGTTGATTTGCAGCGCCCACCGCGTCACCGGGCCCATCAACGCCCGCCGCTGCTCCAGCCGCAGCACGCTCTGGATACGCCAGAACACCCGGCCGTCCCAGAACCTGAACAGTGCAAGGCCCCCATCGGACAAGCGGATGTCCAAACACGTTTCCAGGTGCTCAAACAACGATTCAAACCCCACATCAGCGGTCAGCCAAGCCACGGCCCCCATTTCCATGTCCAAGGTTTGGAGCCACGCCTGGAGTCCCGAGTTGCCGTCCAACGCGACCAGCCACGGCCCGGCGTGGGCATGGTTGCGCTCTGGTTGCCGCGCGAACAAGGAACGCACCGTACTGGGGCAGCCCTGCGTATGCCACATCAACACCTGCTTGGCATCGGACCGCACGGCTGTGTCAATCAAGGCATAGTGCATCGTCAAAGCCCCAGAAATGCCGCGCCTGATTGGGCGGCGGCCAACAGACACTCCTCGCACACCGGCTCTCTGTCGGCGAGCGCCTGGAGGGGCGCAGCCACGATCGGCGAGATTGCCGGAGACGAGCCGGCTGCTTTGGGTGCTCGGCCCCCGCCTGTGTCTACGAACACATGGGACTGCTTCCCGGCAATCAGCGTGCAGGCACACGATAACCGATCCCCGTGACGCGCCACCGCGCGGCCTTCGAATACCAGAGTGTCGTCGCCGCTCATGATGGTGGCCACGCAATTGTGCTTGGAACAAGTGGCTTTGTCGCCCACTCGGGCAATAGCTTTGCCATCAATGTCGGTATCCGGTGACCCGGAGACCACTCTACCGCCCCCGGTGGTGGCATCACCCACCACAATCAACGTCCTTGCCACCGCGCAACCCTTCCTGGATCGGTGAAGGCCCGGGCTTAGCAAGGCCTCGGCTTAGGTGCATCCTTACGCCGCTTTTCTGTGTTCATGATAGGACCTCCGTTTTTCACCAAACATAGTGTGCAAGGGCCTGTTCAGGCTTCAACGACACGATCAGTTTGTGGCGGCCTGCCTCCTGAATTACCGGCAGCGACTCATCGGTCATGGCTGCAAAGCTTCAGAGGTCCGGCTCGTGGCCGCCTGGGTCGGACCAGTGGAACACCAGGCGCGCCACGAGCAAAAGGTTGCCATCGTCTGGCGTGGACTGGATGAACTCACTCTTCCCGTTCTCCCGCCCACGGTCTAGTAGAACTTCTTGACGACCATCAACCCACGGGCTCGCACGAACTACTGCTTCCCACACCCTTCGAGTCTGTCTCGCCGCGCGTTGCGGGTAATCGACTGCACCTACCCCAAGCGCACGATCAGTAGACCCACGCCATGCGTGAATGGGCAGCCCCAACCGGGATCACCCACCCCGACAAAACGCGGCGTAATCGATGTACCCCGGGAACGGCACACCCGGCGCACACACCGGGCAGGCCGGATCAGGCCCGATGCCGGTTTCGCGGAAGCGCATGCCCAGCGCATCGAAGCGCAGCAGCCGCCCCACCAGCGGCTCACCGATGCCCAGCAGCAGCTTCAGCACTTCGGTGGCCTGCAACACCCCGGCCAGGCCGGGCAGCACGCCCAGCACGCCGGCCTCGGCACAGTTCGGCGCGAACTCGGGCGGTGGCGGTTCGGGGAACAGGCAGCGGTAACAGGGCGCCACGCCACGCTGGCGGCCGGCGTCAAACACGCTTACCTGCCCGTCGAAGCGCTCGATGGCGGCATAGACCAGCGGCGTGGCGTGCTTGATGCAGGCATCGTTGAGCAGGTAGCGCAGCGGGAAGTTGTCCGAGCCATCCAGCACCACGTCCACGCCTTCCAGCAGGCGATCGACATTCTCCGAGGTCACTCGTTCGGGCACGGCCTCGATCTTGATGGAGGGGTTCAACGCCAGCAGCCGTTCGCGGGCCGAATCGACCTTCAACTGGCCGACGCTGGCTTCGGTATGCACGATCTGCCGGTGAAGGTTGCTGCGCTCCACCCGGTCATGGTCGGCAACACGCAGGTGCCCTACCCCGGCGGCAGCCAGATAGAACCCGGCCGGTGCGCCGAGGCCACCCGCGCCCAGCACCAGCACACGCGACTGCTGCAGGCGGCGCTGGCCAGCCTCGCCCACCTGCGGCAGCAGCAGGTGGCGCGAATAGCGATCAAAGAAATCGCGGTCGGCGGCAGCGAGCATCGGCTGCACCAGCGGCAGCGCCTGCTCGCGCCAGGCCACGGTGCCACCGGCCACCGAGGCGACGTTGGCATACCCGGCCAGCCGCAGTGCCTGCGCGGCATCGGCGGAGCGTTTGCCGCTCTGGCAGATCAGCAATGTTTCTTGGCCCTGTGCCGGCAGATGCGCGGCCGGGTCGGCCAGCAGATCGCCCTGGGCCACGCCCCGCGCGCCCTCGGCCATGCCACCGGCACGCTCGTGCGCCTGGCGCACATCGATCAGAACCGCACCGTGGGCCACACGGTCCCGCGCCTGCTGCGGGGAAAGCTCGGGAATGCTCATGGGCCCATTGTAGGGCGCACCCGCCGGGCATTGCCCGGCGCGGTAACGGCGCGCGGCGACAACGCGCGCGCGGTAGAGTCGACCGTTGGTCGACTGCAATTCGCGTAATGCCAGAATGCCGCGCTGCGCGCGGTAGTCGACTGACAGTCGACTCTACCCCGCCGGTCCATCCAGTCGGTTCCACCCCGTCGGTTCCACCCCGCCAGCCCGTCGCGGCACGCAAACGAAAAGGCGGCCCTGCGGCCGCCTTTCGTGGATTACTTGCCCTTGACGTGCTTCATCAAGCGCCGCTTGGCCTTGACCTGCCGCTCGGTGAGGACGTTCTTCTTGCCCTCGTACGGGTTGGTACCTTCGCGGAAGATGAAGCTCACCGGGGTGCCGATCAGCTTGAAGCGCTTGCGGAAGAAGTTTTCCAGGTAGCGCTTGTACGATTCCTGCAGTTCCTTCAGACGCGTGCCGTGCACGATGAAGGTCGGCGGGTTGGCGCCGGCCGGGTGCACGTAACGCAGCTTGGATACGTGGCCGCGAATGGTCGGCGGCGGGTTGGTCTCGTACGCCACTTCCAGCGCCTTGTTCACTTCGCTGGTGGTGAAGGTCTTGTTCGCCGATTCGTGCGCGCGGTGCACCGCACGGAACAGCTCGCGCAGGCCCGAACCATGCTTGGCGGAAATACGCACCGACTCGGCCCACGGCACGAAGCCCAGCTTCAGCGACAGCAGGGTTTCGGCCTGCTCGCGCTGGTACTCGGTCAGGCCATCCCACTTGTTGATGGCGATGACCAGCGCACGGCCGGCATCCAGTACCGCGCCCAGCACGGTGGCGTCCTGGTCGGTCACGCCTTCGGTGGCGTCCAGCATCAGCACGGCCACCTGGCACTGCTCGATGGATTGCATGGTCTTGACCACCGAGAACTTCTCGACGACTTCGTCCACGCGCGAGCGGCGGCGCAGGCCGGCGGTGTCGATGAGGCGGTATTCGCGGCCGTCACGTTCCAGGTCCACGGCGATGGAATCGCGGGTGGTGCCCGGCACGTCCGAGGCGATCATGCGCTCTTCGCCGAGGATGCGGTTGACCAGCGTCGACTTGCCCACGTTGGGGCGGCCGACGAAGGCGATGCGGATGCGGTTCGGATCGTTGTCCAGTTCTTCGCCACTGCCTTCTTCCGGCAGGCGCTGGATCACTTCGTCCAGCAGGTCGTCCAGACCCTGGCGATGGGCGGCCGACACGGTCAGCATTTCGCCGAAACCGTAACGGGCGAACTCCGAGCGGACGCTGTCCTCGTCGGTGCCGTCGATCTTGTTGATCAGCAGCAGCGTCGGGCGCGACAGCTTGCGCAGCCAGGCCAGGATCTCGTCGTCCATGGCCGAGGTGCCTTCGCGGGCATCGACAACGAACAGGATCAGATCGGCTTCGGCCGCTGCGGCGCGGGCCTGGCGCGTGGTGGCGCCTGCCAGGCCTTCTTCTTCCTCGGCAATACCGCCGGTGTCCACGACGAGGAAGTGATTGTCCTCGTCCAGACGGCAGACACCGTAGTTGCGGTCGCGGGTGACGCCGGGCTGGTCATGGACCAGGGCGTCACGCGTGCGGGTCAAAGCATTGAAGATGGTCGACTTGCCGACATTCGGCCGTCCAACCAGGGCGACCAAAGGCAGCATCGCGATTACTCCGTATTAATTTGCCAACCGGAATGCGGTCAGCTTGCCATCAACATTCTGCACCAGCAGCACCCCGTCGACGACGACTGGCTGGGCAAGCAGGGCGTCACCGCCGCTCTTGGCCCGCGCCGCCATCGCGCCGTCGGAGGCCTGCAGCCAATGCAGGTATCCCTTGTAGTCACCAACCACCACGTAATCACCCTGCAGCGCAGGGCCGGTCAGCGAACGACGCGCCAGGCCCGACTGCGACCACATGGCGGTGCCGCTGGCCTTGTCCAGGCCGAACACGCCGCCCTTGGGGTCGGTCACGAACACATTGCCCGAAGACACCGCCACGCCACCGGCACCGCCGTGGTCACGCGCCCACAGCGGGCGACCGGTCGGGCCTTCGATGGCCATGGTCTGGTTCTTGAAGCTGCTCACGTACAGCGTGTTGCCTTCCAGCACCGGGGCGCCGTCGACGTCGGCCATGCGTTCCAGCTCGGTACGGCCTTCCGGGCTGCCCACGGTCTGGTCCCACAGGGTGCGGCCGTCCTGCATGGCCAGGGCGGCGACAGCGCCGTCATCCTTGCCGATGAACAGCACGCCCGGACCGGTGACCACCGGCGCGTTGCCACGCACGGTCAGCGCCGGCAGCTCGCTGGGGTTGAACCACTTCTGGGTGCCGTTGGAGGCTTCAAACGCGGTGACGCGGCCATCATTGCTGCGCACGAACACCAGGCCCTGGGCAACGGCCGGGGCCGCGATCACTTCGCCCGGCACGCGGGCGCGCCACTTCTCGCTGCCATCGTTGATGTCCAGCGCGATGACCTGGCCATCGAGAGTGCCGATGACCACCAGGTTCTCGCCGACACCCGGGCCGCCGGACAGGCGCAGCTTGGCCTTCTTCTTTTCCTTCTGCGGTTCCCAGGTCCAGACCTTCTTGCCGGTCTGCAGGTCGATGGCGTGCACGCCACCGGTGATGGCCGCAGCGAACACGTGGCCGTTGGCCACGGCCGGGCCCTGGCGCACGCCGATGCGGCGCTCGCCCTTGCCCAGGTTGACCGACCAGGCCTTGTTGACCTTCACGGTCGGCTCGAACTTGACCAGTTCAGCCGGCTCCTGTGCCTTCTTGGCGGCGGCATCCTTACCGGCGAACCAGCCCTTCATGGTGCTGCAGCCGGTCAGTGCCATGCCCAGCAGCAGGACGGAGGCGACGCGCGTAATCATGACCTTCTGACTCATCAAACCGACTCCGCAGGGGCGGCGACGGTGCCGCCAGCGTCCATAACCTTGGTTTCCAGCACACGCCGCTGCGGTGCTGCCACATCCAGCGTCTTAAGCGCCTTCTCGTACTGTTCCCGGGCCGCATCACGCTTGCCCTGCGCCAGCAGCGCATCGCCCTGGATTTCCAGGCTGCTGCTGTCGGTGGCGCTGGCGAGCAGCTTGATCGCCTCCTCGCTCTTGCCGGTTGCCACCAGCAGGCGGGCCACGCGCTGGTCGACCACGCGCTGCAGGTCACCTTCGACCTTCACGCCGCGGAGGGTGGCCAGGGCGTCTTCATTCTTGCCGGCATCGACCTGGGCCTTGGCCAGCTGCAGGGCCGCCAGGTCGCCATAGACGCTGGACGGGCCAGCCTCCAGCGCCTTGACCGCCTTGGCCGCGTCGTCCAGCTTGTTGTCCTGCAGGCCAACCAGCGCCTTCTGGTACTCGACATTGGCCGAGGCCAGCTTGCCGCCCTGGTTGGTCTGGTACCACTGCCAACCGGCAATGGCGCCGATGGCGATCGCTACGCCACCGAGGATGCTGGCGCCATTCTTCCGCAGCCAGCTGCGGACACGTTCACTTTGTTCGTGCTCGTCGAGCAGATCGTCGATCGCCATGCGTACTCTCGCCCCGCCCATAGGGAGGGACCATTGGGATTATCGAAGGTGGTGAAACCGCGTCTCAGTGTGAAACCGGGACAACGGAGCCTTCAGAGGATACCTGAAAGCGGGCCACGTTGGCTCGCTGGTAGGGCGTCAGATCGACGATAGCGCCGTTCTGCTGAACCTGGACCTCCGAGGCATTGCCCAGGGTCACGCGGCTGACCTGGCCCGGGGTGAAGCTGCGGGTCTGGCCGGCCTTGATGAGCGCCTTTTCGACCGAGCCGCCATCCGGGCCGGCAATATCGACCCAGCTGTCGCCGTTGAACTGCATCTCCAGCGTGGCGCTGGCCGGAGCAGCCGGGGCCGGGCGCGGCACCGGGGCCAGCGAGGCCACGTACGGGGTGGCAGCCGGCTTGGCGGCAGCTGCCGCCGGTTCGGCACGCGCCGCCGGTTCGCTGCCCATCGTGGACGGGGCCACCGGCACCGCCGCGGGGATGGCGTCCAGCGACGCCGTGTTGGGCGTGGCCGGGGTGTTGTCGAAGTGGCCGCGGGTGGCGAACCACACCGGCACCGCCAGCACCGCCGTGATGCCGACATACAGCATGCGCCGGCCGAGATTCTCGGCGATGCGGCGGGCACGCGGGGTATGGGTATGGCTGACCAGGGTGGGCGGAACCACCGCACCGACCTGGGCCTGTTCCAGCAGCTGGCTGATATCCACGTTCAGCAGGCGCGCATAGCTGCGCAGCTGGCCGCGGACGAATACCGGGGCGCCGAGCTTCTGCCACTGTTCTTCTTCGAGCGACTTGACCACCTGGACCGGCATGCGCAGGCGCTGGCCGACGGTTTCAAGGGTCAGTCCGGCCGCCTCGCGGGCCTGGCGCAGGCGAGCGCCGCAGCCGGCCGCAGTATCGAGAGCGCTCACAGTCTGGTCATCAATCACAATGCATCAACCCTGGAGATTAGGAGCCCGCGTCCTGCGGAAATTCCTGTCGAATCCGCTGCAAATAACGATCGGATGCCGCCTGATCGCCCAGTCGCGCCTCGATTTCAGAGGCAAGTTGTAACACGGAACGCGTGGCCGGTGCAGCCGCAATCCTACGTTCGGCGAAGGCGCGCGCCTCGAAAAACCGGCCACGGCGGACGTTGAGCTGGGCCATCGCTTCGAGGGCAACCGGGTTGGCCGGCACCATCACCAGCGCGGCACGCAGGTCGCGCTCGGCGCGCTCCACCTGGCCGGCATCCAGCGCGCAGCTGCCGGCATTGGCCAGGGTGCCGCCCTGGGTGCCATTGCCCGGCGCCTGCAGCGCCCGGTCGAACCACACCAGCGATTCGGCGGCCTGCCCGTGCTGGCACAGCCAGGCGCCGTAATTGTTGAGCACGTCAGCCCGCTGCGGCGCCAGCTCGGCCGCGCGGCGGAAGCCCGTACCGGCCTGCTGCGTGCGGCCCCGACGGTCGTCGATACCGGCCATCAGCATGATGCCGTCCACGCCCTTGGGCTGCAGCTTCATGGCCTGGCGCACCTTGCGCTCGGCCTCGTCCAGGTTGCCCGTCTGCATGTCACGGGCGGCCAGCGCGAGCTGGTCCTGGTAGCGGAACTCTTCGCGTACACCCGGCGCATCGCGTACATGGCGTTCCGGGGCGATATCACCACCGCGGGTGTATTCCTCGGGAAGCTGGGACTTGACCGTCTTGCTGCAGCCACTGGCCGAAACGGCCAGCACCCCTGCAATCAGGACTGGCCAGAGACGGTCACGCGGCCGCATCGCTCCCCTTCCCTGCCTGCAACGTTTTGTTGAACTCGGCCTGGCGGCGGGTGCGGTCCATCACCTGGCCCTTGAGCTGGCCACAGGCCGCATCGATGTCATCGCCACGGGTGCGGCGGACCATCGTCAACACATTGCTGTCGAGCAGGATCTTCTGGAAGGCACGGATGTGCGCTTCTTCCGAACGCTCGTAGCGGGTGCCCGGGAACGGGTTGAACGGAATCAGGTTGACCTTGCCCGAATCCTTGGCCTGCACCGCGTTGTCGAACTGGCGCATCAGGCGGGCCAGCTCACGGGCATGCTCGGGCTTGTCGTTGATGCCCTTCATCAGGGTGTACTCGAAGGTGACCGACTCGCGGCGCTTGTTGGCGCGCAGGTAACGGGCACACGAGGCCATCAGTTCGGCGATCGGGTACTTCTTGTTCAGCGGGACCAGGGTCTCGCGCAGCGCATCGTTCGGCGCGTGCAGCGACACCGCCAGCGACACGTCGCTTTCGGTGGACAGGCGGTCGATCTGCGGCACCAGGCCGGAGGTCGACAGGGTCACGCGCTTGTTGGCCAGGCCGTAGCCCAGGTCGTCGCGCATCACGCTCATGGCGCGCACGACGTTGTCGAAATTCATCAGCGGCTCGCCCATGCCCATCATCACCACGTTGGTGAGGCGGCGCATCTGGTGCGGCACGTTGCCCAGGTGGCGTGCGGCAACCCACACCTGGCCGATGATCTCGGCGGTGGTCAGGTTGCGGTTGAAGCCCTGGGTGGCGGTGGAGCAGAACGTGCAGTTCAGGCCGCAACCGACCTGCGAGGACACGCACAGCGTGCCGCGGGTCTTGTCGGGGATGTACACGGTCTCGATGGCGTTCTTGCCATCCACGCCCATCGCCAGCAGCCACTTGTGGGTGCCGTCGGCGGAGGGCTTGTCGAACACGATGTTCGGAACCAGCACCTCGGCATGGGCCTGCAGCTTGGCGCGCAGGACCTTGCCGAGGTCGGTCATTTCATCGAAATCGGTGACGTAGCGATGGTGGATCCACTTCATCACCTGGTGGGCACGGAACTTCTTTTCGCCAAGAACCTCGACGAAAAACTTCTCCAGGCCCGCGCGATCGAGGTCGAGCAGGTTCTGCTTGCCAGCCGTGGGTGCCGACTTGGGCAGCGGCTGGATGGCGGGGGACTGTACGACCTCGTTCACGGCATTACTCTCAGCGCGAGACGACTTCGGTGGCGGCGAAGAAGTAGGCGATTTCAATCGCGGCATTCTCGACCGAGTCCGAGCCGTGGGCGGCATTGGCATCGATGGATTCGGCGAAGTCGGCGCGGATGGTGCCCGCAGCGGCTTCCTTCGGGTTGGTGGCGCCCAGCAGGTCGCGGTGGGCCAGGACGGCGTTCTCGCCTTCCAGGGCCTGGATCATCACCGGGCCGGAGATCATGAACTCGACCAGCGCGTTGAAGAACGGACGCTCGCGGTGCACGGCGTAGAAGCCTTCGGCTTCACGACGCGACAGCTGCTTGTACTTGGCGGCCACGACCTTCAGGCCGGCCTTTTCGAAGCGGGCGTAGATTTCGCCGATGACGTTCTTGGCAACGGCGTCCGGCTTGATGATCGAAAGGGTGCGCTCCAGCGCCATGGGATGTCTCCAATGGAATCGGGCCGCTGATGGCCCGAAGGGTAACATGAAAAAAACCCGCGTCGGGACGCGGGCTTAGCCTGATAAACGTAGGCGAATTGTAAGAGATCCCGCGTCGGGATGGTAGTGCCGGCCGCTGGCCGGCAGGCAAGGAACCCGGACCGCCGGGGTCAGATCCCCGCGGGGGCTTTGACCCCATGATCCGCCCGCCCGGCGAGGGGTCGGAGCCCCTGCGGGGATCCGACCCCGGTGCACGGGTGAATGCCCCGTAACCGCTCCGCCGGTTTTGCTGCACTGCAAAATGCCATACGCCCCCGTCTGGTCCTAGTATCAAACAATCGTTTGATTAAGGTCCGCCACCCCATGGCCAAGCCCGCCCACTTCTCGACCAAGGACCGGATCCTCGGCGCCGCCGAGGAGCTGTTCGCCCTGCATGGCTTCGCCGGCACCTCGCTGCGCCAGGTCACCAGCCAGGCCGACGTCAACATCGCGGCGGTCAACTACCACTTCGGCTCCAAGGAAAACCTGGTCAACGAGGTCTTCCGCCGCCGCATGGACGAGATGACCCGCGTGCGCCTGGCCCAGCTGGAACGCGCCCGCAGCGAGCACCACGGGCAGCTGCGCCCGGTGC
This sequence comes from Stenotrophomonas sp. ESTM1D_MKCIP4_1, assembly GCF_003086895.1. Lineage (NCBI taxonomy): Bacteria > Pseudomonadati > Pseudomonadota > Gammaproteobacteria > Lysobacterales > Lysobacteraceae > Stenotrophomonas > Stenotrophomonas sp. ESTM1D_MKCIP4_1. Next base: position 1,833,632 of record NZ_CP026004.1, on the reverse strand, counting down.
TGGCCGCCTTCGTCGAACCCGCCTTGGCCATGGCCCAGGACCGGCAGAGTGGCGGTGCCTTCGTGCGGGTGATCGCCCGTGCCTACGCCGAGAAGAACGACAACCTGCGCAAGTTCCTGTCCGACCACTACGGCCACGTGCTGCGCGCGTTCGGCAAGGCCATCGCCGAATGCGTGCCCGGCCTGAGCAAGGAAGAGCTGTACTGGCGGCTGGATTTCCTGGCCGGTTCGCTGACCTACGCGATGGCCGATTTCGGCCTGATCAAGCGACCCGCAGGTGTCACCGAAGCAGCGCATCGTGCCCATGCCGCCCATGAACTGATCCATTTCGCCGAAGCCGGGTTCCGCGCCGCCGCACGCGACAGCGCCCTGCCCGCTTCCCCGTGATTCCACCGGGTGTGACCCACCCCGTAACTGCTGACCAACAAAGGCCCTACACCATGTCCAATTCCCTGCTAGTCCGCCGCGCCGCCGTGCTGGGTGCCGGCGTCATGGGTGCCCAGATCGCAGCCCACCTCACCAACGCTGGCGTCGACACCGTGCTGTTCGACCTGCCCGCCAAGGAAGGCCCGGCCGACGGCATCGTGCTGAAGGCGATCGCCAACCTGGGCAAGCTGAGCCCGGCACCGCTGGCCAGCAAGTCGCTGGCTGAAGCCATCACCCCGGGTAACTACGACTCCAGCCTGGAGCAGCTGAAGGACTGCGACCTGATCATCGAGGCCATCGCCGAGCGCATGGACTGGAAGCAGGACCTGTACAAGAAGATCGCCCCGTTCGTGGCCGACCACGCGGTGCTGGCGTCCAACACCTCCGGCCTGGGCATCAACAAGCTGGCCGACGTGCTGCCCGAACAGCTGCGCCACCGTTTCTGCGGTGTGCACTTCTTCAACCCGCCGCGCTACATGCACCTGGCCGAGCTGATTCCGGCCACCACCACCGACAAGGCGGTGCTGGAAGGCCTGGAAGCCTTCCTGGTGACCACCCTGGGCAAGGGCGTGGTGTACGCCAAGGACACCCCGAACTTCATCGGCAACCGCATCGGCGTGTTCTCGATCCTGTCCACCATCCACCACACCCAGCAGTTCGGCCTGGGCTTTGATGAAGTGGACGGCCTGACCGGCCCGCTGGTCGGCCGCCCGAAGTCGGCCACCTACCGCACCTCCGACGTGGTCGGCCTGGACACCATGGCCCACGTCATCAAGACCATGGGCGACACCCTGCCCAACGACCCGTGGCATGCGTTCTTCAAGTCGCCGAAGTGGCTTGAGGCGCTGATCGCCAAGGGTGCACTGGGCCAGAAGACCGGCGCTGGCATCTTCCGCAAGGTCGGCAAGGACATCCTGGTTGTCGACCTGGAAAAGCAGGACTACCGCCCGGCCGACCGCACCGCCGCACCGGAAGTGGTCGAGATCCTGAAGATCAGGAACCCGGCCGAGAAGTTCGCCAAGCTTCGTGAGAGCCAGCACCCGCAGGCGCAGTTCCTGTGGGCGACCTTCCGCGATCTGTTCCATTACAGCGCCTACCACCTGGCCGACATCGCCGAAACCGCGCGCGACGTCGACCTGGCCATCCGCTGGGGCTACGGCTGGTCGCTGGGCCCGTTCGAGACCTGGCAGGCCGCTGGCTGGAAGCAGGTGGCGCAGTGGATTGCCGATGACATCGTGGCCGGCAAGAGCATGAGCAGCGCCCCGCTGCCGGATTGGGTGTTCGATGGCCGCGACGGCGTGCACGCCGCCGAAGGCAGCTACAGCCCGTCGCGCAACGCCAAGCTGCCGCGCTCGTCGCTGCCGGTGTACCAGCGCCAGCGCTTCCCCGATCCGCTGCTGGGCGAGCAGTTCGCCCCGGGCGAGACCGTGTTCGAGAACGACGGCCTGCGCATGTGGCATGACGGCGATGGCATCGCCGTGGTCAGCTTCAAGACCAAGATGAACACCGTGTCCGACCAGGTGCTGGATGGCCTGCAGGAGTGCGTCAGCCGCGCCGAGAAGGACTTCCAGGGTCTGGTGATCTGGCAGCAGAAGGAACCCTTCTCCGCCGGTGCCGATCTGGCCGGTGCCCTCGGCCTGCTGCAGGACGGCAAGGTGGACCAGTTCGAGGAAATGGTCGCCAACTTCCAGCGCACCAGCCAGCGCATCAAGTACTCGCTGGTGCCGGTGGTGGCTGCCGTGCGCGGCCTGGCACTGGGTGGCGGCTGCGAATTCCAGATGCACAGCGCCAAGACCGTGGCGTTCCTGGAAAGCTACATCGGCCTGGTTGAAGCCGGCGTCGGCCTGCTGCCGGCCGGTGGCGGCCTGAAGGAACTGGCCGTGCGCGCCTCGCAGGCCGCTGGCCCGGGCGGTGACGTGTTCGCCGAACTGAAGAAGACCTTCGAGACCGTGGCGATGGCCAAGGTGTCCAACTCGGCGGTCAACGCCAAGGAACTGGGCCTGCTGCGCAGCACGGACAAGGTGGTGTTCAACAGCTACGAGGCGCTGTACATCGCCAAGGCCGAAGCACGTGCGCTGGCCGAAGCCGGTTACCGCCCGCCGCTGCCGGCGCGCCGTATCCAGGTGGCCGGTGACGTGGGCATCGCCACCTTCAAGATGATGCTGGTCAACATGCTGGAAGGCCGTTTCATCAGCCCGTACGACTACGAGATCGCCGAGCGCATCGCCACCGTGCTGTGCGGCGGCAAGGTCGACCGCGGCACCCTGGTGGACGAAGAGTGGCTGCTGACCCTGGAGCGCAAGCATTTCGTTGAACTGGCCCAGCAGGAAAAGACCCAGGCCCGCATCGCGCACATGCTGAAGACCGGCAAGCCGCTGCGTAACTGATTGATGGCGGGTGCCGGCTGCGGCCGGCACCACCTGCTGTGGCAGTCGAGCATGGCTCGACTCTACAAAACCCATTCGAGAGATCACTGCAATGACCAAGCAAATCCAGGACGCCTACATCGTCGCCGCCACCCGTACCCCGGTTGGCAAGGCGCCCAAGGGCATGTTCCGCAATACCCGCCCCGACGACATGCTTGCGCACGTGCTGCGCAGCGTCGTCGCCCAGGCGCCGGGCGTGGACGTCAACCGCATCGATGACGCGATCATCGGCTGCGCCATGCCGGAAGCCGAGCAGGGCATGAACGTGGCGCGCATCGGCGTGCTGCTGGCTGGCCTGCCCAACACCATCGCTGCGCAGACCGTGAACCGCTTCTGCTCCTCCGGCCTGCAGGCCGTGGCGCAGGCCGCTGATGCGATCCGCCTGGGCAACGCCGACCTGATGCTGGCCGGCGGCACCGAATCGATGTCGATGGTGCCGATGATGGGCAACAAGATCGCGATGGCGCCGAGCGTGTTCGACAACGACCACGTGGCCATTGCCTACGGCATGGGCATCACCGCCGAGAAGGTGGCTGAAGAGTGGAAGGTCTCGCGCGAAGAGCAGGACGCGTTTGCCCTGGCCTCGCACCAGAAGGCCATGGCGGCCATCCAGAACGGCGAGTTCAAGGATGAAATCAGCCCCTACGAGATCGTCTCGCACCTGCCGGACCTGGCCGACGGCCAGCGCATCATCACCCGCAACAAGGTTGCCGATACCGACGAAGGCCCGCGCCCGGACTCCTCGGCCGAAGGCCTGGCCAAGCTGCGCCCGGTGTTCCGCAACGGCCAGTTCGGCGGCACCGTCACCGCTGGCAACTCGTCGCAGATGAGCGACGGCGCCGGCGCGGTGCTGCTGGCGTCGGAGCAGGCGATCAAGGACTACGGCCTGACCCCGCTGGCACGTTTCGTCAGCTTCTCGGTGGCGGGCGTGCGTCCGGAAGTGATGGGCATCGGCCCGATCGCCGCGATCCCGAAGGCACTGAAGCAGGCCGGCCTGACCCAGGACCAGCTGGACTGGATCGAGCTCAACGAAGCGTTCGCCGCGCAGTCGCTGGCGGTGATCCGCGATTGCGGCCTGGACCCGAGCAAGGTCAACCCGCTGGGCGGCGCCATTGCCCTGGGCCACCCGCTGGGTGCGACCGGCGCGATCCGTACCGCGACCCTGCTGCACGGCCTGCGTCGCCGCCAGCAGAAGTACGGCATGGTGACGATGTGCATCGGCACCGGCATGGGCGCGGCGGGTATCTTCGAGGCACTGTAAGGTTCAAAGCGTTGCCGGCGGATGTGCTGGCTTGCTGTGGGGCCCGGGCGGGTGAGACTGCCCGGGACACGCCGTAAACCCGTCCTTGGGGGCTCGATGGCGCCATCCATGGCGCCAACGGTCCCGGTCAGCCTCACCCACCCGTGCCATCCGGCATTCCGCGCGGCGGAGGGGTGAGCAAGAGCAAGAGCTGGGGTCAGAGCCCTTTGCTGCGCAAAGGGATCTGACCCCAACAAGCAACCCCAAAAGAAAAAGGCAGCCATTGGCTGCCTTTTTTTGCTTTTGCTCTTGCCCTTGATTCCGCCCTTCCCGTCCGCGCCGCACGGAAACTGTCGAGAGGCGGAGGCGGGCCGATGCAGGACCGCAGGCGCCATGGGCCCGAGGCATGCCTCGGGCGGGTTGGGCAGGACGCCCAACCCCGGTCTTGCCGTGTGCGCAGGACAGCGCACACGAGCAAGGCGCCTACGAGCCCCCATGGACGGGTTTACGGCGTGTCCTGCAAAGGCCCACCCATCCCGCCCATCACGTATCAAACGAAGCGCTGCACGGAGCGCTCGAAAAACTCACTCTTCCGCCAGCATCTCCGTCAGCTTCGCGCGCGCCGGCTTGGCCAGCTTCTTGTTTTCCAGCGCGAAACGGATGGTCGCTTCGACCAGGCCCAGATGGGTGCCGCAGTCGAAACGGGTGCCCTCGAAGCGGTACGCATCCACTTCTTCGGTCGCCAGCAGCGATGCAATCGCATCGGTCAGCTGGATCTCGCCGCCGGCACCGGTGCCGGTGGATTCCAGCAGCTCGAAGATCTTCGGGCTCAGCACGTAACGGCCGACCACCGCCAGATCGCTCGGCGCGTCCTCCGGCTTGGGCTTTTCCACGATCTGCGAAATGCGGCCCTTGCGGCCATCGAAGGCTTCGGTCGCGACAATGCCGTAGCTGGCCGTGTTCTCGTGCGGCACATCTTCCACCGCGATGACGCTGGCGCCGCTGGCCTCGTTGAGGTCGGCCATCTGCTTCAGCGCGCCGTCGCCACGGTTCCAGATCAGATCGTCCGGCAGCAGCACCGCAAACGGCTCGTCACCGATTACCGACTTCGCGCACAGCACGGCATGGCCCAGGCCCAGCGCTTCGGCCTGGGTGACGAAGATCGCGCGCACGCCTTCCGGCAGCACGTGGCGGATCATCTCCAGCTGTTCGTGCTTGCCCGCACGTTCCAGCTTCTGTTCCAGCTCGTAGGCCTTGTCGAAGTAATCGGCAACGGCGTGCTTGTAGCGGTTGGTGATGAACACCAGGGTGTCACAACCGGCCTCGATGGCCTCGTCAACAGCGTACTGGATAAGCGGACGATCGATGATCGGCAGCATTTCCTTCGGAACCGTCTTGGTTGCCGGCAAAAAGCGCGTCCCGAGCCCTGCCACTGGAAAAACCGCCTTACGAATTCGCTTGCTCATTTAATACCTGTTGGCCTCGCGTGCCGGAAAGGGAACCACTTTAGCGGAGGAGATGTAAGCGTCCTGTTCAATCGGAGAGAACTCCGGCATCGTCGCGAACAGGACCTCCCGGATGGTATCAGTGTCGTATTCGGCAATCGCGTCACGCAGTCTCGGCACGTTGCCCAGCACGACGTCGCGCGAGAACGTGCGCACGCCGGCTTCCAGCACCTTCGGGTGCGAGGTCGGCCGGTAGTCCTCGTCCGAATAGAACAGAGTCTCGTGCAGCTTCTCGCCCGGGCGCAGGCCGGTGTAGATGATCGGAATGTCCTTGTACGGCTGCTTGCCGGCCAGGCGGATCATCTGTTCGGCCAACACGCGGATCGGCACCGGCTCGCCCATGTCCAGGGTGTAGATGGCACCGTGCGATGCCGACGCCGCGGCCTGCAGGATCAGCTGGCAGGCTTCCGGAATGGTCATGAAGTAGCGCGTCACTTCCGGGTCGGTCACCGTGATCGGGCCGCCGCGCAGGATCTGATCGCGGAACAGCGGCACCACGCTGCCGGCCGAATCGAGCACGTTGCCGAAGCGCACGGTAACGAAACGGGTGTGCGTCGATTTCTGGTCCAGGCTCTGACAGATCATCTCGGCATAGCGCTTGCTGGCGCCCAGCGCGTTGACGGGGTCCACGGCTTTGTCGGTGGAGATGAACACGAAATGCTCGACGCGCGCTTCCATGCACGCACGCGCCACGTTCTCGGTGGCCAGGATGTTGTTGCGCACCGCTTCGCGCAGCTGGCGCTCCAGCACGGGAACATGCTTGTAGGCGGCGGCGTGGAAGGCGGTATCGACCGGATGCAGCGACAGCGCGTGGCGCATCACGGCGGGGTCACCGCAATCGCCCAGCACGGCCTCGATCTGCACGTCGGGGAAGCTGCGGCGCAGCTCGGCCTCGATGGTCAGCAGCAGCAGCTCGCTCATTTCCAGCAGCACGATGCGGCCGGCACCATGGCGCGCGCACTGGCGGCACAGCTCCGAACCGATCGAGCCGCCAGCACCGGTGACCATGACCGTGCGGCCACCCAGCCAACCCCGGATCAGGTTCCAGTCGGGCATGATCGGCTTGCGCCCCAGCAGGTCCTCGATGGCCACTTCCTTCAGCTGGCCCGGCAGCGACTGGCCCTGCAGGATGTCACTCAGCTTGGGCACGGTGCGGAACGGCACCCCAGTGCTTTCGCAGATGGCCACCACGCGCTGCATGCCCACCGCATCCAGCGAGGGAATGGCGATGACCAGCAGCTTGGCCGCCGTTTCGCGGGCGACGGCCGGGGCGTCATCCAGGGTGCCCAGGATCGGCAGGCTCTGCAGCTTGGCGCCGCGCAGGTGCGGGGCGTCGTCCAGCAGGCCCACCGGCTCGAAGTTGCCGGAACGGCGCAGGTCGCGCACCAGGGTCTCGGCCGCCTGGCCTGCGCCCAGGATGAGCACGCGCCGCGCGGTCGAATCGGACTGCAGCGCCTGGTAGTCCTTCCATGCCCGGTACAGCAGGCGCGGCGCGCCCAGCAGCGCCGACAGCGCGAACGGATAGATGACCAGCACCGACAGCGGAACACCGTTGAAGCGCTTCCAGGCCAGCACCAGGACGATGGAGACCAGGCCGATGAAGCTGGCCTTGAAGATGTTCAGCAGGTCGCTGACGCTGGCAAACCGCCACAGGCCACGGTACAGGCCGACCCGCCAGAACACGACGCCCTGCAGCGCCAGCACCAGGGTGGTGTCGACGTTCCACAGGGGCAGCGACGGGGCATCGGGCAGGATGGAGTAACGGCCGGCATGAAGCAGCTGCCAACAGGCCCAGACCATGAACAGGTCATGGCAGACGATGGCCGTGCGAGGCAACAGGCCAAGGATTCTGTCCCGCCAGGGTGAAGACATATGTCGCGTAATTCCTTATCGGTGGCGCAATCCATTGCGCAGGAGGAGCCAAAGCAGGGACAGCGCGGAGATCCACGCCACCGCTACGACAGCCTCCCACCTCGGCTGCAATCTGGTGCAAACAAAGAACACTGTAATGCTGAACAGGCCTACAACAAAGTACATCCCTGTCACCCGGGCGTGGCTGGCTCCTGCCTGCACTGCGCGCTGGTAGACATGCTGGGTGTGGGGTTCCATCCAGCGCTGTCCTGAAAGGATGCGCGCCAACAGCGTGAAGCCCGCGTCCACAAGGAACGGGGAAATGGGCACCAGCAGCATCACCCAGCTGATTTCCGTGCGCAGCGCGGCCACGGCCAGGACCACCGACACCGCGTAGCCGAGCGCGCCACTACCGACATCGCCCATGAAAATGCGCGCCTTCGGGAAATTGAACGGCAGGAAACCCACGCAGGCCAGGCCCAGGGCGATTGCGACCAGGGAATACGGCCATGGCAGCACGGCGGCAAAGCCCAGCGCGGCGATCACCGCCTGGCTGCTGGCGATGCCGTTGATGCCATCCATGAAGTTCCAGATGTTGATGAGCGATGCGGTGAACACCAGCACCAGCAGGGCCAGCAGCCAGCTGCCGCCGTGCACCTTGACCAGTGCGGCGAGCAGGCCCGCGGCGATGAAGTGCACCAGCAGGCGGCGCAGGGCCGGCAGCGGCCGGTGGTCATCCCACCAGCCGATGCCCGCCACCAGCACCAGGCCCACGCTGGCCACCAGCAGGCTGGGGGTGGCCGCCGGCCAGGCCCACATGGCCACGCCGGCCGCCACCAGCAGGCTGATGACGATGGCGATGCCGCCTCCGCGGGGGGTCGCTACGCTGTGACTGCGGCGTTCACCGGGCTGGTCGAGCAGCTGCCGGTGCACGGCATAACCGCGTGCCGCCCAGGTCAGCGCCGCGCTGAGCAGCGCCAGCCCCAGCAGCGCGCCCATCACCCACCAGGCCATGGCTCAGAGCACCGCGTAGTTCAGCAGCGGCTTGACCGTTCCCCATTCCTTGCAGCTCGGGCACTGCCAGTGGTGGGTACGCGCACCGAAACCGCAGCGCGTGCAGCGGTAGGCGGGGTTGCGCACCAGCAGCTGGTCGGTGATGTGCTTGAGGTCGTGCAGGGTGGCGGTGGAATCGGCGCCTTCGGCCAGGGTCAGGTCGATCAGGGCGGATTCGCCGCGCACCGACGGGCGATCCTTCAGCTGGCGGCCGAGGTAGGCACGCGCCGGGGCCACGCCCTCCTGCTCTTCCATCAGGCGGGTGAGCGCCAGCACCGGGGCGATGCCGCGGTAGTGTTCGGTCATTTCCGACAGGAAGGCGCGCGCGCCGCCGAGGTCACCCACCTTGCGGTAGTTCTCCATCAGCGCCGGCAGCAGTTCGGGCAGGTATTCGGGATCGTTGCGAGCAGCGCGCTCGAAGGCACGCACGGCGGCCTCGGCGTTGCCCGCGTCGGTTTCCAGGCGGCCTTCGATGATGCCCGCACGTACCGACATGGCGTCGGCCTGGTAGGCACGGGCAATGGCCGCCCTCGCCTCTTCCAGCTTGCCGGCGCCACGGAAGCGCTCGGCCAGCTCGCACTCGAACTGCCCGATCAGCTTGCCCATCGGCTCGCCGGTGACATCCTCGAAGCGGGTGGCATTGTCGATGGCCTTTTCCCAGTCGCGCTCGGCCTGGTAGATGCCGATCAGGTGCTTCAGCGCCTGCGGTGCGCGCTGGTCCAGCTGCGCCAGCTCGGTGAACACGGTTTCGGCGCGGTCCAGCAGGCCGGACTTCATGTAGTCCTCACCCAGGGCCAGCAGCGCCTGCACGCGCTGCGCGTCGCTCAGGTCGTTGCGGTTGACCAGCCCCTGGTGCAGGCGGATCGCACGGTCGACTTCACCGCGACGACGGAACAGGTGGCCCAGCGCGACCTGGGTTTCGAAGGTTTCCTTGTCCAGCTCGGCGATGTGCAGGAACAGCTCGATGGCCTTGTCCGGCTGCTCGTTGAGCAGGTAGTTCAGGCCGCGGAAATAGGTGCTGGACAGGTGGCTGACCTGGTTGTCGCCATGGCGTTGCCCGCCGCGCCGCCCGATGACCCAGCCGGACAGCGCCGCCAGGGGAACGAACAGGAAGAACCAGAACCACTCGGTGACGAAATCCATCTTCGATCAGCGTCCATCAAAAGATTGGGAGGGGGAAACCGGCGCCACGGGCGTGGCAACCGACTTGTTGGCGCGGCGCAGCTGGGCGTAGAGCGGAATGACCACGCTCACCAGCACCAGGCCGGCACCGACGATGACGCCGATCAGCAGCGACGCGATGATCGCCACGCCGATCGAGGTCTTGAGTTGGGTGAACAGCAGGTTGATGGTCATCTCGTCCATGTTCATGGCACCGATGATCAACCCGAGAAGCAGAACCGCCAGCAGGACCAGCAGACGAAAAACCTTCATGCGACAGCTCCAGTGGCAGGAGGTCGTAGCTTATCCGACTCGCCGCGGTATTCGCACGCGGTGACGCGACGGGACACTCAGGCCGGATCGGCGTCCAGCGGCAGCACGCTGCTGACCCGCTCGCGCAGTTCCTTGCCCGGCTTGAAGTGGGGGACGTGCTTGCCCGGCAGGGCAACCGATTCGCCCGTCTTCGGGTTGCGGCCCAGACGCGGCGGACGGTAGTGCAGCGAGAAGCTGCCAAAGCCACGGATTTCGATGCGATCCCCAGCAGAGAGGGAACCGCCCATCATTTCCAGCAACGACTTCACCGCCAGATCGACATCATCGGCCTTCAGGTGCGCCTGGCGGCGCGCGAGGATTTCGATCAGTTCGGATTTGGTCATTGCCGGCTCACATCAGGGATCACTCACCCTGAAACGGCCCGGGCTATGAAGCCCGGGCCGTCCAGGAAACAACAGACAGCGTAAGACCGATTACTCGGACTTGTTACCGTTCAGCTGTGCACGCAGCAGCGCGCCCAGCTGGGTGGTGCCGCTGGAAGCCGAAGAGGACTGGTATTCCTCCAGCACTTCGCGCATTTCAGCGTCGTCCTTGGCCTTGATCGACAGCTGCAGGGTACGGCCCTTGCGGTCCATGCCCACGAACTTGGCTTCGACCTTGTCGCCGACCTTCAGGTGCTGGGTGGCGTCGTCAACGCGCTCGTTGGCGATGTCGCGCGCCGAGACGTAACCTTCGATGCCGTCAGCCAGCTCGATGATCGCGCCCTTGGCGTCGACTTCCTTCACCACGCCTTCAACCTTGGAGCCCTTCGGATTGGCAGCCATGTACTGGCCGAACGGATCCTGCTCCAGCTGCTTGACGCCCAGGGAGATGCGCTCGCGCTCCGGATCGACGGCCAGGACCACTGCGTCCAGGGTGTCGCCCTTCTTGAAGTTGCGAACGATGTCTTCGCCGGTGGTGGCCCAGCTGATGTCGGACAGGTGAACCAGGCCGTCGATGCCGCCGTCCAGGCCGATGAAGATGCCGAAGTCGGTGATCGACTTGATCTGGCCCGACACCTTGTCACCCTTCTTGTGGGTGGCAGCGAAGGTTTCCCACGGATTGGCGGCAACCTGCTTCATGCCCAGCGAGATGCGGCGACGCTCTTCGTCGACGTCCAGCACCATCACTTCGACTTCGTCACCAACCTGCACAACCTTGGACGGGTTGACGTTCTTGTTGGTCCAATCCATTTCGGAGACGTGCACCAGGCCTTCGACGCCCGGCTCGATCTCAACGAACGCGCCGTAATCGGTGACGTTGGAGACCTTGCCGAAGACGCGGCTGTTGGCCGGGTAACGACGGCCGATGTTGTCCCACGGATCCTCGCCCAGCTGCTTCAGGCCCAGCGAAACGCGGTTGCGCTCGCGGTCGAACTTCAGCACGCGCACGTCCAGCTCGTCGCCGACGTTCACGACTTCGGACGGATGGCGCACGCGCTTCCATGCCATGTCGGTGATGTGCAGCAGGCCGTCGATGCCGCCCAGGTCCACGAACGCGCCGTAGTCGGTCAGGTTCTTGACGACACCCTTCAGGATCGCGCCTTCCTGCAGCTTGTCCATCAGCTGCTCGCGCTCTTCCGAGTGCTCGCTTTCGACGACAGCGCGGCGCGAAACCACGACGTTGTTACGCTTGCGGTCCAGCTTGATGAGCTTGAACTCGAGTTCCTTGCCTTCCAGGTAGGCCGGATCGCGCACCGGGCGCACATCGACCAGGGAACCCGGCAGGAAGGCGCGGACATCCTTGATGTCCACGGTGAAACCGCCCTTGACCTTGCCGCTGATGCGGCCGGTGATGGTTTCGTTCTTTTCCAACGCTTCTTCCAGCTCGTCCCACACCATCGCGCGCTTGGCCTTCTCGCGCGACAGGACGGTTTCGCCGAAGCCGTTCTCGATGGAGTCGAGGGCGACCTTGACGATGTCGCCTTCGGCGACGTCGATTTCGCCAGCGTCGTTACGGAACTGTTCGATCGGAACGATGCCTTCGGACTTCAGGCCGGCGTTGATCACCACGACGTCGCCGCGGACTTCAACAACGGTACCGCTGACGATGGCGCCCGGCTTCAGCTTGGCCAGGTTGGCCTGGCTGGCTTCAAACAGTTCGGCAAATGATTCGGTCATTAGATTTACTCTGTTGGACACATGGGTCGGTGGCGTCCCTTCAGGGATTGGCGACCGCCCGCCTGTTGGTCGACCCCGGAAAAGCAGGTCGTGTGTAGTAGGAAAACCGCCACGCATCATTGCGCGACGGAGCTGGTACAGCACTGCTGTGCACGACCACCGCCGATGCTGCTGGCAGTGCTCCCGCGCGAACGGATCAGGCAGCCGGAACCGGAAGCAGATCCATCACTCGGGCAACGACATCATCGATGCCGATGCCTGTGGTGTCGATGAGGACGGCATCGTCTGCCGGCTTCAGGGGCGCCACGGTACGCTGGGCATCACGGGCGTCGCGGGCCATGATCTCGCGCAAGAGGTCATCAAAGTTAACAGAAACCCCCTTGTCTTTCAACTGCTTATGCCGGCGCTCGGCGCGCTCCTCGGCACTGGCGGTCAGGAAGACCTTGTAGGGGGCATCCTTGAAGATCACCGTGCCCATGTCGCGGCCGTCGGCGACCAGGCCGGGCAGTTCCCTGAATGCGCGCTGGCGCTCCTTCAGGGCGGCACGGACCTCCGGGATGGCGGCAATGGCCGAGGCCAGTGCACCGGTCGTCTCCAGGCGCAGCTCGTCGGTGGCATCGGTACCGTTGACCATCACCCGCATCGACTCACCCTGTTCAACAAACTGAACGTGGGTATCGAAGGTGCAGCGCACCAGTGCCGAGGCGTCGGAGGTGTCGATGTCGGCCCAGCTCGCAGCCACGCCCACCGCCCGGTACAGGGCGCCCGAATCCAGGTAATGCCAGCCCAGGCGGCGCGCGATGATGCGGCTGATGGTACCCTTGCCGGCCCCCGAAGGGCCGTCGATGGTCAGGACGGGAGCGAGTGGATTCATGGGGGTCCTAGCGCGTGTGAAGGGGCCATTCTAGCCCCTGCCCGAGGCCCCGCGCGGAGACTTTCGTGCAACCACTTGAAACAACGACAAAAAGCCCGGTAGAATGGCGGGCTTGAACGAGCGTCAACGCCGATTGTCTTTCGCATATCGCGGCCACGCTCCACCCGAACAACTACTGTTTACGCCGAGGTATGCCATGAAAGTCCTGTCCTCCCTGAAGTCGGCGAAGGCCCGTCACCGCGACTGCAAGGTCGTCCGTCGTCGTGGCAAGATCTTCGTCATCTGCAAGTCGAACCCGCGTTTCAAGGCGCGTCAGCGCTAAGCCTCACGGCCCTTGGGCCGCGGCGGGTCCCACGCGGGACCGACCCGATGCAAAAAACCGCCTTCGGGCGGTTTTTTGTTGCATGCAGCTTTTTTTTGCTGCCGTTTTTGCTGTAATCGCCGTTCTTGACCACTGGGGAGTAGATCGAGATGAAGCGTTACCTGAGCACCCTGGCCGTCCTGGCCACCCTGGCCGCCGCCGCCCCGGCGCTGGCCGATACCCTGCTGGTCGACCGCGCCCGCGAAAAGCCGGCCGGCGCCCTGCCCGTCCGTGGCCAGAGCATGCAGCAGGTGCAGTCGCAGTTCGGTGCGCCGAGCGAACAGCTGCAGCCGCGTGGCGGGCAGAAGCGCCAGTGGCCGACCATCAACCGCTGGGTCTACCCGCAGTTCACCGTCTACTTCGAGAAGCAGAAAGTGATCGACGTGGTGGCCAACAAGGCGGACCCGAACGAGATCGGCCCGAAGCCGCCGATCCGTTGAACCCCCTACCCGCCGCTGGCGGGCCTGTGTAGCGAGACCATGAACCAGACCCTTCGTTTTCCTGCCGAATGGGAAGCCCAGAGCGGCGTCCTGATTGCCTGGCCCACCGCCGATACCGACTGGGCCGACCGCCTGGGCCAGGTCGAGGAGACCTACATCGCCCTGGTCGCTGCCATCACCCGCTTCCAGCCGGTGCTGATCTGCGTGGCCGACGACGACGTGGAGACCTATGCCGAAATGCGGCTGCGCTCCAACCGCATCGACATGGACCGGGTCCGCTTCACCACGGCGGCCTATGACGATACCTGGCTGCGCGACTCCGGTCCGATCACCCTGCGCCGCGCCGACGGCAGCTTCCAGCTGCTGGACTTCCGCTTCACCGGCTGGGGCGGCAAGTTCGACGCCACCCTGGACGACCAGCTGGTGGGCGTGCTGGACCAGGCCGGCGTGTTCAACAACGCGCCGGTACGCAGCATCCCCTTCGCGCTGGAAGGCGGCGGCATCGAGACCGACGGGGAAGGCACCCTGCTGACCACCTGGAAATGCCTGCACGAGCGCCACCCGGACCGCGACCGCGCCAGCCTGAGCGCCGACCTGGCCGACTGGCTGCAGCAGGACCGCGTGCTGTGGCTGGACCATGGTTACCTGGAAGGCGACGATACCGACGCCCACATCGACACCCTGGCGCGCTTTGCTTCGCCTGACAGCATTGTCTACCAGGCCTGCGATGACGAAAGCGATTCGCACTATGCCGAGCTGCAGGCGATGGGCAGCGAACTGGCCGCGCTGCGCACGAAGGACGGCCAGCCGTACCGCCTGTTCCCGCTGCCGTGGGCGCAGCCGGTGATCGACGAAGGCCGCCGCCTGGCCGCGTCGTACGCCAACTACCTGATCGTCAACGGCGCGGTGCTGATGCCGGCCTACGGCGACCCGGCCGACGACCTGGCCCGCGACGTGCTGGCCCAGGCCCACCCGGGCCGCGAGATCGTGCAGGTACCCTGCCGCTCGCTGATCTGGCAGAACGGCAGCCTGCACTGCATCACCATGCAGCTGCCGGAAGGCCTGCTGAAGGCCTGATGGCATGGCGCCGGGCCCCGCCCGGCGCTCCTTGTGTAGAGTCGAGCTTGCTCGACTGGCTTTTGCCGTGATCCGCGCGAAGAGCCCGTCGAGCACGCTCGACGCTACGGCTTCCGCGTGCCCGTTGGCCGTTCGCGAATCGGCTGGAGCGGGCCCATTCAGCGCGCGACACGCCGCAGCTCGCCATCCGCGCTAACATGCAGGTTTTCCCCCGCAGGAACGCCCCGCATGAACTCGCGCAGCCCCCTTACCGTTGCCCTGATCCAGGAGCGCAACCACGGTGATGCCGCCGCCAACCTGGCGGTGATCGAAGCACGCGTGGCCGAGGCGGCTGCGCAGGGCGCGAAACTGGTGCTGCTGCAGGAACTGCACAACGGTCCGTACTTCTGCCAGCACGAATCGGTGGATGAGTTCGATCTGGCCGAGCCGATTCCCGGCCCGAGCACCGAGCGCCTGGGCGCGCTGGCAAAGAAGCACGGCGTGGTGCTGGTGGGTTCGCTGTTCGAGCGCCGCGCCGCCGGCCTGTACCACAACACCGCCGTGGTCTTCGAGAAGGACGGCACCCTGCTGGGCAAGTACCGCAAGATGCACATCCCGGACGATCCGGGCTTCTACGAAAAGTTCTACTTCACCCCGGGCGATATCGGCTTCACCCCGATCGACACGTCGGTGGGCCGCCTTGGCGTGCTGGTGTGCTGGGACCAGTGGTACCCGGAAGCGGCTCGCCTGATGGCACTGGCCGGTGCCGAGCTGCTGCTCTACCCCACCGCCATCGGCTGGGACCCGGACGACGTGCAGGACGAGAAGACCCGCCAGCGCGACGCCTGGGTGCTTAGCCACCGCGGCCACGCCGTGGCCAACGGCCTGCCGGTGCTGAGCTGCAACCGCGTGGGCCATGAAGCCTCGCCGCTGGGCGCGTCGGGCATCCAGTTCTGGGGCAACAGCCACGTGCTGGGCCCGCAGGGCGAATTCCTGGCCGAGGCCGGCACCGATGCCACCGTGCTGGTGTGCGACGTGGACCTGCAGCGCAGCGAACACGTGCGCCGCATCTGGCCGTTCCTGCGCGACCGTCGCATCGATGCGTACTGTGACCTGCTCAAGCGCTACATCGACTGAGCCGGAGACCTGCCATGGCCGTCCTCATCCGTGATGCCGGCCCGGCCGACATCGCTGCGATCACCGCGATCTACGCGGTGGAAGTGACCGATTTCGTCAACACCTACGAGTACGACGTTCCCGACCAGGACGAGATGCTGCGCCGCATGCGCGACATCATCGACCGTGGCTTCCCCTACCTGGTCGCCGAGATCGACGGCCAGGTGGCCGGCTATGCCTACGCCAACACCTACCGCACGCGGGTGGCCTACCAGTGGACCGTGGAAAATTCGGTCTACGTGGATGCTGCGTACCAGGGCAAGGGCGTGGGTACCGGACTGCTGCAGGCCCTGATCGACGCCTGCGTGGCACGCGGCTACCGGCAGATGGTGGCGGTGATCGGCGAGCCGACCAATACCGCGTCGATCAAGCTGCACGAACGCTTCGGCTTCCACCTGGTGGGCGTGTTCCAGGGCCTTGGCCGCAAGCACGGCCGCTGGCTGGACACCGTGCAGATGCAGCGCGCGCTCGGCGATGGCGCTGACACCGCACCTTCCAATGAATGAATCCATGACTGACACCCTTCCCGAAACCGGCGACGATCTGTTCGCCGGGCAGCCGGTGCGCGTTGTTGAACGCGACGGCGTGCGTTACACCCTGCTGGGCACCGCCCACGTTTCCCACGCCAGCGTCGAGGCCGTGGAAAAAGCCATCGACAGCGGCCGCTTCGATGCGGTGGCCGTGGAACTGGACCCGCAGCGCCTGCAGGCGCTGAGCGACCCGGACACGCTGGCCAAGCTGGACCTGGTGGAAGTGATCCGCAAGGGCCGCGTGGCGCTGTTCGCCGCCAACCTGGCCCTGTCGGCCTACCAGCGCCGCCTGGCCGAACAGCTGGGCATCGAGCCCGGCGCCGAGCTGAAGCGCGCGGTGGACCTGGCGCGCGAGCGCGGCCTGCCGGTGCAGCTGATCGACCGCGAAGTCGGCCTGACCTTCCGCCGCGCCTCGCAGCGGCTGGGCTTCTTCGGCAAACTGAAACTGGTGGCCGGCCTCGGCGCGGGCCTGTTCTCTTCCGAGGAAGTGGGCGAGAACGAGATCGAGAAGCTCAAGCAGGGCGACATGCTGGAATCGAGCTTTGGTGAGTTCGCCAGCGAAAGCCCTGCGCTGTACGAAACCATCATCGGCGAGCGTGACCGCTACATGGCCACGCGCCTGCGCGAGGAGCACAACCCGCAGCTGCGCGAAGTGCTGGCAGTGGTCGGCGCCGGCCACCTGGCCGGCCTAGCGCGCTACCTGGAAACCGACAACGACGCACCGGCAGCGCTGCGGGCCGAGCTGGAAGCGGTGCCGAAGAAGCGCAACATTCCGTGGTTCACCCTGGCCATCCTGGCCATCGTGGTGACCGGCATTGGCGTGGGCTTCTACCGCGGCGGGCTGGGCGTGGGCACCGAACTGCTGGCGACCTGGGCGATGTACACCGGCGGCCTGGCCGGCCTGGGCTGCCTGCTGGCCGGCAGCCACCCGCTGAGCATCCTGACCGCGATCGTGGTGGCACCGTTCAAGCCGTTCCGCCTGAGCATTCCCACCGGTGCGTTCTCGGCGCTGGTGGAAGCGCGCCTGCGCAAGCCGGCCTACGAGGATTTCCTGAAGCTGCGCGACGACGCGCAGAGCCTGAAGGGCTGGTACCGCAACCGGGTCACCCGGGTGGTGCTGACCTTCATGCTGACCAACCTGGGCAGCATGCTGGGCCTGTGGCTGACCGCCGGCCGGGTGTGGGGCAAGGTCGCGGGTTGATTGCAGCGACACGCCGGGCATGGCCCGGCGCTACCGGATTACACACACCGTAGCGCCCGAGCCCATGCTCGGGCGGCGCCGCAACGCGGCGAACGGCAGCCGAGCGTGGGCTCGGGGCTTCATGTTCATGCCAACGGTGGTTGAAAAAAACGGGGGAGACCGCCCCACTACGACCGGTCTCCCCCCACCACAAACACGATGTGTTGCGTGTTACAGCCGGGCAGCGCCCGGCTCTACCGTTTGGCAGCGGCAGGCGAACGGCAGCCGAGCATGGCTCGGCTCTACAGTGCCCCTCCCCCCCACTACAAACACGATGTGTTGCGTGTTACAGCCGGGCAGCGCCCGGCTCTACCATTTGGCAGCGGCAGGCGAACGGCAGCCGAGCATGGCTCGGCTCTACAGTGCCCCTCCCCCCCACCACAAACACGATGTGTTGCGTGTTACAGCCGGGCAGCGCCCGGCTCTACCGTTTGGCAGCGGCAGGCGAACGGCAGCCGAGCATGGCTCGGCTCTACAGTGTCCCTCCCCCACCACAAACACGATGTTGCGAGTTATAGCCGGGCAGCGCCCGGCTCTGCCAGTTCCAGGCCGCGTGCGCGCCGGATCAGGCGCGTGGCGGCGCTGCGCAGGTCATCCAGCACGGCGTAGATGGTCGGCAGGAACAGCAGGCTGACCACGGTGGAGAACGCCAGGCCGCCGGCAATCGCGCGTGCCATGGGTGCGTACTCGGGGCCATCGCCGAACATCTGCGTGCTGGTCAGCGAGATCGGCACCATGGCCAGGATCGCGGTGCCCATCGTCATCATGATCGGCCGCAGGCGCTCGCGTGAGCCTTCCACCAGCGCCTGGGTGCGGCCCATGCCGCCGCGCCGCAGGTTGTTGATGTGCTCGATCATCACGATGCCGTTGTTCACCACCACGCCCATCAGCACCAGGATACCGATGAAGGACATGATGCCGAACGAGGTGCCGGTGATCCAGAACAGCCAGAACACGCCGAAGATGGAGAACAGCACGCCGCTCATGATCGCTGCCGGGAACAGCAGCGACTCGAACACGGCCGCCATCACGACGTAGATCATCACCAGCGCGATGAGCAGGTTGAACACCATCTGCTGCATGGCCTCGTTGTCGTTGCCGTAGTCGCCGCCATCGAAGGTGAAGCCGTAGCCGGCCGGGAAGTTCATCGGCTTGAGCACGGCTTCCATCGCCTTGCGGCCATCCGGCGCGGTGACCTTCTCGGCCAGGTTCGCCTTGATGGTCAAGGTGGTCTGGCGGTTGGTGCGGCCGATCTGGGTGGCCGAGGAACCGACGTCCACGCTGACCAGGCTCAGCAGCGGCACGCTGCGGCCATCGCCGGTACGCACGCTGTAGCTGGCCAGGTCTTCCGGGCTGCTCTGTTCGGCGCCGGCAAAGCGCACCCACACCGGCACTTCGTTGTCGCCGCGGCGGAACTCGCGCATCGGTGCACCGCGCAGGGCCAGGCCGACAAAGCTGGCCACCTGTTCGGCATTGAAGCCGAACGCCGCCGCGCGCTCGCGGTCGACATGCACCTTCAGCTCACCGCCCTTCTCGCCATTGTCGATGCGCACGTCGCGCAGCTCGGTACGCTGGGCGAGCAGCGGCAGCACTTCCTCGCCGATCTCCTGCAGCATGCTGCTGGAATCACCCACCAACTGGACCTGCACGCCCTGGTTGCCGCTGCCGCCGTCACCGCCCTGGTTGCCGACGAAGTAATCGGTACGCGCCGACTTCGGCAGGCCCTTGCGGATCTCCTCCTGCAGCGCCTTGATGTCCTTGGCATGCTTCTCATCGATGGTCACGATGGTCGAACTGCCTTCCTGTTCGCTGTACCAGGAATAGACCTGCTGCACGTGCAGGCGTTCGCGGTTCTCCTCGACCCAGGCTTCGACGCGGGCCACTTCATCGGACATCTGCCGGTAGGTGTAGGCCCCCTTCCACATGTAGCCGATGAAGATGTCCTTGCCACCACCACCACCGAACATGTCCACCTTGGTCAGCTTCATCGGCACCAGGCTGACCAGCACCACCAGCACGATGCCCAGCAGGCTCCAGCCGCGGTGGCGCAGCGACCAGTCCAGCAGGCTGGCATAGCGGCGCTGCAGGCGGGCGATGACACCGGTCTGCGAATGCAGCAGCTTGGGCGTGGCCATGCGTGCAGACAGCATGGGGATCAGGCTGACCGCCACCAGCCACGAGGCCAGCAGCGAGACCGAGATGGTGATCGCGATCTGCGCCATGAAGATGCTGATGTTGTTGGTTTCACCGAACAGGTTGGGCACGAACACGATGCAGTGACACAGGGTGCCGGCACTGAGCGCGATGGCCACGTTGCGGGTGCCGATGATCGAGGCCAGCCGTGGCTGCCCCGGCATGCGTTCGCGTTCCTGGTAGATGCTTTCCACCACCACCACGGCGTTGTCCACCAGCATGCCCACGGCCAGCAGCAGGCCCATCATGGTCAGGATGTTCAGCGTTACCCCGGCGAAGTACATGAAGCCCAGGGTAATGGTGAAGCAGATCGGAATCGCCAGCGTCACCATCAGGGTGGACGGCCAGTGGCGCAGGAAGAAGAACAGCACGGTGACCGACAGGATCAGGCCGACCGCGCCCGCTTCGGCCAGTTCCAGCAGCGAGGACGTGACCGCCTTGCCCTGGTTGTCGATGACCTTGATCTGCACGTCGCGCATCGAGTCCTGCGCGCGGATCGCCTCGACTTCGGCCAGCGCAGCGCGGGAGACGTCCACCAGGTTGGCGCTGCGCTCCTTGAAGATGTCCAGGCCGATGGCCGGATTGCCGTCGAGGCGACGCCCGTAGTTCATCCGCGCCGGCTTCAGCCGCACCTCGGCGATGTCGCCCAGGCGCAGGCCCTTGGCGTTGATTACCAGGTCACGCATTTCCTGCAGATCGGTGATCTCACCCACCGGCTGCACGCGCACGCGCTGGCCGTTGTCGTTGATCTGCCCGGCCGAGATCGAGAAGTTCAGCGTGCGCAGGCGGTCGCTGAGTTCGTTGATGCTGAGGCCGTGCGCGTTGAGCCGGTCGGGATCGATGGCGATCTCGACTTCGTTCGGTGGCGCGCCGGTGATGTCCACGCGGGCCACACCGGGAATGCGCTCGATGCGCCGCTTGAACTCCCGGTCCAGCATGTCATACGCGGTGGTCAGGTCGGTGGCGCTGGCCAGGCGCACTTTCAGCACCGGCTGGTCGCTGCTGGACCACTTGAACACGTTGTAGCGCTGCAGGTCGTCGGGCAGTTCGCTGCGGATGGCATCGATGCGTTCGCGCGCGTCGGACGCGGCGATGGCGATGTCGCGGTCCCAGTCGCTGAACTCGATGAAGATCGAGGCCGCTTCCGAGGTGGCCTGCGAGCGCATGCGCTTGATGCCGGTCATCGTGGCCAGCGATTCCTCGACGGGGCGGATGATGGTCCGCTCCACTTCTTCCGGGGTCGAGCCGGTGTACGGAATCTGCACGAACAGGAACGGTGCGGAGATGTCCGGCAGCGCTTCCAGCGGCAGCCGGAACGAGGCGATCAGGCCGACCACCACCAGCGAGATGAAGCACATGATGGTGGTGACCGGACGACGGATGGAAAACTCGGCAACGCTCATGCCGGTTCCTCCGCACCCGCAGCATGGCCACCGGCCTTCCCGCCCTCGGCAACGTGCAGGCCTTCACCGGCATGCTTGCGGCCGCGCTCGCGGTAGTAGGCATCACCGCGGCGGTCCATCAGGTCGTACACCACCGGGATGACCAGCAGGGTGAGCAGGGTCGACACCAGCAGGCCACCGATGACGGTGATCGCCATCGGCGCACGCACTTCGGCGCCCTCGCCCATCGCCACCGCCAACGGCAGGAAGCCGAACAGGGTGCACAGCGTGGTCATGATGATCGGCCGCAGGCGCGAACGTGCGCCTTCCACCAGGGCTTCCTGCTTGGCCACACCCGCTTCGCGCAGCTGGTTCACCTTGTCGATGAGGATGATCGCGTTCTTGGTGACCAGGCCGACCAGAAGGATCAGGCCGATGAACACCACCACCGAAATGGGTTTTCCGGTCAGCATCAGCGCGAGGATCGCGCCGACCAGGGCCAGCGGAATGGTGAACAGGATGACGAACGGGTGCAGCAGCGACTCGAACTGCGAGGCCATCACCAGGTACACCAGGAAGATGGCCAGGCCGAAGGCGAAGATGAGCGACGTGGCGGCCTGGGCCAGCTCCTCGCCCTGGCCGCCGATGTGCAGTCCCACGCCTGCGCCCAGCGGCTGTTCGGCCACCATCTGCTGCACTTCGCGCATGGCCGCGCCCAGGTCGATGTCGCGCAGGTTGGCCGAGACCACCGCCACGCGGGTCTGGTCAGCGCGATGGATCTCGCTGGGGCCAGTGGTGGCCACCACGTCGGCCACTGCGTCCAGGGTGACCGGGCGAGTGCTGCCCGGATTGACGATCAGGCGGCGGATGCTGTCCACGCTGGCACGATCGCCTTCCTGGGCACGCACCAGCACGTCGATCTTGCGGTCGCGGAAGCTGTAGCGGGTGGCCACATCGCCACGCACCTTCTTCACCACCACGTCGGCGATCTGGCGGGTGGTCAGGCCCAGTGCACCGGCACGTTCCTGATCGAAGCGGATCTGGATTTCCGGGAAGCCCTCTTCCACCGTCGACTTCACGTCGGCGTAGTGCGCGTTGCCACGCAGCAGTGCGGCAAGGCGCTGGCCCGCCTGCTCCAGGGTGGCCATGTCCTGCCCGCGCAGCTCGATTTCCAGCGGCGTGGAGAAGCTGAACAACGCCGGCCGTGCGAAATCGACCTGCGCACCGGGGTGCTGCGCCATGGTGTCGCGCAGGCGCTCGGTGATGTCCGCTTCGGTGCGTGCATTGCCGCCGCCTTCCATCACCACGGTCAGCTTGCCGATGTTCTCGCCGCTCTCGGTCGGGCTGGCATCCAGCCGCGTGCCGCTGCCACTGACGCCGTACAGCGAGGCCACACCTTCGCCCTCGCCGTGCGCCAGCTGCAGCTCGCGCACCAGGGCATCGGTCTGCTTCAACGGGGTGCCGGCCGGCAGTTTGACCGTCATTTCAAAGCGGTCCTGGGCCAGCTGCGGAATCAGGTCGGCGCCGAGCATGGGCACCAGGGCCATGGTGCCGACGAAGGCCAGCGCGGCCATGCCCAGCACCTTGCCGGGGTGGGCCAGTGCGCTGGGCAGCAGGCGCAGGTAGCCGCGTTCGGCACCGGCATAGGGCTTCATCGCGATATCGCTGGCCTTGCGCATGACCGGCCCGACCACGGCGACCACGCCGCGCCACAGCCGCACCACCAGCCAGGCCAGGGCGAAGAAGCTCCAGCGCACGCTGGCCACGAAACCCCGGCGGCCCAGGGCGACCGGCTTCTGCCAGCGGCTCTGCGGGCGCCACGGTTCGGCGGCGGCTTCTTCCGGGAACGCCAGCGGCGGCCGTCCCTTCAGCGAGCTGAGCATCGGAATGAGGGTCATCGACACCAGCAGCGAGATAGCTATGGCGATGGCCACGGTCAGCGCCTGGTCGCGGAACAGCTGGCCGGCGATGCCATCAACGAACACCAGCGGCAGGAACACGGCGATGGTGGTCAGGGTGGAGGCCACCACGGCCATGCTCACTTCACGGGTACCGACGATGGCGGCCTGCAGGATGCCCAGGCCGCGTTCGCGGGCCTTGGCAATGCTTTCCAGCACCACGATCGAGTCGTCCACCACCAGGCCGGTGGCCAGCGCCAGGCCGCCCAGCGACATCACGTTCAAGCTCAGGCCCAGCTGGCCCATGAAGAAGAACGTGGCGATGATCGAGACCGGCAGCGACAGGCTGATCACAAAGGTGGACCAGCCATCGCGCAGGAACAGGAAGATGATGAGGATGGCCAGCAGGCCACCGATCACCGCGTCCTTCTTGACGTCACTGATGGCGTGTTCGATGAAGCGCGACTGGTCTTCGATGGTGGTCAGTTCGGCATCGCTGGGGAAGGTGGCCTTGATCTGTTCCAGACGCTTGCGCAGGGCTTCGGCGGTGGCCACGGTGTTGGCGTCACCTTCCTTGTAGATGGCCAGCTCCACCGATTCCTTGCCGCCCAGGCGGATGATCGCTTCGCGCTCCTTGTAGCCTTGGCGCACGGTGGCCACGTCCTTCAGGCGCACGGGCACGCCGTTGGCAACCACGCTGGAGCCACCCCCGGACGAGGCACTCTGCGCCGCCGATGCAGCCGCCACCGCCGCCGCCGAACCGGTGGAGGCCGCGATGTTGAACATCTGCTGCAGGGCCGAATCGGCCGCGCTGCCGTTGGACGACTGGGTGGTGACCAGCAGGTTGCGGATCTCTTCCAGATCGGCGAACTGGTTGACGGTGCGCACCAGGAAACGCTGCGAACCCTCCTCCAGGCGGCCGCCGGAGATGTTGATGTTTTCTTCCTTCAACCGCTTGATGACCGTGTCGATGGGCAGGTTGAGCTGGGCCAGCTTCTGCTGGTCGATGTCCACCTGGATCTCGTCTTCCAGGCCACCGCCTACCTTCACCGCAGCCACGCCGGTCACCGGCTCCAGCTTCTTCTTCAGGTCTTCGTCGGCGTAGCGGCGCAGGCCGGTCAGTTCGCGGATCGCGTCTTCATCGCTGACCGGGGTGGCCTTGGTCGACAGCACCAGGCGCATGATCGGCTCGGTGGACGGATTGAAGCGCAGCAGCACCGGGGCCTTGGCCTCCAGCGGCAGGTTCAGCGCTTCCATCTTGTCGCGCACCTCCAGGCTGGCCTGGTCCATGTTGGTGCCCCAGGCGAACTCGAGCACGACATCGCTCTGCCCGGTGCGCGAGACCGACTTCAGCTTGCGCAGGTTCTTGACCACGCCCACGGCTTCTTCCACCGGCTGGGTGATCAGGCTTTCGATTTCGGTCGGTGCCGCGCCGGTGTACTCGGTGCGCACGGTCAGCGTGGGATAGCTCAGGTCGGGCAGCAGGTTGACCTTGAGGTTGTTCAGCGCGATCAGGCCGAACAGCAGCAGCGTGACCGTGCACATGGCGATGGTGACGCGGCGGCGGGTGGCGAATTCCACCAGGCCACCGCGCATGCCGGCAGCGGCGCCGTCGCCGGCCGGCGAGGCACCGTGGTCGTGTCCCGGGCCGCTCATTGCTGGCTCCCGGCCTTGTCTGCGGATTTGCCGGCGGCCACCGTGGCCGGCTTGGCCTTGGGCGCCTTGGGATCGGCGATGACCTGCACCGCGGTGCCATCGCGCAGGGCGACCTTGCCGGCGGTGACGATCTGGTCGCCGGCCACCAGGCCATCACGGATCTCCACCCACGGGCCTTCGGCATAGCCCAGCTTGACCGGTACGCGGGCCACCTTGCCGGCGCGCACGCGGAACACGGCCGGCTCACCGTCGTCCAGCAGCGCCAGGCGCGGCACCACCAGGGCATCGGCGCGCTGGTCATAGTCGATGCGGATGCGGCCGAACATGCCCGGCTGCAACAGGCGCTCAGCACCGTTGAAGGCACTCACCACGCGGAAGGTACCGCTGCCGGAATCGACCACCGGAGCGATGCGGTCCACCGTGCCGGTGAAGCTCTGCCCCGGCAGCGCGTCGGCGGTGAGGGTGACCGGCTGGCCGGCGCGCAGCGTCGCCAGTTCGCGTTCGGGCACGTTGAGGGTGGCTTCCAGGCTGGAGTTGTCGACGATGCGGAAGATGGGCGTGTTGATCTGCACGAAGTTGCCGGTCTTGATCGAACGCGAGGCGATGACGCCGGAAATGGGCGCTACCACCGTGGTGTAGGACAGTTCGAGCGTCGCCAGGCGGTACTGCGCGCGGACGTTTTCCAGGTCGTAGCGCAGCTGGTCGACGCTGGCCGCACTGACCAGCTGCTGGCCGACCAGCTTCTGCGCACGCTGGTAGTCGTTTTCCAGCTTGCGCATCTGCGCTTCGCTCTGGGCGACGGCCAGGCGCGCGCGGTCGGGGTCCACCCGCACCAGCGGCTGGCCGGCGGTCACCCGCTGGCCCTCTTCGACCAGTACGGCCAGCGCCACGCCGGAGGTCTTTGCCACCACCTGCGATTCGGCGCGCGGTTCCAGCGCGGCGGTGCCGGTGTAGCTGGCCGCTACGGCGCGGTGACTGGCCACGGCCACTTCCACCGGCACCGTGTCGACCTTCTTCTCGTCCTTGGACTCAGCCGCCTTGGCTTCGGAATTGGGGCCAGCGGCGCAACCGCCCAGCAGCAGGGAGGTGGAAAGCAGCAGGGCAGCGGCACAGAGTCCAGAGCGGCGGCCGGGCAGGAAGGTTGGGTGCGACATCGTCAGATCCCTGGAGGATGCGTGGGCAGGTGTGGTAGCAAAGTAATTCACCACTTCACGGCCACACCATATCCCAAAGGTCATGGTGCCTTCACGCCCCTGGTCGGCGCGCCCCCATTTCAGCTAGATGAAACGTAGGGCTATACTCGGGTCGTTCCGTACCCCACGCCGGAACGACCAGACCCGAATCCCCGGATAACGACATCATGCGCCCGCAGCCGCTCGCCGCTTGTCTCGCTCTGGCCGTCCTCCTGCCCCTCGGGGCCGCCGCACAGCCCGCTCCTGCTCCTGCAGCACCCGCCCCGGCTCCGGCCCAGGCCACCCCGCCCGCTGCCGCCGCCCCGGCCGGCAATTACGACAATGGCCGGGTGCTTGCCTACACTTGCCAGGGCTGCCACGGCATCACCGGTTACAAGAACGCCTACCCGAGTTACCGGGTACCGAAGATCGGTGGCCAGACCCAGCAGTACCTGACCCAGGCCCTGACGGAGTACCGCCAGGGCAAGCGCCGGCATCCCACGATGCAGGCGCAGTCGATGAGTTTCAGCGAACAGGAGATCGCCGATCTCGCTGTTTACCTGTCCACCGTCAAGTAAGGCCCGCCCATGTCGAAAGCCGCGCACACGATGCGTCACGCCATCGCCCTGTCCGTTGCCCTGCTGCTGGCGGCCTGCTCGCAGTCGCAGGTGGAAAGCAGTGAGAAATCCGCCGGTGACCCCGGCCATGCCAGTGGCGAACACGGCTCATCCTCGTCCGCCGGGCTGCCTGCGGGCCGCGAAGCGGCCGGTGAAGCCCGGGCCAAGGTGAAGGGCAAGGCGACCAACCAGAGCTGCATTGATTGCCATGGCGCCGACGGCAATGCGCCGATCGACCCGACCTACCCCAAGCTGGGCGGCCAGTACGGCGATTATCTGGCCCATGCGCTGCAGGCCTACCGCGCAGGCGACCGCCAGCATGCATTGATGACGCCGCAGGCGAAGGACCTGAGCGATCAGGATATCGCCGACCTTGCGGCCTACTTTGGCAGCCGCCCCAGCCAGCTGCGGGATCTGCACGGGGTCAAGTGACCCCGGCAGTCCGGTGGGTGCGGTGGGTGCGGACCGTTGGTCCGCACGCTTCGGACATCCACGCATGGCGTGGATCTACCCGGCATAGGCATCGGTAGGTGCGGACCGTTGGTCCGCACGAATCCTCAACCTTCCAGCTCTTCCCAGCGGGCGTAGGCGGCATCCAGCTCGGCCTGCACCTTGGCCAGCTGCTGGGTGTGCGCGGTCACTTCGGCGCTGCTGCGGGTGTAGAACGACGGGTCGTTCATCGCCGCCGTCAGCCCTTCCACGTCACCTTCCAGTTTCTCGATGGTCTTGGGCAGCTGCTCCAGCTCGCGTGCTTCCTTGAAGCTCAGCTTGCGCTTGGCGGCGGCAGGCTCGGCGGCCTTCGGTGCCAGGGCTGCGGCAGGCGCCAGCTTTGCGGTCACCGGCACCACCGGGCTGCGGACGCTGGCCGCATAGCGCTGCCAGTCGGTGTAACCACCCACGTACTCGCCGATGACACCGTCGCCTTCCATCACCAGCGTGGACGTCACCACGTTGTCGATGAAATCACGGTCGTGGCTGACCAGCAGCAAGGTGCCGGTGTATTCGCCCAGCAGCTCTTCCAGCAGCTCGAGGGTTTCCACGTCGAGGTCGTTGGTCGGTTCGTCCATCACCAGCAGGTTGGACGGCTGCGCGAACAGCTTGGCCAGCAGCAGGCGGTTGCGCTCGCCGCCGGACAGGCGGGTGATCGGCGCGCGCGCACGCTCGGGGGTGAACATGAAATCCTGCAGGTAGGCATGCACGTGCTTGCGCTTGCCGTTGAACTCGAGGAAATCGCGGCCTTCGGCCACGTTTTCGATCGCGCTCCAGTCTTCGCGCAGCACCGCACGGTACTGGTCGAAATAGGCAATCTGCAGGTTGGTGCCCGCGTTGACTTCGCCCTTGGCCGGCTGCAGTTCGCCCAGCAGCAGCTTCAGCAGGGTGGTCTTGCCGCTGCCGTTGGGGCCGATCAGGCCGATGCGGTCGCCACGCAGGATGGTGGTGGTGAAATCGCGGACCATGGTGCGCTCGCCGAAGGCGAACGAGATGTCCTTGACGTCGATGACCTTCTTGCCGGAGCTGACGCCCTGCGCGGCTTCCATCTTGACGTTGCCGCTGAGGTCGCGGCGCTGCGAGCGCTCGGTGCGCATCGCCTTCAGGCGGCGCACGCGGCCTTCGTCTCGGGTACGGCGTGCCTTGATGCCCTGGCGGATCCACACTTCTTCCTGCGCCAGCAGCTTGTCGAAGCGGGCGTTTTCCTGCGCCTGCGCATTCAGGCGTTCCTCGCGGCGGCGCTCGTAGTTGGCCCAGTCGCCCGGCCAGCTGGTGACCTGGCCGCGGTCGATCTCGACGATGCGTGTAGCCAGCGCGCGCAGGAAGCGGCGGTCATGGGTGACGAACACCACGCTGCCGCTCCAGCCCTTGAGGAAGGCTTCCAGCCAGTCGATGGCTTCAATGTCGAGATGGTTGGTCGGTTCGTCCAGCAGCAGCACATCGGGGCTGGACACCAGCGCACGGGCCAGCAGCACGCGGCGCTTCATGCCGCCGGACAAGCGGCCGAACTCGGCATCGCCATCCAGGTCGAGCTTGGTCAGGGTTTCGCTGACACGCTGGTCCAGGCCCCAGCCATTGGCGGCGTCGATCTTGGCCTGCACGTTGCCCAGCGCTTCACCGTCGAACACCTCGGCATGGCTGAGGTGGTGGAATTCGGCCAGCCATTGGCCCAGTTCGCCCAGGCCATCGGCCACGACGTCGAACACCGAACCGGCGGCACCGTGCGGCACCTCCTGCTCCAGGCGCGTCACGCGGACGCCCTGCTGCACGCGCACTTCGCCGTCATCGGGCTTGTGGTCGCCGGACAGCAGCTTGAGCAGGGTGGATTTGCCGGCGCCGTTGCGGCCGATCAGGGCGATGCGTTCGCCCGGCTCGATCGACAGTTCGGCCTTTTCCAGCAACAACGGGCCGCCGACGCTGAAGTCGACGTTCTGCAGAGTAATCAGAGGCATCCGGCCATTGTACCGGTTGCCGGGCGTCAGCCGGAATCTCGGCGGTAAAGCCGACCGTTGGCAACGTCGGCGGTAGAGTCGACCGCTGGTCGACTGCACCGTTGGTCGACCGCGCCGGTAAAGCCGACCGTTGGCCAACCCCCTCGGTAGAGTCGACCGTTGGTCGACTGCACCGGTAGTCGACTGCACCGGTAGTCGACTGCGCCGTTGGTCGACTGCACCGGTAGTCCACGCTACCCCAGCAGCGCCTGCAAACCCGGCAGCCACTGCTTGCCGGGGTGCCGCACCAGCCACAACGTGCGGTTCAGGGCCGGCAGCGGGGTCTGCAGGATGCGCAGGCGACCCAGCGCCAGCGGCTCCTCCACCGCGTGGCGCGACAGACAGGCGACGCCCAGCCCTGCGACCGCAGCCTGCTTGATGGCCTCGGTGTTGCCCAGCTGCAGGGTCTGCGCAAAGCCGTGCAGGTGCGGCAGCAACACCTGTTCCACCGCTTCACGCGTGCCGGAGCCAGGCTCGCGCAGCAGCCAGCGGGCGCGGCGCAGCTCCTCAAGCGACCAGCGCGCGGGCGCATCGGCGGCAGCAACCATCACCAGCGGGTCCTGCTGCCAGGGGGTCACCTGCAGGCCGCGTTCATGGCACGGCCCTTCGATCAGGCCCGCATCCACATCCAGGCGCTGCACGGCGGCCACCACACCTGCGCTGTTGTCGATGCGCAGGTCGACTTCGGCCCGCGGCGCCTGCCGCAGCAGTTCGGCGATGCGCGGCGGCAGCAGGTAGTTGCCGATGGTGGTGCTGGCAGCCACCACCAGCCGCAGCGGTGCCCCCTGGCGGGCATCGCCGCCAGCGGCCAGTTGCCGTTCCAGATCGGCGGCGTTGACCAGCAGCGCACGTGCAGGCTCCAGCAGCGCGCGGCCATGCCCGTTCAGCACCAGGCGACGGCCGATGCGGTCGAACAGCGGCGTACCGAAGTGGGCTTCCAGCTCCTGCAGGGCGGCGCTGCTGGCGGACTGTGAGAGTGCGACGGCCTGCCCGGCAGCGGTGGTGCTGCCATGGTCGGCGATGGCTACGAAGACCTGCAGCTGGCGCAGCGTCAGGCGCATGAAGTTTACCTGCTTTATAGGTAGATGTGACCGATATTATTCGTTTTACGGGTCAAATGGACGGGCGCAACCTGTGCGCACCCCTTCAACGTCTGACCTGCCATGAACGCCTCCCCCCTGCCCCTGTGGTCCCTGCCCGCCCTGCGCCAGCGCTGGCAACCGCGCCTGCCCGGCCTGGTGCTGGTGGGCGTGGTGGCGGCGGCATCGCTGTACCTGGCCGAGCTGCCCTGGTTGCAGGCGCACGGCCTGAGCGCGCTGACCGTGGCCATCGTGACCGGCATCGTGGTCGGCAATACGGCCTATCCGCGGTTGGCGCCACGCAGCGCGGCCGGTGTCGGCTTTTCCAAGCACTGGCTGCTGCGCGCCGGCATCGTGCTGTATGGCCTGCGCCTGACCTTCCAGGACATCGGCCATGTGGGCGTGGCGGGGGTGCTGATGGACGCACTGGTGGTGGCCAGTACCTTCGGCCTGGCCTGCTGGCTGGGCGTGCGGGTCTTCAGGATGGACCGCGAGGCGGCGATGCTGATCGGCGCCGGCAGCGCGATCTGCGGCGCGGCGGCAGTGATGGCCGCCGAACCGGTGGTGCGCGGGCGGGCCGCCCAGGTGACCGTGGCCGTCTCGACCGTGGTGGTGTTCGGCACGCTGGCGATGTTCCTGTATCCGGCGCTGTATGCGCTGGTGCAGTCGCACGGCTGGTTGGCGATGGACGCACGCCAGTACGGACTGTTCACCGGCGCGACCGTGCACGAAGTAGCGCAGGTGGTCGCCGCTGGCCGTGCGGTGAGCGAAGCGGCCGCCGATACCGCGGTGATCACCAAGATGGTGCGGGTGATGCTGCTGGCCCCGTTCCTGGTGGTGCTGTCGCTGTGGCTGGCGCGCGGCAGGCAGGCGACCACTGAAGGCGACGCGCCGCGCATCGTGGTGCCGTGGTTCGCGTTCGGGTTCGTGGCGGTGGCAGGTTTCAATTCGTTGCATCTGCTGCCGCCGGGCCTGCAGGCCGGGCTGGTGCAGCTGGACACCGTGCTGCTGGCGATGGCGATGGCCGCGCTGGGCCTGACCACGCATGTGTCGGCGCTGCGCCAGGCCGGCCTGAAGCCGCTGTTGCTGGCACTGGTTCTGTTCGCGTGGTTGCTGCTGGGTGGGCTGGCCATCCACCAGGGCGTGCTGGCGCTGCTGGGCTGAGTGCCGGGACACCGCCATCCACGCGTGGCGTGGATCTACTGAATCAACGCGCGGTACACCCGGCAGTAGATCCACGCGATGCGTGGATGCCCCCCGGTAGATCCACGCCATGCGTGGATGACGACTCCGATGGGGTCAGAGCCCATTCCTGCGGAATGGGATCCGACCCCATCCCATCAAGCGGGCCCTGCCGCGCAGACAGGTACAATGTGCCATGACTGACTTTTCGACCCTGCCGCTGAGCCCGGCCCTGCAGCCCGGCCTCGAGGCCCTTGGCTATACCACTCTCACGCCGATCCAGGCGCAGAGCCTGCCGGCCATCCTCGATCGCCGCGATGTGATCGCACAGGCGCCTACCGGCAGCGGCAAGACCGCCGCCTTCGGCCTGGGCCTGCTGCAGGCCATCGACCCGAGCCTGATCCGCGTGCAGGCGCTGGTGCTGTGCCCGACCCGCGAGCTGGCCGACCAGGTGGCCAAGCAGATCCGCAAGCTGGCCACCGGCATCCCCAACCTGAAGCTGCTGCTGCTGGTCGGCGGTGTGCCGCTGGGTCCGCAGCTGGCCTCGCTGGAAGGCCACGATCCGCACGTGGTGGTCGGCACCCCCGGCCGCGTGCAGGAACTGGCCCGCAAGCGCGCCCTGAACCTGGGCGCGGTGCGCACGCTGGTACTGGATGAAGCCGACCGCATGTTGGACATGGGCTTTGAAGAGCCCATCCGCGAGATTGCCGGCCGCACCCACAAGGACCGGCAGAGCCTGCTGTTCTCGGCCACCTTCCCTGACAGCATCCGCCAGATCGCCCGCGATCTGCTGCGCGATGCGGTGGAAGTCACCGTGGAAGGCGCCGACCAGGCCCCGGCCATCCGCCATCTGTTCTGCGAAGTGGAACCGGCGCACCGGCAGAAAGCGCTGGCCGGCCTGCTGCTGAAGTACACGCCGGAATCGGCGGTGGTGTTCTGCAACACCCGGAAGGACGTGGATGAGGTCGCCAATTCGCTGCAGCAGTTCGGCTTCTCGGCGCTGGCCCTGCACGGCGACATGGAGCAGCGTGACCGCGAGGAAGTACTGCTCCGCCTGGCCAACCGCAGCTGCAACGTGCTGGTGGCCAGCGACGTGGCCGCGCGTGGGCTGGACGTGGAAGAGCTGGCGGCGGTGATCAACTACGAGCTGCCGACCGACGTGGAGAGCTACCAGCACCGCGTGGGCCGTACCGGCCGTGCCGGTGCCAGCGGTCTGGCGATCAGCCTGGTGGCCGGCCGCGAGAAGACCCGTGCCGAGGCGATCGAAGCACAGATGGGCCAGCCGCTGGATTGGCAGAAGACCCCGCTGGCGACCTCGCGCCCGGCCGAGCTGCCGCAGGCCGCCATGCGCACGCTGCGCATTGATGGTGGCAAGACCGACAAGCTGCGCCCGGGCGACATCCTCGGCGCGCTGACCGGCGATGCCGGCCTGTCAGGCAAGCACATCGGCAAGATCGCGATCTTCCCTACCCGCTCCTACGTGGCCATCGCCCGCGGGCAGGCGCAGAAGGCCGTGGCGAAGCTGGAAGCCGGCAAGATCAAGGGCCGTCGCTTCCGCGTGCGGATGATGTGATTGCGGGCAACGTGATCTGGTAGCGGCCAACCTTGGTTGGCCTTCCAAGCGGCGCCAACCAAGGTTGGCGACTACCGGATTGCCGTAAACCAAGGTTGGCCATGGCCGGGCGGTACGCCCGGTCAGAACACCAGTTCGGTGTGCAGCGGCAGATCCGCTTCCCAACGGGCGCGACCGCCGAGGCCGTCCAGCTCGACCAGCACGCCGGCACCCACCACTTCAACGCCCAGGCGGCGCACCAGCGACAGCGCAGCACCCAGGGTGCCGCCCGTGGCCAGCACGTCATCGATGATGGCCACGCGGGCACCGGCCTG
Source organism: Stenotrophomonas sp. ESTM1D_MKCIP4_1 (assembly GCF_003086895.1). Lineage (NCBI taxonomy): Bacteria > Pseudomonadati > Pseudomonadota > Gammaproteobacteria > Lysobacterales > Lysobacteraceae > Stenotrophomonas > Stenotrophomonas sp. ESTM1D_MKCIP4_1. The sequence goes on along the minus strand of NZ_CP026004.1, from coordinate 1,800,316 downwards.
CAGCGCATCGGCATGCACTTCGATGCAGTCGCTGCGGTATTCCAGCGTGTACTCCTCACGCAGCACCTTGCCCGGCAGCTTGCCCGGCTTGCGTACCGGCACGAAGCCCACCCCCAGTTCCAGCGCCATGGCGGCGCCCAGGATGAAACCGCGCGATTCAATGCCGACGATGGCGTCCAGCTGCTGCCCGCGCCAGCGGTCGGCCATGGCCGTGATCGCGCCGCGGAAGTCTTCGCCGTGGGCGAGCAGCGGCATGATGTCCTTGAACAGGATGCCGGGCTTCGGGAAATCGGCGATATCGCGCAAGCGCGAGGCCCAGGCGGGGACGGCCACGGTGGCGTCGGTCATTGCAGCTACCAGCTTGTATGGCGGCATAGGGTAACCGGTTCGCTCCGGCCCTGCCCGTTCCCGGCACCACCGCGCCGCTGCGTTCCACCCGTGACGGCGTCGCGTCACGCCAATATCGCACAACCGTGCGATAATCGCCCTAACCGGTCATTCACCCAGCCTGCGTCATAAGCAGGCCGACGCCTGCCCGCCTTCGCGGCCCGCAGCCGCCCGGAATACCGTCGGCCCCCGCCACGCCTGGCGCGCGCGGGGCTTCCCCGCCTCCGCGCGGGTTTTTCGCAATGAGGTTCATGCAACGTGGACGAGACGACGAAGGTTCCGGCCCTGTGCCGTGTTCTGGTGGTCCTGCTCGGCATCCTGGTGACCCTGTTCGGCCTGGCTCTGCTGGTCGGCGGTGTTCGCCTGGTACAGCTGGGGGGCAGTTGGTATTTCCTGCTGATGGGCGCGGTGACGGCGGTTGCCGGTGTACTGCTGGTGATGCGCCGGCCGAACGGTGCGCTGTTGTACGGTGCGGCCTTCGTGGCAACGCTGCTGTGGGCACTGGTGGATGCGGGCTGGAATTTCTGGCCGCTGGTTTCGCGCCTGGTGATGCCGGCGGTGCTGGCGCTGCTGGTGGCCCTGGCCTGGCCGGTGCTGCGCCGCAGTCGCGGCCAGCTGGCAGGTCGCGGCGCTTACGGCGTGGCTGCGCTGCTGCTGGTCGGCCTGCTGGGTACCGCGGTGTCGGCGTTCCAGCCGCGCCCGGTGCAGACCGCGCAGGGCACGACGCCGCCGGTGGTGCCGGTGGCCAAGGGCGCTGAACAGCGCGACTGGATGCACTGGGGCAACACGACTGCAGGCACCCGCTTTGCCGCGCTGGACCAGATCACCCCGGCCAACGTCAAGGAACTGCAGGTTGCCTGGACCGCGCACACCGGTGATGTGCCGGAAAGCAACGGCTTCGGTGCCGAGGACCAGAACACGCCGCTGCAGATCGGTGACACCCTGTACCTGTGCACCCCGCACAACCAGGTGATCGCGCTCGATGCCGATTCCGGCAAGCAGCGCTGGGCCTTCGATCCCAAGGCCACCGCGCCGAACTGGCAGCGTTGCCGCGGCCTGGGCTACTTCGATGCAGCCACCGCAGCGCCTGCCGCGACTGCGGCCCCGGCGCCCGCGCCGCTGCCGGCTGCCGCAACGACCAGCACCGCCCCGGCGCTGTGCGAAAAGCGCATCCTGATGACCTCCATCGACGCGCGACTGTTCGCGCTGGATGCCAGCACCGGCGCCCTGTGCCCGGACTTCGGCAGCAACGGCGTGGTCGACCTGAAGGTGGGCATGGGCGAGATCAAGCCCGGCTTCTACACCCTCACCGCCGCGCCGCTGGTGGCGGGCGATCTGATCGTGGTCGGCGGCCGCGTGGCCGACAACATCGAAGTGGGTGAACCGTCCGGCGTGGTGCGTGCGTACAACGTGCGTACCGGTGCACTGGCCTGGGTCTGGGACCTGTCCAAGGAAACCCCGGACGTGCCGCTGGATCCGTCGATCCACTACACGCGCGCCACCCCGAACGTTTGGACCTCGATGGCCTACGACCCGCAGCTGGGCCTGGTCTACCTGCCCACCGGCAACACCACGCCGGACCAGTGGGCCGGCGAGCGCACCCCGCAGGATGACAAGTACAGCTCGGCCGTGGTCGCGCTGGACGTTGCCACCGGCAAGGAGCGCTGGGTCTACCAGACGGTACGTCACGATCTGTGGGACTACGACCTGCCCGCACAGCCGACCCTGACCGATGTGCCCGACGGCAAGGGCGGCACGCTGCCGGCCCTGCTGCAGATCACCAAGGCCGGGCAGATCTTCATGCTCAACCGCCAGACCGGCGTGCCGATCAGCGAAGTACGCGATATCCCCGCGCCGCAGGGCAATGCGCAGGGCGAACGCTATGCCGCCACCCAGCCGCTGTCGGTCGGCCTGCCGCAGATCGGCGCTGAAACGCTGACCGAATCGGACATGTGGGGCGCCACGCCGATCGATCAGATGCTGTGCCGCATCCAGTTCAAGCAGTTCCGCTACGACGGCATGTACACGCCGCCGGGTGAAGACCTGGCGCTGCAGTGGCCCGGCTCGCTGGGCGGCATGAACTGGGGCAGCGCCTCGGTCGACCCCACCACCGGCTACCTGTTCGTCAATGACATGCGCCTGGGCCTGTGGACCAAGCTGATCCCGCGCGCGCAGATGACCAGCGGCGCCGGTGGCGTGGAAATGGGCGCGGCCTCGCAGACCGGTACGCCGTACGGCTCGCTGCGCGACCGCTTCCTGTCCAAGCTGGGCATTCCCTGCCAGAAGCCGCCGTTCGGCACGATGTCGGCCATCAACCTGGCCACCCGCCAGCTGGTCTGGCAGGTCCCGGTGGGCACGGTGAAGGACACCGGCCCGATGGGCATCAAGATGGGCCTGTCGATTCCGATCGGCATGCCGACCCTGGGCGGTTCGCTGGCCACGCAGTCGGGCCTGCTGTTCTTCGCAGGCACGCAGGATTACTACCTGCGCGCCTACGACAGCCGCACCGGCGAAGAAGTGTGGAAGGCCCGCATGCCGGTCGGCAGCCAGGGCACGCCGATGACCTACGTCTCGCCGACCACCGGCCGCCAGTACGTGGTGATCTCTGCTGGTGGCGCACGCCAGTCACCGGACCGTGGCGACTATGTGATCGCCTACGCGCTGCCCGAGCGCAGGTAACCACTGCCACGCGGCGCAGCCACACCGGCTGCGCCGCACGGGTACCGGTTGCTGGTTCGAGCGCTTACCATGCAAGGTCGAACCCGATGAAAGCTGCTGCCATGCCTGCCGTTCCTCCCAGCCGTCGCCCCAAGCGCCCGCCTGCGCCGCCGCAGGATCGCGGCCTGGCCCATGAGCTGATGCAGCAGATCCAGGACAACCAGGGCGATCCGGATTTCATGACCTCGCTTGGTCGCGGCCTGGCCGTGCTGAGCGTGTTTTCGCAGCACCCGCGCGAAGTGACGATGTCGCAGATCAGCACCGACACTGGGATTTCCCGCGCGGCTGTAAGACGTGTGCTGTACACGCTGGAAAAGCTTGGCTATGTAGGCGAACAGGGCCGCGGCTACGTGCTCCTGCCGCGCGTGCTGGGCATGGGGGGCGCCTATGTCGCCTCCTCGTCGATGACCGCGGCTGCGCAGCCGGTGCTGGATGCCCTGCGCGACGACGTGCACGAATCGTGCTCGCTGGGCGTGCTCGATGGCGATGACATCCTGTATGTGGCGCGTGCGGAGACCGTACGCATCATGTCGATCGGCCTGCGCGCGGGCAGCCGCCTGCCGGCCTACTGCACCTCGATGGGGCGCGTACTGCTGGCGGCCTTGCCGCGCGACACGCTGGAAGGTTATCTGGAACGCACGCCGCTGCGACCGCGCACCGAGCGTACCGTCACCCGCATGGAGGATTTCCTCGACCTGCTGGACAAGGTGCGTCGCGATGGAGTGTCACTGGTCGACCAGGAGCTGGAGATCGGCCTGCGCTCGATTGCCGTGCCGGTGCGCTCGCGCAGCGGCGAGGTGGTGGCGGCGTTGAACATCGGCACGCAGGCCGGACGCATCGGCCTGGGCGTGATGCAGACCCAGCTGCTGCCGCGCCTGCGCGAAGCAGCGCAGCGGCTGGGCACGTTGTTGAATTGAGGCATGCGCCGGGGTCGTATCCCTTGGCAACACCAAGGGCTCTGACCCCATTCAACGGCGCAACGCACCTGGTAGTGCCGGCCGCTGGCCGGCATCGCCGTTGTGCACGAGGTTGCCAGCCAGCGGCCGGCACTACCGGAAGGCGGGGTCAGAGCCCTTTCCTGCGGAAAGGGATCCGACCCCGGCTTCAGGCAGCCTGCTCTTCCAGGATCGGCTTGGCCAGTGCGAAGGCGTGGTTCGCCGCCGGCACGCCGCAATAGATGGCCGCCTGCAGCAGTACTTCCTTGATCTCTTCCGGTGTCACACCGTTGTTGCGGGCAGCGCGGATGTGCAGCTTGAATTCCTCGTCGTGGCCCAGCGCCACCATCATCACGATGGTCAACAGCGAGCGGGTGTGCCGTGGCAGGCCCTCGCGCGTCCACACCGTGCCCCACGCCGTGCGGGTGATGAACTCCTGGAATTCGGTGGTGAAATCCGTGCGTGCCTGCAACGAGCGTTCGACATGTGCCTCGCCCAGTACCTGGCGGCGCACGGCAAGGCCGGCTTCGTAGCGTTGCTGTTCGTCCATCGTGGTCTACCTGTAGTGCGGGGTCAGTGCTGCGCCGAAAGATGCGCGGCCAGGGCAGACGTAAACGCCTGCGGCGATTCGAGGTTGCAGATGTGGCGGCCCGGTACGGCGGCGTAGTGGCCGCGGGCCACGCCATCGGCGATGGCCTGCAGCTCGGCCGGCACACAGACCGGGTCGTCATCACCGGCAATGGCCAGCAACGGCACGTCGATGCGGCCCAGTGCATCACGGAAATCGGCCGTGCCCACCGCATTGCAGCAACCGGCATAGCCGGCAACGCTGGTGGCAAGGAAGCGCTGCAGGATGTCCTCCACCTGGCTGGCATGGGCCTGCGCGAATGCTGCGGTGAACCAGCGCTCGCGGGTGCCATCGACCAGCGGCAGCAGGCCGTCATGCTGGACCTGGGCGATACGCGCCTGCCACCCCTCCAGCGTGCCGATCTTCGCCGCCGTGGCGGCCACGGTCAGCGTGCGCAGGCGGTTGCCGGCATGCACGCCGAGCCACTGCCCGGTCAGGCCGCCGATAGACAGCCCGCAGAAGTGGCTGCGCTCGATGCCCAGGTGGTCCCACAGCGCAAGCACGTCGGCACCCAGTTCGGCCACGCTGTACAGCCCCGGCGGCGCACTGGACTGGCCGTGGCCGCGACGGTCGTAGCGCAGGATGCGGTACTGCGAGGCAAGCGCTTCCACCTGCGGCTGCCACATGCCGAGGTCGGTACCCAGCGAATTGCAGAAGGTCAGCCACGGCCCTTCGGCGCGGCCTTCGGTCTGGTAATGCAGGCGATGCTGCGGAAGGTCGAGAAAGGGCATGCGTGCTCCAGCGTTGAACGTAGGGATCAGCCGCGCGCGAGCACGCGGTCGATCCAGGTATCGGCCATGCCACGCCAGCTGTCGGCGGCGAACAGGGCATCCAGTTGCGCGGCGGAAAGCTGCGCGGTGACCTCCGGGGTCTGCCCCAGTATCACGCGCAGGTGCTGCGATTGGGCCAGCGCCTGCTTGGCCGCCTGTTCCACCAGCGCGTGTGCGGCCGCCTTGCCGATGCGTTCGCCCAAGGTAACGGCCACGGCTTCGGCATAAAGCAGGCCGCCATGGCTGTCCAGGTGCTGGCGCATGCGCTCGCGGTCCAGCTGCAGGCCCTGCACCACCGCGCTCACCTGGGCCAGGCTGCCGGCACACAGGCGTACGATCTCCGGCACCGTGTCCCATTCGGCGTGCCATTGCCCCGCCGCGCGTTCGTGCGGCTGCGGCATGGCGCTGAACAGCGTGGAGAGCAGGCCCGGCACGCGGGTGGCTGCAGCGATGGCAGCCACGCAGCCCACCGGGTTGCGCTTGTGCGGCATCGCCGAGGAACCGCCCTTGCCCTCGCCCGCCGGCTCGAAGGCCTCGGCCACCTCGGACTGCATCAGCAGCACGATGTCGGTGGCGATCTTGCCGAGACTGCCGGTGAGCAGCGCGAACACGCTGCCGAACTCGGCGATGCGGTCACGCGCGGTATGCCAGGGCAGCGCCGGCAGCGGCAACTGCAGCTCGGCCGCCAGAGCTTCGGCCACATCCAAGCCGCGCGCCTGCAACGAGGCCAGGGTGCCGGCGGCACCGCCGAACTGCAGCGCAAGGGTGTCTTCTGCCAGGGCAGCCAGACGACGCTGGCTGCGCTGCAGCGCATCGAGCCATCCGGCCGCCTTCAATCCGAACGTCACCGGCACCGCCTGCTGCAGCAGCGTGCGCCCGGGCAGGCCGGTGCCACGCTCGGCCTCTGCCAGCCGCGCCAGTGCAACGCACAGTACCCGCAGCTGCGCCTGCACATGACTGACCGCGGCGCGCAGCTGCAGCACCGCACCGGTATCGATGATGTCCTGGCTGGTGGCGCCCCAGTGCACCCAGCGCGCGGCATCGGCGTCGTTCGCCCTGACCTGCGAGGTGAGCGCCTTGACCAGCGGAATGGCCGGGTTGCCGGCCAGTGCGGTGGCAGCCGACAGCGCCGGCACCGCGTACAGCGCGGCGTTGCAGGCCGCTTCGATCGGGCCAAGCGCAGCGGCGGGGATCACCGCGCACTGCGCCTGTGCGCGCGCCAGGGCGCGTTCGACATCCAGCATCGCCTGCAGGCGTGCTTCATCACTGAACACGGCGTCGACGACGGGGTCGCCGAACAGACCGCCCAGCAGCGTTGGGGAAAGGCTCATCGGTGCAGTCCATCCTGGGTGGCCACAGCTTACCCGCGCCCGCTGCACGCGGGCGTGGAGTGGCCGGAAGGCGCGCGGGGCGCGCCGTGATCAGTACGCGAAGAAGACCGTCTCGTCCGGGCCCTGCATGTGCACGTCCCAGTGATACAGGCCCTTCCCCTGCGCCTGCGCGACCAGGGTGTGGCGGCGTTCGGCCGGCACCAGGGCAAGAATGCCGTCCTCGGGGTTGCTGGCCTCGTCACTGAAATAGATGCGCCCACGGGTGGCCTGCAGCAGGCCACGCATGAACACCAGGACCACCAGATGCGGTGCCTGTGGTTCGCCACGCAGGCCAGGCACGCGGCCCGGCTTCACCGTGGTGAACGCGAAGCGGCCCTGGTCGTCGGTGGGCACGCGGCCCCAGCCGTCGAAGGTCGGATCGTGGTCGTCACGGCGCGGGTCTTCGCTGTGGGCATAGATACCCTGGGCGTCGGCCTGCCAGATTTCCAGCACGGCGTCGGACACCGGCACGCCATTGCCATCGAACACCTGGCCCTGCACTTCCACGCGCTCACCCTGCGCGGTGGCCGGGGCGATTTCGGTGCGGTACAGCGGTTCCAGGCCCAGGCGGTAGTACGGGCCCACGGTCTGCCACGGAGTGGATTGGAAACTCATGGTCTTACTCCCAGACGGTCATCTTGCGACCGCGCAGCACGATGTCGAAGCGGTAGCCGAGCGCGAATTCGTTGGCGGTGTTTTCCCAATCGAACGAGGACACCATGCGCTCGCGCGCCTTGGCGTCGTCCACGCAGTTGTAGATGGGGTCGAACGCCAACAGCGGGTCGTTGGGGAAGTACATCTGCGTGACCAGGCGCTGGCCGATGCCATCGCCGTGCAGCGAGAAGTGGATGTGCGCGGGGCGCCAGGCGTTGTAGTGGTTGCGCCACGGGTACGCGCCCGGCTTGATGGTGGTGAAGCGGTAGCGGCCTTCGCTGTCGGTCAGCACCTGGCCGGTGCCCTTGAAATTCGGGTCCAGCGGCGCGTCATGCTGGTCACCCTTGTGCAGGTAACGACCGGCGGCGTTGCACTGCCATACCTCCACCACGGTGTTGCGCACCGGGCGGCCGTTTTCATCCAGCACGCGGCCGCTGACGATGATGCGCTCGCCCTGCGGCTGGCCGGGGAAACCAGCAGTCAGGTCGGCGGCATGTTCACCCAGGGTGATGCGGTTGATGCTCGGGCCGGTCACTTCCGAGAGCGTCACCGGGATGGCGATCGGGTCGGTGCCCGGGCCACGCAGCGCGGTGGACGCGTACGGCAGATGGATGCGCGGCGGCTGGCTGCCGGGGTACGGCTTGCGGTAACCGCGCAGTTCGGTGGGATCGCTCATGGCGTACTCCTGTTGGCGAGCGGCCCGCAGGCCGCAGCTGTCTTGCAGATCATGGATCCGGGGAAAGGCTTACACGCGTTCGATGGCCAGGGCCACGCCCTGCCCGACGCCGATGCACATCGTGGCCAGGCCACGGCGGCCGCCACCGGCCTCCAGCTGGCGCAGCAGGGTCAGCGCCAGCCGCGCACCGCTCATGCCCAGCGGGTGGCCCAGGGCGATGGCGCCGCCGTTGGGGTTCACGTGTGCAGCATCATCGGCCAGGCCGAGCTGGCGCATGCACGCCAGCCCCTGCGAGGCGAAGGCCTCGTTCAGTTCGATGGCATCGAAATCGGTGATCGACAGCCCCAGTCGTGCCATCAGCTTCTGGCTGGCCGGTACCGGCCCCATGCCCATGATGGCCGGCTCCACACCGGCGCTGGCAAAGCCGAGGATGCGCGCACGCGGGGCAAGGCCCAGCGCCTTCACCTGCGCACCCGAAGCAAGCAGCAGTGCGGCAGCGCCATCATTGATGCCCGACGCATTGCCGGCAGTGACGGTGCCCGGCTGGCGGAACAGCGGCTTCAGCCTGGCCAGCGCCTCGGCAGTGGTATCGCCGCGCGGGTGCTCATCGCGGTCGATGGTCACCGTCTCGCCGCGCTTGCGGCCCGGCACGTCCACCGCCACGATTTCGCCATCGAAGAAGCCACGCGCCTGCGCTGCGGCCGTGCGCTGCTGGCTGCGCAGGGCGAACGCATCCTGGTCCTCGCGGCTGATGGCGTAGCGCTCGGCCACGTTCTCGGCGGTCTGGCCCATCGTCTCCACGCCATGCAGTTCACGAAGGCGCGGGTTGATGAAGCGCCAACCCATCGTGGTGTCTTCCATCTGCTGGTCGCGGACGAACGGCGAGGTTGCCTTGCCCATCACGAACGGCGCGCGCGACATCGATTCGACGCCGCCAGCGATGGCCAGGCCAAGCTCGCCTGCGGCGATGCCGCGGGCCACGGTGCCAATGGCATCCAGGCCCGAGCCGCACAGGCGGTTGATCGTGCTGCCCGGCACCGTTACCGGCAGGCCGGCCAGCAGCAGGCTCATGCGGGCGACGTTGCGGTTGTCTTCGCCGGCCTGGTTGGCGCAGCCCAGGTAGACATCCTCGATCAGCGCCGGGTCCAGCTGCGGGTGCCGCGCCAGCAGTGCTTTCAGCGGGATCGCGCCGAGGTCGTCGGCGCGCACGCCGGACAGTGCACCGCCGTAGCGGCCGATCGGGGTGCGGATGCCATCGACGATGTAGGTTTCGTGCAGGCCCATCTCAGACTCCTTCGGCCAGTGCCAGCGGCAGGCCGGTCAGTTCACGCAGTTGCTCGATATCCATGCCGTCGACCATCTCCAGTACGGTGGCGCCGTCGGCACCGAGGTCGAACACCGCCACATCGGTGTATACGCGCGACACGCAGCGCAGGCCGGTCAGCGGGTAGCTGCATTCGGCCACCAGCTTGCTTTCGCCCTTCTTGGTGAACAGGTCCATCATGACGAAGACCTGCTTGGCACCGATGGCCAGGTCCATCGCACCACCCACGGCAGGAATGGCGTCGGGTGCACCGGTGCTCCAGTTGGCCAGATCGCCGTGCGCGGAAACCTGGAAGGCGCCCAGCACGCAGATGTCGAGGTGCCCGCCACGCATCATCGCGAACGAATCGGCATGGTGGAAATAGCACCCGCCCGTCAGCAGGGTCACCGGCTGCTTGCCGGCATTGATCAGATCAGGATCCTCCTGCCCGGGGGCCGGCGCCGGGCCCATGCCCAGCAGGCCGTTTTCCGACTGCAGGAAGATCTCCTTGTCGGCCGGCAGGAAGTTGGCGACCGTGGTCGGCAGGCCGATGCCCAGATTGACGTAGGCACCTTCGGGAATATCGCGGGCCACGCGCGCGGCCATCTGTTCGCGGCTGAGCTTGTTCATGCCTGTACTCCTTCTGCGGCCACCGGCACCACGCGCTGCACGAAAATGCCGGGGGTCACCACCGCTTCCGGGTCCAGTTCGCCCAGCGCCACCACCTCCCGCACCTGCACGATGGCACAGCGTGCGGCCATCGCCATCAGCGGGCCGAAATTGCGGGCTGTCTTGCGATACACCAGGTTGCCCCAGCGATCACCACGGTCTGCCTTGATCAGCGCGAAGTCGGCATGCAGCGGGTACTCAAGCACGTAGTGGCGGCCGTCGATCTCGCGCGTTTCCTTGCCCTGCGCAAGCTCGGTGCCGTAGCCGGTGGGGGTGAAGATCGCGCCCAGGCCCGAACCCGCCGCATGGATGCGCGCGGCAAGGTTGCCCTGCGGCACCAGTTCCAGTTCGATCTCGCCAGCGCGGTAGGCTGCATCGAAGTGCTGCGAATCGGCCTGCCGCGGGAACGAGCAGACGATGCGGCGCACGCGCTTGTGCTTGATCAGCGCGGCCAGCCCGGTATCGCCGTTGCCAGCGTTGTTGTTGATGATGGTCAGTTCGCGCGCGCCCTGCGCGATGAGCGCATCGATCAGCTCGTCGGGCATGCCGGCGGTGCCAAAGCCGCCGATCATCACGGTGGCGCCATCATGGATATCGGCCACCGCTGCTTCCGCACTGGCCACGGTCTTGTCGATCACTGCATTGCTCCTTGCCCTGCCTGCCGGCGGTCATCGCCGCCACGCTGCAGGGCCACTGCGAAGGGAAAACGCGACCCGGACATGGTCGCCATGGCACCCCTTCCGGTCAATCCGATATCCGGCCATGCGATTCGATAATCGCACATTGAGTGCGGTTGCCTGGCCATGCGTTCAACGCCGGTTCTGGCCCACGCCGACGCGCAGGCCCAGGCACGCCCACGCCGCCAGCAGCAGCGGCAACGCGCACAGCACGTACAGCGAAGACGGCTGCCACCCTCCATCGACCAGCACGCCCACGGTGAGCGGCGAAAGGATCGCGCCGACGCGGCCGATGCCGATGGCCCAGCCCAGGCCGGTGGTGCGCACTTCGGCGGCGAACACCACCGGTGCCGCTGCGTACAGACCGGCCATCGCCGCGAACAACGCTGCGCCGATCACGAAGGCCAGCGGGAAGGCCACACCCAGCTGCGTGTTGAACGCTGCAAAACCCAGCATCGACACCATCGCCAGCAGCAAGGCGCCGGCCGTCAGCTTCGACAGCGACCAGCGCGAGGCCAGCCAGCCGAACAGGCTGCCACCCACGATGCCACCCAGGTTCAACAACACGCCACCGGTAATGCCCTGCTGTGCCGACACACCGGCCGAGACCAGCAGCTTCGGTGTCCAGCTGAGGACGAAGTAGAACGCGAACATGTGCAGGAAGAAGGCCAGCGCGATCAGCAGCGCGACGCGGCGCAGGTCGCCCACGAACAGCGCAGCGTAGCCCTGGCGCTGTCCGTTGCGGACCGGTGCCGGCGGCAGCGCCTGCAGCTCGGGCATGCGCATGCGCGAAAGCAGCGCGTTCAGACGCGGCAGCGCATCGGCCGGGCGACGTGCGACCAGGAAATCCAGCGATTCGGGCAGGCACTTGAGCACCAGCGGAATGCACAGCAGCGACGCCACGGCGCCGATCAGGAACACGCTGTGCCAGGACCAGTGCTCCAGCATCCACGCCGCGAGCAGGCCGCCCGCGGTGGCGCCGATCGGATAGCCGGTCGCCTGCAGTGCGACGGCCGTGCTGCGCCATTTGGCGTTGGCATACTCGGCCGTGATCACGCCGACACCGGCCAGCATGCCGCCGATGCCGATACCGGTATACACGCGCAGTGCGCCCAGCTGCCAGGCGTTGGCCGCCAGCGCCGACAGCGCCATGCCGCTGGTGAGGATCAGCAGGCAGCAGACGATCATCGGCCGCCGCCCCCAGCGATCGGCAAGCGGCGCCAGCAGGAACGAACCCAGCGCCATGCCGACCAGGCCGGCGCTGAGCATCAGGCCCAGCACTTTGCCCGACAGCGCCCAGTCTGCCGACACGTGCGGCGCGGTGAAGGCCATGACCATCACATCGAAACCATCGAGCATGTTCAACAGCACGCAGATGGCGATGGCGGTCCACTGGAAGGGACTCATCCGTTCAAGGACAAGCGGCGGTGCAGCGGCGGAGGCGTGGCTCATGGTGCGGATTCCTGCAACAGCGTGATGCGATGGAACGTCCGGCGGGGAAGGTCTCAGTGACCGGCCTGGCTGGATGCGTGGATGACCTGCAGGACGTCCTGCAGGCGATCGACCTCGACCTGGCCCGGCGCCGACGGCGTGCCGATCATGCCGAAGGTCAGGGCCTGGCCAAAGGTTTCACCGGCCAGGCGGGAGACCACGCCGGTACCGCCCATGGACATGGTCAGCAGCGGCTTGTCGCTCTGCTGGCGCACCTGCCAGGTGGCGTCCAGCAGGGCCAGCACATCGCCGGCATCGCGCGGCATCACTGCGATCTTCAGCACGTCCGCACCCAGCGCCTGCTGCGTCAGCAGTCGGGCGACGATCTCTTCGCGCGGCGGCGTGGCGTGGAAGTCGTGGTTGGACATCACCACCTTCACTCCGGCCTTGTGGGCCTGCGCCACCAGCGCCTGCACCACCTTCGGGTCGCGGAACATCTCGACATCGATCAGCTGGGCGACCCCACCGCGCAGCAGCGTGGCGTACAGCGCACCGTAGTCGGCGTCGCTGATCGGCTTGGCGCCACCTTCAGCCTTGGTGCGGAAGGTGACGATGACCGGCTTGCCACCCAGCGTGGCCTGGATGCGCTTGCCGAGTGCGACCAGTGCCTTGCCGTCGGTGGCGATGTCCAGGTAGTCGATGCGCCATTCGGCGATGTCGGTGGCCTTGCTGGCGGCGATGGCGGCGGCCTGCTGCAGGGCGACCTCGGCCGTGGCCCCGGTGATCGGCACGATGGTGCGGGGGCTGCCCTCGCCGATGCGCAGCTGGCCGACCTGCAGCACCGCCGGCGGCGGTGCGGCCATCGCCAGAAGGGGGGAGGCGCTGAGCGCACCGGCGAGGACAACGGAAGCGAACGGGAATTTCATGGCAGTCACCAGAGCATGAAGGGAACGCGCGGCCATCAGAAGGTCACCTTGGCCTGGACACCGACGGCCCAGGCGTTGTCCGTCCCGCTGTAATTGAACGTGCCCGGGTTGACGATGTACTGCACGTCGGGGCGGATCATCAGCCACGGGTTCACCTGGAAGCTGTAGGACAGCTCGAACAGTTCCTCGGCCTGGCTGAGGTTGTACAGCGGTGAATCGGTGGGTACGCCACCGCTCATCAGCGTGGCCCGGCGTGCGTCGACCAGGCGGTCGTTGATGTCGGCACCCACGTAGCCCAGCGCGATGCTGTCCTGCGCGCGGGAGCCGATGCCCTGGTAGACCCCGCCGAGCGCATACCAGCGCTTGATCTGCGCGGTGTCGGTGTCGGACACCATGTACTGCGCGAAGGCGGTCAGGCCGCGGCTCGGGTCGGCCGATTCCTGGGTGAGCCGCTGCTCGGCCAGCACGTAAGCGCCATGGCGGCCGGTGGTCGGCGAGGTATCCAGGCCCCGCTTGTCCACGCGCGAGGTGTCGTAGTAACCGCCGAACTTGTAGACGCCGGCATAGCGGCTGCCCTTGGCGGGCGTCCAGGTCACTTCCACCGGGAACAACGAGCCGGTGGTGCCCGAAACAAACGGACGGAAGGCGTTGCGTTCGATATTGCCGCCCAGGTTCGGGTTGACCTGGAACCAACCGGTGCGCACGTTCACTGCGGGGCTGATCTGCTGGGCGAACTCACCGCCCCAGCGTGCCATCGGGTAGTTGTACCAACCGCTGTTGCCGGACATCGCCAGCGGGTGTGCGCAGAAGGCCGCATTGACGAAGTGGGTCAGCAGGCTGTGCAGGCCGAACTGGTTGCCCATCGCGTAGTAGCCCAGCTTGTAGTACGACTGGCCCGCGTTGAAGGTCTGGTCGTAGCTCAGTTCGGTCAACCGCGTGTACTGGCCGCCGTACGCTTCCTGGATCGGGAAGCGGTTGCCGACGAAGTCCACCGACGTGCTGCGGCCGCGACGGTCGTTGAGGGTGAAGTGGAACGCACCGCCATCCCAGCCGGCCAGCTTGCCCATGTCCAGATCCATGCCCACGCGCACCTGCTGCGCGTAGCGCGCGCCGGTCTCACCGTAGCCACCATCGACCACGCCCATCGCCTCGCCGACATAGTCACCGCGGAAGGCGATGCCGCGCTCGAACAGATCGGTGCGGGTGCCACCCCAGTCGCCGGTAAGCGTCTTGCCTTCATAACGGTTGCTGGACTGCGCGCTGGCCAGGGCCGGCAGCAATGCACTGGCCAGAAGGCCGAGGGAGATGCTCAGTGAAGCGGGTTTCGCGAAATTCATGATGGCGGTCTCGAGGAGGTGATCAGCGCAGCGACAGCGGCGCGCTCAAGGGGGAGGTGGCGCCCTGCGCCGAGGTGACCGTGGCGGTCAGGCTGTTGGCAGCGGCAGCATCGGCACCGGTACCGAGCGGGAAGGTGAAGCTGCCCTGCCCCTGCGCATCGGTGCGTGCCTCCACGCTGCCCAGCACCAGCTCGGCCTCAGTGCCAGTGGCGGCGCGATTGCCGAACACTTCCACCTGGTAACGGGTATCGGGCACGCCCTGGAAATGGCCGACCAGCTGTCGCTGGGCGCCCTTGCCCTGCACGGCGGTCAGCTGCGGTGCCGCCTGGCCGAGGTTCGGCAGCGGCTGGCAGTCCGCCTGGCCGGCCGCGGTGCAGATGCGTGCGCGCTTGGACGGATCGTTGTCGACGCCACGGCCGCGCGAACCCACGAAGCTGGCGTGCTCCAGGCCCGGTACGCCGAACACGATGGCACCGCGCGGCTGGCCCTTCACGCAGGCGCCGCCGGCTTCACAGCGCTCGATCGGCAGGCCATTGCCGTAGATGCGGTTGGCGGTGAAGCGGTTCGGCGCACTGACCGGCTGCGGGCGCACGCCGATGCCGATGCCATTGCCGGTGATGGTGTTGCCATCGACCACGTTGCCACTGCCGGTGATGCTAAGGCCCAGCGAATTGCCGGTGAACGTGTTGGCCGCGATGTAGTTGCGGTTGCCCCAGTTGATCTGCAGGCCATCGGAGTAATCGACAAAGCGGTTGTGGACCACGCTGTTGTCGTTGCCCCACAGGATTTCGATGCCCTGCGAGGGCTCCGGGTTGGCCCGCGTGGACTGGAAGAGGTTGTCGGCCACCAGGTTCCAGGCCGCACCACGGGTCAGTTCCAGACCATCACCGTTGTCGAGGAATTCGTTGCGCACGATGCGATTGTGCACGGTGGTGGTGGCGGTGGACTGGCCCTTGCCATCGTCGCCGGTGAGCATGATGCCGGCGCCGCCCTTGTTGGCGACGATGCGGTTGTCATGGATCTCGTTGTGGCTGGCACGGTTGACCAGCACGCCGATGCAGAAGTTGCGGATCTCCAGGCCGGCCAACTCCACGCCCTGGGTATCGCGCAGGACCAGGCCCGGCAGCGTCGTGGTGCGTACGTTGGTGCCCGACTGGCCGGGCTCGGCACCCGGGCAGGCATCGGTGCCGGTACCGGTGACGTAGCCCGAACCGTCGATGGCGACGTACTGGCCATCGCGCGCCCAGGGCGTGCCGACGATCTGCACCGGACCCTTGATCTCCGGCAGCGGCGACGCCGGCTTGATGACGTAGGGCGCGGTGCCGACGGCGTCGATCTCGATGCGGTAGCGGCCCGGCGCAGCATTGGCGGTGGTGATGGCCCAGCGCAGCGAGCCGGCGTTGGCATCGTCGGCGTAGCGGTCCACGCGCAGCACCTGCAGGGCCTCGCGCGGCGGTTCGGCCTGGTAGGCCAGTGCCAGCGACGGCAGCACGGCAAGCAGGGACAGGGAAACAACGGACAGACGACGGCGCATGCGATCACTCCGCACAGGTGAAGGGAAATCCTGCGGTCTTCCCCTGCACCTGGCTTCAGCACCGGACCGGCTGCTGCCCTCGCCCCGCCAGGGGTGGATCGCTTGGACTGCTATGAAACTGCGGAAGTGAAATTAGGTTTATCGCACCGCACCATTCAAGTGCGGTAATCGACTACGCGTGCGAATATCGCACTGAATGGGTAATACCATGGTTGTAGGCCGTTCGTTGCAGCCAGCAGATCCACGCCATGCGAGGATGAATCCCATGGGTGGATGAAATCTGTCGGATACCGAAATGAATCGGGGTCAGAGACCGTTGCGCAGCAACGGGATCCGACCCCTTGCCGGCCAGCGGCCGGCACTACCGCAGGTGCAGGGCTGCAAGCCCTGCAAAACACCCCTTACGAACTGCAGGACAGCATCGAGCAGCCCGCGCGGTGGTCCGCCCACGCCGGCCGCTTGCCGGCATAGTGCTCCAGCCCCGGGCGCTCGATGTACGGATCACGCAGCACCTCCTGCAACGCCTGCACACCGCCCATATCGCCCTGCCCGGCACGGTCGATCGCTTCCTGTGCCAGCCAGTTGCGCAGCACGTAGATCGGGTTGGCCGCGGCCATCTTCGCCAACCGTTGCTCCACCGTCAGCGGGTCGGCACGCAGTCGCACGGCGTAGTCCTGCAGCCACTGCTGCAGCGGCGCCTGCACCGCCTGCTGGCGTTCGGGGTCGTAGTACACCGCATCCAGCACGCGCACGTCCGGTGCCGCCGTATCCACGCGCATCAGCGCCCGCCAGGCGAGGGTCATGTCCATGCTTCCGTCCTGCAGCAGCTGCTGCCAGCGCAGGTAGAGCTGCAGGTCGTCATCGTCGGCGGCCGCCAGGCCCAGCTTGGCAGCGGCATCGCGGCGCGTACAGGCAACGAACGTGCTCTGGAATGCCGCCAGCCCCGCCTGCAGCGGCTGCACGTCCGCGAACAGCGGTGACAGTGCCTGCGCAAGCCGGTTGAGATTCCAGTACGCCACCTGCGGCTGCGTGCCGAAACGGTAACGACGGCCCTGCGCATCCGTGGTGTTGGGCGTCCAGTCCGGGTCGTAATCCTCCACCCAGCCGTAGGGACCGTAATCAATGGTCAGGCCAAACACCGACAGGTTGTCGGTATTCATCACCCCGTGCACGAAACCAACGCGCATCCAGTGCGCCATGAGCTCGGCGGTGCGCACCGCGATCTGCGCGAACCAGTCGCCATACAACGCTTCGCCCTCACCCTGCAGCTCAGGGAAGTCGCGGGCGATGCAGGCGTCGGCGAGCTGCTTCAGCAGCGCGGTCTCACCGCGCGACGCCGGCAGCTCGAAGGTGCCGAAGCGGATGAATGAGGGGGCGACGCGGCAGACAATGGCGCCCGGCTCGGCGCGCGGGTGACCGTCGTAGAACATGTCGCGCACGACGTCCTCACCCGTTCCGACCAGCGACAACGCGCGCGTGGTCGGCACGCCGAGATGATGCATCGCTTCGCTGCACAGGAACTCGCGGATGGACGACCGCAGCACAGCGCGGCCATCGGCGCCACGCGAATATGGGGTCGGGCCGGCGCCCTTCAGCTGCAGCTCCCAGTGACGTCCGTCAGCTGCCACCAGCTCACCCAGCGAAATGGCACGGCCATCGCCCAGCTGCCCGGCCCAGTGGCCGAACTGGTGGCCACCGTAGTTGGCTGCCCACGGCTGCATGCCCGCGTACAGCGCGTTGCCACCGAACACCTGCGCGAAGTCCTCGCCGGTCACATCAGCGGCATCGAAGCCGAGCAGCGCGGCAACCTCGGGCGACCAGGCCAGCAGGGTCGGCGCGGCCACCGGGGTCGGCATCACCGATGACCACGCGGCACCACGGACGTCGCGGCGGCGCGGCCCGCTCTCGGGGTCGCCCGGCAGGGCGGTCAGCAATCGGTTGTCGAAACGGGGGGCGGTCGTATCCATGCCTGCAGGATGGGGGCGACGGCGCCGCTCCTCAATCGCCGCGCAGCGCCTGCAGGGCGCCGCCCTGCGCCTCGGCGCGCTGGTAGGCCGGGCGCTGGGCGATGCGCGCGAGGAAGCCACGCAGGGCCGGCTTGTCGTCCAGGCCGCCGCCGCGCGCGGCCGCCGCCTGGATCGGGAAGCTCATCTGGATATCGGCCGCGCTGAAACGATCACCTGCGAACCAGGGGCTTTCGGCCAAGCGCCGTTCCATCCAGTCCAGGTGCAGGCGGCGCTGCGGGCCGATGAAACCGCGCTCAGCCTTGTCGGCGATGCTGCGGGCGATGGGCCGGGCGAAGAAGGGCATGGGCGCGCTGCGGATACGGCCGATCACCAGGGTCAACAGCAACGGCGGCATCGCCGAACCTTCGGCGTAGTGCAGCCAGTAGCGATAGTCGATGCGCTCGGCGGTCTCGGCCGGCAGTGGCGGCGGCGAGAGCTGACGATCGGTGTCGTAGCGGTCGGCCAGGTAGTCGAGGATGGCCCCGGACTCGGCCAGTACCAGATCCCCATCCTGCAGCACCGGCGACTTGCCGAGCGGATGGACCTGGCGCAGTTCGGCGGGTGCCAGCAGCGTCTTTGGATCACGCGGGTAGCGGCGCAGTTGGTAGTCCAGTCCCAGTTCTTCCAGCATCCACAACACGCGCAGTGAACGGGAGTTTTCCAGGTGGTGGACGATGCGCATGGGCGGGCTCCTGAGGGAAGCGCGCATGGTACCGCGAGCCGATGTATGGCTTTTGTAGAGTCGAGCTTGCTCGACTGCTTCTGCGGCAGTCGAGCAAGCTCGACTCTACGGAAGCAAAAAAAAACGCCGGAAGCTTTCGCTTCCGGCGTTCTGGCTACCCAAAGGCAGCAGACGGATTAGACCGCCTGCACCTGGTCAGCCTGCATACCCTTCTGGCCCTGGACGGCGATGAAGGTGACCTTCTGGCCTTCCTGCAGGGTCTTGAAGCCGGTGCCCTGGATCGCACGGAAGTGCACGAACAGGTCCGGGCCGCTTTCCGGGGTGATGAAGCCGAAGCCCTTGGCGTCGTTGAACCACTTGACGGTGCCGGTCTGACGATCAGACATTTGACTAACTCCTGAAACACATGTTGAAAAAATCGCAGCCACCGGGAATCGGGGCCGAGACTGAGTTGCAGGCGTTGGTAAAGCGGATCGATGAGCGGATCGTGAGATCAACTGCACCAGGCCACGATTCACGGTGACCCTAGCAAACACAGTGGGTCGAACGATACGCGTGTTTTCAGGAAAAAGCGATAGCCCCGACATTCAGCGGCATCCCCTGCCCGCCTAGGCGTGACAAGGGCTGGCAGCCGATCGAGGCTAAACCCGAGCCCCCATTCAGGTTTTTCCTACCCTACACTGGGCGGATGACTGAAGCTGAAACCCAAGCTGAACAGGGCCGCCCGCGTATTTGGGTCGATGCCGATGCCTGCCCCGTGGTGATTCGCGACATCCTGTTCCGTGCGGCCGAGCGGGTCGGCCTGGAGCTGACCCTGGTCGCCAACCAGTGGATCCGCACCCCGCCCTCGCGCTGGCTGCGGGCCATCCAGGTGCCGCAGGGCCTGGATGTGGCCGACAGTGCCATCGTCGAACGGGTGGCCGCGGGCGATCTGGTCGTCACCCAGGACATCCCGCTGGCTGCCCTGGTACTGGAAAAGAAGGCCGTCGCGCTCAACCCGCGCGGGCAGCTGTACACCGCCAACAACATGGCCGAGCGGCTGTCGATGCGCAATTTCATGGAAGAACTGCGCGGCGCCGGGGTCCAGACAGGCGGGCCGCCGCCGCTGGGCCCGCGCGACCGGCAGCTGTTCGCCGCCGAGCTGGACCGCTGGCTGGCGCGCATCAGGTCGCGCTGATCAGCGCCCGTCGGTCGGGGCATCCGGCCAGTGCAGTGAACGCTCGCTGCTGAACACCCGTCGTTCCCCGCTCAACGGGTCCTGGAACGCCAGGGCCCGCGCCAGCAACTGCAGGGGCGGCGCCCGCAGCGGCTCGGCCGGCGGCTGCAGCAGTTCGGGATACAGGTCGTCGCCCAGGATCGGAGCCCCCAGAGCGGCCATGTGCACGCGCAACTGGTGCTTGCGCCCGGTTTCCGGCCGCAGGCGGTAGTGCCAGATCGCCCCGTCGGCCGCGATCACCTCCATCCGGGTGCGCGCATTCGGCTCGCCCGGCACCTCCGCCATGCGGAAGAACGGTTCGCCGGCCACGATGCGGCTCTGCCGTTCCATCGGGAACCGCAGGCCCGGCAGGCCCGGCGCCAGCGCTTCATAGGTCTTGTCGATGCGACGCTCGCGGAACAGCCGCTGGTAGGCGTCTCGCGAATCGGGCCGCTGCGAGAACAGCACCAGCCCGGCGGTAAGCCGGTCGAGCCGGTGCAGGGGCACCAGGCCGGTGTTCCCGGTCTGGGCGACCAGGCGCGCCAGCAGGGTCTGGCGGACATAGCCGCCCGCGGGGGTCACCGGCAGGTGGTGCGGCTTGTCGGCCACCAGCAGATGGTCGTCCTGGTACAGGATGCGCTCGCTGAAGGGGATGTGCGGCTCGTCGCTGACCTCGCGGAAATAGACGATTTCCAGCCCGACCTGCCAGGGCTGGTCCGGTGCGAGCGCCCTGCCCTGCGCGTCCTGCACGCGGCCACGGGCGAACCGGTCCTGCCATTGGCCACGGTCGATGCGCGGAAAACGCGCGCACAGCCCATCCAGCAGGCACGCCCAATCGCCGGGGGGCAGCTGCAGGCGGCTGGGCAGGGTCATCGCATCCACTCCGGCGGCGGCAAAGAGAAAAAGAGAACCAGCGTGCCATCGTTGACGCCCGGCAGACACCCCGGCCACGGACACCCTTCCGGCAAACCTCTATCATTGTCCTCTTTAGTGCACGGATTCCCCATGGCCCTCACCGCCACCATCCGCAAGGCCGAGCTGCAGATCAGCGACATGGATCGCGGCTACTACGCGACCCACAACCTGACCCTGGCCCAGCATCCGTCGGAAACCGACGAGCGCCTGATGGTGCGCCTGCTCGCCTTCGCCCTCAACGCGGACGACCGCCTGGAGTTCGGCCGCGGCCTGAGCACCGACGACGAGCCTGACCTGTGGAACCACGATTACACCGGCGACATCCTGCAGTGGATCGACCTGGGCCACCCCGATGAATCGCGCATCCGCAAGGCCTGCAACCGCAGCCGCCAGGTGCAGGTGGTGAACTATGGCGGCAATGCCTCCGAGATCTGGTGGACCAAGCAGGGCAAGGGCCTGGGCCGCTTCGACAACCTGTCGGTGGTCGACCTCGATGGCGCCTTTGTAGAACAGTGGAGCCAGCAGATCCAGCGCGCCATGCGTTTCAGCGTGCTGATCCAGGATGGCGAAGTGCAGCTTCTCAACGATCAGATCCAGCTCGACATCATTCCGAACTGGCGCAAGCGCGCCAAGGCATGAGCACCCTCCGCTGCGACGTACTGGTCATCGGCGCCGGCGCGGCCGGGCTGATGACCGCGATCACCGCCGGCCAGCGCGGCCGCCATGTGCAGGTGATCGACCACGCCAACAAGGTCGGCAAGAAGATCCTGATGTCCGGTGGTGGCCGCTGCAACTTCACCAATACCGGGACGACTCCGGCCAACTTCGTGTCGGCCAACCCGCATTTCTGCAAGTCGGCATTGGCACGCTACACGCCATGGCACTTCATCGAGCTGGTGGAAAAGCACCGCATCGCGTATCACGAAAAGGAACTGGGGCAGCTGTTCTGCGATGTCTCCTCCAAACTGATCGTGAAGATGCTGGTGGACGAATGCCAGGCAGCGGGCGCGCAGATCCGCACGGACTGCAGCGTGCAGCGCATCGAACAGGGCAGCGATGGTTTCCGCGTGCACACCACGCAGGGACTGTTCCACTGTGCCTCGCTGGTGGTTGCGACCGGTGGACTGTCCATTCCCAGCATGGGCGCCACCGGCTTCGGCTATGAAGTGGCCCGCCAGTTCGGCCACCAGGTACTGCCGACCCGTGCCGGCCTGGTGCCGCTGACGCTCAGCGGGACGCACCAGGAACGCCTGGCCGACCTCAGTGGCGTCGCCCTGCCGATCGAGGCACGCTGCAATGGAAGGAGCTTCCAGAATTTCATGCTGCTGACCCACCGCGGCGTCAGCGGACCGGCCATCCTGCAGATCTCCTCGTTCTGGCAGCCCGGCAATGCGCTGGAACTGGACCTGCTGCCGGGCCAGGACGCGACCGAGTGGCTGCGGCAGATGAAGCGCGACCGGCCCGCCGCAGAGCTGCGCACCGTGCTGGCCGAGGTGCTGCCCAAGCGCCTGGCCCAGCGCCTGTGCGAACACTGGTTGCCGGACCGGCCGGTGCGGCAGCTGGACGAACCGGTGCTGCGCCAGGCCGGGCAGCTGCTGAATGCGTTCCCGCTGGTGGCCAGCGGCACCGAGGGCTACCGCACCGCCGAAGTCACCCTGGGCGGCGTGGATACCGCTGAAGTGTCCTCGGCCACGATGGAATCCAAGCGCGCGCCCGGCCTGCACTTCGTCGGCGAAGTGCTGGATGTGACCGGTTGGCTGGGGGGCTACAACTTCCAGTGGGCCTGGGCCAGCGGCCATGCCGCCGGCAGCGTGGTGTGAACCCCATCGCCGTTCCAGCCTCGCAAGGGGTGCGCGCATGGACGGGCCGTCGCGCATCGTGTATCTAGATTTGCAGATTGGGGAGCAGTGCATGCAGAACGCGAACGACATCACCATCCGGCTGCTGATCGTCGATGACAGCGGCGAGAACGCCGAAGCCATCGTCAGCACCCTGCGCAACAGCGGCATTGCCGTGCGCCCCTGGCGCCCGCAGGATTCGGCCGAGCTGTCGCAGGTGCTGGCAAGCCAGGCCATCGACCTGGTACTGGCCTCGCCCTCGCAGGGCATCCCGCTGCCGCTGGTGGCCCAGCACATTGCCGCCAGCGGGAAGGACATCCCGCTGGTGCTGCTGGCCGACCGCATCGACGAGGACGAACTGGTACAGGCCAGCAGCAACGGCGTTCGCGCCCTGGCCCTGCGCCAGCGCAACGAGCACCTGCTGGCGGTGGTACGCGACCAGTGGGTCGATCTGCAGGCGCGCCGCGGCCTGCGCCGCATCGAGGCGCAGATGCGCGAAACCGAGCGCCGCTGCGATGCGCTGATCGCCTCCTCGCGCGACCCCATCGCCTATGTCCACGAAGGCATGCACATCCGTGCCAATGATGCCTACCTGGAAATGTTCGGCTATGAGGACTTCGACGATATCGAAGGCATCTCGCTGCTGGACATGGTGGCTGCCCAGCACGTGGACAGCTTCAAGCAGTTGTTGAAGTCGCTCAGCCGCGGTGAAGCGCCGCCGCCGCAGTACCAGCTGGACGCACGCCACCAGGATGGCAGCGCGTTCCCGGCCACCATGGAATTCACGGCCGCCACCTACGAAGGCGAAGCCTGCCTGCAGGTGGTGTTCCGCCGCCGGCTGGAACTGGACACGGAGCTGGCGCGCGAAGTCGAGGATCTGCGCCAGCGCGACCAGGTCACCGGCCTGCTCAACCGCCCCACGTTCATGCTGCAGGTGGAAGACGCGGTGGCCCAGGCCGGCCGCAGCGAGGGCCAGTTCGGCCTGCTGCTGGTCGAACCGGACCACTACGCGCGCCTGATTCCCGATATCGGACTGGCCTCGGCCGACACCCTCATCGGCGCCATGGCCGCGCTGCTGGCCGAGGTGGTGGGAGAAGACGCACAGATGGCCCGCTTCGGCGAACACAGCTTCGCCCTGCTGCAGGCAGGCGCCTACGCACAGACGGTTGCCTTGGCCGAACGCATCCGCGAAGCGTTCGCTGCGCACGTGTTCACCATCGGCGCGCGCTCGGCCACGGTCACCGTCAGCCTGGGTGGCGTGCAGGTGGGCGAAAAGATCGCCAGCATCGGCCAGGTTCTTGCGCGCGCCAGCGAGTGCGCGCAGGCGGCGGCCGCGTTGGGCAACACCTCCCGCATCTTCGACCCGGCCGCCGTCGACCGCATCGAGGAAGAGCGCGTGCAGCGCTGGGTGGCGCGTATCCGCGAGGCACTGGCGGGCGATGGCTTCCAGCTGCACTACCAGCCGGTGCTGAACCTGCAGGGCGAACCGCTGGAGCTGTACGAAGCGTACCTGCGCCTGGAACACAATGGCGAGCTGCTCAGCCCGACCGCGTTCCTTGGCATCGCCGAGGAACATGGCCTGCTCGGCGACATCAACCGCTGGGTGGTTTCGCAGGCCATCAGCGTGCTGGGCGCACGTTCGCGCATCGGCCATGACACCCAGATCCTGGTCAAGGTCACCCCCGAATCCTTCGACGACCCGAAGATGATCGCCACCCTGCGCCAGCAGCTGCAGGCACAGGGCGTGCCTGGTGAACGGCTGTGGCTGCATGCACCGGAGGCCAAGGTGTTCACCCACCTGCGCGCGGCCCAGCAGTTCCTCGCCGACGTGGCCCCGCTGGGCTGCCGGATCGGCCTGGAGCAGTTTGGTTCCGGGCTGGATTCGTTCCAGCTGCTGGCCCACTTCGAGCCGCAGTTCCTCAAGCTCGATCGCGGCTTCACCAGCGATCTGGGCGCCACGCGCGAGAACATCGACCGCATCAGCCAGATCACCGCAAGGGCACAGGAAGCCGGCATCCGCACCATGGCCGAGTTCGTCAGCGATGCCAACTCGATGACCCTGCTGTTCAGTGCCGGCGTGGACTATGTCCAGGGCGATTTCGTCGGCCCGGCGCTGCCATCGATGAACTTCGATTTCGGCTGAACCCCGCACTGCCAGCCAGCGGCCGGCACTACCGTGGGGCTGGCCTGGTAGTGCCGGCCGCTGGCCGGCAACCCCGCATCCCGGTAGTGCCGGCCGCTGGCCGGCACCACCGCTGGGCTATCAGGTCAGATCGACCAGATTGTCGATCTTCACGTCCGGGTTGACGTCGGCCTCATAGTCCACGCCATCCACTCCGAAACCGAACAGGCGCAGGAAGTCGGCCTTGTAACCAGCCAGGTCGCTGATCTCGTACAGGTTCTCGTTGGTCACCTGCGGCCACAGCTCGAGCACCTTGCCCTGCACCTCCGGGGCCATTTCCTTGTAATCCGCGCGCAGGCGGCCTTCCTCATCCACCAGCGCGACGGTACGCCCCTGGCCATCGACCAGCTCATGGCGCAGGCGGTCCACAGCCACGCCTTCGGCCTTGCCGCCGTAGAGGATGTCGTACAGCACGTCGAGCTGTTCGATGCAGCCTTCGTGGGTGCCCTGCGCCTTCATCACCTTGAACAGCAGCGACAGGTACAGCGGCATGGTCGGGATGGCCGAGCTGGCCTGGGTGACCACGGCCTTCAGCACCGACACGCGTGCGTCGCCGCCGATCTTCGCCAGCGACGCGCGCAGGCCCAGCACCTTGTCGTCGAGATCCTTCTTGGCCGCGCCAATCGAACCGTTCCAGTAGATGGCCTGGGTGATCTCTTCGCCCACGTAGGTGAAGGCGGTGGTGGTGCAGCCATTGGCCAGCACGCCGGCCTCGGACAGCGCATCGATCCACATCTGCCAGTCCTCACCGCCCATCACCGCCACGGTGCCGGCGATCTCTTCGGCCGTGGCCGGCTGCAGGTGCGTCTCGGTCAGCACTTCCTTGTCGGTATCCAGGCCACGCAGCGTGATCGGTTCGCCGATCGGCTTCAGCGTGGAGCTGATGATCTCGCCGGTCTTGGGGTGCTTGCGGCGCGGCGCGGCCAGGCTGTAGACCACTTGGTCGACCTGGCCGAGGTCGGCCTTGATCATCTCGATGGCCCTGGCCTTCACTTCGTCGGAGAAGGCATCGCCGTTGATGCTCTTGGCATACAGGCCCGCTTCGTCGGCGTACTTGTGGAAGGCGGCGGAGTTGTACCAGCCCGCGGTGCCCGGCTTGGTCTCGCTGCCCGGGCGCTCGAAGAAGATGCCCAAGGTGGCGGCACCGCTGCCGAAGGCGGCGGTGATGCGCGCCGCCAGGCCGTAGCCGGTGGAGGCGCCGATGACCAGTACACGCTTGGGGCCGTTCTGGATGGGCGGGCGCGCGCGGATGTAGTCGATCTGCTGCTTGACCGCGGCTTCGCAGCCGGTCGGGTGGGTGGTGACGCAGATGAAGCCGCGGACGCGCGGTTTGATGACCATGGAAACCTCAGGTTGGCAGATGCGGCGCGCGGGGCGCTCAGCAGGAATACGGGCGGGCGCGTACGCGCGCGAACCGCAGGATCGTAGTGCGCGGGGGAAGATTGCACAACCGACGCTGGCGTAGGGTGGGGGTTTCTTTTTGCAGGGCTTGCAGCCCTGCACCTGCTGGAAGCCAGGGCAACGTCAACGTGAAATGCGGGCATTCCGGGGGATGGCGGGGTGGGTCCGGTTGAGGGGGACGCCGTGAACCCGTCCATGGGGGCTTGGTCGCGCCATCCATGGCGCTCACACCCCCTCAACCGGACCCACCCCGCCTTCGACAGTTCTCCGCGATCTGTCGGAACGGCGTTCTGCTCTGGTGGGTGCCGACCGTTGGTCGGCACTGGATCGGATATCGATATCTGACGGATGTGCCGACCAACGGTCGGCACCTACCAACAGCCGCGCGACACAGTAGATCCACGCCATGCGTGGATGAATTCATTCGATATCTGACGGATGTGCCGACCAACGGTCGGCACCTACCAACAGCCGCGCGGAACCGGTCTGGGGCAAAGCCCCCTGAGTCAGGGGGCGGCCGCGAAGCGGCGGGGGTCTGGGAGCTGGTAAGTGGGGCCCACGGTTCGCGCAGCGAAGCGTGGGAGCGACAGCGCGCATGCGATGACGCGCACCAGGGCTGCAAGCCCTGCAAACAAAAAACCCCGCTTGCGCGGGGTTCTCTGTGTGCTGGGTGCAGCGCTCGCTTACGGGCGACGGGCCAAGGCCTCGACGTCCTTTGCCTTGGGCAGCAGATCCTGCTTGCTTACCCGCAGCGCGCCGATGGTCAGCATCGGGACGGCCACCAGGATCGAGGACAGCACCACGATCACCGCACCTATCATGTGCGTTTCGGCCAGGCCTTCCATCGAGCTGCCGCCGTACAGGTACAGCGCCAGCGCCGACAGGAAGAACATCACCGCGGTGATCACCGTACGCGACAGCGTCTGGTTGATCGAACGGTTCAGCACTTCCATCGGCTCGGCACGCAGGCTGCGGAAGTTCTCACGCACGCGGTCGAACACCACGATGATGTCGTTGATCGCAAAGCCCATCACCGACAGCAGGCCGGCCAGTACGTTCAGATCGAACTCGCGGCCCAGCAGGGACACGTAGGCCACCGTCACCAGCAGGTCGAACAGCGCCACGATGCTGGCGGTGACCGCGAACTTCCACTCGAAGCGCACCGCGATGTAGATCAGGAAGCCAGCCAGCATGAAGATGGTGGCGTACAGGCCGTTCTTGGCCAGGTCCTTGCCGATCTGCGGGCCGACGAACTCGTTGCGCAGGATGGTGACCGGGTTGTCGGTGCTGTTGATAGCCTTGACCACCGCTGCGGCGGTGGCCTTGTCCTCGGCAGCGGCATCGCCGGTACCGGGGGCATGCTCGCCGTGCGGCGACAGGCGGATCAGCAGATCGGTGTTGCCACCGTAGCTCTGCACCTGGGCGCCCTCGAAGCCATTGCTCTCCAGCTTCTCGCGGACCTGCTCGACGTCCACCTGGCGGTCGAAGCGGGCTTCGATCAGGGTGCCGCCGGTGAAATCCAGCGCGAAGGTGAAGCCCTTCACACCGATGATGGCCACCGAAGCGATGAACACCGCGATCGTGACTGCCATGGCGACATGGCGCCAACGCATGAAGTCGATCTTGGTGTCGTTCGGGAGGATATGCAGCGGAAACAGTTTCATTGTGCGTGTCGTCCCGTCAGATGGCCACGTTCTGGAGCTTCTTGCGACGGCCGTAGATCAGCGTCGCCAGAGCGCGCGACACGGTGATCGCGGTGAACATGGAAGCGAAAATACCGATGATCATGGTCAGGGCGAAGCCCTTCAGCGGGCCCGTGCCGAAGGCAAACAGTGCCACGCCGACGATCAGGCCGGTCAGGTTGGCGTCGAGGATGGTGCCCGAAGCGCGGTCGTAACCGGTCACGATGGCGGTCTTGCCCGGCACGCCGGCACGCAGCTCTTCGCGGATACGCTCGTTGATCAGCACGTTGGCGTCCACCGACAGGCCGACCGACAACGCCAGGCCGGCGAAGCCCGGCAGGGTCATGGTGGCACCGAACAGCGACATCACCGACACCACGATCAGCAGGTTGAACAGCATGGCGATCGAGGTGATCACACCGAACATGCGGTAGTAGATACTGAAGAACACCAGGGTGAACAGGAACGCGTAGACCACGGCGGTGATACCGTTCTTGACGTTCTCCGCACCCAGGCTCGGGCCGACCACGCGCTCTTCCACGAAGTCCATCGGCGCGGCCAGCGAGCCCGACTTCAGCAGCTTGGCCAGATCCTCGGCTTCGGTCTTCTGCAGACCGGTGGTCTGGAAGTTCTTGCCGAACGCACTGTTGATGTTGGCCACCGAGATCACTTCCTCGTTGACCTTGAAGCCACGCACTTCCTGGCCGTCGACCACGGTCACGGTCGGCACGCGCTCGGTGTACACCACGGCCATCGGCTTGTTCACGTTGGCGCTGGTGAAGTCGAACATGCGCTGGCCGCCGACATTGTTAAGCGTCACGCTGACCGCCGGGGAACCGCTGTTGGCATCGGTCACCGCCTGCGCGCCGACCATCTGGTCGCCGGTGACGATCACACGCTTGTTCAGCAGGATCGGACCGCGGCCATCACGCTGCTGGTAGACCTTGGCTTCCGGCGGAATGCGGCCGGAGGCGATCGCGTCCTGCGCATTGCCTTCCACCACCGCACGGTATTCCAGGGTGGCGGTGGCGCCGATCATGCGCTTGGCTTCGGCGGTGTCCTGCACGCCCGGCAGCTGCACGACCACGCGGTCGGCACCCTGGCGCTGGATGATCGGCTCGGCCACGCCGAGCTGGTTCACGCGGTTGCGCAGGGTGTTGATGTTCTGCTCGATGGCGCCGTTGGCGATCTCCGAAATCTCGGTGTCCGGAATGGTCACCGTGATGCGGCTGCCATTGACGTCATAACCCAGCGTCGGCTGCGACTTGACCAGCGCCGCGCGGGCGGTGGCGGCGGCACCCTCACCGGCCGACGGGCTCAGGTTGGCCACGATGGTGTTGTCGGCACGACGTTCGACCGACTGGTACGCGATGCGCGCGTCACGCAGGGTGCTGCGCACGTCTTCGGTATAGGCGTCCAGGCGCTTGTCCAGCGCGGCCTTCTGGTCGACCTGCAGCACGAAGTGCACGCCGCCCTGCAGATCCAGGCCCAGCACCATCGGGCGACCGCCCAGCTTGGCCAGCCAGTCCGGCACGGTCGAAGCCAGGTTCAGGGCCACCGTGTAGTTCTCACCGACCGTGTCACGCAGCGCATCGCTGGCCGCGGACTGGGCCTTCAGGTCCGGCAGGCGGACGATCAGGCTCTCCCCTTCCTTCTCGGCGCCGATCG
The DNA here is from genome assembly GCF_003086895.1 of Stenotrophomonas sp. ESTM1D_MKCIP4_1. Classification (NCBI taxonomy): domain Bacteria; kingdom Pseudomonadati; phylum Pseudomonadota; class Gammaproteobacteria; order Lysobacterales; family Lysobacteraceae; genus Stenotrophomonas; species Stenotrophomonas sp. ESTM1D_MKCIP4_1. Next base: position 1,770,732 of record NZ_CP026004.1, on the reverse strand, counting down.
GGCTGATGCCGGCCTTCTTCAGGTCAGCCAGCACACGGTCACGCAGCGCGTCGTCGACCGTTCCGCCTCGGTTGGCGGTGATCTGGACGGCCGGGTCCTTCTGGTAGATGTTGGGCAGCGCGTACAGGGTACTGAGCGCCAGTACGATCAGGATGACGACGTACTTCCAGCGTGGAAATTCGAGCATTGCTTGGGTCCCGCGCGGCGCCATCCCCGGCGCCGCGGTTGTGCATCGGAAAGGGAGTGGCTTACTGGGCCGACTTCAGGGTACCGGCCGGCAGCACGTTGCCGACAGCGCCCTTCTGCACGCGGATGCGCACGTTGTCAGCCACTTCGATGGTGATGAAGTTGTCGCCGATGTCGGTGACCACGCCGGCGATGCCGCCGTTGGTCAGCATTTCGTCGCCACGCTTGATCTTCTCCAGCATGGCCTTGTGTTCCTTCTGCCGCTTCATCTGCGGGCGGATCATCAGGAAGTACATGATGGCGATCAGGATGATCGGGAACAGCAGCGTGGTCAGGCCCATGCCCTGCGGTTGGCCGCCGGCGGCCTGGGCGTGGGCGGCGGGAATCAGGAAGGCAAGCAGGTTCATCGTTGGTCCTTTGGTTGGGCGGCGCTCCCGCTCGTAACGGGCGGGGGTGTCGACCGCGGATCTGGGTCAGCCTTGAAGTATGCCACGGCCCCGGACGTTCGTCCTTGGGCCGTTCGGCAGGGGTGCTGCAGGAATTACAGGGGCGGCGCAACCGCCCCGCGTGCCGCGTAGAAAGACTCGCGGAAGGCCAGGAAGGTTCCCGCCTCGATGGCCGCGCGGATGTCGGCCATCAGTTTTTCGTAATAGAAGAGGTTGTGCAGGGTGCCCAGCATGGGCGCCAGCATCTCGTTGCAGCGGTCCAGGTGGCGCAGGTAGGAGCGGGTGTAGCCCCCGGTGCAGGCCACGCAGCCGCAGCCCGGCTCGATCGGGTCCATATCGCGCGCATACTGCGAGTTACGGATGCGTACGGTACCGAACGAGGTGAAATAGTGGCCGTTGCGGGCATTGCGGGTAGGCATCACGCAATCGAACATGTCCACGCCACGGGCGACACCCTCGACCAGGTCCTCCGGCCGACCCACGCCCATCAGGTAGCGGGGGCGGTCGCCCGGCAGCTCCGGGTCCAGGTGGTCGAGCATGGCGTTGCGCTCGTGCTCCGGCTCGCCCACGGCCAGGCCGCCGATGGCATAGCCATCGAAGCCGATGGCCTGCAGGGCCTCGGCCGAACGGCTGCGCAGGTCGGTGTGAACGCCGCCCTGGACGATGCCGAACAGCGCGGCGTCATTGCCCAGCTCGTCATGCGCGTTGCGGCTGCGCTGCGCCCAGCGCAGGCTCAGCTCCATCGAACGACGGGCGACCTCTTCAGTGGCCGGGTACGGGGTGCACTCGTCGAAGATCATCACCACGTCCGAATCGAGCACCTTCTGGATGTTCATGCTCTCCTCCGGGCCCAGGAAGACGCGGGCGCCATCGGTGGGCGAGGCGAAGGTCACACCCTGCTCGGTGATCTTGCGGCGATGGGCCAGCGAGAAGACCTGGAAACCGCCGGAATCGGTGAGGATCGGGCCGTCCCACTGGCAGAAGCCATGCAGGCCGCCATGGTCGGCGATGATGTCCAGGCCCGGCCGCAGGTACAGATGGAAGGTGTTGCCGAGGATGATCTCGGCGCCCAGCGCACGCACCTGGTCCGGCAGGATGCCCTTGACCGAGCCATAGGTCCCCACCGGCATGAAGGCCGGCGTTTCCACCGTGCCACGCGGGAAGGTCAGGCGGCCACGACGGGCACGGCCGTCGCGGGTCTGGAGCTGGAACTGCAATCGGGACATGGAGCGGTCGTTCAGGCAAATAGTCGCCTATTGTCTCCCAAAACCGTCCTTCCTGCTCCGGCGTGCGCACCAACGGTGCGCACCCACCACCCGCAGGCAGAGGTCAGACCGCCTGCGGGAACAGCAGCATCGCGTCGCCGTAGCTGAAGAAGCGGTAGCGCTGCTCGATGGCGTGCTGGTAGGCCTGGAACACGCGATCCTTGCCGGCAAAGGCCGAAATCATCATCAGCAGCGTGCTTTCCGGCAGGTGGAAGTTGGTCACCATCGCGTCCACGCTGCGGATGCGGTAACCGGGGGTGATGAAGATCTGCGTCTCGCCGGCAAACGGCAGCAGCTCGCCATCGCGCATCGCGCTTTCCAGCGCGCGCACCACGGTCGTGCCCACGCCGATCACACGGCCGCCGGCTTCACGGGTACGCCGTACCTGCTGGACCAGCTCGGCACCCACGTTCAGCCACTCGCGGTGCATCACGTGGTCCTTCAGGTCATCGGCGCGCACCGGCTGGAAGGTGCCCGCACCGACGTGCAGGGTGACGTGGCCGAACTCCACGCCCTTGGCCTTCAGCGCCGCCAGCAGCGGTTCGTCGAAGTGCAGGCCGGCCGTCGGCGCGGCCACCGCGCCCACTTCACGGGCGAACACGGTCTGGTAGCGCTCGCGATCGTCCAGGCCCGGCTCGCGCTGGATGTACGGCGGCAGCGGCAGGCGGCCGGCGTGCAGCAGCCACTGCTCCAGCGATTCGGGCACGTGGAACTGCAGTACATAGAACTCGCCATCGCGGCCCAGCACTTCAGCCTCGCCGCCGGCATCCAGGGCGATGCGGCTGCCGGCCTTGGGCGACTTGCTGGCACCCACCTGGGCACGCGCCTGCTGGCCGCCCAGCAGCCGCTCGATCAGGATTTCCACGCGGCCGCCGCTGGCCTTCTGCCCGAACAGGCGCGCCGGGATCACCCGGGTGTCGTTGAACACCATCAAGTCGCCCGGCTGCAGCAGCGATGGCAGGTCGCGCACCTGCACGTCGGTGAAGGCGGCCGGTGCCGGCGGCACCAGCATCAGACGGCTGGCCGAACGCTTGGCCAGGGGGGCCTGGGCAATCAGTTCGGCCGGCAGGTCGTAGTGGAAATCGGACTTCTTCAAGGCAGTGATCGGCAACAGGTCGACATTGGCGCGCATTGTACGTCCAGCGCCTGCGAGCCGGCGCGCTTCGTGGCTAACGTCGGGCATTATGCTGCTATGCAGCAGGTTTCTGCGGGGTTATCGCGCAAAAAAACAAGTGCTAGCATCGGGAAGGAAGTCCGCAGCACGAGTCCGCCCCAAGCGCGCGTGATGACGCGCGTTTTGCTTTTGAAGGCCCGTGCGACCCATCGTTTCAGGAGATCTGCAATGAGCTTCATCGAACGCCTCGCCCCCCTCCGCGCCCAGCCCGGCAGCCGCCTGACCACGGGCCTGGATGACAGCACCCTCACCGCCCTGTCCGCCCGGCACCCGCAGCTGGTCGCCGCCGTGGAGGCCGCCGCCGACGAATTCGCGCGCGTGCAGCAGGAGCTGGGGCCGCTGTTGGCGCAGGACGAGCAGGCGCAGATCGATGCGATGCAGGAAGGTTTCGTCAACTTCTACGCCGACGATGCGGTAACCCCGTACGTGGCGCTGGCCGCGCGCGGCCCGTGGGTGGTCACACTGAAGGGCGCGGTGCTGTACGACGCAGGTGGTTACGGCATGCTCGGCTTCGGACACACGCCCGATGCCGTGCTGGAAGCGATGGCGCGGCCGCAGGTGATGGCCAACATCATGACCCCCAGCCTGTCCCAGCAGCGCTTCATTACCGCCCTGCGCGCGGAGATCGGCCACCGCCGCGGCGGCTGCCCGTTCGCCCGTTTCATGTGCCTGAATTCCGGCTCGGAGGCGGTCGGCCTGGCCGCACGCATCGCCGACGTCAACGCCAAGCTGCAGACCGACCCGGGCGCACGCCATGCCGGCGCCGCCATCAAGCGCGTGGTGGTCAAGGGCAGCTTCCACGGCCGCACCGATCGCCCGGCGCTGTATTCCGATTCCAGCCGCAAGAGCTACCAGCAGCATCTGGCCAGCTACCGCGGAGAGGATTCGGTCATTACCGTCGCCCCGTACGACGAGGCCGGCCTGCGCAGGGTGTTCGACGATGCCGCGCGCAACCAGTGGTTCATCGAAGCGGTGTTCCTGGAGCCGGTGATGGGCGAAGGTGACCCCGGCCGCTCGGTGCCGCCGGCGTTCTATGCCGTCGCCCGCGAACTGACCCGCGCCCACGGCAGCCTGCTGCTGCTGGATTCGATCCAGGCCGGCCTGCGCGCCCATGGCGTGCTGTCGGTGGTGGATTACCCGGGGTTTGAAGGCCTCGACCCGCCGGACATGGAAACGTACTCCAAGGCCCTCAACGCCGCGCAGTACCCGCTGTCGGTGCTGGCAGTGACCGAGCATGCCGCGCAGCTGTACCGGAAGGGCATCTATGGCAACACCATGACCAGCAACCCTCGTGCGCTGGACGTGGCCTGTGCCACCCTGGCCCAGCTCACCCCGGAAGTGCGCGCCAACATCGCCGAACGTGGCGCCGAAGCCGTACGCAAGCTGGAGCAGCTGAAGAGCGAGCTGGGCGGACTGATCACCAAGGTGCAGGGCACCGGCCTGCTGTTCTCCTGCGAGCTGGCGCCGCAATTCAAGTGCTACGGCGCCGGTTCCACCGAGGAATGGCTGCGCCGCCACGGCATCAACGTGATCCACGGCGGTGAGAACTCGCTGCGCTTCACCCCGCACTTCGGCATGGACAGTGAAGAGCTGGACCTGCTGGTCGGCCTGGTCGGTCGTGCCCTGCGCGAAGGCCCGCGCCGCGAGCAGGCCGCAGCCGCATAACGCAACGCCCCCGCCTTGGTAGAGTCGAGCTTGCTCGACCGGGCCGTTGCCGGGACATGGACGAAGAGCAGCCGAGCATGGCTCGGCTCTACAATAGGCCCCCCATGATCCATCTACACCCTGCCCTGCCCCGCACCGTTCCGGCTGCGGCGCGGGGCGTTTTCGTTTCCGCACCAAGAGACAGGAATCCCCATGAAGTCCCTCTGCGTCTACTGTGGCTCCAACGCTGGCAGCAAGCCGGCCTACACCGAACGCGCCATGGCGCTGGGCGACCGCATCGCCCGTGACGGCATGCGGCTGGTGTACGGCGGTGGCAACGTCGGCCTGATGGGCACGGTCGCCAATGCGGTGCTCGCCGCCGGCGGTGAAGTGACCGGCGTCATCCCGCGCCAGCTGGCCGACTGGGAAGTCGCCCACCGTGGCCTGACCGAACTGGAAATCGTCGGTTCGATGCATGAGCGCAAGTCGCGCATGTTCGATCTGTCCGATGGTTTCGTCGCCCTGCCCGGCGGCTTCGGCACCATGGAAGAGATCTTCGAGATGCTCACCTGGCGCCAGCTCGGCATTGGCAACAAGCCCTGCGCGTTCCTGGACGTGGACGGGTTCTATGCCCCGCTGATCGGCATGATCGACCGCATGGTGGAAGAGCGCTTCCTGCATCCGGAACAGCGCCAGGACCTGTGGTACGGCTCGGACATCGACGAAATGCTGGCCTGGATGCAGGCCTATGAGCCGGCCCAGGCCTCCAAGTGGATCGACGAGAAGCGCCGCGCCGCGCTGCGCTGAAGCGGCCCGGATCGAGCGGCATCCGCACGGTGGCTCAGGCCACCGCGCGTGTCCACGGCGCCGGCCGCCCGAGCAGGTAGCCCTGGCCGTAATCGCAGCCAAGCTCGAACAGGCTCTGCCGCTGCGGCTCGGTTTCGATGCCTTCGCCGATGGTTTCAATGCCGAGGGTGCGCGCCAGCGACAGCACCCCCTCCACCAACGCGCGCGTGCTCTGCGCCTCGGGCCCGTGCAGGCCGGCGATGAAGCTCTGGTCGATCTTCAACGTGCTGATCGGGAACCGGTGCAGGTAGGACAGCGCCGAGAAGCCGGTACCGAAATCATCCAGCTGCACCTGGATGCCCCGCTCGCGCAGCCCCTTGAGGATGCGCAACGTGTGCGGGCCATCGTCCAGCAGCGCGACCTCGGTGATCTCCAGGCGCAGCCGCTGCGGATCGGCATCGTTGGCCTCCAGCAGCCCGAACAGGCGCGCACTGAAATCGGCCGAACGGAAGTGCCGCGGTGACACGTTCACCGACACGTAGCCACGCCCACCGTCAGCCAGGCCGGCGATGACCTGCTCGTAGATCAGCCAGTCGACCTGCTCGATCAGGCCGCTCTCTTCGCCCAGTTCAAGGAAGGCACCGGGCAGCAGCAGGCCACGCCGCTCGTGCTGCCAGCGCAGCAGCGCTTCGTGGCCCACCACCTCGCCATCGGACAGGCGCACGATGGGCTGGTAGAACGGCACGAAATCACGGTTGTTGATCGCCCGCCGCAGATCGGCCTCCAGGTCGAGGCTGCGCATGGCCTGCTCGCGCATGTCCTCATCGAAGATCGCGCAGCGGTCATGACCCTGGGCCTTGGCCCGGTACATGGCCGCGTCGGCGTCGCGCAGCAGTTCTTCACCGGTGCGGTAATGCGGATTCCACAAGGCGATGCCCAGGCTGCCGGAAGGGAACAGTTCGCGCCCGGCGATCCACATCGATTCCTGCAGGGCCAGCAACAGGCGCTGGCCGAAATCCAGCGCCTGCGCCAGGCCTTGCGGGCACTGCAGCAGTACAGCGAATTCATCGCCACCCAGCCGCGCCACCACATCGCCATCGGCGGCCATCGACACGATGCGCTTGGCCACTTCCACCAGCATGCGGTCGCCGGCGGCGTGGCCGATGCTGTCGTTGACCAGTTTGAAGCGGTCAAGGTCGAGGAACAGCACCGCAAACACCGGGCCACCTTCGCGGCGGGCCAGGGCCAGCGCATCCTGCAGGCGGTCCAGCAGGTGCAGGCGGTTGGGCAGGCCGGTCAGCGCATCGTGCATGGCCTGGTGGGTGAGCCGCTGTTCGGCGCGCAGGCGCTCGGCAATCTGGCCCAGCAGCTTGTCGTTGACCTCGGCCAGTTCGCGGGTGCGCTCTTCCACGCGCTTCTCCAGCTCGGCGTGGGCCGAACGCAGCCGCTGCTGGTCGCGCTGGCGGGCCAGGCCTGTGCCGATGTTCTGTGCCACGAAGGTCAGCAGGCGCTGGTCGTGCACGCTGAAGGCGATCTGGTCGGTATAGCTCTGCACCACGATCGCGCCGACCACCTCGTCGTCGCGCAGCAGCGGTACGCCCAGCCAGCAATGCGAACGCGCGCCGGATTCCCGCACCTCGCCCGTGGCCAGCAGTGCGTCGATCTGCGCGCGCGACGCCAGCAACGGGCGCCGGTGACGCACAACGTATTCGGTCAGGCCGCGGCTGAAGGCGCGCGGTGCACGTGAGCTGTTGTGCTCATCCACCGAGTAGACGAAATCCAGGCCGTCGCCGCGCGCGTTGACCAGGGCGATGTAGAAATTGCGCGCATCCAGCAACCGGCCCACCACCCCGTGCACCTGGCCATAGAACTGGGCAAGACTGTCAGCCGACATCGCCATCTCGGCGATGTTGTAGAGGGCCGTCTGCAGCTGTTCGCCGCGGCGGCGCTCGGCCACTTCATCCTGCAGGCTGCGGTTGGCGCGCTGCAGTTCCAGCGTACGGCGCTCCACCTGCCGCTCCAGCCGCACCTGTGCCTGGCGCCGGTCCATCGCGGTCTGCACATGCTGGGCCACAAAGCCCAGCAGCGCGCGCTCGGCCTCGCCATACAGCGCGGCCTGCTCGTAACTCTGCACCACGATGGCCCCGCACACGCGCCCGTCGCGCAGCATCGGCACGCCCAGCCAGTCCAGGCTTTCCGGGCCGCGCTCGGGATCGTGCTCTTCCTCCGCATCGGACAGCAGTTCGCGCGACGGCCCACTGAGCGGCTTGCCATGGCGCAGCAGCGCCACCGTCAGGCTGCGCGGCATCTGCCCCGCGTCGTAGCTGACCGAGGGGTCGGCCACGAACTCGTCCACCTGGTCTGCGAAATACAGGAAACGCATCTGGTCGCGCACATCGTCGTACTCGACGATGTAGCAGTTTTCTGCGTACATCAGCGAGCCGAGCACACCGTGCACGTGGCGCAGCATCTCGCCCATCTCGAGGTCGGCACCGGCCAGATCGGCAATCTGGAACAACGCCTGCTGAAGACGTTCAGCCTGCTCCAGGGCACGGATCTGCCCGGCCTGGCGGCCGCGCTGCAGGGCCAGTTCCATGGCCTGGCGCGATACGCCCCACCAGGCCTCCGACGGCGACCCGCCGCGCACCCGCAGCGACAGCTGTGCACCGTCATGCTCCCAGGTGGCGTGCTCCCAGACCGTCTGCTCCCAGTCAAGCTCAACCGCGCCATCGCTGTGCGGCCAGCCGTCCTGGCCACGGCCCAGCTGCGGATCGTTCCAGCCCACCCGGACAACCGCGGTTTCCGGCAGCAGCGCATGCAGCGCGCGCACCAGCGCCGTGCTCAGCACGGCCTCGTGAGGTGACAGCGATGACACACGGTCGGCTTGCGTGGACAAAATGACGTTCTCTTGGCGCCGCTACAGCGTCGCCTCCCCTGAGTAAGCGAGCATAACGCGGCACCGGGGGGGCAATGGAAGCCCGCCAACCCCGTTTCACACAACGGGACGTTGTTCCTGTCGACCGCGTTCCGGTCGACACCCCCGCGTACCGCCGTGAACTGCGCCCTGCCCCGCCCCGCCAGCGTCTATGCGCCACCGCCTGCAGGCCTTACCCTGTGTGCCGTGGAAGCGACCGCCCTGCCAACCGATGAAGCGCTGATGCTGGCCTGGGCCGGTGGCGACCTGCAGGCGTTCGAGAGCCTGTACACGCGCCATCGCAAGCGCCTGTTCGGCTTCCTGCTGCGGCAACTGCGCGACAACGCGCTGGCCGAGGAGATCTTCCAGGACGTCTGGCAGCGGGTGATCAGCGCCCGTGCGGGGTGGCAGCCCGAGGCCGCATTCAGCACGTGGCTGTTCCGCATCGCGCACAACCGCCTGAACGACCACTGGCGCGCTGCCCGCCACCGCCCCGCCGCGCCGGCCGATGCCGATCTGCGCCTGGCCGCGCTGGAGGACGGACAGACCCCGGAAGCGGAACTGTCTGAATTCGAGCAGCGCCGGCGCATCCAGCTGGCGATGGACGACCTGCCGCCCGAGCAGCGCGAAGTGCTGCAGCTGCGGCTGGAACAGGAACTGAGCCTGGAGGAGATCGGCCAGATCACCGGCGTAGGCCGGGAAACGGTGAAATCGCGGCTGCGCTATGCGATGGACAAGCTGCGTGCGGGACTGAAGGCATGAATCGAGACGATCCCCTGTCGCCTGAAGAACGTGCACTGGCCGGCCTGATCGGCCGTCGCCACGACCAGGCACCGCCTGCTGCGCTGGACGCGGCCATCCTCGCGGCTGCGCGTGCGTCCGTCGCCACGCCCGCCGCAGCCACGCCCGCTGCGGCCGACACCGGCACGCCGTCGGCCGCGCGCGCGCGCCGCCCGCAGCGGCGCTGGCCAGCCGTGTTCGGCATCGCCGCATCGATGGTGTTTGCCGTCGGCATTGCCTGGCAGATGCGGCCGGAACCGCCGTCACTGCCCGCCCAGGCAACGCAGCATGCCGCCGCGCCATCCACCGATGAAGCGGCGGCGGCCGATACCCAGGCGCCGCAGCCCATGTCCGCTGCGGCAGACAGTGCACCCCCGCCACCGCCTGCGCCCGTGCCTTCACCGAAGGCCGCACCCGCCGCGCCCACGCAGGCCGCCAGGTCCGCCGTGGCCCACGCGCCGGAGGTACGGGCGGCCCCAGCGGCTGCGGAACCGGCGCCCCCGGTCGAACTGCGCAGCCTGCCCGCAGAACCCGCCGCCGAGGCCGCATTCGCACCCGCACCGCCTGCACCGCCCGCCCCCATCGCGCCCACCCGTGCACCGGTGGCCTCTCCGGCACCGGCTGCGCCTGCGGCTGAGCTGGATGCGATCCAGGGCGCAGCGGCAGCCAGCGACGAGGCCGCCCGCAGCCAACGCCGCGCGCCACCTGCTGCCTTCAAGGCCAACGCTGCCGCGCCCACCAGCGCGCCGGGCGTGATGCTGCGCCGCTCCAACGAGGCCGCACTCAGCGCCGATGCCGTGCATTCGGAAGTGGCGGCCGATGCCAGACTGCCGCGCCGGCAATGGCTGCAGAAAATCCGCGAGCGCCGCGACAGCGGCCAGCGCGATCTGGCCCGTGCCAGCCTCGAACGCTACCTGCAGCTGTACCCCGAATCGCGCCTGCCGAGGGACCTGCGCCCGCTGCTGGACGACTGAGGCAGACCCGCCCCGACCCCGTAGAATGGTGGGAATGCCCGATACCCTCGCCTTGCCCGTCAGCCACACGCTGGACATCAAGCACAGCCGATTCACCGCGCACGCTGCGCCCATCGACAGCGGCCCGGGTGCTCTGGCGTTCCTGCAGCAGGTGGCCGTGGCCGATGCCACCCATAACTGCTGGGCCTACCGGCATGGCCAGGACTACCGCTCCAGCGACGACGGCGAACCGGCCGGCACCGCCGGGCGCCCCATCCTGGCCGCCATCGATGGCCAGGGGTTTGACCGCGTGGTGGTGGTGGTGACCCGCTGGTATGGCGGCATCAAACTGGGCGCCGGTGGCCTGGTGCGCGCCTACGGTGGCACGGCCGCTGAGTGCCTGCGCACCGCGCCGCGCCTGCCACTGGTGGCCATGGCACGCCTGCAGCTGCAGGCCGGCTTCGAGGATCTGGGCGCCCTGCACGCCGCCCTGCCCGGTTTTGCTGCGGAAAAGCGCGATGAACAGTTCGACGCCAACGGTGTGCGCCTGCGGGTGGAATTGCCCGCCGACCAGGTGGATGCATTGAAAATCCGCCTGCGCGACGCCACCCGTGACCGTATCCGCATACAAGATGACGACCAGGATGACTGACAAGGACGATGCGTCCGCTTCCACCCCGCCGCTGCGCCGCCTGGGCAGCCTGCGTACGCTGTGGCCGTTCGTGCGCCGCCACAGCGGGCTGTTCACCGCGTGGCTGTTGGCCCTGGCGGTCTCCTCGGCGGCCACGCTGAGCCTGCCACCGGCGGTCAAGCAGATGATCGACCATGGCTTCAGCAGCGGCGGCCAGATCAACCGTGCATTCGCCCTGCTGATGCTGGTGGCGGTGGTGATGGCGCTGGGCACCGCCGCGCGCTTCTACTTTGTTTCGCTGCTGGGCGAAAAGGTCGTCGCCGATCTGCGCAGCCAGCTGTATGCCCACCTTATCCAGCTCGGCGCCGGCTTCCATGACCGCAGCCGCAGTGGTGAACTGGTTTCGCGCCTGACCGCCGATACCGAACTGCTTCGCAGCGTGGTCGGCTCGACCATGTCGGTGGCCCTGCGCAGCACCGTGACCGTGGTCGGCAGCCTGGCCATGCTGTTCGTCACCAGCCCGCGGCTGGCGGCATGGTCGCTGCTGGGCATTCCGCTGGCGGTGCTGCCCATCATCATCGGTGCGCGCAAACTGCGCACGGTGGCGCGCAACAGCCAGGACCGCATCGCCGATGCCAACAGCTTGGCCAGCGAGACCCTGGGCGCGGTGCGCACCGTGCAGGCGCATGCCCGCGAGCCCTATGAACGCGGCCGCTTCGACCATGCGCTGGGCGATGCCATCCAGGCCGCACGCCGTCGCATCGGCGCGCAGTCGCTGGTGACCGCCAGCGCCATCCTGCTGGTGTTCGGCGCCATCGTCGGCGTGCTCTGGCTGGGGGCGCACGATGTCATCGAGGGCCGCCTGAGCGCCGGTACGTTGGGCCAGTTCGTGCTGTACGCGTTGATCGGTGGCGGCTCGGTGGGCGCGCTGGCCGAAGTCTGGAACGAACTGCAGCGCGCGGCCGGCGGCATGGGCCGCATCGGCGAGCTGCTGCAGGAAGACATCGAGATCCGCGCACCGGCACAGCCGCATGCGCTGCCGCAGCCGCTGCAGGGGCAGATCCAGTTCGAGGACGTGGTGTTCCATTACCCGCAGCGGCCCGACCAGCCGGCGCTGGACCACTTCACCCTGAACGTGCGCCCCGGCGAGACCGTGGCCCTGGTCGGCCCGTCCGGTGCGGGCAAGAGCACGGTGCTGTCGCTGCTGCTGCGGTTCCACGATCCGGCAAGCGGCCGCATCTGCGTGGACGGCCACGACGTGCGCCAGGTCGATCCTGCCGATCTGCGCGCGCAACTCGCGCTGGTGCCGCAGCAGCCGACCCTGTTCGCCGCCAGCGCGCGCGACAACATCCGCTATGGCCGCCTGCAGGCCACCGATGCCGAGGTGGAAGCGGCGGCACTTGCGGCCGAGGCCGACACCTTCCTGCGCGCACTGCCGCAGGGCTACGACAGCGAGCTGGGCGAGCGCGGTGCGCGCCTGTCCGGCGGGCAGCAGCAGCGCGTGGCCATCGCCCGCGCCCTGCTGAAGGATTCGCCCATCCTGCTGCTGGACGAGGCCACCAGTGCCCTGGATGCACAGAGCGAGCACAGCGTGCAGCAGGCCCTGGAGCGGCTGATGGCCGGGCGCACCACGGTGGTGATCGCGCACCGGTTGGCGACCGTACTGAAGGCCGACCGCATCGTGGTGATGGACCAGGGCTGCATCGTCGCCGAAGGCACCCATGCCGAGCTTCTGGCTGAAGGTGGACTGTATGCGGAGCTGGCGCGCCTGCAGTTCGTCGATTGATTGACGGCCGGCTAACACCGGCCGGCCCAAGCTGGCAGCGAAACCGAAGCATCCGCTGAAGGAGGTGGACGATGTCGTTCCGTCAGTTCCCAGCAGTCGACAGCCAGGGCGAAAGCCACATCATCATCGAGTTCAAGCCCGATGCCGCCGCTGGCGGCCAGGACCGGAAGGCCGCGCCCCGCTATGAACTGGATGACGGCCGTCATCTGGTCCGCAACGGCCGCGAGTTCACCACCAGTGGCGGCGAGCTGCGGCTGACGATCTGAGCTACGCCGGGCATGGCCCGGCGCAACCGGATGTCGCGCGATCCCGCTTTGGTAGGTGTCGACCTTGGTCGACACGCCTTTGATCCAGGCGCAGTCGAGCATGGCTCGACTCTACAAAAGCCGGTGCCCCCGCTCTGGTAGGTATCGACCTTGGTCGACACGCTTTTGATCCAGGCGCAGTCGAGCGTGGCTCGACTCTACATAGATGTCGACCTTGGTCGACACGCCTTTGATCCAGGCGCAGTCGAGCATGGCTCGACTCTACAGAAAAGGTGTGGCCAATTTTTCACCAACCATCTTGACAGCCTTGTCCGCCAAGGGCTGCGCGCGGTTATCCACATGTTTGCTCAGAAATCATCCACACCGCCTGTGGATGACTACGCCTGCCCCAGCACCCGGCCAATGCCACTGGCATCGACTTCCACTGCCGCGCGCGCGATGGCGCCCAGATCGCTGTCCGCCACGAAACCGATACGGAAATGCACCTCACCGGTAGGCGTACGCGAGGAGTGGATCGACGCCAGGCTGATGCGGTGCTGCTCGAACACGTTCAACAGCGCGCGCAGCGAACCGGGCCGATCCTCCGGCAGGTGCACCGACAGTGCATTGCGCTCGGTCAGGTCCGCCAGCAGATAGCCAACGCGTTCAAAGGTGTAGTTGCCCGCCGCCAGTGCGGGCGCGCCGAAGGCCTCGTGGTTGGCCGCCAGCACCTGTTCGCGGAACCAGCCGCGTGCCGCGTCGTCACCCTGGCCGACCTGCGCCTGCAGTGCCTGCAGCTGGCCCACCAGGCGGTCGAGCATGGGTGCGACGTAGGGGTTGCCGAACTGGATGTCTTCGTAGATCGCCGGGTTCAACGACAGGATGCGCGAGATGATCGCCGTATCCAGCTCGAACGACGCCGAGCGGTAGGGCATCATCGCCGCCAGGTCCCCCAGCTGCGGCTGGTACTCGCGCAGCACACCGGCCTGGGCCAGATGCGTGGCGTGCACCATCGCCTGCACCAGCGCCATCATCTGGTCGTGGTGCTGCGGCGTCGCCCGCACACATTCGGCCTGCAGCGCGGCGCACAGACGGTCCACCCACGGCTGCCACTGCTGCAGCCGCGCCTCGCAGACCACCATCACCCGACCCTTCAGCGTCGGCGCTTTCGGTGGTGCGGTCATCGGGTGCAGCCCGACCACTTCCGCCTGCGACGCCAGCATCGCCTGTACCGGCGCGTCCTTCACCGACGTCACATCCAGCCACAGGCGCCCCTGTTCACGGCCGGCCGATTGCCGCACATACTCCGCGATCAGCGCCGGGGTATGCCGGATGGGGGCCGAGAACACCAGTACATCGGCCTCAGCCAGCAGTTGCTCGGGCGGGTGCGAGGCAGGATCGGCAGGATCATGGCCGATCACCTGCAGCTGCATGTGTGTCTGGAAGAACCGGGCAAGCCAGCGCCCGTAGGCGCCGGCACTGCCCACGATGCCGACCGTGCGCGGCGTGCGCGTCTGCAGATCGCTCATGCCACGCGTTCGGCGTGGAAGCGCGTGGCGTCTGCCAGCGCGGCAGGCGCGGCAGCAATCACGTCGAACTCCTCGAAGCCGTTGGCGAGGGTGGCTTCCAGTGCGGCATGGGTGCCGGCAATGGCGCGCGAAATGGCCTGCTGCATCGACTCACCCCGCAACAGGAAGGAGACCACCAGCGACATCAACACATCGCCGGTACCGGCCACATCGACGGGCAGCAGCGGCGATGTCCATCGCCAGGTTTCCTCGCGGCCCACGGCCAGGGTCACCAGTTCGCCCGGGTTGCCGCCCACACTGTGCGCGATCACCCACTGTGGGCCGCGTGCGAGAAGCGTGCGCGCCGCTGCGATGGCGTCGGCCTCGGCCAGGGCCGGCAGGCCGGTGAGGCGATTGAGCTCGAATGCATTGGGCGTCACCAGCCAGGCATGCGGCAGCAGGCGTTCGGCGAAGATCGCTTCCAGCCCGGGCTCCACGTAAGGGCCGGTGTGGGTGTCACCGATCACTGGGTCCAGGCAGTAGCGCAGGTGTGGGCAGGCCGGCAGGGTCGCGTCCAGCCAGTCGGCGAAGGCGGCACCATTGGCGGCACTGCCGAAGTAGCCTGAGACCAGCATCTTTGCGCGCTGCGGCAGGCCGCGTTCGTGGGTACCGAGGAGCAGGTCGGCGAACCAGTCGGCGGGAAGCACGCGGCCGCGGGTGGTGTCGTAGAACGGCGCGTTGCTGAGCAGGACGGTGGGGATTTCCGCCACCCGCACGCCGAGCGCGCGCATCGGGGGCACGGCGGCGCTGTTGCCGGCGTGGCCGTAGACGAGCTGCGACTGGACGGAGATGACATCGATCGGCGAGGGCCCGTCGGGACGCTGGCGGCGGCCGTGGAGCAGGTGGTTGTCGGGGGATTCGCTCATGCCCGCATTCTACGCCCAAGGGGGTTTTCAGCAGGGCTTGCAGCCCTGCACCTGCTGCAACCGCAACCGCAACCGCAACGGCAAAAGCCAGAGCGGCATTCCGTGGGATGGCGGGGCGGTGTGGGTGGGCAGGACACGCCGTAAACCCATCCATGGGGGCTCGATGGCGCCATCCATGGCGCCAACGGTCCTGCCCACCCACACCACCCCGCCTCTGACAGATTCCGTGCGCTGATGGTGGGTGCCGACCGTTGGTCGACACATCTGTCAGATGTCATTTTTCCAAATGGGGTCAGAGCCCGTTGCAAAGCAACGGGATCCGACCCCGCCTTCGACAGTTGGCCGGTGGCCAGTAGATCCACGCCATGCGTGGATGAAATCTGTCAGATATCGAATGAATTCATTCGTGTCGACCAAGGTCGACACCCACCAGAGCAGAATGCCGTTCCGACAGATCGCGAAAAACCGTCGAAGGCGGGGTGGGTCCGGTTGAGGGGGCGTGAGCGCCATGGATGGCGCGACCGAGCTTACATGGACGTACTTGCAGCGTCCCCCTCAACCGGACCCACCCCGCCAACCCTCAGCAAACCCGCTTTTGACGTTGACGTTGACGTTGACGTTGACGTCAGCAGGTGCAGGGCTGCAAGCCCTGCAACCCCACCCCCTCAGTGCGCAGGGCGCGAGGGCGGCAGCCAGGCGGCGATGATGCCCAGCAGCGGCAGGAACGCGGTCAGCTGGTACACGTACTCGATGCTCGTCCTGTCGGCCAGCAGACCCAGCACCGCCGCACCCAGCCCACCCATGCCGAAGGCGAAGCCGAAGAACAGCCCCGACACCATGCCGATGCGGTGCGGCATCATCTCCTGCGCATACACCACGATGGCCGAAAACGCCGACGACAGCACGAAGCCGATCAGCACCGCCAGCACCGTCGTCCAGAACAGATCCGCATGCGGCAGCGCCAGCGCGAACGGCGCCACGCCAAGGATCGAGGTCCAGATGATCGGCTTGCGGCCAATGCGATCGCCCAGCGGGCCGCCGAGGAAACCACCGGCCGCCGACGCCACCAGGAACGCGAACAGGTGCAGCTGCGCCTGCGCCACCGGAATGCCGAAGTGGTGGATCAGGTAGAACGTGAAGTAACTGCCGATGCTGGCCATGTAGAAGTACTTGCTGAAGATCAGCACCAGCAGGATCGCCATCACCCGCGCCACGGTGCGGGTCGGGTGACGCGGGGCGACCGTGCCCTGCCCGGCCGGACGCGGCGTGCCTAGATGCAGCGCGTACCAACGGCTGACATACGTCAGCAGGGCGATGCCGATCAGCGCCGCGCCGGCAAACCACGACGCGGCATGCTGGCCGTACGGCACGATCACCGCAGCGGCGATCAGCGGGCCCAACGCGGTACCGAAATTGCCGCCGACCTGGAACACCGACTGGGCGAAACCGTGGCGCCCGCCGGACGCCAGCCGCGCGATGCGCGAGGCTTCCGGATGGAAAATGGCCGAACCGATGCCGACCATGGCCGCCGCCAGCAGTACCATCGCATAGTTCGGCGCGAAGCCGAGCAGCAGCATGCCGCACAGGGTCGACGCCATGCCGATGGGCAGTGAGTACGGTGCTGGCCTGCGGTCGGTGGCCAGGCCCACCAGCGGCTGGAAGATCGACGCGGTCAGCTGGTAGGTCAGCGTGATCAGGCCGATCTGGGTGAAGCTGAGGTTGAAGCCGCCCTTGATGACCGGATAGATGGCCAGGATCAGCGACTGCATCATGTCGTTGACCACATGGGAGGTGGAAATGGCCGCCAGCACCCCGCGGGATGTGCTGCGGGTGGTGGGGGCGGGTGTGGCCAGGCTGGACATGGTGCGCAGTCAGGATGGGGGCGAGCCGTGCATGCTACGGTGCCCTCCCCCTCCCTTCCGCCGCGTTCTGGTCATGCCATATCGCAAAAAGGACACGCCCTGCGCGATCAGGGAGTCCGCGCCCTGGAACGAAGTGCCCGGCCACCGGCCGGTAACCTGCCGGGTGAAGGACTATCCCGCCGGCACCCGGGTATCGCCGCACCGGCACCGCCGCCACCAGCTGGTCTATGCGATGTCCGGCCTGATGGTGGTGCGCTCGGAAGTCGGCCGCTGGGTGGTGCCATCCACCCGCGCCATCTGGATGCCGGCCGGCATGGCCCACGCGGTGGACTGCATCGCCGATGTGCACATGCGCAGCCTGTACATCGATCCGGCGTTCGCCCCGCAGCTGGCTACCGAAGCGTTCGCGGTGCAGGTGGCGCCTTTGCTGCGCGAACTGCTGCATGCCGCCAGCCAGATCGAAGGCGAACACCACGACGACAGCCGCGATGGCCGCGTGGTCCGCCTGCTGCTGGACGAACTGCACCGCATGGACGTGCTGCCGCTGCACCTGCCTACGCCCAACGATCCGCGGCTGCAGCGCATCTGCCAGCACATCCAGAAGCATCCCGGTGACGAAGCCACCCTGCAGGACTGGTCCGAAGCGCTGTCGGTGGACGTGAAAACGATCCAGCGCCATTTCGCCAGCGAACTGGGCATGACCTTCGGCCAGTGGCGGCAGCAGGCGCGGCTGCTGGCCGCGATGGAGCGCCTGGCCGTGGGCGAGAAGGTGATCGATGTGGCGCTGGCGATGGGCTACGACAGCCCCAGTGCGTTCACCAGCATGTTCAAGCGTCAGCTGGGGCAGACACCGGCGGCGTTTTTCCGCTGATCGCATACGAAAACGCCGGGCAGTGCCCGGCGTCGTCGTTCAACACGTACCTGAAGGATCAGGACGTCATGCGGTCCCAGAAGCCCTTGACGCCATCCATGAAGGTGGCCGACTTCGGCGAATGCTTGCGCGCTTCCTCGCCGACGAAAGTGGCCTCGAACTGTTCCAGCAGCTTGCGCTGATCGTTGGTCAGGTTCACCGGGGTTTCCACCACCACGCGGCAGTACAGGTCGCCTTCGCTGCGGCTGCGTACCGAACGCACGCCCTTGCCGCGCAGGCGGAACAGCTTGCCGGTCTGGGTCTCGGCCGGGATGCGGATCTCCGCTTCGCCGCCAAGGGTGGCCACGCGCACGGTGTCGCCCAGCGCGGCCTGCGAGATGCGGATCGGCACTTCGCAGTGCAGGTCGTCGCCATCACGCTGGAAGATGTGGTGCTCGCGCACGCGCACTTCCACGTAGAGGTCACCGGGCGGCGTACCGGCCGGGCCGGCCTCGCCTTCACCCTGCAGGCGGATGCGGTCACCGGTATCGACGCCGGCCGGCACCTTCACCGACAGCACCTTGTCTTCCTCGATGCGGCCGTTGCCGTGGCAGGTCTTGCACGGCTTGGCGATGATCTGGCCGCGGCCGTTGCAGTTGTGGCAGGCCTGCTGCATGGCGAAGATGCCGCGCTGGATGCGCACCTGGCCGCGGCCATGGCACACGTTGCAGGTCTCGACCTTGCCGTCTTCCGAGCCGCTGCCATCGCAGTCGCCACATTCGGCCAGGGTCGGGATCTCGATCCGGCGCTCGACACCGCGCACGGCCTCTTCCAGATCCAGTTCCATCACATAGCCGATGTCGGCACCGCGACGGGCCTGGCGCTGGCCACCACCGCCGCCACCAAAGATGTTGCCGAAGATATCGCCGAAGATATCGTTCATGTCCGGGCCGCCCGGACCACCGCCGCCGCCCATGCCGTGCTCGAACGCGGCGTGGCCGTGGGCATCGTACATGCGGCGCTTGTTGCCGTCGGACAGCGTTTCGTAGGCTTCCTTGCACTCCTTGAAGGAGGCTTCGGCGGCCGCATCACCCGGGTTGCGGTCCGGGTGGAACTTCATCGCGCAGCGACGGTAGGCCTTCTTCAGCTCTTCGTCGGTGGCGGTGCGGGCAACGCCCAGCACTTCGTAGTAATCGCGCTTGCTCATATCGTGGATCGCATTCCGGAAAGTCGGGATTCGTCAAAGCGGAAGAGCGGAACCAGGTCCGCTCTTGCGTCGGGCGCCCCGACACGCCGGCAGGCGGTCAGGACCCTGGTACGACAACGGGACGCTGGTGGCCAGCGTCCCGCGTCGGTCCGGATCAGGACTTCTTGTCGTCCTTGACTTCGGTGAACTCGGCGTCCACCACGTCATCCTGCGCCTTGCCTGCGTTGCCGGCGTCGGCACCCGGGGCACCGCCCTGGTCGGCCGAAGCAGCGGCGAACAGCGCCTGGCCGGCTTCTTCCAGCACCTTCGACTTGGCTTCGATCTGTGCCTTGTCGTCACCCTTCATCGCGGTTTCCAGGTCGGCCAGCGCCGCCTCGACCTTGCCGATGACATCGCCGCCCACCTTGCTGCCGTGCTCGGTGATGGCGCTGCGGGTGCCGTGGATCAGGGCGTCGGCCTGGTTGCGGGCCTGCACCAGTTCCTGGAACTTCTTGTCTTCTTCGCGGTTGGCTTCCGCGTCGGCGACCATGCGTGCGATCTCTTCCTCGGACAGACCCGAACCGGCCTTGATCTCGACCTTCTGTTCCTTGTTGGTCTTCTTGTCCTTGG
Source organism: Stenotrophomonas sp. ESTM1D_MKCIP4_1 (assembly GCF_003086895.1). Lineage (NCBI taxonomy): Bacteria > Pseudomonadati > Pseudomonadota > Gammaproteobacteria > Lysobacterales > Lysobacteraceae > Stenotrophomonas > Stenotrophomonas sp. ESTM1D_MKCIP4_1. Next base: position 1,750,960 of record NZ_CP026004.1, on the reverse strand, counting down.
CCGACACGTGCAGGATGCCGTTGGCGTCGATGTCGAAGGACACTTCCACCTGCGGCAGGCCACGCGGGGCCGGCTCGATGCCGGACAGGTCGAACTTGGCCAGCGACTTGTTGAAGCGGGCCTGTTCGCGCTCACCCTGCAGCACGTGCACGGTCACGGCCGACTGGTTGTCCTCGGCGGTGGAGAACACCTGCGAGGCCTTGGTCGGGATGGTGGTGTTCTTCTCGATGATCTTGGTGAACACGCCGCCCATGGTCTCGATGCCCAGCGACAGCGGGGTCACGTCCAGCAGCAGCACGTCCTTGACGTCGCCGCCCAGCACGCCGCCCTGGATCGCCGCACCCAGTGCCACGGCTTCGTCCGGGTTGACGTCCTTGCGCGGTTCCTTGCCGAAGAACTCGGTCACCGCCTGCTGCACCTTCGGCATGCGGGTCTGGCCACCGACCAGGATCACTTCGCTGATGTCGCTCGAGCGCAGGCCGGCATCGTTCAGGGCGACGCGGCACGGCTCGATCGACTTCTTGATCAGCTCGTCCACCAGCGATTCCAGCTTGGCGCGGGTCAGCTTGATGTTCAGGTGCTTCGGACCCGAGGCATCGGCGGTGACGTACGGCAGGTTCACTTCGGTCTGCTGGGCGCTGGACAGCTCGATCTTGGCGCGCTCGGCGGCGTCCTTCAGGCGCTGCAGGGCCAGCGGATCCTTGCGCAGGTCGATGCCCTGGTCCTTGTTGAACTCTTCGACCAGGTACTCGATGACGCGGTTGTCGAAATCTTCGCCGCCCAGGAAGGTGTCGCCGTTGGTGGCCAGCACTTCAAACTGCTTCTCACCGTCGACGTTGGCGATCTCGATCACCGAGACGTCGAAGGTGCCGCCGCCCAGGTCGTACACCACGATCTTGCGATCCTTGTTGTCGCCCTTGTCCAGGCCATAGGCCAGCGCGGCCGCGGTCGGCTCGTTGATGATGCGCTTGACGTCCAGACCGGCGATGCGGCCGGCGTCCTTGGTCGCCTGGCGCTGGCTGTCGTTGAAGTAGGCCGGCACGGTGATGACCGCTTCGGTGACCTTTTCACCGAGGAAGTCCTCGGCGGTCTTCTTCATCTTTTCCAGCACCTTGGCCGAGATTTCCTGCGGCGCCATGCGCTTGGCATCGCTGGTGGACACCCAGGCGTCGCCATTGTCGTGGGCCAGGATGCTGTACGGGACGTGGGCGATGTCCTTCTGCACTTCAGCGTCGGTGAACTTGCGGCCGATCAGGCGCTTCACCGCGTAGAAGGTGTTCTTGGGGTTGGTGACGGCCTGGCGCTTGGCCGAGGCGCCGACCAGGACTTCGCCGTCCTTGGTGTAGGCGACGATCGACGGGGTGGTGCGATCGCCTTCCGAATTCTCGATGACGCGGGCCTTGCCGCCGTCCATGATCGCCACGCACGAGTTGGTGGTGCCGAGGTCGATACCAATGATCTTGCCCATGGGGGAGACTCCTGAAGAATGCTTGTGGGTGTCAGTCCGGCCGGTCGGCCGGTGGATGAATGGGATGTGGGGGAGGCTCGTGGAACATTCAAGCCATCACCCGAACGCTGTGTTCAACCGTTCAAGGTTCGCCGGGCATGGCCCGGCGCGACCGATCCCGGGCGGCTTTGCGCCCGGGGCGCCGGGTCAGTCGGCGGCCACCACCACCAGCGCCGGCCGCAGCAGGCGCTCGTTGAGCAGGTAGCCCTTCTGGAACACGGTCACCACGCTGCCGGGGGCGGCACCGGGGGCCGGCACCTGGCTGATGGCCTGGTGGTGTTCCGGGTTGAACGGCTGGCCGGTCGGGTCCAGCAGGACCAGGCCGTTGTCGGCGGCGACCTTCAGCAGCTGCTTGTAGGTCATTTCCAGCCCCTCTCGCAGCGGGTTGGCGTCGTCGCCGGCGGCCTTCAGGCCGGCATCCAGGCTGTCAAACACCGGCAGCAGTTCGCCCAGCAGCTTTTCGTTGGCGAACTTGCGGGCCTGGTCGATGTCGCGGGCCACGCGCTTGCGCTGGTTTTCAAGGTCGGCGCGCTCACGCAGCGCATCGGCCTTGACCTGCTCGACCTCGGCGCGCAGGCGCTCCAGTTCGTCATGGGTGCCTGCGGCGGCGGCCGCATCAGCGGCGCTCTGCTGGGATTCGATATCTGGATGTTCTTGGTTCATGTCTGGGTCCCTGGCGGTCACTCTCCGCCTCCACCCACCCTAGTGTGGGCGGGATGCTGCGTTTCAAGCGTCGGCCGGCCCTGGACCGCGTCGCGGGGGCGAAAAGGCCGCCCCGAGTACGTCCGCGGTGGCCTGGACCAGGGGAATCACCCGGTCGTACGCCATCCGCTTCGGCCCGATCACCCCCAGCACGCCCAGCACCTGGCCATTGGCCGTATAGGGCGCGGTGACCAGCGAAACCCCCTGCAGCGGCATCATCCCGGTCTCTTCGCCGATGAAGATGCGCACGCCCGGGGCCTGGATCGTCCGCTCCAGCAGCTGCAGGATCTCGCGCTTGCTGGAAAACAGCTCGAACAGCTCGCGCAGCCGTTCCAGGTCGGACAGGTCCTGCACCCCCATCAGCCGGGTCTGGCCGGCCACCAGCATGTCGTCGGCTGGCGGTTGCAGGGCCTGCTCGGCCAGTTCGATGCTGTGGGCCAGCAGCTGTTCCAGCTCGGAACGGGCATCACGCAGCTCCAGCAGCAGGCGGGTGCGGATCTCGGCCAGCGGCAGGCCGGCGAAATGGGCATTGAGGTAGTTGGCCACCTGTTCCAGCTGGCCGGGCTCGAAGTCCTGGCGGGTCTCGATGACCCGGTTCTGCACTTCGTTGTCGGCAAACACCAGGATCGCCAGCACCCGGCGCCCATCCAGCGCCACGAAATCGATCTGGCGGAAGGCGAACTGCTCGCGGCGCGGCGCACTGACCACCCCGACGAAATGGCTCATTGCCGACAGCAGCTCCGACGCACTGCCGAGCAGGGCCTGGGTGCTGCCGCCACCGGCCAGCTCATGGCGCAGCCGGGCCAGTTCCCCCTCGCCCGGCGGCTGCATCTGCAGCAGGCTGTCGACAAAGACCCGGTAGCCGTGCGCGGTCGGGATCCGCCCGGCCGAGGTATGCGGCGAGGCCAGCAGGCCCAGATCCTCCAGATCGCCCAGGATGTTGCGGATGGTGGCCGGGCTGACCTCCAGCCCGGCCACGCGCGCCAGCGTCTGCGAGCCGACCGGCTCACCGTCCTGGATGTAGCGCGCTATCAGCGTGCGCAGCAGATGGCGCGCACGCGGGGCAAGCTGGTCAGCGGAACCGTGCATGGAATCAACCTGTGAGACACGGACATTAGATAATGGCGGTGCGTCGCCTTGGCAAGTCATTGGACCACCCCGTCGCGCGTGCTAGCGTTGCGCGGCTCAGACACCCCTGTACCCATGCTCAGACATCTTTCGATCAAGGATTTCGCCGTCGTCCGCGCCACCGAGCTCGAGTTCGGGCCCGGCATGACCGTCGTTTCAGGCGAGACCGGCGCCGGCAAGTCGCTGATGGTCGACGCGCTGGGCTTCCTCTCCGGCCTGCGCGCTGACAGCGGCGTGGTCCGCCATGGTGCTGCCCGCGCCGAACTGTCGGCCGAATTCGCCCTGGACCAGCTGCAGGCCGCACGCCAGTGGCTGGCCGACAACGAACTGGACGACGAGGACCAGTGCCAGCTGCGCCGGGTCATCCGTGCCGATGGCGGCTCGCGCTCGTGGATCAACGGGCGCCCGGTCACCCTGGCGCAGCTGGCCGAACTGGCCGGGCGGCTGGTGGAAATCCACGGCCAGCATGAGCAGCAGGCCCTGCTGACCCGCCCGTCGCAGCTGGCCCTGCTGGATGCCTATGCCCGCAACGAGGACGAGCGCCGGCAGGTCCGCCGCGCCGCCGCCGCGTGGCAGACGCTGGTGGATGAATCCCTGGCCCTGTCGCAACAGGGCGACGTTTCCGACCGCATCGGCTTCCTCGAACACCAGCTGCGTGAGCTGGACCGCGAGGATCTGGAACCCGAATCGATTGCTGCGCTAGGCGCCAGCCATCGCCGCCAGGCGCATGCCAGCGCCCTGCTGAGTGCCTGCCAGGCGGCCAGCAACCAGCTCAACGGCGATGACGGCAGCTCGGCGCTGGACCTGCTGCAGCAGGTGCGCCACGAACTGTCGCGCCTGCTCGAGCACGACCCGCGCCTGGGCGAGGTGGACGGCCTGATCGAAAACGCCTCGATCCAGCTGCACGAAGCCCTGTCGCTGCTGGACCGCGTGCATGACGACCTTGATGCCGACCCGGAGCAGTTCGAGGAGAACGAGCGCCGCCTCGGCCGTCTGCACGACCTGGCCCGCAAGCATCGCGTGCCGATGGATGAACTGGGCGCGCAGCGCGAACGCATGCATGCCGAAGTGGAGCAGCTGCGTGGCGCCGACGAGCGCCTGCAGCGCCTGGCCGGTGAGATCGACAAGGCTGCGGCCGCCTGGCGCGTGCAGGCCGAAGTGCTCAGTGCCAGCCGCCGCACCGCCGCGGCCGAGCTGTCGGCCACCACCACCAGCATCATTGCCGAACTGGGCATGGGCGGCGGCCAGTTCCTGATCGAGCTGGAACCGCAGGACGGCGGCAAGCCGGACCCGCAGGGTGCCGAGCGCGTGGAGTTCCTGGTGGCGGCCAACGCCGGCCAGCCGCCGCGTGCGCTGCGCAAGGTCGCCTCCGGCGGTGAACTCTCGCGCATCTCACTGGCCATCGAAGTGGCGGCACTGGACCTGGATGCGGTGCCGACCATGGTGTTCGACGAAGTCGATTCGGGCATCGGCGGCGCGGTGGCCGACATCGTCGGCCAGAAGCTGCGCGCCCTGGGCGAGAAGCGGCAGGTGCTGTGCGTGACCCACCTGCCGCAGGTCGCGTCCAAGGGCCATGCCCATTACCGGGTCAGCAAGGCCCCGGTGGAAGGCATGACCCAGAGCGCCGTGGAAAAGCTGGACACCAAGGCACGCGAAGAAGAGCTGGCACGCATGCTGGGTGGCGTGGAAGTGAGCAAGGAAGCGCGCGCCGCCGCCCGCAAGCTGCTGGTAGCGTCGAACTCGCCGGATTGACCGCGTTCATCCACGCATGGCGTGGATCTACGGGTAGTGCCGGCCGCTGGCCGGCAATATGGTTGCCGGGCGGCGCGGTGCGGGTCACCCCAGCGGCCGCGCCAGATCCACGTTCTCCACCAGGAAATCCAGCAACACGCGCACCCGCAGCGGCAGGTAACCGCCCTGCCCCAGGAACACCGCGTGGACCTCTTCCAGATCACCGGGATTGGCCGCTTCAAGCACCGGCACCAGGCGCCCCGCCGCCACATCCGCCTGCACCTGGAACGCGGCCAGCCGCGCCATGCCCAGGCCGCCCAGCACCAGCTGGCGCAGCGCGTCACCATTGCTGGCGCGGGCATTGCCGCTGGGCAGCACCCGCAGTTCGCGGCCGTCGTGCAGCACCGGCCAGCCCTGCATCGCGCGGGCGTGGCCGATATCCAACCGGTTGTGCGCCTGCAGTTCCTCGGCCGTGCCCGGCAGACCGTGCAGGCGCGCATACGCAGGCGCTGCCACGATCATCATCCGGGTCGACCCCAATCGCCGCGCCACCAGGCTGGAACTCTTCAGCGGCCCCGCCCGCACGGCCACGTCGGTGCGCTGCTCCAGCAGGTCGATCACCTCGTCATTCAAGGTCAGGTCCACGCCCACCTGCGGGTTCTGCTGCAGGAACCGTGGCAGCAGCGGCAACAGGAAGTGCTGGCCGAAGGGCACGTTGGAATTGACCCGCAGCCGTCCGCGCGGCTCGGCATGGGCACTGGCACAGCGCTCGGCCTCTTCCAGGTCGGCCAGCACGCGCAGGCCGCGCTCATAGAACGCGCAGCCCTCCGGGGTCAGCTGCAGCTGGCGGGTGGAACGCTGCAGCAGGCGCGTGCCCAGCCGCTGCTCCAGCCGCGCCACCAGTTTGCTCACCGCCGAGGGCGTCATGTCCAGCGAACGGGCCGCCGCAGAAAAGCCACCGGTCTCGATCACCCGCACGAACACTTCCAGTTCGCCGGATCGGTTGATGTCGGGTCGCGCCATGTCAGTGAATCCAGTTCACAGATGATTATCCGCGCGCAGTCTAGTTCACAGATGGCGCGGGAATCACCATGGCAGTCCCTTGTTCCGGGAATGCCCGATGAAACGCCTCAGCCCGATGGCCAGCGCCAGCCTGCTCGCCTCCGCCCTTGCCAGTAGTGCCGCTGCCGCCGCGGCCCCGCCCAGCCACTGGGTGGCCAGCTGGCAGGCCAGCCCGCAACCGGTGTGGGGGCCCGATTTCCTGTTCCCCACCCTGCTGCCCGCGCGCCTGGACAACCAGACCTTCCGCCAGACCGCCCGTCTCAGTCTGGGCGGGCCGCGGATGCGGGTGCGACTGAGCAACGCCCATGGCACGCAGCCCCTGCAGATCGGCGCGGCCAGCGTGGCCGTGCAGGACGGTTCACCGCCGCTGCCCCTGCATTTCGATGGCCAGCGCGGCGTGCGCATCGCGCCGGGCCAGCAGCGCCTGAGCGACCCGCTGCCGCTGCCCACCCATGACCTGCAGCAGGTGCAGGTCAGCACCTACCTGCCGGGACCGACCCCGCTGCAGACCTTCCACTGGGAAGGCCGGCAGACCAGTTGGTTCGCACCGGGCGACCAGAGCCGCTCTATGGCGCTGCAGGACGCCAACCCGACCACCGCCCGCGTGCTGCTGGCCGGAATCGATGTCGAAGCACCCGCCAGCGCGCGCAGCGTCGTGGTCATCGGCGATTCGATCACCGATGGCGCCACCGCCAGCCTGGACCAGGACCAGCGCTGGACCGACCACCTGGCCGCCCGCCTGGCCCCACGCGGCATCGCCGTGGTCAACGCCGGCATCTCGGGCGGCCGCCTGCTGCGCGATGGCATGGGCGAAGCCGCCCTCGCCCGCTTCCCACGGGACGCGCTCGACCAACCCGGCGTGGCCAGCGTGATCGTCCTGCTCGGCATCAACGACATCAGCTGGCCCGGCACGGCCTTCGCCCGCAACGAGACCCGCCCCACGCTGGAGGAACTGCAGGCGGGCTATCGGGCGCTGGCGCAGCAGGCGCGGGCGCGTGGCGTGCGGATTCTTGGCGCGACGCTGCCGCCCTTCGCTGGCGCCCTGCCCGATACGCCACTGGATGACTACTACGCGGCCGACAAGGACGCGCTGCGCCGGCAGCTGAATGACTGGCTGCGAAGCGAGAGCCCCTTCGACGCGCTGATCGATCTGGATGCCGCCCTGCGCGACCCGGCCGAACCGTCGCGGATGGCGCCCGCCTTTGATTCCGGCGACCACCTGCATCCGGGCGATGCGGGCAACCGAGCGATGGCCGAGGCGGTGGATCTGGATGCTTTGCTGGGCAGTGAGGGGTCAGAGCCCTTTCCCGGCGGGAAAGGGATCTGACCCCATGCGGTCGGCCGGGGTCGGATCCCTTTGCGCCAGCAAAGGGCTCTGACCCCCGCACCAGGCCGCAGCAACAAAAAACCCCGGGGCAGGCCCGGGGTCTTCGCACATCAGCATCTGGCTGCAGCGTCTTACTTGCGCTTCTTGCGCACGTACAGCACCAGCGAGTGCTCTTCCAGTTCGTAGCCGTGATCGGCGGCGATCTTGCGCTGAAGCTCCTCGATCTCGTGGCTTTCAAACTCGATGATCTTGCCGCTGTCCACATCGACCATGTGGTCGTGGTGACCACCGCGGTCCAGCTCGTAGACGGCCTGGCCGCCTTCAAAGTTGTGCTTCAGCACCAGGCCGGCGGCCTCGAACTGGGTCAGCACCCGGTACACCGTGGCCAGGCCGATTTCATCGCCGTGCTCCAGCAGCTGGCGGTAGATGTCTTCGGCGGTCATGTGGTGCTGGGCATTGCGCTGCTCGAGCAGCGCCAGGATCCGCATCCGCGGATGGGTCACCTTCAGGCCGACTTTACGCAGGTCGTGGGTTTCCATAGGTCTCCGTTCATTGGCGATTTAGCGCCAGCTGCCTCGGATTGGGTCGCGGTGGCACGCCGGGAGTGTATCATCGGTTTGATTTCCCCAACCGCCAGTACCGATGCGCAATCTTCTGTTGGTCGCCGCCGTCGCCCTGTCCACCACCGGGTGCGGCATCATCTACAAGCAGCCCATCTATCAGGGCAACCTGATCCGGGAAGATGCCGTGGCCAAGCTGCAGGTCGGGCAAAGCAAGCAGCAGGTGAATGCGCTGCTGGGCACCCCGTCCGTGCCGGACCCCTTCCACGCCCAGCGTTGGGACTACACCGCCAGCCAGCGCGTGAACCGTCTCGGCCGCAGCGAAGTGAAGAACTTCACCGTGTACTTCGAGAACGATGTCGTCACCCGTTGGGAAGGCGACTACTTCCCGGCCAACGACAAGGCCCTGGCCCAGCAGACGGTCCGCCAGTTCGGCCGCAACCTGGCCAAGGACAAGAAGAAGGGCCGCTGACCGCCCCGCCCGCCCTTCGGGGCGGGCCTCTGGAATCAATCGCCGCGCGCGCGACGCCGGCGGTTGTCCTTGGGGTCGGCCTGCAGTGGCCGCAGCAGTTCCACCCGATCACCGTCCAGCAATGCCTGCTGTGGGCGTGCCAGCACGCCATGCACGGCAACGGCCGGGCACCCGGCGCTGCCGTCGAGGTCGGCCGCGGCAATGGCATCGGCCACGGTCGCGCCTTCCGGCAGCTGCAGCCGGCGTGACTGCACCTGTTGCGGCCAGGCCAGCACCACCTCGACCTCGATCATGGCTCAGCCCTCGTCGGCAACGCGGACGAAGTCGTTGACCATGCGATCGGCCAGCCCCTGGAAACCGATCGCCAGCGCCGGCCCCAGCAGGCGCGATTTCGGCTCGAATTCCAGGGTCAGGGTCACCTTGCAGGCATCCTCGGCCAGCGCATGGAATTCCCAGCGGCCGTGCAGCTGCTTGAACGGGCCGTCGCGCAGCTGCATATCGATGCTGTGCGGGCGCTGCAGGGTGTTTTCGGTCTGGAACCAGGTGCTGAACGAACCCAGGCCCAGATCCAGGCGGGCGACCAGGCGGTCCTCACCCTGTTCCAGGATGCGGGCGTCCGAGCACCAGCGGAAGCGGCGCGGGTAGGCCTGGACATCGTTGACCAGGTCGAACATACGCGCGGCCGGATGTTCGACCAGGGCGCTGCGGCGGATAGTAGGCATAAAGACGGCGCGTTTCGGCAATCGACCGGGCGGGCCCGAATCGGAGACAATACGGAAATGAGCAAGAACAGCGGCAAGGATAAAGCAAAGAACGCGACGGCCAACAAAACCATCGCGTTGAACAAGCGTGCCCGCCACGAGTACCACATCGAGGAGCGCTTCGAGGCGGGCCTTGCGCTGCAGGGCTGGGAGGTCAAGTCGATCCGCGCCGGGCGCGGCAACATCATCGACGCCTATGCCTATGTGAAGCAGGGCGAAATCTTCCTGATCGGCGCACAGATCACCCCGTTGATCCAGGCCTCCACCCACGTGGTGGCCAACGACCGGCGCGAGCGCAAGCTGCTGCTGCACCGGAACGAGATCGACAAGCTGGTGGGCAAGGTCGAGCGTGATGGCTACACCATCGTGCCCACGGCCATGTACTGGAGCAAGAACAAGATCAAGCTGGAAGTGGCGCTGGCCAAGGGCAAGCAGACCCACGACAAGCGCGATGCCGCCAAAGACCGCGACTGGGCGATCGAGAAGCAGCGCGTGATGCGTCGCGGAAACCGCGACGCGTAACCGCCGTTTGTAGAGCCGAGCCATGCTCGGCTTGGTTTTTGGGGCAGCCGAGCATGGGCTCGGCTCTACCGTTCGCGGGCCAGCCGAGCATGCCTCGGCCCCACAGAAAGGCGGGCGATCAGCCCGCCAGCATGCCCTGCCCGCGCATCCGCGGCGCCAGGGCCGCCTGCATCACCGCCAGATGCATCACCACCGCCAGTTCCGGCGCATGGCGATCATCGCCGGCCCGCCACTGCCGGGCCAGCCGCGCTGCGTCATCCGGCAACAACGCCAGCAGCTGCTGGTCATCCAGCGCATCGGCCCGGTGCTGCAGCTGCTGCGACAACGCCCAGCTGCGACGGACATGGGTCAGCATGCTCAATGAGGCCAGCGTCAGCAGCGCCACCGCCGCGCCATGCTCGAACCACTGCGCGATGACGTCCGGTCCCCAGACCATCACCGCCAGCACAGCCAGGGCCAGCATGCGCCAGCCCGGCACCAGCGCCTGATCGCGCCGCGGCCAGTACACCACCACGGCGCTGGCCACCAGGAACACCGCCGCCGTCGCTTGCAGCGCGGTCAGGCACGCCGCCACCAGAATCGCCGCCAGCGCACCCCAGACCCAGCCCGGCGGCAACGCGCGTCGGCGGTAATCGGCGCCTACCGGCCCGACCAGCTGTCGCAGGCTGCGTTGTTGCATGGCGTCGGTCACTTCGGGTCTCCGTGTCGGTCCTGGCTCGGATGTTCGACACCAGTGTGTCGCAAAATCGTGCCCATGACGTTAGCAATCCGCTATGACGGGCACGCTGCAGTCAACACACTTCACTTGCACACCGACGCCGCCGCCTGCAGCAAGGGGCCTGGCGCCAATGCCGGCGCGGCCCGATCTGCCGGAAATGCCGCCGCGATCGCCTTGGCAGCCCGGTCGGCATGCGGCTGCATGTACCAGGACGACTCACCGGACAACACCTGACCGCGAACATCGTGTTCAAAGCGGTACTGGCCCCAGTAGATGGCCAGGGGCTCTTCCAGCGCATTCAACGGATTGGGCAGGGCCAGCGCACTGGGGCAGGCCTCCGCGAAAGCCGTTGCCAACAGCGCCCTGCGCCCCCCTGGCTGCCCAGCGGACAGGAAATGTGCGTACTCATGCAACACGATCGGAGCCCAGTCGTCCTGCACGCCCTGCGCCGAGAACAGCAGGATGAAGCCGCCGCGAAGCTTGGCCTGCGTGCGGTTGGTGTACGGCCACCACACGAAACGGACCTGGAACGTCGGGACGGCCTCGACACCATAGAACGAACGCATGCGGGTGACGAACGCCGCCGCCTCCGGTGCCGCCAGTTCCTTGGCCAGCACCTCCTGCTGTTGCGTGAAGCGGCCCGTGCCGGCCAGCAGCGCGCGCGCCCGTGGCATGAAGCGCGCGTAGTAAGCGCGCAACAGGTCCCGGTCGGCGGACGCCTGCGCGGCAATCGCATCGTCGGCGACCGCCCCGAAGGAGGCCGCGTTCTGGAAGTAGCTCGTGTACGGATCGCCAGTGCGGGTATCGCTGCCGGCAAACAGGCGGTCGCCCAGCGCGCCGCTACCCTGGTCGTTGCGGGCCATGGGGGACGTGCGCTGGCGGAACCGCGCGTAACCCTCGATGGCGGCACGATCCTCCGCGTCCAGTCCGAACCGGCGCTCCCAGTCCTGCTGGTAGATCGCACTGGTATAGCCGGGCAGCCAATCGGGCAGATTGTCGAGCAGGTTGAACAGATCAAACGTCTCGTCGTAGCCCACCGTCACCAGGGGCGCCGCCTGTCGCGAAGGGCCTTCTGGTTCAGCGCGTGCCCACGGGGCAAGCAGCAACAGCACAACGAGGCACGCGACGTGCCCTGCCCGCGACCTGACTGACATCCGGCATCCCCCCCTGGAAGACTGAATGGATTGATTCGAGCACGGCCAGCCATGGGCCCACAACGTGCCCATCGGCAGGGGGGCGCCGGGCCCGCGCGTCGCTGGGCGTGACTGTTCAGGAAGATTGCCGTACCATTCGCATCGTTAGGCGGGTCTCTGGGCAACCAGGCACCTGAAAGCCTCGCAGAACTTGAAGAAACCGGGGGTGCATTGGTTTCGACGGGGGTTGTGAAGTCGCCTGGCGCATGCCGAGGGGGTAGCTGTCCTCGTAAATCCAGCTGCAAAACTCTAGTTGCCAACGACGACAACTACGCTCCGGTCGCTCTCGCAGCCTAAAAACTGCGGTGCGTGACCTTCTGCCGACTTAGGCGGAGCCTCGAAACTGCTTGTGTCCATGCTCGCAGCGTAGAGTCATTATCATGGAATCGCGCTGGGCGGCTGCCTGTCAGTCCGGCACTAGAACACAACAGGCTGGTCCCCGGGTGCGCTTTGCACACCGTGCTGCTCGGGGGCGAGATCCAACGGTGAGCTAAGCATGTAGTGCTGGGGATGGAGTGCCTTCGGACGGCGGTTCAATTCCGCCCACCTCCACCATCTGTATCGCCCCTCGGGGCGCGAAAAGCCGGACGCTCCCGTCGATTGGGGTCCGGCTTTTTTGTTGCCCGCGGCACAGCGCAGCGGCCTGCCACAGCACACCCGCCCCACCCTACCCCCAGCGCCGTACCCTGCGCCGGAAATCCGCGTAGTCCACGCCGAACCGGGCAGACAGCACCTGCTCCTCCGGCACGATCTGGAAACGGGTGATCCAGCCGACGAACATCGGCACCACCAGCAGTGCCGCAGCGCTGCCCAGCCACAGCATGGCCCCCAGCAGCACCAGCCCCTGCCCGAGGTACATCGGGTTGCGGGTGTGGCGATAGATGCCTTCGGTAACCAGCGCGGTAGCCGCGGCCGGGCGCAGAGGATTGACCGTGGTGCGCGCGCGGCGGAAGGCCAGCTTCGGCAGCAGGTTCAGGGCCAGCCCTGCCAGCATCACCAGCACCGCGATCCAACCCGGCACCGGCAACACAGGCCACGGCCAGACTCGGGCCAGCAGGTACCCCATCGCCCCGCACAGCAGCATCAGCAGCGGCGGCGGAATCCGCGTTTCCAGCAGGTGCATCGTCTGTCCTTGAAAAGCACGCTGCGCGATGGTGCCACAGCCCGGCCAACGGCCGTTCATCCACATGCTTCCGCGTTGACACCCCGGCCGCTAGAGTGGCGCCACCGCGCTGGAGGATCGCATGGCAACCACGGGCATCGGCGTCATCCGCCACACGACCCTCATCATCACCGCGCTGCTCCTGCTGAGCGGCTGCGCCACGCTGCGCCAATTCGGGCCCTCGGTACAGGTGGCCTCGGTCACGCCGGGCCAGTACATCGCGCTCAAGCGCGGCGACATCCTCACCAGCGGCCGGCTGAGTGCGGCCACGATGGAAACGCTGCGCGTAGCGGGCCTGGACGAGACCACCTGCGCCAAGCCCGGCCTGCCGTGCATCGAGGCGATGGAAGCGAGCATCGTGGTGCGCGAGGAGGACAAGCGCTCCACCCTGGCCGAGTTGTGGCTGCAGCAGGCAATGGCCCTGCCAACTCCCAAGGCCAAGCGCGGCACCACGCCGGCCATGATCGTGGCCGATGCCGGCTTCCAGCCGCGGCTGGATGCGTGGATGCAGGTGGCGCGGCAGTCGTATGCCTATCTGTTCTTCACCGAACGCACCGCCAACCAGCGCGGTTTCGAGGATCGCCAGACCCAGGTGCGCGATTACTACAACCTGGCCGCGCAGGAAGCGGCGGTGATGCTGTTCGATGCCTATTCCAGCCGACAGGTGCGCAACGAGGATGGCCGCCTGCAGCTCGGCCGCTGGACGTTCGTGCTGGCGCCGGCGGACACGGGCGTGGTGCAGGACACCCGCGAACCCATTGAACTGGTGCCGGCAGCCTCGCTGTCCTTCACCGGCACGCTGCGCCGGGTGCAGCGGCGCGATGGCTTTGGGGCCGAACTGGTCGCGGTGATGGCGGACCCGGCCAGTGGCGGCCTGGCAGCGCCCCACGAGCCCGGTAAAACGGCGGATGCCAAGCCGGCGCAGGGCCCAAGCTGGAGCGGCATGCCCTCGCCGTCGATCACGGTGCTGCTGCGCTTTTCCGGCGCCAACCTGTGGGAAGTGCTGCACGACGAAACGCCGACCGTGGAGATCCATGATCCCTACCAGATCGCGGCCGTTGAACTGCACGGGCAGAAGGTGCCGCTGGCCGCCAACTTCACCGCCGGCTACGCGCTGTGGCTGGCGCGCGCCAACTTCAGCCGGCAGTCGCTGCGCAGCCTGTTCGGCAGCAAGGGCGGCATTGATCGGCCGCACCTGTTCATGCTGCAACCGTACGATCCCAACCGTCGGGTGCTGCTGATGATCCATGGCCTGGCCAGCAGCCCGGAGGCCTGGGTGAACGTGGCAAACGAGCTGATGCGCGACGATGAGATCCGCCGCGAGTTCCAGGTGTGGCAGTTCTACTACCCCACCAACATGCCCATCGCGCTCAGCCACGATGCCATCCGGCACACGCTGGACGACGTGATGCAGCACTACGATCCGACCGGAGAAGCGCAGGCGTCGCATGACATGGTGGTGGTGGCCCACAGCATGGGCGGGGTGATCTCGCGCCTGCTGGTGTCTTCGTCCGGCGACCATCTGGTGGACACATTGCTGGCAACGGCCAAACTGAGCCCTCGGCAACGCGAACTGCTGCGCACGCGTGGCGCGCCGGTACTGACGTTCCAGCCCGAACCGGAAATCTCGCGGGTGGTATTCATCGCCACCCCGCACCGGGGCACCGATGTTGCCGGCACCCGCCTGGGGCGCTGGATCGGCCGGCTGGTGCGCCTGCCGTTGACCGTTCTTGAGGATGTGGCCGGTGTGGATGATGGCGGCAGCTTCGACGTCAAGGACGCCAAGCAGGGCTACCAGATGAACAGCATCCAGAACCTGGACAAGGACGATCCCTTCGTGAAAGCGGTGGCCGACCTGCCGATGTCACCGCAGGTGCGCTATCACTCGATCATCGCGCGTGCCAGCGCCGATGGCCCGCTGGAAAAGACCGATGACGGGCTGGTGCCGTATTGGAGCTCGCACCTGCCCAATGCGGTATCGGAGAAGGTGATCGTGTCCGGGCACAGCGTGCAGGAGGCCACCCCGGCCATTGTCGAACTGCGCCGCATCCTGCATGAAGACATGCAGGCGCACGACGCGGGCGGCAAGAGGCCTTGATTGAACCGGGCGGCAGGTCGCGCTAACGTCGGCCAGGCCCATCTGGGCAGACAACGGAGATTTGTCATGAAGAGGATGTTCAAGCTGTCTGTCGCGATCTGTACCCTCGCCCTGGCCTTCGGCATGAGCCTGGCCACTGCAGCCGCGGATACGCCGTGTGACGAGTGCTACCGCGCCTACGAACGTTGCATGAAGGAAAGCAACCAGCTCCTGTGCTACGGCGCACTGTCCCGGTGCCTGAAGAACTCGACCGGCTGCCAGCCGCCAAACTGAGTTCGACCGGGTTCGCCGGTAAACCGTTGGCAGCCATCGGCCGCCAACGGTTTCCAGACGAGCCACTTCACAGCAGGCGCCTCCGCTCTGCGCGGTCCACGATCAACGCGGCTCGTTTCCTGCGGTGTCCGCCTCAGAAGTCCAGGCTGTAACCCACGGTCACCGTCCGCCCTCGCCCAGCGAAATACCGCGCTGGTTCAATCAGCGCGCTCTGCGAGTAGTACGTGATGTACTGGCGGTCGAGCAGGTTGGCGATGCCCAGGTTCACCTTGCCCCTGGCAAGCCGGTAGTCCAC
This sequence comes from Stenotrophomonas sp. ESTM1D_MKCIP4_1, assembly GCF_003086895.1. Lineage (NCBI taxonomy): Bacteria > Pseudomonadati > Pseudomonadota > Gammaproteobacteria > Lysobacterales > Lysobacteraceae > Stenotrophomonas > Stenotrophomonas sp. ESTM1D_MKCIP4_1. The sequence continues at coordinate 1,735,449 of NZ_CP026004.1, read as the reverse complement.
GCCGAGATCGAACAGCGCGTAGCCGCTGAATTCCTTGGCGGCTTCGTCGAAGTTGCGGCTGAAGGCGTACTGCCCCTGCAGGAAGCTCGACAGTTCCGGCGTCCACTGCGCCGACCATGTGGCGATGACACGGTTCGGTGCGATGTTCAGGCCATCCAGGCGCGCGTCCAGCCGGCCATCGGCATTGCTGTCGTAGCGGCCGCGGGTCCAGGCGTAGGACAGTCCCAGCCGGTGGGCATCATTGAGCCGGTAGCGCACGCTCGCGTCGAGGCCTTCGATGGCGGTCTTTTCGCGGGCAAGCTGGAACGCACCATCGACGGCGATGACGCGGGTGCCGTACTCCGAGCGCGACTGGAATGCGCTGGCTTCGGCCTCCCACGACGGAGAACGGTAGCGCACGCCGATCTCGCTGTTGCGCGTCAGCAGCGGCTGCAGTGAGCGCAACGATTCGACATCGGTACCCGGGGTATTGATCGAACGCAGCACGCGGCCGACATCGGGCATGCCGAACCCTTCGGAGTAACTGGCGAAGGTGTTGAAGCGTTCGGTCGGCGCGTACACCAGGCCGATGTTGCGCAGGTTCTGCTGGAACTTCAGCTTTCCACCCTGCACGGCCACGCGGTTGTAGCGGTACAGCGTGGTGTAGCTGTCGATGCGCAGGTCGGCTTCTTCGCGGCGCCAGCCACCCTGCACGGTCAGCTGCGGCAGCAGCTTGTAGTCCGCCTGCACGAAACCGGCCACGCTGCTGTAGCGCGAATCGGGCACGTAGGTGCGACCGGTGCCGTACAGGTCCTGCTTGCCACTGTCGCGCAGGGTGTCCACGCCGGCAGTGATCTTCAGGTCGCCACCGAGCAGGTCATCGCGGCCCAGGCTGGTCTTGGAACCCCACTTGGAGGCGGTCGAGCGCGATTGGTCGTACAGGGTACCGACCGGTGCGATCAACGGGTCCTGGAAGGTGGAGGAATTGTCCGCACCAAACAGGCCTTCAAATTCCTGGTTGAACACCATCGCCTTCAGTTCCATGCCCGCCAGGTCGTGATGGGTGTAACTGAGGCCGGTGGTCCACGCGTCGTTCCAGGCCGGCGTACCCGGCGGCGTGCCGCGTATCGAGGTGGTGGGAATGCCGAGGTTGCGGTTGCCGGCAACCGGCAGGTAATCGGCCTTGGACTTGATGCGGTAGCGGTTGCTGCTGAACTGCAGCTCCTGGTTGTCGTCGATCCAGTAACCCAGCTTGGCGTGCAGATCGTAGGCGCGGGTGGACATCAGGTCGCCCTGGGTAACGTCCACGCCGATCGGCGTGCCCTCGCCGTCCACCCACAGCCCCTGGTCTTCATAGCCTGCACCCAGCAGATAGTCCCACTTTCCCTTGCTGCCGCTGATGCGGTAATCGGCGCGGTAGCCGGCCGTTTCACCGCGCACTTCAGACGTGGGCAGCGTGGTCTGCACGCCCACGTGCTGGTTGACCGCACCCGGTTCCGGGCGCCGGGTGATGAGGTTGATGGTGCCGCCAGTCGCGCCGAGGCCGTTCATGGCGTTGGCGCCCTGGATCACCTCGATGCGCTCGACCAGCGCATAGTCGATCGTGTGCGCTTCGCGGCCGGTCGGTCGCAGCGGGTTCGATTGCGGAATGCCGTCCACCAGGATCAGCGGCGTGCGCCCGCGCAGGGTTTCGCCGCTGCCGTTCATCTTGCCGCGGCTGGGCGTGTACGACGGCAGCAGGCTGGACAGCACATCGGAAGAATTGCTGCTGAGGCGCAGCTGCTGCTCGATCTGCCCCTTGTCGATGACCACCACCGTCTGCGGCGCGGTGGCCGCATCCTGGCCGGTGCGCGATGCAGTCACGATGACCTTGTCCAGCGTCTGTGGCACCGATGGCGCCTGCTCGGCGTGGGCCTGGGCGCCGACCAGCAACGAAATGGCGACCGTCAGCCGCGAATATCTCAGCACGTGAACTCCTCTTGGGGGAGGGCGTGGCGATATGGCTGGCCCGGGAAAGGGCCGTATCTTTCCCCACGTGTCGAAACGCGTCAAATCCATGCTGCCCTGCGACACCCCATCCCGCTCACTTCGTGCTACATGTCAGGTGCGCATGTGCGCGATTGCAGAAAGCAAGGATGATGCTTATGAAACTGCAACTGGCTTCGCTGGCCGCCCTGATGTTGGCCGCAGCAGCCCTTTCACCGTCAGCGGTTTCCGCCGCCGGCCTGCCGGGTACGTCGACCACCCAGTGCGTGCCGGTCAGGATGGGATGGAACGTGGTGCATCAGCACTGCACGGTGACCCACACCTGGCCCGACGGCACGGTGACCACCTCGGAGTACTGGATCGACCAGAACGGTACCTGGTACATCCCGGCCGACTGAGGCCATGCGTCACGCCGGGTGGCCGCTTCGGCTGCCCGGCCGATACCCAGCCGCCCATCCCGGCACACCTCCCCCGCCCGTTCCATGGCATGCTCCGTGAAACCGTTTTCATGGAATGGAGGGATTCCACGATGTTCTCGCGTCTTCGCCGGCCCGCACTCTGCGCGCTGCTGGCCCTTGCTCTGCCCGCTGCTGCCTGGGCAGCCCAACCCCCCGCTTCGTTGAAGGTGATGTCCTTCAACGTGCGCACCCCGGCCGATACCGAACCCGGCAAGCGCTGGGACGATCGTCGCGACGCGATGGTCAAGGTCATCCTGGATGCGCACCCGGCCGTGATCGGCACGCAGGAGATGGTGCAGGAACAGGCGACCTATCTGGCCGCCCATCTGCCCGGCTACCGCTGGTTCGGCGAGGGCCGTCGCGGTGGCGAGGGCGATGAGCACATGGGCGTGTTCTACGACACCAAGGTGCTGGCCATCGAGGACTCCGGCAACTTCTGGCTGTCCGACACCCCGGACGTGCCGGGCAGCATCACCTGGGGCAACCTGTACCCGCGCATGGTCACCTGGGCGTTGTTCCGCCGCCTGGACGATGGCCGCCGCTTCTACTTCATGGACACCCACCTGCCCTACCGCGATGAAGACGAGCCGCGCCGGATCAAGGGCGCCGAACTCATCGCCAAGCGCCTGGACGCATTGCCCGCCGACCTGCCGGTGGTGCTGACCGGCGACTTCAATACCGAACCGGGCAGCGAGACCTACAAAGCCTTTACCCGCGTACTGCAGGACACCCGTACCCAGGTGAAGACGCCGAAGGGCCCGCGCGAAACGTTCCACGATTTCACCGGCAAGGCCACCGTGCAGCTGGACTGGGTACTGGTGCGCGGTTTCAAGGCCCGCAGCTTCACCACCGATGACCGCCGGATCGGCGGCGTGCTGCCCTCCGATCACTTCCCGCTGGTGGTCGAGCTGGACTGGCCCAGACCCTGATCCACTGACGCAGGGATCCAGCGCGGCCATTGCTACGGCGGTGGCCGCCTCCGCAGCAGGCGGTACAGCGCCTGATGCTGGTCGCGCGCCTGGAAGATGCGGGCGACGATGGCCAGGAACAGACCCAGGCCGACCAGGCCTGGCCCGAGCATGGAATCGGGCAGGCGCAGAAAGCCGATGGCCACGGCCAGGGCGGCCAGCACCAGCAGCGCCACCACGGCAACGGACAGGCCGGCGCCCGGCAGGCCGGGATCGCCGAACAGCACCCGCTGCGTCGATTGCTTGTCGTCATTCATTGTCGCCGCTCCTTCTAGCCTGCCCCACTAGTTACTACGGCGGGCAGGCGTCATGTCAGAGTCAGAAGCGTCATACACGCGACGGCCGCCACATCTGAAGGTGCAGTGATGCCCTGAGCCGTCATTTGCAGGCCCGCAAAACGCCGAGACTGTGGGTCCACAATTGCCACGCGGGTGGGAGCCTCCAACGTGATCACAGCGCTGGCTCCGATGCTGTCCGATTTCCTGACCAGTCCCACCGCAGTGTCCAACCTGCCCAACACCAAGGAATGAGCACAATGCGCACCCTGCCCCTGCTTGCCCTGCTGTGCATGCCTGCCCTGGCAGGCGCGGCAACCATGCGCCATGCACCGCCACAAGTGGAGGATCAGCAAGGGACGCCCTGCGTATCGGCGGGCGATGAGCGTGCACCGGTGACCGTGGACCACATCCAGCTGTTCGAGCGCAGCGGCGGCCGTGAGCGGCCCCTGGCCACCGCCGAGCTAGATGGCAACGGCCAAGCGCTGGCGCCGGGCCAGTGCCTGCGTCTGGATGAGCAACCGGCGCTGCGCGGCGTCGCCCTGACACCCGGCCAGGCCTATGGCGTGCTGCTGGTGTCATCGGTACCCGGCCGGGACGGTCCGTCGCGGCGCTGGTACCGCGGGCTGTTCTGCGTGGTGGGGCAAGGCCCTGAGCGTCGTGTGCTGCCCCTGCGGGATACCTCGGGAGAGCGCCAGAAGGATCTGGCCGCCTGCCAGCTGCGGCAGGCGCCGTGACCGGTATCGAAACGGCGGAAAGGCCGGTACGGGTGCAGTGCCCGTACCGGCCCCGATGCCCTCAGGCGTGGAGCGCCGGAGTCAGCGCGCGACCGCCACGCTCGGCGCCTGCGGCGACTGGCCCCAGCCGCCCAGTGCCTTGTACACACCGACCACGCTGACATTGACCTCAGCCTCGGCCGCGGCCAGTGCGTCGTCAGCCGCCAGCTGCGTGCGCTGCGCATCCAGCAGGGTCAGGAAGTCTTCCGAACCCTCGCGGAAGCGGATCTGCGCCAGCGATTCAGCACGCCGCGCCGCCTGCGCCTGCTCGACCACGATGGCCAGCCGCGCCTGCTGCTTGGCGTAGCGGGTCAGCGCGTTTTCGGTGTCTTCCAGCGCCAGCAGTACCGCCTGCTCGTACTGCGCGGCCACGCCTTCGGCTTCGGCCTTGCTGGCACGCAGGCGTGCTCGCACGCTGCCGAAATCGAACGCCGCCCAGCTCAGCGACGGGGTCAGTGACCACGCCTTGTTGTTGCCGTTGACCAGGCCGCTGGCATCGCCGCCGAGGAAACCGACGAAGCCGGACAGCGACAGCCGCGGGAACAGATCGGCGGTGGCCACGCCCACACGCGCGGTGGCGGCCGCCAGGCGGCGTTCGGCCACGCGCACATCGGCACGCTGGCGCAGCAGTTCGCGGGTGTCACCCAGCGGCAGCGCCTTGGCAAAGGCCGGCACGTCGTGCGGGGCAAGCATCGCGGTCAGCACTTCCGGGCGCTGGCCCAGCAGCACCGCCAGACGATTGCGCGACTGCGCCTCGGACACTTCCAGCAACGGGATGTCGGCCTCGATCGCCTTCAAGCGGGCGCGGCTGCTCTGCACATCCAGTTCGCTGCCGGCACCCAGTTCCCAGCGTGCCTCGGTCAGCTTCTGCGTATCGCGCAGGTTTTCCAGCGTGTGCTGGGCCACCGCGATGCGCTTCTGCGTGCCGCGCAGCTCGAAGTAGTTGCGCGCCACTTCGGCGGCAACCAGCACCTGCGCGTCGGCCAGGTTGGCCTGCTCGGCGCCGAGGTCGGCACGTGCGGCTTCTGCAGCGCGGCGCTTGCGGCCGAACAGATCCAGCTCCCAGCCGGCATCGAAGCCGAGCTGGTAGCTTTCACTGAACACCCGCTGCCCACCCAGCTGCGGATCGGGTTGCTTGCGGCGGTCGTAGCTGCCGTCAGCAGTGATGTGCGGCGCCTGGTCGAAGCGGCTTTCAACAAACACCGCGCGGGCCTGGCTGACGCGGGCCACGGCCACGCGCAGGTCCAGGTTGTCCGACAGCGCGCCGTGCACCAGTTCTTCCAGCACCGGATCATCAAACTGTGCCCACCAGCTGGCGACCGGCGAAGCGGTGCTGAACACCGCCTGCTGTGCGCCCTGCAGGGCCACCGGCTCCTGCGCCGGGGCCCTGTAGTTGGGGCCGACGGTGACACACCCTGCCAGCACCAGACTGGAGATGGCCATCGCCAACGTGCGGATCACCATGGCAGCACCTCGCCCAGGTAGGTGAAGCTGCCACTGGCACCGGCTTCGCCGATCAGCGCCATTTCCACGCTGGAACGCGCGCCTTCGCTGATTTCGATTTCGCCGTTGCCGCCGTTCATGTCGGTCTTCACGTAGCCGGGGTGCACGGTGTTGACCTTGATCGGGGTGTTGCGCAGTTCATAGGCCAGGCTCAGGGTCCAGCTGTTCACGGCCGCCTTGGAGGCGTTGTAGGCCGGAATCTTGAAATCGTAGATGCCCGAGTCCGGATCGGCGTGCAGGGTCTGCGAGCCCAGCATGCTGGACACGTTGACGATGCGGCCGGACTTGGCCTGCTTCACCAGCGGCAGGAAGGCCTGGGTGACCGCCACCAGCGCGTACACGTTGGTGTCGAAGGTGCGATGCCACGTCTCCAGCGACTGCTCGGACGGCGCCTGCGCCGGGTTCTCGATCATGATGCCGGCGTTGTTGACCAGGATGTCCAGGCGGCCGTGGCGCTGGCGCACCTGCTCGACCGCTTCGGCAATGCTGGCCGCATCGGTGACGTCGAGCTGGATGGCTTCCACCGGCAGGCCTTCGCCCTGCAGCAGCAGCGCCTGCTCCACGGCGGTCTCGCGCTTGCGGCCGGCCAGCAGGGTGTGCACCCCGGCCTGGGCGAGCTGGCGCACGGTTTCCAGGCCGATGCCACGGGTAGCGCCGGTGACCAGCGCGATCTTGTTCTGATGGGTGTTCATGGATTCATGCCTTGGTTTGGGGGAAGCGGTCGCCGCTCAGGGCCGGCGACCGCAGGGGTGCATGTCAGTGGTGGATGGTCGGCTCGCCGTGCTGCACCAGCTGGCCACCGCCGTTGCGGGTGACGAACTTGCGCAGGGCCACGTAGAACACCGGGGTCAGGAACAGACCGAACAGGGTCACGCCCAGCATGCCGGCAAACACCGTGATGCCGGTGACAGAGCGCACTTCGGCGCCTGCACCATGGGACAGCACCAGCGGCACGGTGCCGGCGATGAACGCGATGGAGGTCATCACGATCGGGCGCAGGCGCAGGCGGCAGGCTTCCAGCGCGGATTCAACGATGCCCTTGCCGCCCATTTCCAGTTCACGGGCAAATTCGACGATCAGGATCGCGTTCTTGCACGCCAGGCCCATCAGCACCACCAGGCCGACCTGCACGAACACGTTGTTGTCACCGCCGGTCAGCCACACGCCGAACAGGGCCGACAGCAGGGTCATCGGTACGATCAGGATCACCGCCAGCGGCAGCGACCAGCTTTCATACAGCGCCGCCAGCACCAGGAAGGCCAGCATGATCGCCACCGGGAACACGATGAAGGCCGCCTTGCCCTGGGTCGCCTGCTGGTAGCTCAGGTCGGTCCATTCAGTGGTCATGCCCACCGGCAGCACCTTGTCGGCAATCTCGGTCAGCTTGTTCATCGCCTCGGCCGAAGACATCACGCGCGGGTCGGCTTCACCGGCCAGATCGGCGGCCGGGTAGCCATTGAAGCGCAGCACCGGGTCCGGGCCGAAGGTCTGCTTGATGGTGACCATCGAGCCGATCGGCACCATCTCGCCGCGATCATTGCGGGTACGCAGCTTGCCGATGTCTTCCACGCTCTCACGGAACGGACCGTCGGCCTGGGCGATCACCTGCCAGGTACGACCGAACTGGTTGAAGTCGTTGACGTAGGCCGAACCCAGGTAGGTCTGCAGGGTGTCGAACAGCTCGGTGAGCTGCACGCCCTGGGCCTTTGCTTTCACGCGATCCACTTCCGCATCCAGCTGCGGCACGTTGGCCTGGTAGCTGGAAATCGGGAAGGCCATGCCCGGGGTCTGCGCGACGGTGCCCTGCATCGCCTGCACGGCATTCTGCAGCGCGCCATAGCCCAGGTTGCCACGGTCTTCGATGAACATCTGGTAGCCGTTGCCGTTGCCCAGGCCGAGGATCGGCGGCGGCATCATTGCGAAGGCGAAGCCCTCCTGCAGTCCGGCAATCTTCTGGTTGATCTCGGCATTGATCTGCGCAGCTGTACGGCCATGACGCTCGTTGAACGGCTTGAGCGGAATGAACGCCACACCCGTGTTGGGCGTGTTGGTGAACTGCAGCGCGTTCAGGCCGGGGAACGAGATGGTGTGGGCAACGCCATCGGTTTCCTGGGCGATCTTGGCGACCTTGCGCAGCATTTCATCGGTACGCGCGATCGACGAACCTTCCGGCAGCTTCACACCGGCAATCAGGTACAGCTTGTCCTGGGTCGGAATGAAGCCCGGCGGCACCAGCTTGAAGATCACACCGGTACCGACCAGCAGGATCGCGTAGACCACGAACACCGCACCGCGACGGCCGAGGATCTTTGAAACGCTGCGCTCGTACTTCTCCGAGCTCGACTTGAAGAAGCGGTTGAACGGACGGAACACCCAGCCGAACAGGCGGTCGATGATGCGCGTCGGCGCATCCTTGGCGGCGTCATGCGGCTTCAGCAGGCGCGCGGCCAGGGCCGGCGACAGGGTCAGCGAGTTGATGGCCGAGATCACCGTGGAGATGGCGATGGTGACAGCGAACTGCTTGTAGAACTGACCGGTGACACCGGACAGGAAGGCCATCGGCACGAACACGGCGCACAGCACCAGCGCGATCGCCACGATCGGGCCGGACACTTCGCGCATGGCCTGGTGGGCCGCGGCGGTGGGCGACAGCCCTTCCTCGATGTTGCGTTCAACGTTTTCCACGACCACGATCGCATCGTCGACCACGATGCCGATCGCCAGCACCAGGCCGAACAGGCTCAGCGTGTTGATCGAGAAGCCCAGCAGGTACAGCGCGGCAAAGGTACCCACCACCGACACCGGCACGGCGATCAGCGGAATGATCGAGGCACGCCAGGTCTGCAGGAACAGGATCACCACCAGCACCACCAGCGCGATGGCTTCCAGCAGGGTGGACACCACGGCCTTGATCGAATCGCGCACGAAGATGGTGGTGTCATACACCGCTTCGTACTTCACATCGGCCGGCATGCTCTTCTGCATCTCATCCATGGTGCCGATGACCGCATCACGGATTTCCAGCGCGTTGGCACCCGGTGCCTGGAAGATGCCGATGCCCACCGCGTTCTTGCCATCCAGCTGAGAACGCAGGGTGTAGTCGCCGGCACCCAGTTCCAGGCGGGCAACGTCGGACAGGCGCACGATCTCGCCATCGGTGCCGCTCTTGAGCACGATGTCGCCGAATTCCTTTTCGGTCTTCAGGCGGCCCTGCGCATTGATCAGGGTGAGGAACTGGCTGTTGGGCAGCGGTTCGGCGCCGAGCTGGCCGGCCGAAACCTGCACGTTCTGCTCGCGCATGGCGGCCACCACATCGCTGGCGGTCAGGCCGCGCGAAGCGACCTTGTCCGGGTCCAGCCAGGCGCGCATGGCGTAGTCACCGCCACCGAAGATCTGCGCATCGCCCACGCCCGGGATGCGGGCCAGTGCGTCCTTGACGTGCAGGCGGGCGTAGTTGCGCAGGTACAGGGTGTCGTACTTGCCATTGGGCGAGGTCAGGTGCACCACCATCAGGAACGTCGGCGACTGCTTCTGGGTGGTCACACCCTGCCGGCGCACGTCCTCGGGCAGACGCGCCTGCGCCTGCGCCACGCGGTTCTGCACCTTCACCGCCGCCGCATCCGGGTCGGTGCCCGGGCGGAAGGTGACGGTCATCTGCAGCACGCCATCGGAGCCGGCCACCGACTTGAGGTACATCATGCCCTCGACGCCGTTGATCGCCTCTTCCAGCGGGGTGGCCACGGTTTCAGCGATGACCTTGGGGTTGGCGCCCGGATAGACCGTGCGCACGACCACCGACGGCGGCACCACTTCGGGGTACTCGCCGATCGGCAGGATCGGAATCGAGATCAGGCCAGCGGCGAAGATCACGATCGACAGCACCGCCGCGAAGATCGGCCTGTCGATGAAGAAACGGGAAAAGTCCATGGAGGAATTCCTGGGAAATGCCGCCGACGGGCAACAGCCGCCCTGCCCCTCGTCAATCTGACGAAGGCAGGGAAGGCTGCCGCTGGCGCCGGCAGCTAAGCGGAAACTTGGATCAGGAGACGGCGGATCAGCGGTTCAGGGCAGCGGTGGCATCGCGGCCCGGCGCGGGCGCCGGCGAGGGCTGCATCGCCACCGCCTTGGCCTGCACCGGCATGCCCGGCATGAAGACCTTCTGCACGCCATCGATGATGACCTTGTCGCCAGCGGCCAGGCCGTGTTCGACGATGCGCAGGCCTTCGGCGGTGCGACCGAGCTGGATGTCACGGCGCTGCGCCTTGCCATCCTTGTCCACCACGTACACGTACTTGCGGTCCTGGTCGGTCAGCACGGCCTTGTCGTCGATCAGCATGGCCTGGAACTGGCCGCTGCCCAGCAGCTGCACGCGGGCGAACAGGCCCGGGGTGAACTGGCGGTCAGCGTTGTCCAGCAGTGCACGGACCCGGATGGTGCCGGTGCTGCGCGCCACCTGGTTGTCGAGGAAATCGACCTTGCCGGTGTGCGGGTAGCCCTCTTCACCGGACAGGCCAACCTTCACCGGCAGTTCGCTGTCACGCTCGCTCGGGCGTTCGCCCTTGCGCGCCATCTGGGCGTAGCGCAGGAAGGTGCTTTCGTCGGCATCGAAGTACACAAAGACGGTGTCCAGCGAGACCAGCGTGGTCAGCACGCTGGCGCTGTCGCCGGCAGTGACCAGGTTGCCGGCGGTGACCATCGCCCGGCCGGCACGGCCGTCGATGGGCGCGCGCACCTTGGTGAACTCCAGGTTGAGGCGGGCTGCATCCAGTGCGGCCTGCGCAGCCTGCACCGCCGCACCGGACTGATCGGCTGCGGCACGACGCTGTTCGGCGGTCTCGGTGGAAATGGCCTGCTGTTCGGACAAACGCTTGGCACGCTCGGACTCGCTGCGGGCCAGGCTGGCCTGGGTGCGAGCGCGGGCCAGTTCAGCGGCAGCGCGATCGTACTCGGCCTGGTAGCTGCGGGCGTCGATGGTGAACAGGACAGCGCCCTTCTTCACTTCTTCGCCTTCAACGTAATTGACCTTGTCGATGTAGCCGGACACGCGCGGACGCAGCTCGACGCTCTGCACGGCCTCGACGCGGCCGCTGAACTCGTCCCACTGGCTGATCGGCTTGACCAGCACCGGGGCGGCACTGACCTGCGGCGGCGGCGGTGCGCCGGCCTCTTCGGCATGGCCGCCACTGCAGGCGGCCAGTACTGCGGCTGCGAGGATCGACACGCCGGCCATCGCCAGGCGATGGCGGAAACGGTGTGGGGTGGTGTTGGGGGAAGTCATGGCATGCATCCGTACGGAAGGGGTGGTACAGCGTAGGAATCGAAGATCGGTAAAGCGGCGGCGTAGCCTGCGACCTCAACAAAGGTTGAGGTCAAGCAACGCCTGCGGTGTCGCGCCACAGTGGCGGCAGGTCGAGGTTCAACAGGCCGCGCGGCAGTTCCGCATCGCTGCTGTCGCAGCGGACGATGGCGCGGTTGTCGCGGCATCCGCTGTCCAGCAGGGACACCACGCGGCGGCCGACCAGCAGCGAGCTCGGCCACTCGATGCAGGCGTTGGCCGCATTGGCCGGGGTGCATACCGGGCTGCACACTTCCAGCATCTGCGCACGCACGCCCACGGCCTGCGCTTCCTGGTGCACCACCTGCGCGTACATGCGCAGCGCTGCGGTGGTGATCGAGGTTTCGCCGTAGCCGGCCCAGGGTTTGGCACCTGCAGGGCTGCCGATCATCACGTAGCGGCGGGCGTGCGGGTTGTCCTGCAGCAGCGGCAGCAGGTGGCGCACCGCGTGGGCATGCGGCATCAGGTCGGCCTGGAACGCACCCATCAGGGCATCGCCGCTGCGGTCGATGACACGGCCACGGTTGTACGGGCCGCCCATCGCGGCGACGACGGCCGCCAGCGGACGGGGCCGCTGCACCACGCGTTCGGCGAGCACCTGTGCGGAGCGGTCATCGCTGAGCGAGCCCAGCATCGTCTGCAGGCCCGGCTCATCGGCGAACTGCTCGTGCAGTGCCGCCAGTCGGCCCGGGTCGCGACCCACCACCAGGACCGGGCTGCCGGCCTCCAGCAGGGCACCGACCACGCCCTGGCCGACGGCACCGGTGCCGCCAAGGACCAGGACTTCGGGCGTCAGAATCCCATTCACGGGACATTTCCTCCCAAATCCGGGATAGTCCCAATTCGCCGCAGCAGATCGCTCTGCTGGGCAGCCAGGCGGATCGAACTGCCGCGCTGGTTACGCATGGGCGCGGTAAACTCCCGGAAATCCTTGTGTACCAAGGAACTTGGGCGGGCTTCGACGGTCATTGCCAGGTCCAGAGTGGTCTGGCCGGCACGCCGGAAGTGGGCAAGAATGTTGCGCAGGCTCATGGCGGACGAGCTCCATTTCACGAATGGCGCCACGATAGACCTCAAACCTTTACTTGATTAGTCCGGATTAAGGGGAATAATCATCCCGTCCCCGGTCCAATCGATCTGTCACGATTGTCCCATCCCCGCCGTCCAGGATCCCGACCATGTCCCACGATCTCAATGAGACGCTGATCTTCGTCAAGGTGGTTGAGCAAGGCAGCTTCATTGCCGCTGCCAAATCGCTCGGCCTGCCCAAGACCACGGTCAGCCGCAAAGTACAGGAGCTGGAAACGCGCCTGGGCGCGCGGCTGCTGCACCGGACCACGCGCCGGCTCGGGCTGACCGAAGCCGGTTCGATCTATCACGAGCACTGCCAGCGCATTGCACGCGAACTGGAAGAAGCCGAAAGCGCGGTGAGCCAGCTGCAGTCCGGCCCGCGTGGCTGGCTGCGGTTTACCGTGCCGTATGCCATCGGCATCACCTGGATCGCGCCGCTGCTGGGCCAGTTCCACGCGCAGTACCCCGAAATCCGCCTGGACATGCACCTGGGCAACGAGAAGCTGGACCTGATTGCAGGTGAAGCCGATCTTGCGCTGCGCGTCGGTGCCCTGCCCGATTCCAACCTGGTCGCGCGCAAGCTGGGCAGCCTGCGCACACAGGTGTTTGCCAGCCCGGCCTACATCGAGCGCTATGGCGAGCCGCTGCATCCGGAAGAGCTGCAGTTCCATCGCATCCTGGCGATGCGCAAGCCGTACCACACCGGCAATTCGCCGCGCTTTACCTGGCAGCTGGGCGAGAACGGCGGCGAGCTGCGCGATTTCCCGGTGACCCCGTTGATGACCGCCAATGACATGTCGGCGTTGAACGGCGCACTGGTGTGCGGCGAAGGCCTGCTGCTGACCGGCGATGTGATGGCCAAGCCGTTCGTCGAATCGGGCATGGTGCGCCGCGTGCTGGCCGGTTGGACCGGCCCGGAAGTGGACTTCAACGCGGTATTCGCCGGCGGCCGCCTGGTCTCGCCGAAGGTGCGTGCCTTCGTCGATTTCCTGGTGGAGAAGCTCAACTTCGACGCCAACTACATGCTGGCGCAGTGCCCGGCCGCGAAGCTGGCACGGCAGCAGCAGGAAAAGGAAGATGCCGTGCTGGAAAGCAGCGGCAAGCGCATCCTTGAAAAGGTGACCGCGGCGGCGTGAACCGCCGCATCCACGCATGGCGTGGATCTACTGCCCGACGGGCGCATGGCATCCACGCGTGGCGTGGATCTACTGCGCGACCGGTGCACGCATCCACGCATGGCGTGGATCTACTGCCCGACGGGCGCACGGCATCCACGCGTGGCGTGGATCTGCCCGACCGGTGCACGCATCCACGCATGGCGTGGATCTACTGCCCGACGGGCGCATGGCATCCACGCGTGGCGAGGATCTGCCCGACCGGTGCACGCATCCACGCATGGCGTGGATCTACTGCCCGACGGGCGCACGGCATCCACGCGTGGCGTGGATCTGCCCGGTAGGGCCGGCCGCTGGCCGGCTGTTCGCCTGTCAACCGAGCACGTGCTCGACCAGCTGGCAGGGGTCGAGCTTGCTCGAACGCTTTTTGTAGAGTCGAGCCGTGCTCGACTCTGCCAAGGCCAGAGCGTGCCGACCAAGGTCGACGTACCACGAGCGGGAGATGCGGCTGGGAATTTCATGGCGTGCCGAGCAACGCTCGGCACCCACAAAAATGCCGCCTGCAAGGGCGGCATTTTCGTTCCGGCCGAGGGCCGGAACGGCTCAAGCAGTAACGCTGCGCGTTACTGCTTGAGCGGAATCACGCGGATTTCCACGCGGCGGTTCTGCGCACGGCCTGCATCGGTGCTGTTGTCGGCAATCGGGTAAGCCTTGCCGGCACCCAGGGTTTCGATGCGCACCTGCTGCACGCCCTGGCCCACCAGGTACTGGGCCACCGAGTCAGCGCGCTCCTTCGACAGGCGGTTGTTCACCGCATCGCTGCCGATGCTGTCGGTGTGGCCGACCACTTCGATCATGGTCTGGTTGTACTCATTCAGCGTGCTGGCCACGCCATTGAGCGAGCTGTAGAACTGCGGCTTCAGCGCCGACTTGCCGAAATCGAAGGTGATGCCGTCCGGCAGGTTCAGGGTGATGTTGTCGCCCTGGCGCTGCACGTCGATGCCGGTATTGGCGGTGCGCTCACGCAGCGCACGCTCCTGGCGATCCTGGTAGTTGCCGATGGCCGCGCCGCTGAGTGCGCCGATGCCGGCACCGACCAGCGCGTGCTGGCGACGTTCGGTGGCACTGTTGCCGCTGAGCAGGCCGGCGGCGACGCCGACGGCGGTACCGATCAGGGCGCCACGACCGGTGCGGTTCTGCTGCTCGGTGGGGTTGCCGTACTGGTCACTCTGCACGTAGGACCCGCCAGTGGCGCACGCCGTCAGCGCGGCAGCGGTCATCAGGGCCAGGGCAACGTTGCGGGTGGTGTTGCGGATCATGGTGGTCTCCTTGGGTGCCGGCCAATGCGGCGTGCGAACGACCCGGAGGATATACAGCCCGGCGCGATGCCGGGATGATGAATGTGAAGGTCGGACGTCCTGCATTCAGCTTTCTGACCCGACCTTCATCGGCCCGCTTTACTCTCCGCCCGTGCTCCGGTAAGCGGAGAGCGCGGCATCGCGACCCGCCACCAGGTCCACCAGCGGCGTGCGTGGATACCCGGGCGCTTTCTCGGCCAGCAGCTGCGGATGCTGCCACGGGGCGAAGCGCGCCTTCACCGGCAGCGCTGCCAGTTCGGGCACCCAACGCGTGATGTAACGCGCCTGCGGATCGAACTTCTCCGCCTGGGTCACCGGGTTGAACACGCGGAAGTACGGCGCCGCATCAGCCCCGGTCCCCGCCACCCACTGCCACCCCATCGTGTTGTTGGCCAGGTCGGCATCGACCAGCGTGTCCCAGAACCAGCGCGCACCGTGCAGCCAGTGCGCGCGCAGGTGCTTGCACAGATAACTGGCGACGATCATGCGCACCCGGTTGTGCATGTAGCCGGTGTGCCAGAGCTCGCGCAGGCCTGAATCTACAATCGGCACACCGGTATTGCCACGCTGCCAGTCCTGCAGCTGCGCAGTGCTGGGGTTGGCCCAAGGGAAACGGTCAAAGCGCGGATTGAGGTTTTCGTTCGGCGTCTTCGGGAAGTGGTGCAGCAGGTGGTAGGCAAAGTCCCGCCAGCCGAGCTGGCGCAGATAGCCGTCGATATCGGCATCGGTACCGGCGCTGCGCAGTGCCTCCAATGCGTGGGCGATGCGCCACGGCGCGATCTCACCAAAGTGCAGGTGCGGCGACATCCGCGAGGTACCCACGCGATCCGGCAGGTCACGCTGTTCGCGGTACCCGCGCAGTGCACCGTCCTCGAACACCGACAGAGCCTCCAGTGCCCCGGCTTCGCCCGGCTGCCAGTGCTCCCAGAAGCCGGCATCCCAGTCCAGTGCCGGCGCCAGCTGCAGTTCCTCCAGCGCGCGACTGGCGACGCCGTGCGATGCCAGCTTCTTCGGCGCAGCCTGCAGCGCAGGCAGGCGCCAATGGCTGAGCACGTTGCGCCAGTACGGGGTAAACACCTTGTACGGCTGTCCCTGCTGGGTCGCGATGTCCCAGGGCTCGAACAGCAGGCTGCCGTTGCAGCTCTGCGCGTCGATGCCCTGCTCGCGCAGCGTGCGCTTGATGGTGGCGTCACGCGGCTGGGTGGCCGGCTCGTACTTGCGGTTCCAGTAGACGGCCTCGGCACCGGTTTCCTCGATCAGCGCCTGCAGTTCGGCCAGGCTGTCACCGGCGCGCAGCACCAGCGCTGAACCCCGCGCACGCAGGTCGGCATCCAGCGCGGCCAGCGAGCGGTGGCGCCAGGCATCCGACGCGGCACCGGGCACCCACTCGCCCTCCTCCTGCGGCGCATGGATGTAGACCGGCACGGCGTCATGGCCAGCATCCAGTGCGGCCTGCAGGGCCGGATTGTCCTGCAGCCGCAGATCACGGCGGAACCATACCAACGCTACCGACACGTGCATCGCCTTCGTTCTGAGTGCCGCACATGATAGCCAGCGGCGGTGAAGGCGGTGCGCGCGACGCGGTCTGCCGGGCTCGTCCCACTACAGGCCCAGGCGGCGTGTGTTCTGGAATCACTGCGCAGCTGAGGGTTTCCCGCGCGTAGCGTCACAGACCTCGGGCGCGCTGGCCATCCCAGGCATGCGCAATCATCGCCCGCCGATAGACCGAAGCGGCCCGCTCGGCCAGCGCGCGGTCATCGAAGCGCAGGAAACCCCGCTGCAGGCGCACCGCGTGGTCCAGCCCCAGACCGCGCTCTGCGGCAGCATCCATGGCCTGCCAGTGCGCACGCGCCAACTCCCGGATCATCGCCGGATCGCTCAGGTCCACCGCGCCATAATCCTTGGACCGCGGCCGCAGCGCCGCGGGCGCCTGCGCCATCGGCGGCGGCTCCGGTGCGGGCCCGGGTTGCCAGCGCCCACCACGCAGCACGCGCTGCAGGCGTACCGGCACCGTCATCAACACCACGGCGAAGGGAAAGGGCAACAGCAGTGCGCCAGCTCCGGTGTGCAGGGTTCCCTGCAGGCCATCACCCAGTCCGGTGCGCAGTGCGGACAGCCCATGGCCCAGATGCATCAGCAGCCCGAAGGCGATGAGATGGACCCAGGGGTACAGCGCGGCACGGTTGAAGCCGCGCCGCCACCATCGGGGCGCCGAAAGATCTGCCGGGTACCGGCTGTACATCAGGACACCCAGCACCAACCAGCCCACCACTGCCGCGATGACCCACTCCCTTGCCATTGCCGAGCCTCTCCCCTGCCCCAGCGGCGCTGCGCCGCGCCCGCGCAGCGTATCGGGTTGCCCTGGCCCGCGCTATGGCATCGGCTCAGCGAGGGTTTTTCGCATCGAAACGCTGCATGGACTCACGGATCAGCGCCTGCGCCTCGGCCGCGTTGCCCCAGCCATTGAGCTGCACCGGGTTGCGACCGGCCGGCAGATCCTTGTAGACCCGGAAGAACGCTTCAATGCGCTGCCGTTCGATCTCGGGCAGATCGGCCAGATCGCGGATGTTGGCGTAGCTTGGGTCGACCTTGTCGGTGGGCACGCCGATCACCTTCTCGTCGTGCTCGCCATTGTCGATCATCTTCAGGTAGCCGATCGGGCGGAAGCGCACGATCACCCCGGGATGCAGCGGTTCACGGGTCAGCACCAGCGCGTCCAGCGGGTCGTTGTCACCGGCCAGGGTGCGCGGCATCGAACCGTAGTTGGCCGGATAGGCCACCGGCATCGACTGGAAACGATCCACGTGCACCAGACCATCTTCCTTGATCTCGTACTTGGTGAAGCTGCCGGCGGGAATCTCAACCGCCAGGTTCACTTCCTTCGGGGCCTGCTTTGGCTGCGCGGCCAGGAACGGGTGCAGCACGCTGTCAGCGGCAGTCACTGCACCGGTCATCAGCAGCAGCGCCGCGCCGATGGCGGCCAGTGGGGCACTACGTCGAGGTGTGTTCATGCAATGGCTCCTCATTCCCAGCAGCGGTCGGCACGACCCTTGGCAGTCTGCGCACGCGGGCATGCACGCGGGGTGATGCGCCCCTCGGACAGCTCGATCTTCTGCGTGCTGCCATCGGCAGCCCGGCGCAGCTCGAAGGCGTCGTACAGACGGCCGGTGACGGTGCGGGCTTCGTAGCGCAACTGCTGCGGATCGATGTGCAACACCTGGAACAACTGGGTGTCTTCGGCCACCGGGTCCATGGTCTGCTTCGCCTCGTCCGACAGCCGGTACTGCTTCGGGCCAGCCACGGTCACCACGTACTGTGGCGTCGCGGCCTGCCCTTCGCCACGGCGGCCGTAGGTGTGGTCATGGCCCTGCAGCACCAGATCCACCTTGTGGCGGCGGATCACCGGCTGCAGCACGTCCTGCAGTTCCGCGTTCTGGCGCCCCTCGCGCGGCGAATAGAACGGTTGGTGCAGCAGCACGATCGTCCACGCACGCGGGTTGCCGCTCAGCACGGTGTCAAGCCAGCGGGCCTGCGCCTGCGCGGTGCCCAGATCGAGGGCCGAGGTGCCATCGAGCACCACCACGCGCACGTCCTGCACGTCGAACCAGTAGGTGCTGGTATCGGCTGCGCCCACGCCGTTGCCCGGCAGCGCGAAGGTAACCGGCCAGTGGCGGCCCAGCACGCGCCTTTCCTGCGGCGTATCTTCAAATTCCTCGAAGTATTCGTGGTTGCCGATGGCCGGTGCCACCAGCGTTTCCTGTGCCAACCAACCGGTCGCCGCGAACCATTCACCCCATTCGCTATCGTCCGCGCCGTCGCCACCGCTGACCAGATCGCCCGCAAACAGGCTCACCCGCGCATCCGGCGCGGTCTTCTGCGCCGCCCGCACCACGCGGCTGACATGGCTGAGGTTCTTGTTCTGGGTATCGCCGAAGTACAGCAGGGTAAGCGGCTGACCCGGAACGCCTGCGGTGCGCAGCTGGTTCCAGGCACTCCAGCCGCCGTTGCCCTGCACGCGGTAGACATACAGCGTGTCCGGCTGCAGCCCGTCCACCTGCACACGATGATGATGGGACAGGCCGTTCTCGCTCTGCAGCGTCCGGGTCGTCGCACGCACCTGGCGCACGCCTTCGATGGCCGGCGAATCACCGGCCACGGCCACTTCCAGCAGCGGCGACTGCACGCTGCCATCGGTACGCCAGGCCACCGCGAAGGCATGTGCTGGATCGGCCGACGGCGAGGCCACGATGCGGTCCGGCAGTGGCGTGGCGGCGTAGTGACGGCTGCCCTGCGGAACCTGGGTATTGGGCTCGGCGGCGGCGCCCGCCAGCAGCGGTGCGGCAAGCAGCAGGCCCAGCGCGAGGGCATTCATGCAACGACGGCTCATGCGCCACACTCCAGCGGCAGCGACAGCTGCCTGGCAATGGCTTCCCAGTCGAACGCCACCACGCCCTGGTCGTCATGCACCGCATACAGCGCGCCGTGCGGGAAGCGCGGGCTGGGCTGCTGCATCATCCAGATGCCATCGGTGTTGGCCACGGTGTTGCCCTGGAAGGCACCGACCGGCTTCAGCGTATGGCGGTCGAACAGATGGAACACACTGCGTTGCTTGCCCTGTTCGGTGGTGATCCACCAGCCATCCTTGCCGCAGGTGCGCAGCATCACGCCCTCGGCCTGCGCCTTGAACACATCGCGGCCAAAGGTGGTACCGGTGAAGCGGCCGGCCAGCGTGTAGACCTTGAATTCGCTGCCGTAGCTTTCATCTTCCTCGGCGATCAGCAGGCGATCGTTGGCCGGGTCGCCCCAGATCGACTCGACCACGCGCAGCGCGCCGGCCTCGCTGGTGTCACCGATGCTGGCCGCCAGGGTCGCTTCGACCTTGGCGCCATCGCGGGTGACGTGGTACTGGCGCACGCGCTTGTCCAGTTCAGCCAGTGGCGGCAGGATGTCCTTGCCCTGTGCGTCTTCGCCGTTGTCCCAGGAATCGGTGACATAGACACTGTAGCCATCGGCGCGGCGGTCCACCCACAGGCCGTACGGCTTGCGCAGATCGGCGGCGCCGAACACCGCCAGCGGGGTGAAGTCCGGCAGGGAAAACACCTGCACGCGGTGGTTGTCGCGCTCGACGATCCACAGCAGGTCGTCGGTCACCGAAATGCCATTGGGGCGGTCGAACTGGCCCAGTGCGGTGCCCGCGGTACCGACATCCCGCAGGTGCTGGCCGGTGCTGCCGTCGTACACCACCAGCTTGTCGGTGGCCTTGGCGGTGGCGATCAGCCAGGTGCTGCCATCCGGTGCCTTCCAGGCGGCCGGCGAATCAATGTTGTCGTCCGGGGTCATCGGGGTCAGGAACGCCTCGGCGATGGTCGACACCGCACGCGGTGCTCCGGCCGTGGCAGCGCTGCCGGCCGCAGCCGGATCGGCCGACGGCGTGCAGCCAGCGGCAAGGCAGGCGGCCATCGCGGCGGCCAGCAGGGTCATGCCACGCGCCATCACAGGGCCACCTTCAGGCCGACGGCGTAGGTGCGGCCGTATTCTTCCATCTGCAGGGTGCGCGAACGGGTGCCCTGGTACAGCTCCAGTGGCTTGTCGAGCAGGTTCTGGGCTTCAAAGTACATGCTGATGCGCGGGGTGAACTTGTAGTCCAGCGAGAAATCGAGCTGGGTGTTCGGTGCCACATAGATATCGAACGCGCGGCCTGCACCCACGGTGTCCAGGTACTCGCTGCGGTACACCGCGGCCAGGCGCGTGCTCAGGCCGTACTTCTCATAGCCGATGTGCGCGCTGTACACGTGCTTGGAGGCGCGCGGCAGCATGAAGTCCTCACCCTCGCGGCCGTCGATGCCTGCGTCGAACTCCGTATCCAGCCAGGTGCCGCTGGCACCGACCAGCAGGCCGTCCAGCGCCCCCGGCAGGAAGGCCAGCTGCTGCTGCCAGTTGAACTCGGCACCGCGCACGGTGGCCTTGCGGCCATTGATCGGGCGGGTCACGTCGTAGCCATTGTAAGCCGGATCGTTCTGGCTGATGGTTTCCACGATGTAGCCGTCGATGGACTTGTGGAACAGGCCCAGCGAGACGATGCCGGTGCTGCCAATGTACTTCTCCACCGACAGGTCGAGGTTCTTCGACTCGTACGGGTCCAGCTGCGGATTGCCCAGGCGCAGCTCCTCGTCACCGGTATTGAGCGCCCGGCGCGGCGAAATGTCGCCGAAGGACGGACGCGAGACCGTCTTGTTGGCCGAGGCGCGCAGTACCCAGTCGTCGGCCGCGTCGTAGCGCAGGTGCAGGCCCGGCAGCACGTTGGTGTAGCTGCGGTTGGCCTGCACCGGGCTGACGGTGTAACCGTCATCGTCGTCCAGCTCAACGTTGTTGCCAGTGGCCTTGAACTGGGTGTTTTCCACGCGCACGCCGCCGATGATGCGCAGCGCGCCGATGTCCCAGGTGCCCATCGCATAGCTGGCGAAGATGTCTTCGCTGGCGGTGTAGTCTTCTTCCAGCGACGTGGCCGCGTTGCCGGCGACATCCTGCGGACGTGCGCTGTAGCGGCTGCCGTTCTGCGCCCAGTAAGCACGCATGGCGGCCGAGCTCATGCCCTGCCCCATCGTGCCATGACGATGTTCCGGATCGGCCGCGGTCCAGCTGGTCAGGTCGATGTCCGGGCCGCGGCGCAGCTCGACTTCGTCCACGTTGACATCACGGTCCCGCCAGCGGCCCAGCAGGCCGAACTTGATGCTGCTGTTGTCACCATCGAAGCGCACGTTGACCTGCGCGCTGCGCTCTTCATCGTTGACCTGCTTGGGCGAAAGCACGACGCGATCGAAGGCGTAGTTCGCGTTGTCCATCCAGTCGTTGCTGCTGAGCGTGTAGGTCGGCAGGCGGCTGCGCTGGTCCAGGGTGCCGGACATGTCGTCGGCATCCAGCTCGAAGCGCGCTTCCATTTCGTCGTTGACGCGCTCTTCGGTGCGGGTGTAACCAACCTTGTAGTCCACCACCGCGTTGGTCAGCTTGTTCTCGCCGCCGAGGCTGGCGGCAAAGGTGTTTTCCTTCTTGGTGCGGTAACGCATGCGCTTCTGGATCGCATCCGACGGCAGGTCGTCCAGGCGGTACTGGTCGGTGCCGGTGGCCACCATGTCGGCGTCGTCGAAGTTGTAGATCACGCGCTGGCGCGTCTCTGCATCGTCGAACTGGCTGTACAGCGTACGCAGGTAGTACGTGCTGTCCTCGTTCGGGCGCCAGTCCATGTTGAGGTTGGCACCGATGCGCTTGCGCTCGATTTCGTACTTGCGGTTCTGCAGATTGATCGCGGTGACCTCACCGGGCTTCACGTCGACGGCGTCGATGTCGCCGTCGAGGTTGTCGTACTCGACTTCGGTGTTGTCCGACTCGAACTTGCGGTTCTGGTAGTTCACGCCCAGGGCAATGCCGAAGGTATCGGCGAACACTTCGCTGTAGTTGAACGAGGCCTTGGGGCTGGTCTCGCCGGACAGCTGCTGGTGGCTGGCTTCGATCTTGCCACGCAGGCTGCGGCCGTCGCGGTCGAAGGCCGAGGCCGATTCGACCAGCACGGCACCGCCGATGGCATCGCCGGGCATGTCCGGCGTGGGCGACTTGACCACGCGCAGGCGCTCGGTCGAATCGGAGGGGATGACGTCCAGCGGCGCGGCGCGGCTGGAATCTTCCGGGGTGCCTACCGCAATGCCATCGACGCTGACGCTGTTGAGGTTGGCATCCAGGCCGCGGATGACCACGAAGCGGCCCTCGCCCTGGTCACGGGTGACGCTGATGCCCGGCAGGCGCTGCAGCGACTCGGCCACGTTCTTGTCCGGGTACTGGCCCAGCGCGTCGGAGGACACCGCATCTTCGATGGCGTCGCTGCTGCGCTTCAGGTCGACCGCGCGGATCTGCGATTCAAGCTGGGCGCGCACTTCGATTCGGTCCAGGTCGACCGCATCGGCGGCAACCGCGCCGGTGGCGGCCAAGGCCTGCTGCCCGGCGGCGTGCAGCGGTGCTGCGGCCCCCAGCGCCAGGGTCACGGTGATGGCCATGGCCAGCGGAGTCTTGATGTGCACGGTGGAGCCCCATACCTGTGAAGAATGGGTCTGCACGGTATGTCCGCAACGTTGCACGGCGGTGACACTGTTCAGCACTTTCCCGGCCCATGGCGTGGGCTTCGCCGCGCCGATCCGGCAAAATGGGGGCCTCTCTCCATTCCCCTTCCCGACAATGAAGATCGTCGAAGTGCGCCACCCGCTGGTGCAGCACAAGATCGGCCTGATGCGCAACGCCGCGCTCAGCACCAAGGATTTCCGCGAACTGGCCAACGAACTGGGCACGCTGCTGGCCTACGAGGCCACTGCCGACCTGGAAACCGAGCCGCACACCCTCCCCGGCTGGGCCGGACCGGTAACGGTGCAGCGCATTGCCGGTGCCAAGATCACCGTGGTGCCGATCCTGCGGGCAGGCCTGGGCATGCTGAGCGGCGTGCTGTCGCTGATTCCGGCCGCCCGCGTCAGCGTGGTCGGCCTGCAGCGCGATGAAGAAACCCTGCAGCCGGTGCCCTACTTCGAGCGCCTGACCGGCCGCCTGGAAGAGCGCGATGCGCTGATCCTGGACCCCATGCTGGCCACCGGCGGCACCCTCATCGCAACCATCGACATGCTCAAGCGTGCCGGTGCGCGCCGCATCAAGGGCATCTTCCTGGTGGCAGCGCCGGAAGGCATCGAAGCAGTCAAGGCCGCGCACCCGGACGTGGATATCTACACCGCGGCCATCGATGCCCAGCTCAACGACAAGGGCTACATCCTGCCGGGCCTGGGCGATGCCGGCGACCGCATTTTCGGTACCCGCGTGGTGTGATCCTGCGGCTGGGGTCAGAGCCCATTGCCGTCGCAAAGGGATCTGACCCCGGGGTCGGATCCCTTCCGCAGGAAGGGCTCTGACCCCAGATCCATCTTCCCGTCGTCTTCCGGCCAGCAGGCGAATGCTCCGCGCAAACCGCACCGCTCGCCCTGGAGCTGCCTGAAAGCCTCGTAACACCGCTCACGAACCGGGGGTCAGAGCCCGTTGCCCAGCAACGGGATCCGACCCCGCTGTTGCTGTTGCCGGCCAGCGGCCGGCACTACCGCCTGCCGCACACCTGTCACCCCAGCGCGCGTGCCTTCAGTTCGCCCTGCTCGTGCAGGGTCACGAAACGTCCTTTCTCATCCCGCCCCAACTGCGCCAGGGCCACCTGCGGGTCATGGGTGAAGAACAGATGCACGTTGCGCGCAAGCTTGTCCTCCAGGAAGCGGCGCTTCTCGTCGATCAGCAGCTCGGCGTTGCGGTCGTAGCCCATGGTGATCGGCACATGCACCCAGGATCGGCCTGGGATCAGATCGGCGCAGAACACCACCCCACCCCGCGCATCCCCGTCGGGCGCGGCATGGCCGACGATCTCGGCAAGCATCAGGCCGGGCGTATGGCCATCGCTGTAACTGAAGCGCACGCGCTTGCCCAGCACCTGCGAGTATTCGCCCTCAACCACTTCCAGGCGGCCGCTGGCCTGCAGCAGGCCCGGCAGTTCGGGAATGAAGCTGGCCCTATCACGCGGATGCGGCTGCAGTGCACGCTGCCAGTGCTGCGCACCGACCACGAAGGTGGCGTTGGGGAACAGCAGTTCCGGCCCGCGCCCCTCGCTCCAGGCTGCCAGCAGGCCCCCCGCATGATCGAAATGCAGGTGGCTGAGCACCACCGCATCGATGTCTTCGTGCTCGAACCCCGCTTCGCGCAGTGAATCGATCAGGACGTGCTGGCTTTCCTGCACGCCATAGCGATCACGCATGCGCGGATCGAAGAAGGCGCCGATGCCGGTCTCGAACAGCACGGTCTTGCCATCCAGCGGACTGGCCAGCAGCGCACGACAGGCCAGCTGGATGCGGTTGAGCTCATCCGGAGCGGCCCACTTTTCCCATACTGCGCGCGGCGCATTGCCGAACATCGCGCCGCCATCCAGGCGCTGCGAGTTCCCACGGATCGACCATAGTTTCATGCGGCAATTATCGAGGGGGCCCCGTTAAATAATCGCTAGCCGGAATCGTTGGGCAGACAACGAAGAACCCCGCCGGGTGGCGGGGTTCTGGGGTATCGGTGATTCGCCAGGTTGCCGGCCAGCGGCCGGCACTACCCTCAACGGGCCGGTACTACCTGGGCGGCGCCCACCGGGTTGCGCGGGTCGCTGCCGCCGTAAAGCTTGTTGGCCTTGCGGTCCCATTCCACCGTCTGCAGGTTGCCCCACACGTGGCTGGAACCGCGGCCGCCAGCGGCGGTGTCGCCCGGCAGGTCGATCTTATGGCCCATCGCCTGCAGCTGCTTCACCGTGTCCGCATCAAAGGCATCGCTCTCGGCCTCGATCAGGTCCGGCAGCCACTGGTGGTGGTAGCGCGGCAACGCGGCCACCTGCTGTGCGTCCAGGCCGGCGTCGTAGCCGAGGATGCCCAGCAGCACCATGGTGATGATGCGGCTGCCACCCGGCGTACCCAGCACCACCACCTTGTCGGCGTTTTCCATGAAGGTAGGCGTCATCGAACTGAGCATGCGCTTGCCCGGCTTCGGTGCGTTGGCCGCATACCCCATCACGCCGAAGGCGTTGGGCGTGCCCGGCTTCAGCGCGAAGTCGTCCATCTCGTTGTTCAGCAGCACGCCGGTGCCCTTGGGAATCAGCCCCGAGCCGTACAGCAGGTTGACGGTCTGGGTGGCGCCGACGCGGTTGCCGTCGCGGTCGATGATCGAGAAATGGGTGGTCTCGTCATCTTCCAGCGGGGTCGGGTTGCCCGACAGCAGATCGCTGGGGGTCGCCTTTTCCGGGTGGATCGTCGCCCGCAGGCCCTGTGCGTAATCCTTGCTGGTCAGCACCTTCTGCGGGATCTGCACGAAGTCCGGATCGCCGAGGAAGAAGGTGCGATCACGGTAGGCGCGGCGCATGGCTTCCACCACCAGGTGGGTGCGGTGCGCGGCATCCATCTGCTTGATGTCCCAGCCTTCCAGGATCTGCAGCATGCTGGCCAGGGCGATGCCACCGGACGACGGCGGCGGCGCGGTGGTGATCTTCCAGCCGTTGTAGTCGAACACGATCGGTTCGCGCAGCTTGACCTGGTAGCCGGCCAGTTCGTCCGCCGTCCACTTGCCACCAGCCTGCTTCACGCCTTCCAGCAGCAGCTTGCCGGTCTGGCCCTTGTAGAAGCCATCACGGCCGCCAGCGGCCAGGCGTTCCAGGGTCTGCGCCAGCTCCGGCTGCTTGAACAGATCGCCGGTGGCGATCGGCTTGCCATTGCGCAGGTAGACCTCGCGCGTGCCGGGGAAGCGTTCCATCACCTCGCGGCGCGAGGCGTAGCCCTTGGCCATGCGGTCGTAGACCGGGAAGCCTTCGCGGGCGATGCGGATGGCCGGCTGCAGCGAGGCCGACAGCGGCAGCTTGCCGTGCTTGGACGACAGTTCCACCAGTGCGGCAGGCAGGCCCGGAATGCCTGCCGACCACGGGCCGTTCACCGAACGGTCGCGGTCCAGGTTGCCCTGCTTGTCCAGGAACGCCTGCGGGGTCGCTGCCGCCGGAGCGGTCTCGCGCGCATCCAGCATGATGTCCTTGCCGGTGGTGGCATCGTGCAGAAGGAAGAAGCCGCCGCCGCCCAGGCCGGAACTGATCGGCTCAACCACGGCCAGGGTGGACGACACCGCGACGGCCGCATCGAAGGCGTTGCCGCCCTGGGCCAGGATGTCGATGCCGGCCTGGGTGGCCAGCGCATGACCGCTGGCGATGGCCGCGCCATCGGGGCGCTCGGCACGGGCGGTGGTTTCGGCCCAGGCCAGCGGGCTCAGCACCAGGCTGAGCAGCAGCAGGGGGCGGACGAGCAGCGTCTTCATTCGGATGGGGGCTCCGCGTAGAGTTCGGGGTGATCGTGCTGCAGTTGGCGCAACTTGGCCAGCAGCTGGATTTCCGTTTCCACGATCTCCGGGTCCGGGTCGATGCATTCGACCGGGCAGACGACCACGCACTGTGGTTCGTCGAAATGACCCACGCATTCGGTGCAGCGCGCAGGGTCGATCACGTAGATGGTTTCACCCATCGAAATGGCCTGGTTCGGGCAGGCCGGCTCACAGACGTCGCAGTTGACGCAGAGCTCGTTGATTTTCAGCGACATGGCGATACTCCTCGCCCGCGCCTTGGGACAAGGACCGTCCCGCGCGGGCGCGCGGGACGGTCAGGTCATCGGCAGCGCCACCGGGGTGGCAGTGCCCGGGCCATGCCGCAGCATGGCCGCCATGGCTCGGTCTTACTTGGCTTCGACGAAAATGTATTCGGCGCCGGTCGGCTGCACGGCAGCCTGCACGCGGGCGTTGTCAGCGGACTGGCCGATGAAGACGACGCGCACGCCCTTCATCGAATCCGGCGAGACATCCTTGAACACCGCCTGGATCATGTCAGCCATCTTGCCCGAGGCCGACGAACCGAAGGCCAGCATGTTGCCCGGCTGCACGCCACGGGCCACGGCCTGGGTCGCGCTTTCGGTCTGGCGCTCGTACTTGGCCTGGAAGTCCGGGTCCGATTCCGGCGAGAGGTAATACAGGAACGGGCTGTTGGTGATGTTGCCCATGTTCTGGATCGCCACTTCCTGCAGGTACTTCTTCCAGCCTGCATCGTCTTCCTTGGCCGGGGCGACCAGGGCCTGCTTGGCTTCCTCGACCGGAGCGGCCTCTTCCTTCTTGCAGGCGGTGAAGGCCAGGGCAAACGAAGCGATCAGCATCGCGCGCATGGTGGTGTTCATGGGTTTCCTCCCGAATGGTGCGTGTGGTTTACGTAATGGGGGTGCGTGGTACTACTGGCCCTGCCGCAGGGGCAGGATTTACGACTGCGCCGACTTCGCTTCGCGGACCCTGCGCAACGCCTCGAGCACGGCGGCCGGCACGAAACCGGACACGTCGCCTCCCAGGCGGGCGATCTCGCGGACCAGCGAGGACGAAATGAAGCTGTGCTGCTCGGCCGGGGTCAGGAACAGGGTCTCGACCTCCGGAATCAGATGGCGGTTCATGCTCGCCATCTGGAATTCGTATTCAAAGTCGGACACCGCGCGCAGGCCGCGCAGCAGCACGCCGCCCTGGACCGAACGTACGAAATGCGCCAGAAGCGTATCGAATCCGATGACCTCGACATTGCTGTGGTGGCCCAGGGCGCCCCGGGCCAGCTGCACGCGCTGCTCCAGCGGCAGCGCCGGGCCCTTGGAAGGGCTCTGCGCCACGCCCACCACAACCTTTTCAAACAGCGGCGCGGCCCGGCTCACCAGATCGATGTGACCATTGGTGATGGGGTCGAACGTACCGGGGTAGACGGCGATGCGGCGGTTGGCCACGGTCATGGGCGGATACAGATGTTCAGATGAAGTCAAAGTGTAGCAGCGGCGCGGCGGTACAGGGCAAAGCGCACTTCGCGGGTGCCGCCCTCGCGGTGCAGCAGCCATTCCGGCGGCAGCACGGGTACGTGGCCGGCCGGTGATTCCAGGTACAGCCAGGCATCGGCGGCGAGGTGGCGCGGCAGCTGGGCCAGCACGTCCTGCCAGAGGCCATCGGCAAAGGGCGGGTCGATGAAGACCAGATCGGCCTGCTGGGCGGGCGCGCCCTGCAGCCAGCGCAGGGCATCGGCCTGGACCACGGTGACCTGCGCGGCGGCCTGCAGCTTGGCCACGGCGGCCGACAGATTGCGGCCCAGCTGGGCATCGCGCTCGACCAGGGTGGCGTGGGCGGCACCCCGCGAAACGGCTTCCAGGCCCAGCGCGCCGCTGCCAGCGAACAAGTCCAGCACGCGCGCCCCGCCCAGCCGGAGCATCAGCCAGTTGAACAGGGTTTCGCGCACACGGTCACTGCTGGGCCGCAGGCCCGGCAGGGTCGGCACCGGCAGGCGGGTGTTGCGCCAGCGCCCGCCGATGATGCGGACCTGGCCGTCATTGCCACCACGGCCGCTCATCGGCGCCCCCGGCGGAGGGTATTCGGAAAATTCAGCATGGGCGGGATTGTAGTCGCCCGGGCGGCGCCCGGAACCCCGGCGTAGATCCACGCCATGCGTGGATGAACTCCGTCAGCTATCGAATGGCATCCATCCACGCATGGCGTGGATCTACTCCGGGCATGCTTCGGAACACCCGCTGTTGCAGTTGAGCCTGCCGGCCAGCGGCCGGCACTACCGCAGGTGCAGCGCGAGCCCCCCTGCCCGACCAACCCCTTGATTTCGGGACAATCAGCCATACCCCTTGGCCAGGCCGCACGCGCTGGCGCGGCATTGCACATGGAGCCCTACCTGATGACCGAGACCACCCAGACCGAAACCCTTGGCTTCCAGACCGAGGTCAAGCAGCTGTTGCAGCTGATGATCCACTCGCTGTACTCCAACAAGGAAATCTTCCTCCGCGAGCTGGTCTCCAATGCCGCCGACGCCGCCGACAAGCTGCGCTTCGAGGCCCTGACCCAGCCGGCCCTGCTGGAAGGTGACAGCGAACTGCGCGTGCGCGTCAGCTTCGACGCCGCCGCCCACACCATCACCATCGAAGACAACGGCATCGGCATGAGCCGCGCCGAAGCCATCGCCCACCTTGGCACGATCGCCAAGTCCGGCACCGGCGATTTCCTGCGCCAGCTGTCCGGCGACCAGAAGAAGGATTCGCAGCTGATCGGCCAGTTCGGCGTCGGCTTCTACAGCGCCTTCATCGTCGCCGACGAAGTGGAAGTGACCTCGCGCCGCGCCGGCCTGGCTGCAGGCGAAGGCGTGCGCTGGACCTCGCGTGGCGAAGGCGATTTCGACGTGGCCACCATCGACAAGGCCGAGCGCGGCACCCGCATCGTGCTGCACCTGAAGGACGGCGAGCACGATTTCGCCGATGGCTGGCGCCTGCGCAGCATCCTCAAGAAGTACTCGGACCACATCGGCCTGCCGATCCAGATGCCGAAGGAAGGCGAAGAAGGCACCGCGCTGGAATGGGAAACCGTCAACCGTGCCAGCGCGCTGTGGACCCGCCCGCGCACCGAGATCAGCGACGCCGAATACACCGAGTTCTACAAACACGTGGCGCATGACCACAGCGACCCGCTGGCCTGGAGCCACAACAAGGTCGAAGGCAAGCTGGAATACACCTCGCTGCTCTATGTGCCTGGCCGCGCGCCGTTCGACCTGTACCACCGCGATGCGCCCAAGGGCCTGAAGCTGTACGTGCAGCGCGTGTTCGTGATGGACCAGGCCGAGCAGTTCCTGCCGCTGTACCTGCGCTTCATCAAGGGCGTGGTCGATTCCAACGATCTTTCGCTGAACGTTTCGCGCGAAATCCTGCAGTCCGGCCCGGTCATCGATTCGATGAAGGCCGCGCTGACCAAGCGCTCGCTGGACATGCTGGAAAAGCTGGCCGCCGACAAGCCCGAGCAGTACGCCACGTTCTGGAAGGAATTCGGCCAGGTGTTGAAGGAAGGCCCGGCCGAGGACTACAACAACCGCGAAAAGGTGGCTGGCCTGCTGCGCTTCGCCTCCACCCGTGGCGAAGCCGATGCACAGACCGTGTCGCTGGCCGAATACATCGGCCGCATGGCCGAAGGCCAGGACAATATCTATTACCTGACCGGCGAGAGCTACAGCCAGGTGCGCAACAGCCCGCACCTGGAAGTGTTCCGCAAGAAGGGCGTGGAAGTGCTGCTGCTGACCGATCGCATCGACGAATGGCTGATGGGCTACCTGACCGATTTCGACGGCAAGGGCTTTGTCGATATCGCTCGCGGCGACCTCGACCTGGGCGCGCTGGAAAGCGAGGCCGACAAGCAGGAACAGGAAGCGGCAGCGAAGGACAAGCAGGGCCTGGTCGAGCGCCTGAAGACGGTGCTGGGCGATGACGTGGCCGAAGTGCGCGTGTCGCACCGCTTGACCGATTCGCCGGCCGTGCTGGCCATCGGCGAACAGGACCTGGGTCTGCAGATGCGCCAGATCCTGGAAGCCAGCGGGCAGAAGGTGCCGGACAGCAAGCCGGTGCTGGAGATCAACCCCGGCCACCCGCTGATTGCCAAGCTCGATGCCGAAGCCGATGGCGCGCGCTTCGATGACCTGGGCCGTGTGCTGTTCGACCAGGCCGCGCTGGCCGCCGGTGACAGCCTGAAGGACCCGGGCGCCTACGTGGCGCGCCTGAACAAGCTGCTGCTGGAACTGTCGGCCTGACCGACAGCGGAGCGCCGGGCATGGCCCGGCGCTACCGGCCGCAGGCGATAGCCTCCGGCCGGTAGATCCACGCCATGCGTGGATGAAGCCATCCACGCAACCCGATTGCTGCTACGGGTGCACCCGCTCTGCCGCGTGCGTACCCAGCGCCAGGCAGGCCAGCATCAGCCCTTCCATCACCCGCTCGCCCACGTCATGTTCCGGCCCGCCGTTGCGACGGCAGCGTTCGGCTGCCAACAGCAACTCATGCAGGACGCGAAGCCCGGCCAAGGCGCAATCGCCATCGGCAATCTGGATGCGGCGGCCGATCGGCAGGTTGGACTCGGGCCACGGCTGCCCATCGCTGCCGTAGCCGGCACCGATGCGCCGCAGGGTGGTAATGAAGCGGTTGGGATCGCGGAACGCGTCGTCGGCGTTGGCCGGTTCGTCGTGGTTGCGGCCCGGGAAGGGAACGTGCTTTGCGTTCATGGCATGTGCTCCGTACAGGAAAGACGGCAGCGCCACCGGAAGAGGTGGCGGACGGTACGTGGCGGCAAAGACCGGGGTCACTGATCCGGCGGGCGCAAGCGCCCCCACGCACCGCCGCGCCATGGAACGCGGACGGATCGCCAACCGGCGCCGCACAAAACGACGCCGGTTGGCGAGTGGTACGAACAGTGACACCAGGGCTTTGCCGACCCGGCCACCCGTTTTCGGTGGCGATCCATCTTGTGCATATGCTCGCGCAGAGCACCAAGGGCGACTGCGACATTCACGAAGCGCCGCGAATTATTGCATACGCCCAACGCCTTGAAAGCCCTTGTTTTGCGGTCTTTTTGCCGCCGCTGAACTTCGGCCTCGATAACTTACGGGCGCGTCACCTGCCCGGCGATGACACGGTTCAATCGCGACAAGGCGATCGCATTGCACTGATCGGCTCGTCCGTACGTGGACGGCATGAACACGTGCAGCGGCTGCCACTGTTGGCGCTCCTGCTCTGGTAGAGGCCAACCTTGGTTGGCGCTTTGAAGAGCGTGTCAACCAAGGTTGACACCTACCAAGGCGGCAATCCCGGCAACCGCGGTTTGTACGTCCAAGGCGGCAATCGCGGCAACCGCGGTTGGTACGTCCAAGGCGGTAAGCGTGGCAACCGCGGTTGGCAGATCCAAGGCGGCGGTCGCCTCAGGCGTTCCGGTCCAGCAGCGAGCCCAGCATCTGGTCCTGGCGGCGGATCACCGAGGCGTTGGCAGCGAACGCCACCACTTCGGCCTTCGCCGCCAGCAGGTCGCCCAGCGGCGCCGTCGGGTCCGGATCGGTGGCACTGACGGTGGTTTCCACCCCGCCCTGCTCCACCGGGCTGCGCTGCAGCTGCAGGCGCTGCGCGTCCGGAGTGGCGAGGTTGGCCACATTGTGTGCGGCCACCTGCACGCCCTGCTGGGCTGCACGCATTCCGGACAGCGCAGTATCCATCACGTTCATTGGCAGTCTCCGGACCGCCCGGCGCAGCCCCTCGGACCGGTTAACGGCCGGACCTGCGCAATCTTGAATCCACATCGGGCCGACAGGCGCGAGTGGTAGCATATCCCTCTGATTTCAGCGCCTTTTGCCAATGCTCAGTTTTTTCCGCCGCAAGAAGCCCCAGGACGCCGCCACGACGGAGGCGCCCAAGACCCAGCACTACTCGGCTGACGAGCTGGCGGCGGCGTTCCCGTCCGCTGCCCCGGTCGAAGAAGCCCCGGCCGCGCAGGTCGCCACGCCGGCCAGCGTCGAGGCGGCCACGCCCGCGCCTGCGCCTGTCGTAGCGCCCGAGCCGCCGGTCGCCGCTGCTCCGCCTGCCCCGGCCCCGGAACGGGTGATCGCCCCGGAGGACTTTGAAGCCGAGGCCCTGGCCGCTGCCGCCGTCCTCGCACCGTTGGCGCCGGTTACCCCGGCCGAAACCGCGGCCGCGCCTGCAGCCGACCTGCCGGTGCTGGTGGATGCCGCCCCGGCCCCGGCCGGCAAGCCCGGCTGGCGCGAGCGCCTGCGCAACAGCGTCATCGCCCGCAGCTTCGGCGGCCTGTTCTCGCGCAATCCCAAGCTCGATGACGACCTGCTGGACGAACTGGAAACCGCGCTGATCACCGCCGACGTCGGCGTGGGTGCCACCACCGATCTGGTGGAAGGCCTGCGCAAGCGCATGAAGTCGCGCGAGTTCGCCGATGCCAACGCCCTGCTGTCCGCACTGCGCAGCGAGCTGATCGCGATCCTGCAGCCGGTGGCACAGCCGCTGGTGATCGACCGCAATGCCAAGCCCTTCGTGGTGCTCACCGTCGGCGTCAACGGCGTCGGCAAGACCACCACCATCGGCAAGCTGGCCAAGCGCTTCAAGGACGAAGGCCACAGCCTGATGCTGGCGGCCGGCGATACCTTCCGCGCCGCCGCCGTGGCCCAGCTGCAGGCTTGGGGCGAGCGCAACGGCGTGGCCGTGGTCGCGCAGGGGCAGAACGCCGATGCCGCTTCGGTGGCCTACGACGCGCTGCAGGCCGGCAAGGCACGTGGCACGTCGGTGCTGATTGCCGACACCGCCGGCCGGCTGCACACCCAGTCGGGCCTGATGAACGAGCTGGGCAAGATCCGCCGCGTGCTCGGGAAGATCGATGAAACCGCGCCGCACGAAGTGCTGATGGTGATTGACGGCACCACCGGCCAGAACGCGCTTTCGCAGCTGCGTCAGTTCAATGCCGCGGTGAAGGTGACCGGCCTGGTGGTGACCAAGCTGGACGGCACCGCCAAGGGCGGCGTGGTCTTCGCCCTGGCCCGAGAATTCGGCATTCCGATCCGTTTTGCCGGCATCGGCGAGCGCCCGGAAGACCTGCGCGTGTTCGACCCGGAAGCCTTTGTCGACGCCCTGCTGCCTGAGGCGCTGGGCGGTTGATACGCGGTGCAGCCACGCATGGCGTGGCTCTACTGCACTATCCCGGAACACCCATGCCCCGCCAGCCGCACGCCAGCGCCGCAACCGACCCCGCAGACGGCTTCGTCGCCCGCCTGCTGCACTGGTTCGACGACCACGGACGCCACGACCTGCCCTGGCAGCATCCGCGCAGCCCCTACCGGGTCTGGCTGTCGGAAATCATGCTGCAGCAGACCCAGGTGACCACGGTCATCCCGTACTTCCAGCGCTTCCTGCAGCACTTCCCGACCCTGCCCGACCTCGCCGCCGCCGGAAATGATGCGGTGATGGCGCAGTGGGCAGGGCTGGGCTACTACGCCCGCGCACGCAACCTGCACGCCGCGGCCAAGCGCTGCGTGGAACTGCACGACGGCGACCTGCCGCGCGATTTCGATGCCCTGCACGCCCTGCCCGGCATCGGCCGCAGCACTGCGGGGGCGATCCTCAGCCAGGCCTGGAACGACCCGTTCGCGATCCTCGATGGCAACGTCAAGCGCGTGCTCAGCCGCTACCACGGCATCGAGGGATTCCCCGGCCTGCCAGCCATCGAAAAGCAGCTGTGGTCGCTGGCCGAGGCGCATGTCGCGCAGGTGCCGGCCGGGCGCATGGCCGATTACACCCAGGCGCAGATGGACCTGGGGGCAACGGTGTGCAGCCGCGCCAAGCCGGCCTGTGTGATCTGCCCGCTGCAGCAGGACTGCGTGGCGCGCCGCGAGGGCCGCACCGCCGAGTTGCCGACGCCGAAGCCGGGCAAGGTCCTTCCCGAACGCGAAGCGGTGGCCCTGCTGCTGCGCGACGCCCAGCAGCGCGTGCTGCTGCAGAAGCGGCCGGATACCGGCATCTGGGCGCAGTTGTGGACCCTGCCACAGGCCGAGGCCGGCAGCGACCTGCAGGACTGGTTCGATGCCCATGTCGACGGTTCGCTGGAAGACGCCGAGGAACTGCCGGTACTGCAGCACACCTTCAGCCACTACCGGCTGCATCTGCAGGTATTGTCCCGGCAGGTGCGCGGCCTGCGCGTGGAAGAACCCGCGCTGCGCTGGGTCGCTGCCGATGAACTTCCGGCGCTGGGCCTGCCCGCGCCGATCCGCAAGCTGCTGGACGGCACGCCGATGAAAGCGCCGAAACGCAGAACCACGAAAACCCGCAACCACGAGTGAGTGCCATGCCCCGAACCGTCTTCTGCCAGTACGAACAACGCGATGCCGAGGGCCTGGACTTCGTGCCCTACCCCGGTGACCTGGGCCAGCGCGTGTTCAACCACATCGGCAAGCCGGCCTGGGCGGCCTGGCTGGCTCACCAGACCATGCTGATCAACGAGAACCGCCTGTCGCCGCGCAAGCCGGAACACCGCGCGATGCTGGAAGCGGAACTGGTGAAGTTCCTGTTCGAGAAGGATGCGGAAAAGCCGGCTGGCTTCACCCCCGAGGCCTGAACCACGGTAGTGCCGGCCGCTGGCCGGCAACCAGGAATACCTGCGATGCCGGCCAGCGGCCGGCACTACCCGGTCAGTTGGCGGGCGCTTCGCGCTCCTGCAGCTGCGCCTGGCGCATGTCCTTTTCGTCCGCGCGCAGGGCTTTGACGTCCAGCTTGCGGATGGTCTTGATGAAGCATGGCAGGCGGGGGCCACCGGTGGGATCGCGCACCAGCACCTTGTCGAACGGCGCCGTGACGCGGCCCATATGGCTGGTCAGGCCGATGGCGGGGGCATAGGAAAGATCCGGGCACGGCCCGGTCAGTTCCAGCAGATAGGCTTCGCTGGGCTTGGTCCACACCGCCAGCGCGCTGTCACCCAGTTCAGTCCAGCCGTTGAGCGCGCCGAAGAACTGCATGTCCTTCTGCGGCGGACCCGCGTGCGTGCGGTACAGCTCCAGCCGGTCGGCACTGCTCAATCCGGTGGTGGCGCAACCAGCCAGGGCCAGGCACAGGCCGGCGATCAGCAACGGGGTCTTCATGGCGGTTTCCAGCGGGGACGTATTGCCATCATGCGCCCGACCGGATGACACACGCGCGACGCCCGGCGGCCCCATTCAGCCGCCGGTCGGCGCGCCCGGCGCCCGGTAGGCGTCAACCTTGGTTGACGCGCGCCCAGCAAAAGCAGCCGACCAAGGTCGGCATCTACCAGAGGGCGGCAGCCCAACGCCTGGTAGTCGTCAACCTTGGTTGACGCGCGCCCCGCGAGAGCAGCAGCGAGGCCAGCCTGGCACCCGGTAGGCGTCAACCTTGGTTGACGCGCGCCCAGCAAAAGCAGCCGACCAAGGTCGGCATCTACCAGAGCGCGGCAGCCCAACGCCTGGTAGTCGTCAACCTTGGTTGACGCGCGCCCCGCGAGAGCAGCAGCGAGGCCAGCCTGGCACCCGGTAGGCGTCAACCTTGGTTGACGCGCGCCCAGCAAAAGCAGCCGACCAAGGTCGGCATCTACCAGAGCGCGGCAGCCCAACGCCTGGTAGTCGTCAACCTTGGTTGACGCGCGCCCCGCGAGAGCAGCAGCGAGGCCAGCCTGGCACCCGGTAGGCGTCAACCTTGGTTGACGCGCGCCCAGCAAAAGCAGCCGACCAAGGTCGGCATCTACCAGAGCAGGACCGGCACCTCAGACGTCGGCGTGGGCCAGTGCGTGCAGGCGCCCTTCGCGCAGTTCCAGCACGCGGTCCAGGCGGCGGGCCAGGCTGCGGTCGTGGGTGACCAGCACCAGGCTGGTATGACGCGCGCGGTTGAGTTCCAGCATCAGCTCGAACACGGTGGCCGCCGTGCGGTCATCCAGATTGCCTGTCGGCTCGTCGCCGAGCACGCAGGCCGGGTGGTTCACCAGCGCACGCGCCACGGCGGCACGCTGGCGTTCGCCGCCAGACAACTCGCCCGGCTTGTGGTCCAGGCGATGGCCCAGGCCAACCGCTTCCAGCAGCGCGGTCGCACGCTGGCTGGCTTCCGCTACGCCGGTACCGGACAGCATCACCGGCATCATCACGTTTTCCAGCGCGGTGAATTCCGGCAGCAGGTGGTGGAACTGGTAGACGAAGCCCAGCGCCTGGTTGCGCAGCAGGCCGCGCTCGGTGTCCGACAGGGCCGACATGCGCTGCCCGGTGACGTACACCTCGCCCGCGGTGGGTATGTCCAGGCCACCCAGCAGGTGCAGCAGGGTGCTCTTGCCGGCACCGGAAGCGCCGATGATCGCCACCGTCTCGCCGGCATCGACCTTCAGGTCCAGGCCATCGAATACCGGGGTCTGCATGCGCCCTTCGGCGTAGGTCTTGCCCAGCGCCTCGGCACGGATCACTTCATCGCCGCGATTGAAGACCTTATTCATAACGCAGGGCCTCCGCCGGCTGGGTGCGTGCTGCCCGCCAGGCGGGATACAGGGTGGCCAGGAAGCTCATCAACAAGGCAACCAACGTGATGACGACGATATCGCTGGTCTGCATGTCGGTCGGCAGGCCGGTGATGTAATACACGTCTTCCGGCAGCAGCTTGACGTTGAACAGCGACTCGATGGCGCCAAGGATGCGTTCCAGGTTCAAGGTGAGCGTGATGCCGCCGATCAGGCCGGCCAGTGTGCCGAAGATGCCGATGAGCGAGCCCTGCACCATGAACACCTGCATCACCCCGCCCGGGGTCAGGCCCAGCGTGCGCAGGATGGCGATGTCGGCCTGCTTGTCGGTCACCAGCATCACCTGCGAGGAGACCAGATTGAAGGCACCCATCGCGATGATCAGCGACAGCAGGATGCCCATCACTACCTTTTCCATGCGCAGCGAGTGGTAGAGATTGGCGTTCTGCTGGGTCCAGTCGCTCACCCGGTACGCGCCGCCCAGGTTCTGCGCCAGGTCCACGCCCACTTCCAGCGATCGATCCATGTCGTGCAGTTTCAGGCGCACGCCGGTGGCACCGTCCGAGCGCAGCACGCGCTCGAGGTCCTTCATGTTGGCGAAACCGACGCCGCGGTCGACCTCGTTGTAGCCGGCCTCGAACAGGCCACTGACGGTGAAGCGTTTCATCCGTGGCACCGCGCCAGCCGGTGTGCCCTGCACTTCGGCAAAGGTCACCAGCACCTGGTCGCCCACGTCCACGCCCAGCCAGAGCGCCAGCTCCTTGCCCAGCAGCAGGTTGAAGCTGCCAGGCTTGAGGCTGTCATAGCTGCCTTTGACGATCTTCCTGTCGATCACCGACACCTTCGGCTCCAGCGCCGGATCGATGCCCTGGATGATCGCGCCCTGCACGCGCGGGCCGCTGATCATCGACTGGATCTCGATGTATGGCGCGGCACCGGCAACGCGCGGGTCCTTGTTGGCCACGTCGACCACGCGCATCCAGTCCGGCATCGGTTCGCCATCGCGGCTGATGGTGGTGTGGGCGGTCATCTGCAGCAGGCGGCTGCGGATTTCCTTCTGGAAACCGCTCATCACCGCCAGGGTGGTGATCAGCACCGTGACGCCGAGCGCGATGCCCAGGATCGATGCCATTGAAATGAAGGAGATGAAGCCGTTGCGGCGCTTGGCGCGCAGGTAGCGCAGGCCGATGGCCACGGGGATGGGTTTGAACATGCAGGCACGCCAGTCGATTCAGTCTATGGTGCCATCGTACGGGGTCGACGTGGAACGGCGCGTGCGGATACGGCCAGTCGCAGTTCACGTCGCTGCCGGTGGTTCAGCACATCCGGCCAGAACAACAGCCGCCCGCGCCGCCCTTCCCTGCGCCACTGCAGCAGCAGCCACGGGCCACGCACCGCCAGCCGGGGAGCGTCGATATCGCTGCCATCCAGCTGCAGCGGTGCCGGCAACGCGGGCAGGTCGAGCCGCTGCACGCGCTTTCGCAGGCCCGATGCCAGCTGGATCAGGCCCAGCAGCCAGACCGCTGCCAGTACGGGCCAGAACCCGCCCTGCGGCAAGGCCGAGGCGTGCAGCAGCCAGGGGGCGGCCAGCAGCACCAGCGCCTGGGCGCCCGCCTGCAGCCGCGAGGGCCGCCACTCAAGCCTTGAGGGCGAGGATCTTCTGCATGAGGGGGATGGCGTGGGCATGCGGGCAGGCCTCGTAGCCCATGAACCAGCGCCACAACTTATCGTCCTCGCATTCGAGCAGGAACAGGAAAACTTCGCGCTCTTCGGTCGGCGCAGTGCTCCATTCGCGGTCCAGGTAGCGGCCGAACAGCTGGTCCAGCTCGCGCATGCCGCGGCGGCAGCGCCAGCGCAGCTTCTTCAGCAGGGTGTCTTCGTCCATCGTGTTTCTCCAGATACAGCAAAGCCACGCATGGCGTGGCTCTACTGGGGGCACAGCCACGCATGGCGTGTCTCTACCGGGTACCGCCAGGCCTGTATCAGGCGCGGCGTTCCATCATCAGCTTCTTGATCTCGGCGATCGCCAGCGCCGGGTTCAGGCCCTTCGGGCAGGTCCGGGCGCAGTTCATGATGGTGTGGCAGCGGTACAGCTTGAACGGATCTTCCAGATCGTCCAGGCGCGCACCGGTGTCTTCATCGCGCGAGTCGATGATCCAGCGGTAGGCCTGCAGCAGGATCGCCGGGCCCAGGTAACGCTCACCGTTCCACCAGTAGCTCGGGCAGCTGGTCGAGCAGCAGGCGCACAGGATGCACTCGTACAGGCCGTCCAGCTTCTTGCGGTCTTCCGGCGACTGCAGGCGCTCACGGTCCGGCGGCGCCGGGGTCTGGGTACGGATCCACGGCTTGATGGACGCGTACTGCGCGTAGAAGTGGGTCAGGTCCGGAACCAGATCCTTGACCACGCTCATGTGCGGCAGCGGGTAGATCGGCACTTCCTTCTTGCCGCAGTCCGCGATGGCGCGGGTGCAGGCCAGGGTGTTGGTGCCGTCGATGTTCATCGCGCACGAACCGCAGATACCTTCGCGGCAGGAGCGACGGAAGGTCAGGGTCGGGTCGATCTCGTTCTTGATCTTGATCAGCGCGTCCAGGACCATCGGGCCGCAGGCGTCCAGATCAATTTCATAGGTATCGGTGCGCGGGTTGCTGTCGTCGTCCGGACTCCAGCGGTAGATCTTGAAGGTGCGCAGGTTCTTGCCACCGCTCTTGGCGGGGAAGTGCTGGCCCTTCGTGACCTTGGAATTCTTGGGGAGTGAAAACTCGGCCATGGCTGCTCTCGTTGGCTCAGGCGGCCCGCGCCACTGGGGCGCGGATTGCATGGTAGGCGGGGGTCGCGATCAGTACACGCGCGGCTTCGGCGGCACCACGTCGACCTCGTCGGTCAGCGTGTACATGTGCACCGGACGGTAGTCGAAGCTGCACTTGCCCTTCTCGTCGACGGTGACCAGCGTGTGCTTGTGCCAGTTGACGTCGTCGCGGTCCGGGAAGTCCTCGTGCGCGTGCGCACCACGGCTTTCCTTGCGCTGTTCCGCCGAGTTGATCGTCGCCACTGCGTTCAGCAGCAGGTTGTTCAGCTCGTAGGTCTCGATCAGGTCCGAGTTCCAGACCAGCGAACGGTCGCTGACTTTCACGTCCTGGAACGAATCGAACACCTTGGCCATCTTCTCGCAGCCTTCCTTCAGCGTCTGGCTGGTACGGAAGACGGCGGCATCGGCCTGCATCGTGCGCTGCATGTTGTCACGGATGACCGAGGTCGGCGTATCGCCATTGGCGTGGCGCAGCTTGTCCAGCAGGCCCAGTGCCTTGTCGCAGGCATCGGCCGGCAGCGGCTTGTGCGCAGCGCCCGGCTTGATGGT
This sequence comes from Stenotrophomonas sp. ESTM1D_MKCIP4_1, assembly GCF_003086895.1. Lineage (NCBI taxonomy): Bacteria > Pseudomonadati > Pseudomonadota > Gammaproteobacteria > Lysobacterales > Lysobacteraceae > Stenotrophomonas > Stenotrophomonas sp. ESTM1D_MKCIP4_1. The sequence goes on along the minus strand of NZ_CP026004.1, from coordinate 1,694,820 downwards.
TTCGGCGCAGCGGTTGGCCACGGCACGACCGAACACCACCAGATCGAGCAGCGAGTTGGAGCCCAGGCGGTTGGCGCCGTGCACCGACACGCAGGCCGCTTCGCCGATGGCGTACAGGCCGGGCACCACGGCATCGGGGTTGTCGCCATCCTTGCGCACGACTTCGCCGTGGAAGTTGGTCGGAATACCGCCCATGTTGTAGTGCACGGTCGGGATGACCGGGATCGGCTGCTTGTGCACGTCGACGCCGGCGAAGATGCGGGCGCTCTCGGCGATACCCGGCAGCTTCTCGTCGATCACGCCCGGGCCCAGGTGGGTCAGGTCGAGCAGGATGTGATCCTTGTGCTCGCCGACGCCGCGGCCTTCACGGATCTCGATGGTCATCGAACGGGCCACCACGTCGCGCGAGGCCAGATCCTTGTAATGCGGTGCGTAGCGCTCCATGAAGCGCTCGCCGCTGCTGTTGCGCAGGATGCCGCCTTCACCGCGGACACCCTCGGTGATCAGGCAGCCGGCGCCGTAGATGCCGGTCGGGTGGAACTGCACGAACTCCATATCCTGCATGGCGATGCCGGCGCGCATGGCCAGGCCGCCACCGTCGCCGGTGCAGGTGTGCGCCGAGGTGGCGCTGAAGTACGCACGGCCGTAGCCGCCGGTGGCCAGCACCACGCCCTGGGCGCGGAACAGGTGCAGCGTGCCATCGGACATGTCCAGGGCCAGCACGCCACGGCACACGCCTTCGTCATCGAAGATCAGATCGAGTGCGAAGTACTCGATCATGAAGCGCGCGTCGTGCTTGAGCGACTGCTGATACAGGGTGTGCAGCATGGCGTGGCCGGTACGGTCGGCCGCCGCGCAGGTACGCTGCGCCGCCGGGCCTTCGCCGTATTTGGTGGTCATGCCGCCGAACGGACGCTGGTAGATCTTGCCTTCCGCGGTGCGGCTGAAGGGCACGCCGTAGTGCTCGAGCTCGATGATGGCCGGAATGGCCTCACGGCACATGTACTCGATGGCGTCCTGGTCGCCCAGCCAATCCGAGCCCTTGATGGTGTCGTAGAAGTGGTAGCGCCAATCGTCTTCGCCCATGTTGGCGAGCGCGGCGGAAATACCGCCCTGGGCAGCGACGGTGTGCGAACGGGTCGGGAAGACCTTGGTCAGGCACACGGTCTGCAGACCCTTGGCGGCAAGGCCGAACGTGGCGCGCAGGCCGGCGCCGCCGGCGCCCACCACGACCATGTCGTACTTGTGTTCGGTGATCTTGTAAGCGGACATCTAGTCTGGATTCCTGTCTTGGTGCCTGGGCTCAGGCAACGCCGAGGGCGATGCGGCCCACCGCAAACACACTGACGATCATGCCGAGCACGGCGACGAACTTCACCGCGGTCTGCAGCACCAGGGCCAGCAGCGATTCGTGGATGTAATCTTCCAGCACGACCTGCATGCCGAGCTGTGCGTGCCAGAACATGGTGATCAGCAGGCCGATGAGCGGCACGGCGTTCCACGGCTTGGCGATGGTGGCCACGGCCGTGGCGTAATCAGCGCCGGCCATGCGCACCACGAACACCAGGAACCACAGGCCCAGCACCACCAGGGCGGCGGCGGTCAGGCGCTGGTGCACGAAGTGTTCGGTGCCGGTCTTGGCAGAACCCAGGCCGCGCACGTTCTTCAGGGGGGTACGGAACTTGCTCATGCGGCACCTCCGAACAGCACATAGGCCCAGACCAGCGCGGTGATCACCAGGCTGCCGAAGACCGAGATCCAGCTGCTGCGGACGAAGGCCGGGATGCTGAAGCCAACAGCGAAGTCCTGCACGATGTGGCGGATGCCATTGCACAGGTGATAGGCGAACGACCATGTCCACGCAAACAGGAACACGCGGCCATACCAGGCCCCGGCATGACCGGTGAAGCAGTTCCACGAATCGGGTCCCATCATCAGGGCCAGCAGGCCGGCGGCGATGATGAGGGCACCCACGGACAGAAAGACGCCAGTGGCTCGATGCAGGATCGAGGTGGCCATCTGAATCTGCCAGCGATACACCTGAAGGTGCGGGGATAGGGGGCGTTGTCTGGTCGCCATTTCGCTGGGCTCGTTGTCTCGGCTGGGCGGCACGCTGCCGCGTTGGCTCAATGCTGATCAGAAATCGATGCAGCGTCCGTTTTTCTCCCAATCGCCATACCGCACCGGATCAAGTCCGCCGCGGCCGCCGAATTCCTCTTCCGCCTCTGGTTGTTCCACGGGCACAGGTGCCGCGGGGACCAGCGGGGCTTCAGTTTCGTCGTCGGGAGTGGGGGTTGTTTGGCCTATCATGTTCGGTCTCGCAACGCACAAATTTTAGACCTCGTTCACGTGCCTGACAACCTTCCCCCTGCTTTCGTCGCATATCCGCGCCTGCCCGGCCACCAGTTGCTGAGCCTGCAGGGCGTGGATGCGGCCACTTTCGCCCATGCACAGTTCAGCAGCGACGTGACCGCCCTGCCCCTGCTTCACTGGCAATGGAGCGCCTGGCTGAGCGCCAAGGGCCGCACGCTGGCGGCGTTCCAGCTGCTGAAGCTGGCCGATGACCACGTGATGCTGGTGCTGGCCGACGGCGACGCAGATGCGATTGCGTCGCAACTGCAGCGCTTCGTGTTCCGCCGCAAGGTGAAACTGCAGGTGCATGCGGATCTTGCCGTTGCCGGCGCCTTCACTGCACCGGAAGCGGCCACGGCCGCCGCCATCGCGCAGTGTGGCGAGGCGGGCTGGGAACTGGACCTGGGCAGCGATGCCCTGCCGCGCACGCTGCGCATCGGCCCGGCCGCCGGGTTCGCGGCCGGCAGCGACGCCGACGAAGCCGCGTTCGCCCTGGCCTGGCGCCAGGCTGATCTGCGCTATGGCCTGCCGCGCCTGGAAGAAAGCCAGCGCGAAGCGTGGACGCCGCAGCAGCTCGGCCTGGACCGGCTGAACGGTTACAGCGTGAAGAAGGGGTGTTACCCCGGCCAGGAAATCGTGGCCCGCACGCATTTCCTCGGCAAGGCCAAGCGCGCGGTGCAGCTTCTGCATACCGCCGCCCCGGCACAGGCCGGCGATGGCGTGGAGCAGGACGGCGCGGCGTTGGGCAGCGTAGCCAGCGTGGCCGGCGAGCTGGCCCTGGCCGTGCTGCCGCTGGAAACCAGCGACGCCGAACTGCAGGTGGGCAGCGCGGTTGCGCAGCGGGTGCCGCTGCTGGATGGCCTGGCGCGCTGAAGGTCGATGAGGTAGTGCCGGCCGCTGGCCGGCAATCACGCGTCAATGATGCGTGGTAGTGCCGGCCGCTGGCCGGCAATTACGCGTCAATGGAATGCCGGCCACTGGCCGGCACTACCGCATCCGCGCATGGCGTGGATCTACCGGCCAAGGCATGGCGTGGATTTACAGGCGTTCGCCGGTTTCCGCATCGAAGAAATGCAGGCCCTGCGGGTGGATCGCCACGCGGATGTCTTCGCCCACGCCCGGCAGCGACTGCGGGGCCACGCGCATCGTCAGCGCATGCGTGCCGCTGCTCAGGTTGACGAAAATCTCGTTGCCCACCGGCTCGATGCCTTCAATGCGCGCCGTGAACCCATGCGCATCGTCCGCGCCCGCCGGCTGCAGGTGTTCCGGGCGCACGCCCACGGCAATCGGCTTCTGCAGCCATGCCGGATCAATCGTGGCCTGGCCCAGCGGCGCGCGCCATTCACCGGCAACCACCGATACGCCACTTGCATCGCCCTGCAACGTGCCGCGCAGCACGTTCATCGCCGGGCTGCCAAGGAAGCCGGCGACGAACAGGTTGGCCGGGCGGTCGTACAGCGCCATCGGCGTGTCGATCTGCTGGATGATGCCGTCCTTCAGCACCACGATGCGCTGGCCCAGGGTCATCGCTTCCACCTGGTCGTGCGTCACGTAGATCATGGTGGTGCCCAGCTTGCGGTGCAGCTGCGCGATCTCGGTACGCACGCTGTGGCGCAGCTTGGCATCCAGGTTGGACAGCGGTTCGTCCAGCAGGAACACCGCCGGCTCGCGCACCAGCGCACGCCCCAGTGCCACGCGCTGGCGCTGGCCGCCGGACATCGCCTTGGGCAGCTTGTCCATCATTTCGGTCAGGCCCAGCGTCTGCGCCGCTTCAGCGATGCGCTTGTCGATGGTTGCCTTGTCATGGCCGCGCAGCTTCAGGCCGAAGGCCAGGTTCTCGGCCACGGTCATGTGCGGGTAGAGCGCATAGCTCTGGAACACCATGGCGATGTCGCGATCCTTCGGCGCCACGTCGTTGACCACGCGGTCACCGATGGTCAGCGTGCCGCCGCTGATTTCCTCCAGGCCGGCCACCATCCGCAGCAGGGTCGACTTGCCACAGCCGGACGGGCCGACCAGCACCATGAGCTCGCCATCGGCGACCTCGAAGGTGGCGTCCTTCACCGCGACCTGGCCGTTGTCGTAGACCTTGCGCACACCCTGCAACTGCACTTTTGCCATATCAATCTATCCAGTCCGCCCGACGCCGGGCTGTCATTGGGGACTGCCTCGGCCCTCCCGATGGCAGTGATGATTGCGCGGTTGCCGCATGACGACGACCACTGCAATCGAATACAGTTGCCCATTCTGCCATGTAAACGTTTTCACGTGGCACTATCCGAAGGTCGGTGCGCGCCGATCTGCTTCGACGATCAGACGAAAGGTCATCGTCGTTGTGGTTACGAATGGAACGGTCGTCCGGCCCGCCGGAAATCCGCCCCCAGCGAGCCCCGGACAGACAGTAGCGCGGATGTCCCCTGAACCCAGCCATGAAGCGATTGACAACGATGTCACCCGGATCTGAAACTCGAGCGATGCACGACACCCTCTTCCTGTTTGGCGCCACAGGTGACCTGGCCCAGCGCTACCTGTTCCCTTCGCTGCTGCGCCTGCTTGGCGACGGCCTGCTGCCGGAGGATTTCCGCATCCGTGCGCTGGCCCTGTCCGGCCATGACACCGAAGCCTTCCACGACATTCTGCGGCCGCGCCTGCAGCAGGCCATGCCGATGGCCAGCCAGGAGGACATCGCCTCCCTGCTGCGCCGCGTCGATTACCGTTCGGTGGACCTGCGCGACGTCGATTCGGTCGCCGCTGCAGTCTCCGACCTGGTCGACCGCCGCTGCGTGAGCTACCTGGCCATCCCGCCGGGCCTGTACATCTCCACCTGCGAAGGCCTGGCCAAGGGCGGCGCCCTGGCCGCACCGGCACGCCTGATGCTGGAAAAGCCGATCGGCAGCGACAGCGAGAGCGCCGAGGAGATCATTTCCACCATCGGCCAGTGGATCGACGAAGACCGCGTGTTCCGCCTGGACCACTACCTGGGCAAGGCGGCGGTGCAGAACCTGATCGCCCTGCGCTTCGGCAACACGCTGCTGGAAGCCGTGTGGAACCGCAACTACATCGAATCGGTGCACATCCTGGTGGCCGAGAGCGAAGGCGTGGACGGCCGCGACGCCTACTACGCCCGCTCCGGCGCGCTGCGTGACATGGTGCAGAGCCACATCCTGCAGCTGCTGTGCATGGTGGCGATGGAACCGCCGGCCTCGCTGGAAGCCGACCGCATCCGCGACGAAAAGGTCAAGGTGCTGCGCGCCCTGCGCCCGTTGGATGCAAAGCACGCCGCGCGCGACAGCATCCGCGGCCGCTACACCGCCGGCAGCATCAACGGCCAGCCGGCCCAGGCCTACCAGCCGCCGGAAGGCAGCGACGTGGAAACCTTCGCCGGTGTCACCGCGCATATCGACAACTGGCGCTGGAGCGGCGTGCCGTTCCACCTGGTCACCGGCAAGCGCCTGCCCGAGCGCACCACCCGCGTGGTGGTCACGCTGAAGCCGGTCACCCACTGGCTGTTCGAGCGCCCGCAGCGTGCGCAGGCCGCACCGAACCGCCTGGTGTTCCAGCTGCAGCCACAGGAAAACATCGAACTGGGCCTGATGAGCAGCCTGGCCGGCCCCGAATGGGGCGCGCTGGAACTGCACCCGCTGGAACTGGAACTGTCGGTGCCGACCGGCCTGCACCGCCGCATCGCCTACGAACGCCTGTTCCTGGATGCCTTCAACGGCAACCACACGCTGTTCGTGCGCGATGACGAAGTGCGCGCGGCCTGGGCCTGGATCGACAGCGTGGCCGACGCTTGGAAGGCCGCCAAGCTGCCGCTGGAACCCTACCCGGCCGGCCAGTGGGGCCCGGACAACGCCACCGGCTTCCTGCCGCAGGGTGTGGATGCCCCGGACAGCGGAGCCTCCGCATGAGTGTCGGCAACCAGCCTGTGCTGGTCGCCGACATCGGCGGCACCAACGCCCGTTTTGCCCTGGCCGATACCTCGCTGGACGCGCCCCTGCAGAAGGACAGCATCCGCGAATACGCGGTGGCCGAGTTCCCCTCGCTGGGTGATGCCGCACGCCACTACCTGGAACAGGCCGGCGCCACCGCGCGCAGCGGCGTGTTCGCGGTGGCCGGCCGCGTCGATGGTGACGAAGCACGCATCACCAATCATCCCTGGGTGATCTCGCGCAGCCGCACCGCGGCAATGCTCGGTTTCGACCAGTTGCACCTCATCAACGACTTCGCCGCGCAGGCGATGGCCGTGGCGCTGCTGCAGCCGCAGGACGTGATCCAGATCGGCGGCGCGCACTGGACCCCTGCGGCGCCGGGCGAATCACGCAATTACGGCGTGATCGGTCCCGGCACCGGCCTGGGTGTGGGCGGCCTGATCGTGCGCCACGGCCGCAGCTATCCGCTGGAAACCGAAGGCGGCCACGTCAGCTTCCCGCCGGGCACGCCGGAGGAAATCCGCATCCTGGAGATCCTGTCCGAGCAGTTCGGCCGGGTGTCCAATGAACGCCTCATCTGCGGCCCCGGCCTGGTCAACATCCATCGCGCTGTGTGCGAGATGGCCGGTTTCGATCCGGGCCAGCTGCAGCCGGCCGACGTCACCGCCCGCGCCGCCCTCGGCGATCCGCAGGCGATGCGCACGGTGGATGTGTTCTGCGCCGTGTTCGGCGCCATCGCCGGCGATCTGGTGCTGGTGCAGGGCGCCTGGGATGGCGTGTTCCTGACCGGTGGCCTGGTGCCGAAGATGCTCGATTCGCTGCAGCATTCCGGCTTCCGCCAGCGCTTCGAGCACAAGGGCCGGTTCTCTTCGATCATGTCGCGGGTGCCGTCACTGGCGATCATGCACCCCTGCCCCGGGCTGCTGGGCGCCGCTGCCTATGCCGCCGACGCCGAACGCAATGCCCAAGGAGCTGCCGCATGAGCCCGACCTTCCACGACGACCGCGTCGACTTCATCAGCCACAGCGATGCCGATGGCTGGATCGAAGCGGTGGCCGCCGAAATGGCCCAGGCCATCAACCACGACATCAACGAAGTGGGCCGTGCCCGCATCCTGCTGTCCGGTGGTACCACGCCGGCACCGGTCTATCAGGCCCTGGCCGAACTGGACGTGCATTGGGACCGGGTGGAAGTGAGCCTGGCCGATGAGCGCTGGCTGTCGCCGCAGGATCGCGACAGCAACGCCTGGCTGGTGCGCGAGCACCTGCTCAAGCGTGCCGAAGGCGCGCACTTCGATCCCCTGGTGCGCGTTGGCAAGCCGCTGCCCGAATGCGTGTACACCGCCAACCTGCAGGCCCAGCACAGCCAGGCGCCGAGCGTGGTGGCCCTGGGCATGGGCAACGATGGCCATACCGCCTCGCTGTTCCCGGGCTCGAAGGATCTGGCCCGCGCACTGGAAAGCACCCTGCCCTACGCGGCGCTGGATGCCACCGGCTGCCCCGGCGCCAACCAGTGGCCGCTGCGCATCACCCTGACCCCGCGCGGGCTGGGCCAGTGCCGCCAGCGCCTGCTGCTGCTGCGTGGCAAGCAGAAACTGCAGGTGCTGCGCCAAGCGCTGGACAGCAACGATGCGCAGCAGTACCCGATCCTCAATGCAATCAACCTGGACGGCGCGCGCCTGCGCGTGCACTGGGCTGATTGACGTCGGCGGCGGCGCCTGCCGCCGCTTGCCTCTCGCCACCTTGAACGCTGGTAGCCAATGAGCCTCCATCCGCAACTGCAAGCCATCACCGATCGCGTCATCCGCCGCAGCGCCGCCTCGCGCGCCGCCTACCTGGCGGCGATCGACGCCGCCCTGCGCGATGGCCCGTTCCGCAGCCGCCTGAGCTGCGGCAATCTCGCCCACGGCTTCGCCGCCTGTGGCAGCACCGACAAGAGCCGGCTGCGCGGCGGCGTGACGCCCAACCTGGGCATCATCACCGCCTACAACGACATGCTGTCGGCACACCAGCCGTTCGAGACCTATCCCGAACAGATCCGTGAAATCGCCCGCGAACTGGGCGCCACCGCCCAGGTGGCCGGTGCGGTACCGGCGATGTGCGATGGCGTGACCCAGGGCCGCGGCGGCATGGAACTGTCGCTGTTCTCGCGCGATGTCATCGCGCAGGCCACCGCCGTCGGCCTCAGCCATGACATGTTCGACACCACCATCCATCTTGGCGTGTGCGACAAGATCGTGCCGGGCCTGCTGATCGGCGCGCTCGCCTTCGGCCACCTGCCGGCAGTGTTCGTGCCGGCCGGCCCGATGACGCCGGGCATTCCGAACAAGCAGAAGGCCGAAGTGCGCGAGCGCTACGCTGCCGGCGACGCCACCCGCGAGGAGCTGCTGGAAGCCGAATCCGCCTCGTACCACGGCGTCGGCACCTGCACCTTCTACGGCACGGCCAATTCCAACCAGGTGCTGCTGGAAGCGATGGGCGTGCAGCTGCCGGGTGCGTCGTTCGTCAACCCGGGCACGCCGCTGCGCGATGCGCTCACCCGCGAAGCCACCGAGCGTGCGCTGGACATCACCGCGCTGGGCGACGATTTCCGTCCGCTGGGCCGCATCATCGACGAGCGCGCGATCATCAACGCGGTCATCGCGCTGATGGCCACCGGCGGTTCGACCAACCACACCATCCACTGGATTGCCGTGGCCCGTGCCGCCGGCATCGTGCTGACCTGGGACGATTTCGACGAACTGTCGCAGCTGATTCCGCTGCTGGCCCGCGTCTATCCGAACGGCGAGGCCGACGTGAACCGTTTCGCTGCGGCCGGTGGCCCGGCGTTCGTGTTCGGGGAGCTGATCAAGGCCGGGCTGATGCACGGCGACATCGTCAGCGTGGCCCGTGGCGGCATGGCCGACTATGCCCGCGAGCCGCAGCTGCGCGATGGCGCGCTGGTCTATCTGCCGGGCCTGGAACGCAGCGCCGATGAAGAGGTGGTGCGTGGCGTCGACACTCCGTTTGAAAGCCAGGGTGGCCTGCGCCTGCTGCGCGGCAATCTGGGCAAGTCGCTGATCAAGCTGTCGGCGGTAAAGCCGCAGTACCGCACCATCGAGGCCCCGGCCGTGGTGGTCGATGCGCCGCAGGTGCTGAACAAGCTGCATGCCGGGGGGCTGCTGCCCGAGCATTTCGTGGCGGTGGTGCGTTACCAGGGCCCGCGTGCGAACGGCATGCCGGAGCTGCACTCGCTGGCGCCGCTGCTGGGCCTGCTGCAGAACCAGGGCCGGCGCGTGGCGCTGGTGACGGACGGTCGTTTGTCCGGGGCTTCGGGCAAGATTCCGGCGGCGATCCATGTGACGCCGGAAGCGGCGCGCGGGGGACCGCTGGCGAAGGTGCGCGAGGGCGACATGATCCGCCTGGACGGTGAAGCCGGCACGCTGGAGGTGCTGGTGGATGCGGCCGAGTGGGCGGCTCGTGCGCTGGCGCCGAACACGGCGCCGGCGGCACATGACCTGGGCCGCAATCTGTTCGCGATCAATCGCCGTGTGGTGGGTCCGGCGGACCAGGGGGCGATTTCGATTTCCTGCGGGCCGGCGGCGGCCGATGGTGGGCCGTGGGATTACGATTCCGAATACGAGCTGGGGCACGATGCTGCGGCTGCGGCGGCGCCGCATGAGGCGAAGGACGCCTGAAGCGAAAAGCCGCGGCAGGCTTCCCGGCTTGGGCAGTAGAGCGCCCTGGCCGGGACACGCCGTAAACCCATCCATGGGGGCTCGGTCGCGGCATCCATGCCGCTCACGGTCCCGACCAGGGCGCTCTACTGCCCTTGGACAATTCCCGGCGCGTCATTTGCGCTGCGGCCACTGAATCAAGAAGAGCAAAGGCAAGGGCAAAAGCATGGGTATCGAGCAACATCAGGTGAAGGCGGCGGAACTGCTGCATGCGGCGGGCATTCTGCCGGTGGTGACGATTCATACGCTGGACCAGGCGCGCGCGGTGAGTGCGGCGCTGCTGGAAGGTGGCCTGCCGGCCATCGAGTTGACGCTGCGTACGCCGGTGGCGATGGAAGCGCTGGCGATGCTCAAGCGCGAGCTGCCCGATGTGGTGGTGGGTGCAGGTACGGTGCTGACCGTGGAGCAGATGCAGCAGTCCATCGATGCAGGTGCGGATTTCCTGGTGACGCCGGGTACGCCACCGGTGCTGGCCGATGCACTGGCGGCCGCGCCGCTGCCGGTGGTGCCGGGTGCGGCCACGCCGACCGAGCTGCTGTCGCTCTACGCGCGCGGTTTCCGGGTGTGCAAGCTGTTCCCGGCTACGGCCGTGGGGGGCCTGGCGATGATCAAGGGCCTGGCTGGCCCGGTCGCCGACCTCAAGCTGTGCCCGACCGGTGGCATCACTGAAAACACCGCTGCCGAGTACCTGGAGCAGAAGAACGTGGTCTGCATCGGTGGCTCGTGGATGGTGCCGGGCAACTGGATCGCCGACGGCGAGTGGGACAAGGTGCGCGCCAGCGCTGCCGACGCCGCCAAGATCATCAAGCGCGTCCGCGGCCACTGACGCTTAGCGGGGGTCAGAGCCCTTTCCCGATGGGAAAGGGATCCGACCCCGGGCAACGAGCGCGCAAAGCGCGCGCCCCGCTCCTGCTCTTCCTTCTTCATTCCGCGGTGGCGGCGCACGGAAACTGTCCATGGCCGGGCGGATGGGCTGTGCAGGGGCGTGAGCCGCATGGATGCGGCGACCGAGCTTACAGGGACGTACTTGCAGCGTCCCCTGTACAGCCCATCCGCCCGGCCAACCCCAGAAATCCAACCGCACCACCACCGCGAGGGGCTTCGCCGTTGGCCGAACCCTGTTACAGCGGCCGTGCCGGATCCACCAGCCCGTATTGGCTGGCCATGCGCGCCAACGCAATGTTGTCGCTGATCCCCATCTTCTCGAACAACCGCGCCTTGTGCGTGTTCACCGTCTTCGCACTCAGGCTCAGGCGCCGTGCGATGTCTTCCTGGCGCAGCCCCTGGGTCAGCAGCAGTGCCACTTCCAGTTCACGCGGCGACAGCGTGTCGAACGGCGAGGCATTGCCTTCCACCGTGGACAGCGCCAGGTTCTGCGCGATGCTGGTGCCCAGGTAACGGCGGCCGGCCGCCACGTCACGCACCGCACGCAGCAGTTCCTGCGCATCGCAGCCCTTGCCGATGTAACCGGCGGCACCCGCTTCCAGCAGACGCTTGGGCAGCGGTCCATCCTCCAGCACGGAAACGATCACCACGCGGGTGGCACGGTGGCCACGCACGATGCGTTCGGTCACCTCCATGCCACTGACACCCGGCAGGTGCAGATCGCACAGCACGACGTCCGGCAGCAGCTGGCGGATCTCGCGCAGCCCATCCTCGCCGGTCTCGGCTTCCCCCACGACCTCGATGTCGGATTCACCCGACAGGATCATCTTCATACCGGTGCGGACCAGCGCGTGGTCGTCCACCAGGTAGACTCGAATCGTCATTCACGTACCTCATCGAATGCGGCCATTGCGGGCCACGCTAGGCAGGGCACCCCAGCACCGCAAGCACGATGACTGCGCAAAAACGGCGTTCTGCCTTGCGCATCACATTCTTCGCACATCGATGTTGCCCCCTGTCCCACAGAACCCGCTACAACGAAACAACCTGCTCTTTCATGGACACCCGTGAAGGGGCATCCACGTCACTCCCCTGTTGCGATCGCTTCGCTGGCCGCTGCTTGCGGCGAACCGCGGTGTCGCCAGGGTTGCCGGCGACGGAACATGACCAGATAGCACCCTACCACCCAAACCAGCGCCGCACACCATCCGGCGAGGATATCGGAGGGGTAATGCACCCCCAGATAGACCCGCGAGACGCTGACCAGCAGGCTGAACAGCGGCGCCAGCACCAGCACCGGCCAGCGCCAGCGGGTGTTCCAGGCCAGCAGCACCAGGGTCGCCGCCAGGGTCATGCTGCCCATCGCATGCCCGCTGGGGAAGCTGAACGTGGATTCCGGCGCGATCGATTCCCACAGGCTGGGGCGGTCACGCTGGAAAAACTGCTTGCTGCCCATGTTCAGCAGCGCAGAGCCGACGAAGCACACCGCCACGAAGGTCGCCTCGCGCCAACGCCTGTGCCACAGCAGCAGGGCGACGATGAGTACGTCGGCCGGGATCAGGAACCATTCGTAGCCCAGTTTCGACAGCAGCACGAAAAATCGGTCCAGCCACGGCGAATGCAGCCCGTGCATCTGCCACAGCAGCGGGGCATCGAAATGGAACGACTCGAACTCATGCACTTCATCGGCCAGTGCGACGAAGCAGGCCAGCGGCAGCAGCACGCCGGCAAACAGCAGCACCAGGCGCCACGCGTTGCGCGCCATCCAGTGTCGGAAGCCGGACGCCGGTTCCGGCGCGGCCAGGATCGCCGGCTTATCCGGCAATCCGGACATACTTCTGTTCGACATATTCGTCGATCAGGGCAACGAATTCCTGGGCGATGTTGTCACCACGCAGGGTCACCTTCTTCTCGCCATCGACGAACACCGGCGCGGCCGGCGTTTCGCCGGTACCCGGCAGGGAAATACCGATGTTGGCGTGGCGCGACTCGCCCGGTCCGTTGACGATGCAGCCCATCACGGCCAGGGTCATGTTCTCCGCGCCGGGGTGCTGCACCTTCCACACCGGCATCTTTTCGCGCACGTGGTTCTGCACGACCTTGGCCAGTTCCTGGAAGAACTCGGAGGTGGTGCGCCCGCAGCCCGGGCAGGCCGTGACCAGCGGCGTGAAGGCGCGCTGGCCGGTGGTCTGCAGCAGTTCCTGCGCGACGATCACTTCCTGCGTACGCGACTGCCCCGGCTCGGGGGTCAGCGAAATGCGGATGGTGTCGCCGATGCCTTCCTGCAGCAGCACGCTCAGCGCCGCCGCCGACGCGACGATGCCCTTGCTGCCGATGCCGGCTTCGGTCAGGCCCAGGTGCAGGGCGAAATCCGAACGCTGGGCCAGATCGCGGTACACCGCGATGAGTTCCTGCACGCCGCTGACCTTGGCCGAAAGAATGATGCGATCACGCGGCAGGCCGATCTCCACCGCCTGCTCGGCCGAATCCAGCGCCGAACGGATCAGCGCCTCGCGCAGCACGCGGCCGGCGTCCCAGGGCTGTTCGCGGTGGTTGTTCTCGTCCATCAGCTTCGCCGCCAGGGCCTGGTCCAGCGAACCCCAGTTGGCACCGATGCGCACCGGCTTGTTGTAGCGGATGGCGAATTCGATCAGCTGGGCGAACTGCAGGTCCTTCTTCTTGCCGAAACCGACGTTGCCCGGGTTGATGCGGTACTTGGCCAACGCCTCGGCACAGGCCGGTTCGGCGGTCAGCAGCTGGTGGCCGTTGTAGTGGAAGTCACCGATCAGCGGCACCTCGATGCCCATCATCGCCAGCTTGTCGACGATGCGCGGAATGGCCGCAGCCGCTTCCACGGTATTGACGGTCAGGCGCACCATTTCCGAACCGGCCCGCCACAACTCGGCCACCTGCTTCACGCTGGAGGCCAGGTCGGCGGTGTCGGTGTTGGTCATCGACTGCACCACCACCGGCTTGCCGCCGCCTACGGTGACCCCGCCGATCTGGACGGCATGGGTCTGGCGACGGGACCAGGCAGTGGCATCGGAGGGTTGGGTCGGGCGGGTGACGGCGTCGTGCATGGGCGCATTCTACCGCCCGGCCCTGCATTCCGGGCGATTCCCATTCAGGCGGCGGCACATCTGCGGCCGATTGTCGCAGGCAGGTTGCCCGGTGAACGCATACGATGGGCGGGCATGACCGGTCCCGACGCCCCCTTCCTACGTACCCTGTGCAGCCTGCGCTGGCTGGCCGTGGCCGGCCAGGCCGCGACCATCCTGGTGGCCACCTGGGTGCTGGGCCTGCCGCTGCCGCAGCTGCCCCTGTGGGCGGGCGTGGCCGTGCTGGCCGTCTTCAACCTGTACACGCAGCTGCGCCCCGAACCGGACGACACCGCGCCGCTGACCGCGTTCGGCCACATCCTGGTGGACGTGATCATCCTGACCTGGATGGTTGGCTGGAGCGGCGGCATCGCCAACCCGTTCGGCTCGCTGTTCCTGATCCTGATCGCCCTGGCCGCGTTCGCCCTGCCCCTGCGCTGGGCCCTGGCCGTGGCCACCGCCTGCCTGCTCGGCTACGCCGCCAGCGGGCTGTTCGGCCAGCCGCTGCCCACCGGCTATTTCCGCGCGCTGGATCTCAACCGCTGGGGCGTGGTCGCCAACTTCCTGCTGTCGGCGGCGGTGGTGCTGACCTTCTCCACCCGTTTGGCCATGGCCCTGCGCGTGCGCGAACTGGAGCTCTCGGCGCTGCGCGAACGCTTCGCCCGCAACGAAGGCATCGTCGCCCTGGCCACGCACGCGGCGTCGGTGGCGCACGAACTGAACACCCCGCTGGCGACCATGACCCTGCTGGCCGACGACGTAGCCGAGCGCAGCGAAGAACCGGAGGTGCGCGAGGACATGGAAACCCTGCGCGAACTGCTGGTGCAGTGCCGCGAGCGCGTGCTGGCACTGGCCGCACCGGCTGCCACCGATGGCCCCGGCCGCAGCCATGCCAGCGCCCAGCAGGTGCTTGAACAGTGGCGCCTGGTGCGCCCGACCATTGACCTGCACCGCAACGACGACGCGCCGCTGCGCCTGCCGCTCGACCCGGGCGTGGGCCACCTGCTGATGGTGCTGCTGAACAATGCGGCAGACGCCGGGGAACAGGCCGGCCGCCCGCGCGTGGACCTGGACCTGCGCATCGAAGGCGAGGATCTCATCGGCGAAGTGCGCGACTACGGACACGGGTTCAACGCGCGTGCCGCCGTGCTGCCGGGCAAGCTGTTCGGCAGCAGCAAGAGTGAGGGCATGGGCGTGGGCCTGGCCCTGTCCCATGCCACCATCGAACGCCTGCAGGGCGAAATGTGGATGCGCCCGGCCCAGGGGGTCGGCAGCCGCGTCGGCTTCCGCCTGCCACTGGCTACACGCGAGGAAACCCCATGAGCGCCTCAACCCTCGGCCTGCTGGTCGACGACGACGAACTGTATCTGCGCACCCTGCAGCGCAGCCTGGCCCGCAAGGGACTGGAAACGCAGACCGCGCAGGATGCCGCCAGTGCACTGGCACTGGCCCGCCAGCATCCGCCGGCATTTGCGTTGATCGACCTGAAGCTGGGCAGCGATTCCGGCCTGGCGCTGATCCAGCCGCTGCGCGCCCTGCGCGCGGACATGCGGATCCTGCTGGTCACCGGGTATGCCAGCATCGCGACCGCAGTCGAGGCCATCAAGCTGGGTGCCGATGACTACCTGCCCAAGCCCTCCACGGTGCCGATGATTCTGCGCGCGCTGGGCGAGGAGGACGACGGCCCGGCTGACGACGGCGAACTGGAAGTACCCGACGCGATGACGCCGATCAGCCGCCTGCAGTGGGAACACATCCAGCAGGCAATGCACGAGACCGGCGGCAACGTCTCGGCGGCCGCACGGTTGCTGGGCATGCATCGCCGTTCGCTGCAGCGCAAGCTGGCCAAGCGGCCGAGCCCGGAACGCGACCCGAGCCGCTGAAGCGGTAGTGCCGGCCGCTGGCCGGCAATCTCATGAACGACGGACGCATCGTGTGGATGCCGGCCAGCGGCCGGCACTACCAGGGTCTCAGCGCTTCAGTTGGGCCAGGATCCCGCGGGTCATCGGATCGGCAATCGCCACATCCTCATGAACGCCGGACGCATCGCGGGGATGCCGGCCAGCGGCCGGCACTACCAGGGTCTCAGCGCTTCAGCTGGGCCAGGATCTCGCGGGTCATGGGATCGGCAATCGCCACATCCTCACCCTGCAGGGCCGGCAACAGGCCACTGGCCAGCTGCTTGCCCAGTTCGACGCCGAACTGGTCGAAGGCGTTGATGTTCCAGATGACCGACTGTACGTACACGGCGTGCTCGTACATGGCGATCAGCGCGCCCAGCGCCTGCGGGGTCAGCGCATCGAGCAGGATGAGCGTGCTCGGGCGGCCGCCCGGGTAATCGCGATGCGGATCGTCGCTGGCCTGGCCGTTGGCCAGCGCCTCGGTCTGTGCCAGCAGGTTGGCCAGCAGGGCCTGGTGGTTGACCGTGTACGGATCATCGCTGTGCACGCAGCCGATGAAATCGGCCGGGATGATGCTGGTGCCCTGGTGCAGCGCCTGGAAGAAGCTGTGCTGCACGTCGGTGCCCGCCCCGCCCCACCACACCGGCACGGTGTCGGTGGTGACCGGCTGGCCGTCGCGCTGTACGCGCTTGCCCAGGCTTTCCATCACCAGCTGCTGCAGGTAGGCCGGCAGCAGCGCCAGGCGCTGGTCATAGGTCATCACCGCGTGCGTGGCATGGCCCAGCACGTTGCGGTTCCAGATGTCGGTCAGGCCGTGCAGCACCGGCAGGTTGCGCTCCAGCGGCGCGTCCAGCGCGTGCGCGTCCATCTGCGCGGCGCCCTCCAGCAGCTGCTCGAAACGCTCGAAACCGATGGCCAGCGCAATGGGGAAACCCACCGCAGACCACAGCGAGTAACGGCCGCCCACCCAGTCCCACATCGGCAGCACGCGATCGGCGGCGATGGCGAAGGCCTTGGCCGCACGCTCGGGGTTGGCGCTGACCGCGTACAGGCGGTCGCTGCCGCCCAGCCAGTCATGCAGGATCTGCCCGTTGAGCAGGGTTTCCTGGGTACCGAAGGTCTTGGAAATGAGGATGCCAGCGGTCTTCGCCGGATCCAGCGTGGCCAGCGTGCGCTGCATGGCGGCGCCGTCCACGTTCGACACGAAATGCACGCGCAGGCGTGCGCCGCTGACCGGTCGCAGTGCATCGGCCACCAGGCGCGGGCCCAGATCGGAACCGCCGATGCCCACGCTGACCACGTCGGTCACGCCGCTGTCTTCCAGCGCGCGCACCAGCACGCCCATGCGCTCGCGGATTCCGCGCGCGGTGGCATAGGCATCGGCCGCCACCGGCGCATCAACCACGTCGCCACGCAGCGCGGTATGCAGCGCGGCGCGGCCCTCGGTCAGGTTGACCTGCTCGCCACGGAACAGACGGGTGATGGCACCGCCGACATCACGGTCGGCGGCCAGCGCCAGCAATGCCTGCAACGCCGCAGCATCATATTTCTGCCGCGCGAAGTTGACGTACAACGGACCGACCCGCAGCGCCAGGTCCTGCACACGGCCGGGTTCGGCGGCGAGGAGGCTGGGGATGCTCGCGCCCTTCAGGCGCTGGGCGTGGGAATGCAGCGAGTCGAATCCGTTGTTCGTTGTCATGCGGCCTGGGTCGGGATCGTGTCGTTGGTGTGGGTGATCTGGTTGTTGCCGTCCACGTACACCAGCTTCGGCTTGAAGCTGTCGGCTTCCTGTTCGGTCATGCTGGCGAACGCAGCAATGATGATGATGTCACCGACCTGTACGTGGCGTGCAGCGCCGCCGTTGAGCGACACCACGCCGCTGCCGGCTTCGGCACGGATGGCGTAGGTCGAGAAGCGTGCACCGTTGGTCACGTCCCAGATGTGCACCTGCTCGAACTCGCGGATGCCCGTGGCAGCCAGCAGGTTGTCGTCGATGGCGATCGAGCCTTCGTAGTTCAGCTCGGAATGGGTGACGGTGGCGCGGTGGATCTTGGTCTTCAGCAGGGACAGGTGCATGGCACGGCACAACGCAAAGGAAAGCGGGGATTCTAGCACCCACGCAGCGCGGGGCATCACGGCCGGCAACCCGTTCAGGTAACGGGCTGGAAGGGGGAGCCGGGGTCAGATCCCTTTTCCGCAGGAAAAGGGACCTGACCCCGCGCAGACATCAGAATTCCAGGTTGTCGATCAACCGGGTGCTGCCCAGGCGGGCGGCGATCAGCGCCACCCGGCCGCCGCCGTCGAAGGTCGGCTCGGCCAGTTCCGGCGTGCGCAGCACCGCATAGTCGACCTGGAAGCCGGCGGCCTGCAGTGCGGCCGTGGCGTCAGCCTCGATCTGCGCACGCGCCTGCCCGGCCACGTAACCTTCGCGCATGCCCAGCAGCGTGCGATGGATGGTCGTGGCCAACGGACGCTGGGTGGCATCGAGGTACTGGTTGCGCGAGCTCTTGGCCAGGCCGTCGTCGTCACGCACGATCTCGGCACCGACGATCTGGATCGGGAACGACAGCTCGGCCACCATCTGCTTGATCACCGCCAGCTGCTGGTAGTCCTTGCGGCCGAACACGGCCACGTCCGGCTGCACCTGCAGGAACAGGCGGGCGACCACCGTACAGACCCCATCGAAGTGCCCCGGGCGGCTGGCGCCCTCCAGCACTTCGCTGACGCCCGGCGCGTGCATCTGCGTGGTCTTGTCCACGCCCAGCGGATACATCGCCTCGACGCTGGGCAGCCACACCGCATCACAGCCGACCTGCCCCAGCCCGGCCACATCGGCCTCGGGCGTGCGCGGGTAACGGCTGAAGTCCTCATTCGGCCCGAACTGGGTCGGGTTGACGAAGATGCTGGCCACCACTTTGTCGGCGTACTGCCGCGCCAGGCTCACCAGCGAGTGATGGCCGCCATGCAGGTTGCCCATGGTCGGCACCAGTGCCACGCGCAGGCCTTCCTGCTTCCACTGCGCGATCTGCCCGCGCAGCGCGCCGAGCTCGTTGAAGGTCTGGATCATTGGGCGTAGGCGTGCTGTTCGTCAGGGAAGCTGCCGTCACGCACGGCATCGGCGTAGGCGCGGGTGGCACCGGCCACCGAACCACCTTCGGCCAGGAAGTCCTTGACGAACTTCGGGCGGCGATGACCGCTGTCCAGGCCGATGAAGTCGTGCAGCACCAGCACCTGGCCATCGCAGTGCGGGCCGGCACCGATGCCGATGGTCGGCACGTCCACGGCCGCGGTCACTTCGGCAGCCACCGGGGTGGGCATGCATTCGAGCACGATGAGCGCGGCACCGGCAGCGGCCACCGCCTTGGCGTCTTCCACCAGCTGGCGCGCGGCATCGCCACGGCCCTGGATCTTGAAGCCACCCAGGCGCAGCACCGACTGCGGGGTCAGGCCCAGGTGCGAGCACACCGGAATCTCGCGCTCGACCAGGTAGCGCACGATGTCGACCTTGAAGCCAGCGCCTTCGATCTTGACCATCTCGGCACCGGCCTGCAGCAGCTGCAGCGAGGCGTCCAGCGCGCGCTCGGGGGTCGCGTCGGCACCGAACGGCAGGTCGGCCACCAGCAGCGCGCGCTGCAGCACGCGGGACACCGCACGGGTGTGGTAGACCATGTCGGCCACGGTCACCGGGAGCGTGGAATCGTGGCCCTGCACCACCATGCCCAGCGAGTCGCCGATCAGGATCAGGTCTACGCCGTTGGCGTCAAAAGTGCGGGCGAAGCCAGCGTCGTAGGCGGTCAACATGACCAGCTTCTGGCCATTGCGCTTGGCCTCGGCCAGGGCGGGAACGGTCCAGGGCTTGCTGTCTGCGTGGGTGCTCATGTGCTGATAACCGGGGGAGATAACCCGGCCATTATCACCCTATCGGCGCGATCCCGCAGGCATCGACCCGCACCACTGCATCCTGCACGCGACCATGGCCGGGAATGACCAGATCCGGTGCGATTTCGGCCAACGGCACCAGCACGAAGGCACGTTCGTGCAGATACGGGTGCGGCACCTGCAGGTCGGGCTCATCCAGCACCTGTGTTCCATACAGCAGCAGATCCAGGTCGAGTGCGCGCGGGCCCCAGTGCACGGCGGGGTCACGCACGCGGCCGAACTGCTGCTCCAGCGCCAGCATCGCCTGCAGCAGATCGCGGGCCGCCAGAGTGGTTTCGACCGCGGCCACCGCGTTGACGAACGGCGGCTGGTCTTCGTTGCCCCAGGCCGGCGTGGCGTACAGGCGTGACGCCTGGCGCAGCTGCGTGCCCGGCAGACCATCCAGCGCGGCGATGGCCGCGCGGACGGTACTGGCCGCGTCACCCAGGTTGGCCCCCAGGCCGATCCAGGCAAGGGTCATGGCTTACTCGGCGGCGCCGCCGGCGCCCCCACCAGTGCGACGACGACGACGGCGACGCTTGCGCGGTGCCCCGCCCTCTTCGTCTCCACCGTCGGCATGCGCGGCATCCAGCGAGGAGTCCAGCTCATGCCCGGACTGCGCCTGTGCCTCGCGCCAGAACGCCACATCGGCTTCGTGTTCGGCCGAGGCGACCTGGCGCAGGGACAGGAAGTCGAACGCAGCGCGGAAGCGCGGGTGCGTCAGGGTACGGAGCACGCGCTTGCGCTGGCGCGAGCTGAAGCGCGACTGCAGCAGCCAGATTTCCTGCATCGGCAGCGAGAAGCGACGCGGCAGGGCGATGGTGCTCAGCTGCTGCACGGTCACCCGGTCGGCGGCACGACGCTGCGCTTCTTCCGGCGCCACGCCCTGCTTGAGCAGGCTGGCCTGGGCGCGGCAGTACGCCGGCCACAGCAGCAGTGCGAACAGGAACGCGGGCGAAACCGGTTCATCCCGGGCCACGCGCGCATCGGTATTGGCCAGGCCTTCCACCAGCATGCGGCGCAGCGCGCCGGTGCGGTTGGACTTCAGGGCCTTGGCACTTTCGGGGAACAGCACGTCGAGCAGGCCGTAACGCTCCAGGCCCTCGAAGCTGGCCACGCCATGCCCGGACAGGAACAGCTTGAGCACTTCCTCGAACAGGCGCGCCGGGGCGGCCTCGTTGAGCAGACCGGCCAGGTGCGGGATCGGTGCGGCAGTGCCTTCTTCGATCTGGAAACCCAGCTTGGCGGCCAGGCGCACGGCGCGCAGCATGCGCACCGGGTCTTCCTGGTAGCGCTGCACCGGGTCGCCGATGAGCTTCATCAGGCGTGCCTGCACGTCCTCGAAGCCGCCGGTGTAATCGCGCACCGAGAAATCCTCGATGGCGTAGTACAGGGCGTTGCAGGTGAAGTCGCGGCGGACGGCATCGTCTTCGATGGTGCCGTACACGTTGTCGCGCACGAGCATGCCGTTTTCCATTTCGCGGTCGCCGCTGCCGTCATCGCTGTTGGCGCGGAAGGTGGCGACTTCGATGATCTCGCGGCCGAAGACCACGTGGGCGAGGCGGAAACGGCGGCCGATCAGGCGGCAGTTGCGGAACAGCTGCTTGACCTGTTCGGGCGTGGCATCGGTGGCCACGTCGAAATCCTTGGGTTGGCCATTGACCAGCAGGTCGCGCACCGCGCCGCCCACAAGGTAGGCGCCGAAGCCGGCATCGCGCAGGCGGTACAGCACGCGCAGAGCATTCGGGCTGATGTCCTTGCGGGAGATCGTGTGCTGGTCGCGCGGGATGACGCGCAGGCTGAACGGTGATGGAGCAGGGGAAATGATGTTGGCGCTTCCGGTTGAAGTTTCGGGATTGCCCAATGGCATCGAGGTGCATATACTAGCGCTCCTGCCTCGGCAGCGACACACCGCTCCCTTCGTCTAGTGGTTAGGACGTGGCCCTCTCAAGGCTAAAACAGGGGTTCGAGTCCCCTAGGGAGCACCAGTCGCCGCAGCAGGAACCGAAAAAGCCCGCCTTCGTGCGGGCTTTTCTGTTTTCCGGGGTGTGTGGCTTCGGGTGGTTGGTCGTTGTGGCGCCTCTTTGCTATCGGCGTGAGCCGGCGGGGCCCTTCGGGCCAGGACACGCCGTAAACCCATCCCTGGGGGCTCGATGGCGCCATCCATGGCGCCAACGGTCCTGGCCTGCAGGGGCCAGAATGTTGTAGGGGCACCACCTGTGGACCGAAGGCTCAGCGCTGGGAGGGCCCCGCCGGCTCTGGACGGTTTCATGCCCGCCGCGGCAGACGTCGGTTGCTGCTTCGCAGCTGCCGCACGCACCATGAAACTGTCAGGAGGGGGCAGGCCGCCCTCTCCAGGACCGTTGGCGCCATGGATGGCGCCATCGAGCACCATGGAGGGGATTTTGCGTGTCCTGGAGAGGGCGGCCTGCCCCCTCCCCCCACGGAACAGGAAGGCGCTAAAACGCAGGCCGGCCGTCAGCCTTCCATCTGCTCCAGTTCCTTGCCCTTGGTTTCGCGCACGTAGCGGATGACGAAGAAGATGGAGAGGAACGCGGCGACGGTGTAGATGCCGTACGCACCGGCCAGGCCGATGCCGGCCAGCAGCATCGGGAAGGTGACGGTGATGGCGAAGTTGGATGTCCACTGCGCCGCACCGGCCACCGCCAGCGCCGAGCCGCGGATCTGGTTCGGGAACATCTCGCCCAGCATCACCCACATCACCGGGCCCCACGACATGTTGAAGAACACGACGTAGACGTTGGCCGCCACCAGCGCCAGCCGGCCCATGCCATCGGACAACTGCAGCTTCCCATCGACCAGGCTGCCACTGGCAAAGGCCACCACCATCAGCGCCAGCGCAACCGCCATGCCGACCGAACCCACCCACAGCAGCGGCTTGCGACCGATGCGGTCGATCAGCAGCACCGTCACCAGGCAGGCACCGATGCTCAGCGCACCGGACAGCACGTTGATCAGCAGCGCGTCGTTTTCCGAGAAGCCCACCGCCTGCCACAGCACCGCGCCGTAGTAGAACACCACGTTGATGCCCACCAGCTGCTGCAGCACCGCCAGGCCGATACCCACCCAGACGATGCCGCGCAGCTTGCCACTGGCTTTGTCCTTCAGGTCGGCGAAGGTCGGGCGATGCTGGTCCTGGGCCAGGCTGCCCTCGATCTCGCTGCGCTTGGCCCGCGCCTCGGCCGTGCCGTACAGCTTCACCAGCACCGCCTCGGCCTGTGCGTGGCGGCCCTTGGCCACCAGGAAACGCGGGCTTTCCGGAATGGCCAGCAGCAGCACCAGGAACAGCAGCGACGGAATGGCCTGCATCCAGAACATCCAGCGCCATGCCTCCTGCCCCAGCCACAGCACCTCGGTGGAGGCACCGGCCGCACGGGCCAGCAGGAAGTTGCTGAGGAACGCTGCGAACAGGCCACTGATGATCGCCATCTGCTGCACCGTGGCCAGCTTGCCGCGATAGCGCGCCGAGGCCACTTCGGCGATGTAGGCCGGCGACATCACGCTGGCCGCCCCTACCGCGAAGCCACCGACCATGCGTGCGGCCACGAACAGCCACGAGGCATGCGCCGCGCCCGCACCCAGCGCCGACAGCAGGAACAGCACCGCCGAGATGATCAGCACGCTGCGCCGGCCCAGCAGGTCACCCAGGCGCCCGGCCACGAAGGCACCGATGGCGCAGCCCAGCAGCATCGACGCCACCTCGAAGCCCAGCGCCGCCTCGCTGGAATTGAACGCCTGGCGCAGGCCGTCGACCGTACCGTTGATCACGCCACTGTCGAAGCCGAACAGGAAACCACCGAGGGTGGCCACGCAGCTGATCAGGACGATGAAGGCAGTGTTTTCGCCGCGGCTGCCGGCGCTTGCAGGAATCGCTGTGGACATTGGGTCTTCCGCGAAAGAGGTGGGCCGGCCGCTCAGCGCAGCAGGTACTGGTTCAGCAGGTTCTCATAGGCTTCCTGTCGGCCGCTACGCTGGCGCGGCTCGCCGGCCTGCTGGGCATGGGCGCAGAGGTCGTCCAGGCTGAGCTGGCCAGCAGCAAATGCCTGGCCGGGGCCGTGGTCGAAGCTGGCATAGCGCTCGCGCCGCCACTGCTCCAGCGGCGAGGCCTGCAGCAGTGCATGGGCCACCTCCAGGCCGCGCGCGAAGGCATCCATGCCGCCGATATGGGCCAGGAACAGGTCCTGCGGGTCGGTCGACTCGCGGCGGACCTTGGCGTCGAAGTTGAGGCCGCCATGGCCCAGCCCGCCCTGCCGCAGCACCACCAGCATCGCGCCTACCGTGTCGTACAGGTCGGTCGGGAACTGGTCGGTGTCCCAGCCGTTCTGCGGGTTGCCGCGGTTGGCATCGATGCTGCCCAGCAGGCCGGCATCGGCGGCCACCTGCAGGTCATGGGCAAAGGTATGCCCGGACAGGGTCGCGTGGTTGGCCTCGATGTTCAGTTTGAAATCGCCGTCCAGCCCATGCTCGCGCAGGAAGCCGACCACGGTGGCGCTGTCGAAGTCGTACTGGTGGTGCATCGGTTCCATCGGCTTCGGCTCGATCAGGAACGTTCCCTCGAAGCCGATGCTGCGGCCGTGGTCGCGGGCGGCGGCCAGGAAACGGGCCAGGTGCGCCTGTTCGCGCTTCATGTCGGTGTTGAGCAGGCAGGCGTAGCCTTCGCGGCCCCCCCAGAACACGTAGTTGCTGCCCCCCAGCGCCACGGTCGCCTCCAGCGCCGCACGCACCTGCACCGCTGCGCGCGCGACCACGGCGAAGTCCGGATTGGTGGCCGCGCCGTTCATGTAGCGCGGGTGCGAGAACAGGTTGGCCGTACCCCACAACAGCTGCATGCCGGTCTGCTGCTGGCGCTGCCTGGCCAGTTCGACCATGTGCGCGAGGTTGGCGCGGTACTCGCCGATGTCCTCCGCGTCCGGCGCCAGGTCCACGTCATGGAAGCACCAGTACGGCACGCCCAGCTTGGTGAAGAACTCGAAGGCGGCATCACAGCGCGCCTCGGCACGGGCCAGCGGCGTATCGCCGTGGTCCCAGGGGAACGCACGGGTACCCGGCCCGAACGGGTCCTGGCCGGCGCCACAGAAGCTGTGCCAGTAGGCCACCGCAAAGCGCAGGTGCTCGGCCATGCTGCGCCCGCCGATCTGCCGCTGCGCGTCGTAGACCTTGAAGGCCAGGGGATTGTCGGAATCACGTCCCTCGAAAGGAATGCGACCAATGCCGGGGAAGTACTCACGCTGACCAACATGGAACGGGGTTGCCATGGACGATGCTTCCTTTTCGGGATCAGGGCAGGCGCTGCTGGAACAGCGGCGTCAACGCCTGCAGGTGGTGGACGAAACGCTGGTAGCCGGCCTCGTAGGCAGCGGCGCGGGTGGGATCGGGCCGGGCAGCCAGGGCGGCATCGAACTGCAGGTGGTCATCGACCAGGTCGGCCAGCGCGCGGCCCTCCCCTTCGCACAACCACAGCGCCTGCAACGCCGCACCGAACGCGGCACCCTCGGCCTGCACCGGCACGGCCACGGGAAGCTGGAACAGGTCGGCGATCAACTGGCGCCACGCGGGACTGTTGGCACCGCCGCCGGTCAGCACCAGGCGCTCACCGCGCAGGCCGCCTTCCACCAGCGCGTCATGGCCCAGCCGCAGGCTGTAGCTGGCGCCTTCCATCGCGGCGCGGTAGAGGTTGGCGGGCGTCAGGTTGTGCAGGTCCAGCCCCTGCAGTGCACCTCGCGCCAGCGGCAGGTCGGGGCTGCGTTCGCCGTTGAAGAACGGCAGCATCACCAGCCCATCGGCACCGGGCGCACTCTGCGCCAGCAGGGCCTCGCACTGCGCAGGCGACTGCCCCAGCAACGCGGCAATCTGGCCGGTGGCCACGGTGCAGTTCATGGTGCAGATCAGCGGCAGCCAGCCGCCGTCGGAGGCACAGAACGCAGCCCAGCGCCCCTGCGCGTCCACGCGGGGTGTGGCGCTCCAGGCGAACAGCGTGCCCGACGTTCCCAGGCTCATGCTCAGCCGCCCTTCGCGCACCGCACCGGTGCCGATCGCCGCCATCATGTTGTCGCCGCCACCCACGGCCACACGCGTTCCGGCTGGCAGCCCCAGCAGCGCCGCGATCGCCGGCAGCAGGGTGCAGCCCTGCTCCGGGCCGACCAGGGGTGGCAGCAGCGCGCGCAGGTCGCGCCGCTCATCGGTGGCCGCCAGCATCACCGGCGACCAGTCGCGTCGGCGCACATCCAGCCATCCCGTACCGGAGGCATCGCCGGCTTCCATGAAGCGCTGCCCGGTCAACCACAGATTCAGATAGTCATGCGGCAACGCGATGCCATCCAGAGCCGCATCGACCTCGGGCCGGTGCTGCCGGGTCCAGCGCAGTTTGGAGGCGGTATAGCCCACCCGCAGATCGTTGCCGGCCGCAGCGATGCAGGCCTCGGGCCCACCCACGGCAGTGGAGATGGCCAGACAGTCGGCGTCGGTGCTGGTGTCGCACCACAGTTTGACCGGGCCCAGCGCACGGTTGTCGCGCCCCAGCGGCACGAACCCATGCTGTTGGCCGGAGACCGCCAGCCCGCGCACCCGCGCCCGCACCGGGCCGGGCAGCGCCTGCACCGCCTCCACCAGCGCCTTCACCCAGTCCGCAGCGTTCTGCTCGCGCCCCCCGTTGGCCGTCGCCATCAGTTCCAGCGGCCGCGCCTGCTGCGCCAGCACCGCGCGTTCCGCCGCGTCGTAAGCGATCACCTTCACGCTCTGCGTGCCGGCATCGATCCCCAGATAGACGCTCATGCCCTGCCCGTTCCTGCGATCCGCACCGCTTCACCGCCAGATGTCCACCGATGGACATCGAGTCTGCCGGGGGCCTCCCCGGCTTGGCAATGTGCACTGCCGCAAAGTCCGTCTGCGCGGCGGCCGCGCGCCCTTGCCGGCGGTGCCGGAACGCGGCGTCGCATGGCGCAGGTGCGCCCGACGGCAGCGCGCGCGTTCAACCTGTTCTAGAATTGTCCGCTTGAAGACGGATCTGCCTCCCCCTTATGCCCTTTGTCGTCACCGAAAACTGCATCAAGTGCAAACACACCGATTGCGTGGAAGTGTGCCCCGTGGATTGCTTCCACGAAGGCCCGAACTTCCTGGTGATCGACCCGGACGAGTGCATCGACTGCACCCTCTGTGAGCCGGAGTGCCCGGTCAACGCGATTTTCCCGGAGGACGACGTGCCGGCCGGCCAGGAAGTGTTCGTCGGCCTCAATGCCGAGCTCGCCAAGGCGTGGCCGGTGCTGACCGTGCGCAAGGATCCGCCCGCCGACGCCGGCGAGTGGGACGGCAAGCCGGACAAGCTGCCGCTGCTGGAGCGCTGATCGACCGGCGGTTGCAACGAAGAAGGGCGCCCAGGGCGCCCTTTTTCGTGGGTCGATGCCAACCTTGGTTGGCACGCCGGCGCCAACCAAGGTTGGCGTCTACCAGAGCAAAGCGCAGCAACAAAAAAGGGCGCCCGGGGCGCCCTTTTTCGTGGGTCGATGCCAACCTTGCTTGGCGTTTACCCGGTGCCAGCGCCGTGCTTACTGCGCCAGCTTGGCCTTCAGTGCGGCAATCAGCTTCACCGGGGCTTCGGCGGTGGCCGGCAGGCCACGCGGATCCACCGCGGAAATGTAGGCACCGGCATCGACGGCAACCACGCGGACCAGGAAGTTGCTGCCTTCATAGGCCACATCGTAGGAACCCAGCAGCTGCGCGCGGCTGGCGATGGTCACGCCTTCCACGCCTTCCAGCGCGGTACCGACCTTGCCGAAGGCCTCTTCCTTGCTGCCCGGAATGGTGAAGCCGCTGTTGTTGGGGGCCGGAGCGGCCGTGGTTGCGGCAGCAGCCGGAGCCGCCGGCTTGGCGGCCGAGCTCAGCACCGGCACCTGGTTGCCACCGGCACCGGTGGGAACGTTCAGATCCGGCGGCACTTCCAGAGGACGCATTTCGGGGGCCAGGGCGTAATCACCCTTGGCGCCACGCTTGAAGCAGCCGGTGGTGCCGGCCGCAACGGCGACGGCGAGCAGCGCGTAGGACAGCACGCGGACAGTGGAAACGGAATGACGCATGTGGATCTCCTGGATCAGGCCACGACAACAGGTCAGTGGCTGGAAAGGGCTTCAAGGGCGGCGATGTCGCCGGCAAGATGGTCGGCTGCGGGCTGGTGTGCCGCCGACAGCGGCAGCAGCGGCAGGCGCAGGTCATGGCCGATGCCGATACGGCGCAGCAGCGCCTTGACCGGGATCGGGTTAGGCTCGACTCCGCAGAAATCGTGGAACGGCTGCAAGCGCGCATCCCAGGATTCGGTGGCGTCATGTTCGTGGGCTGCGGCCAGCGCACACATGCGGCGGTAGGCACCGGGAAGGACGTTGGAACCGACCGAGATCAGCCCGGCCATGCCCGCCTGGATCGAGCGGGCGGCGGTACCGTCGTCGCCGCTGAGCACGGCGAAATCCGGGCCGGCCAGTGCCAGCAGGGCGTGGACGCGGCCGGTGTCACCCACCGCTTCCTTGATGGCCACGATGTTGGGATGGCGGGCAAGCTCGGCCACGGTCTCCGGCTGCATGTCGCAGCCGGTACGGCCGGGCACGTTGTACAGCACCACGGGCAGGCCGCCCTGGTCGGCCACGGCACGGTAATGCGCGATCAGGCCGGCCTGGGTGGGACGCACGTACGGCGGGGTGACCACCAGCGCGTGGGTGGCGCCGAGCGCGGCGGCGCGGCGGGTCTGTTCGATCGTTTTGGCGGTGCCGGACAGGCCGGTGCCGGCCAGGACCGGCACGCGGCCGGCGATGTGCTCGACCGCGCTGGCCAGCAGCTGGTCGTATTCGGCATCGGAGAGGGTGGCTGCTTCGCCGGTCGAGCCGGCAACGACGACGCCCTGCACGCCGCCTTCCAGCTGCAGGTGCAGCAGGCGCTGCCAACCATCGGGGTCGAGGGAGCCGTCGGCCCGGAACGGGGTCGCCAGCGCGGTGATGAGGCCGGAAAGGGACAAGGACGTGCTGCTCTTGGCTGGGGAGGGAAACGCCCGCCACGACAGGCCGGGGGCACCCTGAATGTTACTTGCGGCGCGAAAGCACGGGCAAGTATGCTGGACACCGGTGGATTCCCGCCCCCGGCGGGCATTCAGACTCACCCCTGCATTACCCGGAATCGCCTTGACCGACACCACCCCGCGCCCCGCGCCGAGCGAAAACCACCTCCTGATCAACGCCTACACGACGCATCCGGAGTCCCCCCTGCTGTCCGTCACCCGCCGCATCGCCGACAGCGGCTGCAATCTGGTGGACGCGCGCCTGGCCACGGTGGGCCGCGATGTCTCGGTCACCGCCCTGGCCACCGGCTCCTGGGATTCGGTCGCCAAGCTGGAAGCCATGCTGACCCGGCTTGAGCGAGAGGAAGGCCTGAAGCTGGTCTGGTACCGCACGGAAGCCAAGCTGGCGCAGTCCAACCTGCTGCCGTACATCGTGGAAGTGATCGCCGCCGACAAGCCGGGCATCCTGTTCCAGCTGGCCGATTTCTTCGACCGCCAGGGCATCACCATCGAGAACCTGCAGAGCACGCGTTACCGCGCCATGCAGACCGGTGCTGAAATGTTCAGCGCGCAGGTCACCATCGGCGTGCCGGCCAACATGCACATCGCTGCACTGCGCGATGATTTCCTTGAGTTCTGCGACCATCTGAACCTGGACGCGATCATGGACCCGATGAAATTCTGATCGGAAGTGCGGATTTTTCGCGCGCCTCTCACAGGCGCGTGGCGTTTCATGCAATTGTCGTAGAAACAACCCAGGCTCGACAGAAGGACCTCATGAACAACGGCGATACCCTGGACAGCACCACCCTTTCCCTGCCGCTGGCGCTGTCCGGCGGCAACCAGTCCACCCTCGGCGACTACGCCGGCCAGTGGCTGGTGCTGTACTTCTACCCCAAGGACAGCACGCCCGGCTGCACCACCGAAGGCATCGACTTCAACGCCCTGCTGCCGGAATTCAGGAAGGCCGGCGCGGTCGTGCTCGGCGTCTCCCGCGACTCGGTCAAGTCCCACGACAACTTCTGCGCCAAGCAGGGTTTCAACTTTCCGCTGGTCAGCGATGCCGACGAAGCGCTGTGCACCGCCTTCGACGTCATCAAGATGAAGAACATGTACGGCAAGCAGGTACGTGGCATCGAACGCAGCACCTTCCTCATTTCTCCCGACAGCCAACTCATCCAGTCCTGGCGCAAGGTCAAGGTCGCCGGCCATGCCGACGCCGTGCTTGCCGAACTGAAGGCCGCCCAATCCAAGTGAGTCCCAACGCCCACTGTGTCCGCCATCACCCTGCCCTGCAGGCCGTGGTGGTTTTTCCCTGTCCGTAACCAGGAAATGACGATGACCCGAGGCAAGCGCATCTACGTGCTGGATACCAACGTGCTGATGCACGATCCCACCGCGCTGTTCAAATTCGAGGAACATGACGTCTACCTGCCCATGCAGGTGATCGAGGAGCTGGACAACGGCAAGAAGGGAACGTCCGAAGCGAGCCGCAACGCGCGCCAGGTCAGCCGCTTCCTCAACGAGCTGGTGCAGGAATCGGGCCTGGACAACCTGGCCGACGGCATTCCGCTGCAGCGTCCCAACGGCCTGCAATTGCGGGGCAAGCAGAGCGCCGGCAAGCTGCGCTTCCAGACCAGCCATTTCGATGCAGGCAAGAGCTTCGGCAAGGTCATCCCGGACAACGCCATCCTCGGCGCCATCCTTGCCCTGAAGGAAGAAACCCCGGACCTGCCGGTGGTGTTCGTTTCCAAGGACATCAACCTGCGGATCAAGGCCGCCATCGCAGGCATCGTGTCCGAGGACTACGAGAACGACCGCGCGCTGGATGATTTCAGCCTGCTGTACACCGGCGCCACCGAACTGCCGGAAGACTTCTGGAAGCGCCACGGCGAGGACCTGCGCAGCTGGAGCGACAAGGGCCGCACCCACTACGAAATCCTCGCCCAGGACGGCGAGGAGTGGTACCCGAACCAGTACGTCTACCTGCCGGGCGAAGATGAAGTCGAACTGCGCGTCAGCCGCGTGGTGGGCGATGGCAAGGTGGTGCTGTCGCTGGTTGATGATTTCCGCCACGGCAGCCATGCCGTGTGGGGCATCAGCGCACGCAACCGCGAACAGAACTTCGCGCTCAACGCACTGATGGACCCGGAGATCGACTTCGTCACCCTGCTCGGCACCGCCGGCACCGGCAAGACCCTGCTGGCCCTGGCTGCCGGCCTGGCGCAGACGATGGACCAGCAGCGCTATCGCGAAATCATCATGACCCGCGCCACGGTGAGCGTGGGCGAGGACATCGGCTTCCTGCCCGGCACCGAAGAAGAAAAGATGACCCCGTGGATGGGCGCGCTGACCGACAACCTGGAAGTGCTCACCCACAACCAGGAAGGCGGCACCTGGGGCCGGCAGGCCACCAACGATCTGCTGGCCAGCCGCATCAAGATCCGTTCGATGAACTTCATGCGCGGGCGCACCTTCCTGTCGCGTTATCTGATCCTGGACGAGGCGCAGAACCTCACCCCGAAGCAGATGAAGACGCTGATCACCCGTGCCGGCCCCGGCACCAAGATCGTCTGCCTGGGCAACGTCGAACAGATTGATACCCCGTACCTGACCGAAACCACCTCGGGCCTGACCTACGCGGTGGACCGCTTCAAGAACTGGCCGCATAGTGCGCATATCACCCTGCGCCGTGGCGAGCGTTCGCGCCTGGCCGATTATGCTTCGGAGGTGTTGTGAACCGTTTCACCCGCCTGCTGCTGCCCACGGCTGCGATCGCCCTCGCAGCCGCACTGGCCGCCTGCACCACCACGCGCGGCCCGGCCAGCGTGCCGACCGCCGAGCGTACCGGCCAATCGTGGGTGGTCACCCGCCCCGTCATCGCCGCGCAGGTGCTGGACACCTGCTCGCGCACAAGCCCCGGCCGCGAGGCCGGGCGGGTGACGGGTTACTGGGCGCCGAGCCGGCAGCAGGTGGACCAGATGGAAGCCAGGCTGTCCTCGCTGGAAGCCCAGGTTCCGCACGTGTTGGATTTCGATCGCCAGTACGTGGGCATCGAAAGCGGTGGCCAGCAGTTGATCTACATCAACGCGTTCCACCTGCCTGACGGCGCCACAACCAATCCGGCGCGCGAAGCGATCCGCGTGTGCGATGGTGGCCGGCAGTTCTGGGGCGCGGTGTTCGATCCGGCCAGCGGTAGCTTCAGCGACCTGCAGTTCAACGGCGGCAAAGTGCCGTCGCCCTGAGGCGGCGGCATGGGAATCCGCCTGCCCACCTGGGTCTGGATCGGCGCCGTCGCCTTGTCCAGCGTGGCCGGCATGGTCAACGTGGTGGGTTTCCTGGGCTTCGAGCATCAGGCGGTCAGCCACATGACCGGCAGCACCAGCCAGCTGGGCATGGCCATCGCCGAGGGTGACTGGCGCGCCGTGGGCCACCTCTGGGGCCTGCTGATCGCCTTCTCGCTGGGCGCGATGCTCAGCGGCCTGCTGATCCAGGACAACACCCTGCAGCTGGGCCGCCGCTACGGCGTGGCGCTGGCCATCGAATCCACGCTGCTGCTGGTGGCCATTCCACTGTTCGAGCAGCAGCAGATCTGGGGAGCCCTCGCCGCCGCCATGGCCTGCGGCCTGCAGAACGCGATGGCCACCACGTTCAGCGGCGCGGTGGTGCGTACCACGCATCTGAGCGGCATGTTCACCGACCTCGGCATCGGCCTGGGCCATCTGCTGCGCGGCCTGCCCCTGCAGGTGCGCCGGCTCACCCTCAGCGGCCTGATCATCAGCGGCTTCCTCGGCGGCGGCATCCTCGGCGCGTGGTTGTTCATGCGTTTCCGCTACGACGCCCTGCTGGCGCCTGCCCTGCTCACCGGCCTGACCGGCATCGTCTACGTGCTGTACCAGCAGTGGGCGCGCTGGCGGCACTGAGGATGGGCGGGGGTCAGATCCCTCTCCCGCGTAGAAGGCTCTGACCCCGGCTGCCGGATCCAGCGCATCCACGCATGGCGTGGATCTACCTTCCCCTGCGGGACCACGGCACAATCGCTGCATGAGCCCGACCACTCCCGCTTCCGCCCTCACCATCGCCGGCTCCGATTCCGGCGGTGGCGCCGGCATCCAGGCCGATCTGAAGGCCTTCGCCGCGCACCGCGTACATGGCCTGTCCGCCATCGCAGCATTGACGGCGCAGAACACCCGCGGCGTCATCGCCGTGCACGTGCCACCGGTCGCCTTCCTGCGCGCGCAGCTGGACGCCTGCTTCGATGATTTCGACATCCACGCCGTCAAGCTCGGCATGCTGGCCAATGCCGAGGTCATCCACACCGTCGCCGATGTGCTTGCACAGCGCCGCCCCGCACACGTGGTGCTGGACCCGGTGATGGTCGCCACCAGCGGCGCACGCCTGCTGGAAGACAGCGCGCTGCAGGCGATGCGCGAACGCCTGCTGCCGCTGGCAACGCTGATCACTCCCAATACCCCGGAAGCCGAGCTGCTGGTCGGCGGCAGCATCACCAACGCCGACCAGGCCGAACAGGCCGCTGCAGCCCTGCTGGACATGGGCGCCGGCGCGGTGCTGCTGAAGGGTGGCCACCTGCATGAAGGCAACCGGGTGATCGACCGCTATTTCGATGGCGTCAGCAGCGAGGAGTTCATCCACGCACGGCTGCCGCTGGATGCACATGGCACCGGCTGCACGCTGGCCTCGGCCATCGCCGCACAGCTGTGCAACGGGTTGAGCCTGGCCAACGCCTGCGAAGCCGGCATCGACTACGTGGCGCGCGGCCTGCAGCAGGGCTATGCGCCCGGACGCAGCGAGGTGCTGGTGCTGGACCACTTCGGCGCGGCGCCACACGCATGACCGATACGCCGCGCACCTTCGCCGTGGACAGCGGCGATGGCCACCGTTACGAAATCATCGCCTGCGTGCCTGCCGACCCCGTGGCGCGCCTGCTGTGGCTGCCGGCGCTGGGTGTGGCCGCGCGCCACTACCTGCCGCTGGCGCAGGCACTGGCCGCACGTGGCGTCGCCGTCTACCTGCACGAGTGGCGCGGCAACGGCAGCAGTTCCCTGCGCCCGTCGCGTACCACCGACTGGGGGTATCGCGAGATCCTCGAGCAGGATCTGCCGACCAGCCAGGCCGTGCTGGGCCGCGAAGACGAAGCGGCCAGCGCCCTGCCCTGGATCATCGGTGGACACAGCCTGGGCGGGCAGCTCGCCTGCCTGCATGCGGGGCGCAACCCGGACCGTTTCCAGCGCCTGTGGCTGGCGGCCAGTGGCACGCCGTTCTGGCGCGTGTTCCCGGCCCCGCGCGGCTGGCTGCTTCCGCTGTTCTACCGCTTCCTGCCATGGATCGCGCGCCGCCAGGGTGTACTGCACGGCCGCCGCCTTGGCTTTGGCGGCACCGAAGCGCGTGGCCTGATCGCGGACTGGGCACGTGTGGGCCTGAACAACCACTACGCCGCCGTGGGCATGCACGAGGATCTTGATGCGCAGCTGGCACGCATCCATGGCAGCGCGCAGGCGGTGCTGATGGCCGATGATTGGTTCGCGCCGCCCGGCTCCATGCACGCGCTGCTGGCCAAGCTGCCGAATGTGGCCTCACGCGTGCGCGTGCTGTCCGCGCAGGAACTGGGGACGCGTGCCGATCACTTCGCGTGGATGAAGGCGCCAGACATTGTGGCGGAGAGCTTTTTCATTCAGTTGAATGAAAATTTTCACAAAAGCGTTGACGACAGCCGCCGACATCCGCATAATTCCGCTCCTGTCGCAGGGCGCCCGTAGCTCAGTTGGATAGAGTACCTGGCTACGAACCAGGCGGTCGGGAGTTCGAATCTCTCCGGGCGCACCACTCGACAGGCTTCCAGCATCCGCCGCTGGAAGATGCAGTAAAATGAAGTAACAAATTGATTGTGTACCGCGCGCCCGTAGCTCAGTTGGATAGAGTACCTGGCTACGAACCAGGCGGTCGGGAGTTCGAATCTCTCCGGGCGCACCACACACGATCAATACAACAAGTTTATGTAATTGGCGCCCGTAGCTCAGTTGGATAGAGTACCTGGCTACGAACCAGGCGGTCGGGAGTTCGAATCTCTCCGGGCGCACCATTACACCGAAACAGCAGGCCTCGGCCTGCTGTTTTTTTTGTGCCTTCGGCAGGGCTGCGCCCTGCACCTGCGGTAGTGCCGGCCGCTGGCCGGCAACAACGTTTGGAGCGCGCGGCATTTGGCAGGTGTCGACCCTGGTCGACACATCTGTCAGGTATCGAAACAAGTCCGGGGTCAGAGCCCGTTGCACAGCAACGGGATCCGACCCCGTGCCGTTCCGACAGATCGCGGAAAACTGTCGAAGGCGGGGTGGGTCCGGTTGCGGGGGCGTGAGCGCCATGGATGGCGCGACCGAGCTTACATGGACGTACTTGCAGCGTCCCCCGCAACCGGACCCACCCCGCCATCCCACGGATAACCAGCTTCTGCCGTTGACGTTGACGTTGACGTTGCCGTCGACGTTGATTCGGCAGGTGCAGGGCGCAGCCCTGCAGACCCCCCCCCCTCCACGCATGGCGTGGATCTACCCCATTGCCTGCCACCACTGCGCCAGCAGCTCCGGCCTGCGCAACCGCTCGCGCCACCAGCGCAATGCCGCGCCATCCTCACCCGTGCGCCAGGCCAGCCAGAACGTTTCCTCCGGTTTGTGCTCCTCCACTTCGCGGATCACCAGCTGGCCACGGGCCACCGCTGCGCGCGCGCACGGCTCGGGCAGAAAACCGAAACCCACGCCCTGGCACTGCAGGTTCAACTTGCTGGCCATGTCCGGCACCGTCAGGATCTCCTGCCCCATCAGCAGGCCGACCGTGCGTGGCAGCAACCGCCGCGCGGAATCGGACACGGCAATGGCGCAATGCTCGGCCAGCTGCTCGCGCCCCAGCACACCCGGCGCCTGCGCCAACGGATGATGGGGAGCCACCGCGAACACAAACGCCACGCTTCCCAGCGGCTCCACCACGTAGCCACCGCCACTGGGTCCCTCGCCGGCCGCGCCCACCAGCAGGTCGGCGCGGCGGTCCAGCAGGGCCTCCCAGGTACCCGACAACGCCTCGCCGAACAGACGCAGCCGCGTCGGCGCCTCGATACCGCGAAACGCAGCAATGTCCGGGCCCAGCAGCCAGGTCGGAAACACCGAATCCACCGCCAGAGTCAGCTCCGCCTCCCAACCGGAGGCCACCCGCCGCACCCGCAGCTCCAGTTCACGGGCAGCCCGCAGCAGGTGGCGGCCCTCGTCCAGCAGCGCCCGACCGGCCTCGGTCAGCTCCGCACGGGGGCCGACCCGGTCGAACAGCTGGACGCCCAGGTCCTCCTCCAGCTTGGCCACGGTGTAGGAGATGGTCGAGGGCACCTTGTGCAGGGCCTTGCCCGCGCCGGCAAAGGAGCCGCGGCGGTCGATGGCGTCCAGGATCTGCAGGGCATCCAGGCTGAGCTTGAGCATTCGAAATTTTCGATGATGGCTGTCAAAACTATCCGTTTTTCAAACCCACGGTGCAAGCGGATACTTCTCTCCAACGGGGAAACACAGCGGCCACCGGCCCACCCCGCCCCATCGAAACCATCGAACAAGGAGAAATCATCATGCTGCAGATCCGCAAGAGCGCTACCCGTGGCCTGGCCGAGCATGGCTGGCTGTCCTCCCGCCACACCTTCTCCTTCGCCGGCTACTACGACCCGCGCTACGTCAGCTTCGGCCCGCTGCGCGTCATCAACGAAGACAAGGTCATCGGCGGCCAGGGCTTCGGCACCCACAGCCACAGCAACATGGAAATCATTTCCTACGTGCTGGGCGGTGCGCTGGAGCACAAGGACTCGATGGGCACCGGCTCGGTGC
Organism: Stenotrophomonas sp. ESTM1D_MKCIP4_1; assembly: GCF_003086895.1. Lineage (NCBI taxonomy): Bacteria > Pseudomonadati > Pseudomonadota > Gammaproteobacteria > Lysobacterales > Lysobacteraceae > Stenotrophomonas > Stenotrophomonas sp. ESTM1D_MKCIP4_1. Next base: position 1,658,093 of record NZ_CP026004.1, on the reverse strand, counting down.
TGCGCTACGGCGACGTGCAGGTGATGAGCGCCGGCAGCGGCGTCAGCCACAGCGAGTTCAACCACTCGGCCACCGATCCGGTGCACTTCCTGCAGATCTGGGTCTTCCCGGACAGCGAGAACATCGAACCGTCCTACCGCGAGACCCATTTCGCGCCGGAAACCAAGCGCGGCCAGCTGCGCCTGATCGCCTCGCCCGATGGTGCCGACGGTTCGCTGCGCATCCAGCAGGATGCCCGCATCTACGCCACCATCCTTGATGGCAGCCAGAAGCTGCACCACGCACTGGGCAATGGCCGTGGCGCCTATGTGCAGGTCGCCCGTGGCCAGCTGCAGGTGAACGGCATCACCCTGGATGCCGGTGACGCACTGCAGATCAGCGACGAAGCACAGCTGACGCTGGAAAACGGCAACGACGCCGAAGTGCTGGTGTTCGATCTGCCGCTGTAAGCACTGAGCACGACGATGCAGCAAGGCCCGCGGCGCCCATGGGTGTCGCGGGCCTTTGCGTGCCTGGCCCGCGCGACTGCATTCGTATTCGCCGTGCGATGACGCTTCCGGCACTTGCTCAAGGAGCCTGGAAACGTTTTCATTGCGGGATTCTCCCGATCCCACCCTGCGCATGACGCCCTCTTCCCCGCGTGCCCAGCAGCACGCCACCCGCGCTGCCTTCTTCATACCGGGCTTTGCCACGGCGGCCTGGGCACCGATGGTGCCGTACGCCAAAGCCAAGGCGCAGTTGTCCGATGCCAGCCTGGGCGCGGTACTGCTGTGCCTCGGCCTGGGCTCGCTGCTGGCGATGCCGCTGGCCGGCGCACTGAGCGGACGCCTGGGCTGCCGGCGCCTGATGATCATCACCACCGGTCTCATCCTGCTGGCGTTGCCGCTGCTGGCGCTGGCGCCCTCCCCGCTGGCGCTGGGCACGGCGCTGTTCCTGTTCGGTGCGGGTGTCGGCGCGATGGACTGCACGATGAACATGCAGGCGGTGGCGGTTGAACGTGATGCCGGCCGCGCGATGATGTCGGGCTTCCATGCGTTCTACAGCATCGGCGGCTTCATCGGTGCCGGCTGCATGACCGGCCTGCTGTTGCTGGGCACACCACTGTGGATGGCCGCGCTGCTGTCGGTGGCAGCCATGCTCGTGGTGGCGCTGTTGTCGGCACCGCACTGGCGCCCGCAGCGCATCGCCCATGACGGCCCGATGCTGGCCATGCCCCACGGCGTGGTGCTGTTCATCAGCGTGCTGGCCTTCATCGTGTTCCTGGCCGAAGGCTCGATGCTCGATTGGAGCGCCGTGTTCCTTGCCGAGGTGCGGCAGGTCCCGCGCGACCAGGCCGGCGCTGGCTTTGCGGTGTTCACCCTGGCGATGACCGCGATGCGCCTGTTCGGCGATGGCCTCGTCGAGCGTCTGGGCCGCACGCGCACGATCATCATCGGCGGGGTCACCGCCGCCACCGGGTTCGCCCTGGCCACCCTGGTGCCCTCCTTCGCGGTGGCGCTGGCTGGCTATGTGATGGTCGGCCTGGGCTGCGCCAACATCGTGCCGGCGCTGTTCTCGATGGCCGGCCAGCAGCGCGCGATGCCTGAAAGCATCGCCATCACCGCCGTCACCACGCTGGGTTACGCCGGCATCCTCGCCGGCCCGGCGGCGATCGGCGGACTGGCCCACCTCACCACGCTGGGATTCGCCTTCCTCTGCGTGGCGGCACTGCTGCTGGGCGTGGCGGCCTCGGCCCGCGCTCTGGCACGCCGTTTGCCGTAAGGAGAAAGATCAGCCGCGCGTGGCCACAGGAGCGGCAGTGTCATGCACCCGCCACTCTGCCTGTGCCGGCAGTTGTGGCGCCGGGCAGGTCGCGCGCGGGTGGTGCGCGTCCTGGGCCATCCAGTCATCCACTACGCCGGCCAGCAGGTCCAATCGCAGCGGCAGGGTGATGTGGTCTTCTCCGCGCATCTCGATGTAGTGCGCGCGCGGATTGGCCAGCGCGAGCTGGCGGCCCTGGCTGACCGGAATGTGCTGGTCGCCCTGCCCGTGCAGCAGCAGCACGCAGGCACGGGTATCGGCCAGTGCGCGGGCCACGTCCACCCGGTCCAGATCGACATCAATGCGGCGGCTGGCAGCGGCGATCACCTGGTTGATGTCCTGGCCGCCGTAACGCCAGCGCGCATACGATGCCACGGCCTGCGCCTTCAGCCCTTCCGGCTGCAGCGCCATCAGGTGCGGAATCATCGTGCGGATGGCGACGCCCGCATTGGCAAACGATTCCATCGCCACCACGCCGGCCACCTGGTCGCCCAGCTTGTCGGCCGTGAACACGGCGGTGGCGGCGCCGTAGGACACCCCGAACAGGTACAAGGGCCCGACCACCTCGCCGCGCGCACGCAACTCGCCGATCACATCCACCACATCGTCCGATTCGTAGGTGCCGTAGCCGGACGGCCCACGCCCGGACTGGCCATGGTTGCGCAGGTCCAGGGTGACCACGCGGTAGCCCGACTCGGCCAGTTGCAGCGACCAGGGCAGCATCGAATCGCCATTCATCATCCAGCCGTGCAGCAGCACCACCGTGCCGCGCGGCGCCTGCGCACGGAACGGCTGCGGCACCGACAGGCTCAGCCCGGTGTCCAGGGGTTGGCCGTTCTCGTGGCGCTGCGGCAGGTAACGATAGCGGGCGCCATAGTCGCCCGGATCGAACACCCGCCAGAAGATCGGCACGCCATCGCGCCCCGGCGCAATGCCATGGCGATTGGGCAGCTCGGCGATGGCCGCGGCGATGCGCGGCTGGTCCAGCAGGGTGGATACGCCACCGGGCGCGACCAGCCGGTCGCTGAGCGACGTGGACGAGGCGGTGATCGAGGAAGAGCATGCAGCCAGCCACAGGCCGGCGCACGCCAGCAACAGCAGCAGCGGGCGCTTCATGGGCAATCAGGGAAAAGTGCGACAGCGTGGCAGGTTAGCGGGCGCAGCCGGGCTTCATCTATCGCAGTTGGATGACCGGTTGATGACAGTCGGGGATCGATTCAGTTTTGTCCGCGCGCCATCATGCGAAGGGTGGACGCATCCGCTCAGCGCTTGACCAGCTCGACGCGGCGATTGCGCGCCCTGCCGTCTTCGCTGCCGTTGTCAGCCACGGGCTTGTCGGCACCAAAGCCCGCCGCCTGCAGGCGCTCCGGAGCGATGCCTTTGCTGGTCAGGGCTGCCACCACCGATGCAGCACGGGCTTCAGACAGGCTGCGGTTGTGTGCCGCCGCGCCGCTGTTGTCGGTATGTCCTTCGATGGCAAGCTTCAGTGCAGCATCGCTGCGCAGCAGTTCCAGCACCTGCGCCAGCTGAGGCTCGGATGTCGGCAGGATGTCCGCCTTGTCGCTGGCGAAGTTGACCTGGATGGCGACCCGGCCGGCACTGTTCAGCTGATTCCTGAGTGCGTCGGCCGGCAGCAGCGCTGCGGTCTGGGTGAAGCCTTTGCGCTCGACCACGACCCAGCCTGCGCTCAGGTACTCCAGCCGCGCGTGCACCCAGAGCTGGCGACCATCGGCAAGGTCAACACGGTAGACCTGGGTTTCGTAATCCTGCCAGCTGAAGCCCGCAGCCTGGCTGTAGGCCGACTTCACCTGCTGCGGCACGCCATCGGCAGCTTCGCGCGGAATGTGGCCATCAAACACCTTGCGGCCACCGGCCTGGGCCATCATCGCTTCAAGGTTGCGCCGCACCTCATGCAATGAATACGCATGCTCGCCCTTGTCGAAGTCCTGGGCCCAGGTGCGTCCTTCCACCTGCTCGAAGCGCTTACCGTTCCAGAACGGGAAGGTGTCGAAATCACGTTTCTGCGGTGCATTGCGCTCGCCATAGCCGGCCGGCAGGCCCAGGTGCGGGAAGCTGTCCGACCACTGCGCGGTAGGCTTGAACGGCACGTCATCGAGTACCACCAGACCGGCGCCGTTGCTGTCCACGGCGAGCTGCACCCACACCGTGCGATCGGCCTGACGCACCACGTACACCGTGGTGGCCGCGTCCTGGTCCAGGTTCACCGCATCGATGAAACCGCCGCCGATCTCGTCTTCCAGCTGCGGGCCGTAGTAGATGTCACGCAGCAGTTTGCCCTCGAACACCTTGTGCCCACCGGCGGCAGCCAGCACGCCATCGAAGTTGCGCTGCACTTCCAGCGCCGAGAAGGTCTTGTCCGCTGCGCTGTCGGCAACGATGCGCGCCGACCAGCTCGGGCCTTCCGCCCAATGCACGCCATCGCCGATACGGAACGGAAAGCGCGCCCATGCACGCTTGCTGGCTGTGTTCTGCGGCGCATAGCCGTGTGGCAGGCTGAAGAACGGCAGTTCCCCCAGCGCCACGCTGCTGATCGACAGCTGAGTGGTATCGAAAGACAGCACCGGCACCGGCTTGCCATCCCGGTCGGTCAGGCCCGCGGCCGCGTCCTTTGCCGCCGCTGCACTGGCAGTGCCAGCTTCCGTTGCAGCTGCATCCGCGGGCGCGGCGGCCGTCTCGGCGGCCGGCACAGGCGTGCGTTCGCAGCCTGCCACTGCCAGCAGCACCACAGCCCCCAGACAGATCCTCGTCCATGCGTACATCGCCACACCTCATATCCATTGAGAAGGGCCCCGAGCATAGCGCATGGCCGTGACGGCCACACACTGCCATCGTTCGTGCGCATTCACGTCATTCCCATGTCATTGCGCCTGCAGAAACTCCCGGGCTTTCCCCACTCAAGGTCCGGTTTCGATGCGAACGATTGCGCGTTTTCCCAGTGTTTCGCTGCTTGCCCTGCTGATCGCCCCCGCGCTGGACGCCTTGGCTGAAGCACCGCAGGGCGAGACCGCCGAATCGCGCAGTGCCGACGCACGCACACTGGACCAGGTGCAGGTGATCGGCCAGGCCACCAGTTATGCCAAGACCTCGGTACGCACCGAAGCGCTGAACCGGCAGACGGTGCTGAGCAGCGTCAACGGCGCACTCAACGAAGTGCCGGGCGTCGTGGTCAGCGAAGCCGATGCAACCGGTTCTTCGGTGTGGGGCACGCAGATCAGCATGCGCGGCTTTGTCACCAACCGCGATACGCAGCAGATCGGCACCACCATCGATGGCCTGCCCAACGGCGGCTCGGGCTACGGCGGCGGCTCGCTGGCCAACCGCTACATCGACACGCTCGACCTGGAAACAGTGGAAGTCAGCCAGGGCACGGCCGACATTTCCTCGCGCTCCAACGAGGCGCTCGGCGGCACGCTGAACTTCCTCACCAGTGATCCGCTGCATGACAGCCGCCTGCGCTTCGTCACAGGTGCCGGTGACAACGATGCGCGCAAGTACTACGTGCGCTACGACACCGGCCTGCTCGGCGGCCACACCCGCGCCTGGGTCAGCGCATCCTCGGCCCGCGTGAGCGACTGGATCGATGGCAGCGGCAAGACCAGCAACGATCATATCGCCGGCAAATTCGTCACCGAACTGGACCGCTGGACGCTGACCGGCTATCTCTCCTACAACGATGCCGACGAGCCGGAATACACCAGCGTTTCGCCGCAGGGCTTTGCCAGCAACCCCGACCGCGACAACCTGGTCGGCACCCTCACCGGCATCCCCTACCTGGACCAGAACTACCGTTCCGGTTCGCGCGCGCTGCGTGAGAACACCTTCGGCTACCTGCGCGCGGCCTTCGACGGCGGCAACGGCTTCAGAACCTCGCTGGCTGCCTATGGCCATCGCATGCAGGGCCGAGGCGACTGGCTGCCGCCCTATCTGGCCGACGTGACCCAGGACGGGGCCGGCCAACCGCAGTCCGAATACATGGGCGGCAGCACGGCGTACGGCGGCAGCAACCTCGGCCAGATCTACTTCGTGAACCCCGATGGCAGCAGCGCCCAGCCCATTGCGGGTTGCACCCCGCGCGTGGGCTTCAGCGCCGAATACGATCCCAACTGCTACGCCGGCAACGTGCTGGGCGCGCAGTCCTATCGCCACACCCACTACGACAACGACCGCATGGGCGTGACCGCCGATGTCGAATGGCGGCAGACCTTTGGCGGCGTCGACAACACCGTCCGCGGCGGCCTGTGGGTGGAGAAGCTGGACCGCTCGGCGCGCCGCGACTGGCACCGCCTGCTCAACGTCGGCCAGGACATCGGCTTCGACCACCAGCCGTACTGGGTGCAGTTCGAGGACAACTACACGGTGGACGAGCAGATGTACTACGTCGAGGACGTGGCCCGCTTCGGCCCGTTCAGTACGCGCGTGGGCGTCAAGCAGTTCTTCGTCGACCAGTCGCGCAACCGCGTGATCGGTGCCAGCGAGCACGTCACCTCCGATTCCAAATCCGACCCGCTGCTGTCCACGGGCTTCACCTGGGCTCCGGGCGTGGAGGGCATGGAGCTGTTCGCCGGCTTCTCGCAGAACTTCGCCGCGATTCCCTCCGGCGTGCTCGGCGAAACCGACCCGCAGCGCTTCCGCAACGTCGAACCGGAGACGGCTGACAACATCGAAGTGGGCATGCGCATCAGCCGCTGGCCGCTGACCGCCTCGGTCACCCTGTACAACATCAAATTCGACAACCGGATCGTCTACCTGCCGGCCGGCCTGGTCAGCGGCATCGACTACCTGGACGAGACCGACGGCGTCTACGAGAACTTCGGTGGCGTGGAAAGCAACGGCCTGGAAGCGGCCTTCGGCTATGGCTGGGACAACGGCTGGCGGATCAACGCGGCCTATACCTACAACCGCTCCAAGTACCTGGGCAGCGGCGATGCCACGCGTGATACCCAGCTGGGCATCGTCGATGGGGCCAAAGTGATCGGCCAGCCCGAGCAGATCCTGGTGCTGTCGGCCGATTGGCAGGGCGAGAACTGGAACTTCGGCCTGTCCGGCCGCTACCTGGGCACCCGCTACCTGGACGCGGCCAACGTCAACAAGCTGCCCTCGGCCACGGTCTTCAACGCCAACATCGGCTTCGACCTGCAGGGCCTGTCGCCGCGCCTGAAGGGCATGGGCGCCAACCTCGTGGTGAGCAACATCACCGACAAGCGCTATCTTGCTGGGGTTGACGGTGCCAACGCGGCCTTCATCGGCGCGCCGCGCACCGTCGGCATCTCCTTCCGCGTGGATCTGTGAGGTACTCGTGACTGATATCGGCCGACGCCGGTTGCTGCAGGCCGGCGTCGCCGCCGGCCTGGCACCGCTGCTGCCCAGCATCGCCCGGGCAGCGGCCATCGCCCCGGCCGCGCAGACGCGCAGCCTGCAGGACCTGCAGCACATCGTGGTGTTCATGCAGGAAAACCGATCGTTCGACCACTACTTCGGCACCCTGCCGGGCGTGCGTGGGTTCGGCGACCGCTTCGTTGCCCCCGCTGCACCGCTGGCCGGCGCGGATGGCCCGCGCAGCCTCTGGCTGCAGCCCGATGCCAGCGGGCAACGCGCGATCGCGCCCTTCGCGCTGGATACGGCCGCACACTTCGGTTACATGCGCGTGGAAGGCACCCCGCACACCTGGCCCGATGCACAGCGCGCCTGGGACCACGGCCGCATGGGGCACTGGCCGATGGCCAAGCAGAACCACGCGATGGGCTACTTCCAGCGCGCCGACCTGCCTTTCCAGTTCGCCCTGGCCGAAGCATTCACGATCTGCGATGCCTACCACTGCGCCATGCAGGCCGGTACCAACCCGAACCGGGTATTCCTGTGGACCGGCCACAACGACGCCTTCGCCCGCGCCGGCGGTCCGGTGATCGCCAACTCGCATGACAACTTCCCCGAGCACGGCGGTCATCCGCAGTCCTACCGGTGGACCAGCTATGTGGAGCGGCTGCAGCAGGCAGGTGTCTCCTGGCAGATATACCAGGACATGGCCGACAACTTCACCGACAACCCGTTGGCCGGCTTCGAGACGTTCCGCCAGGCCTACAGCGGCGCACCGGGACACGATGCCGCGCTGCGCAAACGTGGCGTCAGCACGCGCGGGTTGGCCCAGCTGCGCCAGGACGCCATCGACGGCCGCCTGCCGCAGGTCAGCTTCATCATCGCCGATGCCGCCGGCAGCGAGCACCCTGGGCCTTCCAGTCCGGCCCAGGGCGCGGCCTACACCGCGCGCGTGCTGGACGCGCTGACCGCCGACCCGGAGGTGTGGAGCCGCACCGCGCTGCTGCTGATGTTCGATGAGAACGACGGTTTCTTCGACCACGTGCCGCCGCCCGCGCCGCCGTCGGCAACACCCGATGGCGGCTGGGCCGGTGCGTCGTCGGTGAGCACCGACGGCGAGTACCACCAGCACCCGGCGCCGGGCGACGAGAAGTCCGACGCTGCCGAACTGCGCGGCCGCCCGTATGGCCTGGGCCCGCGCGTGCCGCTGTATGTGATCTCGCCCTGGAGCCGCGGCGGCTGGGTCGATTCGCAGGTGTATGACCATACTTCGGTGCTGCGGCTGATCGAGCGCCGCTTCGGCGTGCCCGCGCCGGACATCTCGCCATGGCGCCGCGCCGTGTGTGGCGACCTGACCAATGCCTTCGACTTTGCCCAGCGCGATACCCGTCCGTTCGTGCGCAATCTGCCCGATGTCAGTGCCACCGCTGCGCGCGCCGCGGCCCTGCCCGGGCGCACCGTGCCTGCACTGCCTGCAGGCCTGCTGGCGGCACGCCAGGAAGCGGGCACGCGTCCTGCACGCGCCCTGCCGTATCGCCCGCAGGCGCAGGTGGCGGCGATTGCCGCAGACAGCATCCGCCTGCAGTTTTCCTGCGACGGCGCAGCCAGCGTACTGCACGTCTATGACCGGCTTCGCCTGACGGACCTGCCGCGCCGCTATACCGTGGCGCCGGACGCGCCGCTGCAGGACCGGTGGGCGCTGGATGCCCAGGGCCGCTACGATCTCTGGCTGCTGGGCCCGAACGGCTTCCACCGGCACTTCCGCGGCGCTGCCGGTGCGCCGGTGCTGCACGCGCAGGTTGACCCGATCGAGGGCCAGCTGCGGTTGACGCTGCGCAATGCCAGCGGTGCAGCGCAGTCGATCCGTGTGCGAGGCGGTGCCTACGCCGGGCACATGCCTGAGCAGACGCTGATCCTGGCCGCTGGGGTGGAGACCACGCTGGCCTGGGACGCGGCGCCCACCAGCGGTTGGTATGACCTGCACGTGGTGGCCGGTGACAGCGAACTGCGCCTGGCCGGCCGCGCCGAAGATGGTCGCCCCGGCACCAGCGACCCGGCGATGGGTGGCCAGCCGCTACGCTTCGAGCACGGATGAGGCTGTCGGTAGAGTCGAGCTTGCTCGACTGCTTGTTTCAGTCGAGCAGGCTCGACTCTACAAAATGCAGCCGAGCATGGGCTCGGCTCTGCAGAGCCAGTGGCGCATGACGGGACGTCAGCCGTTCCAGCCCAGCCCGCGCGGCTCACTGCTGAACCCTGCTTCGCGCAGCGCTTCGACGGCGGGACCACGATGGATCTGCTCTTCGTTGATGCGCTCCAGGGTGAACGACATCCGCCGGCCACGGCGCAGGCACACCGCCAGCGCCTGGGCAGCGGCCGACCAGCGCGCTGCGGCATCTTCGGCCGTCGCATCGATCCAGCTGGTCAGCTGGCGCCCGCCCTGCGGCAGGTACAGCTGCAGGCGGCCAGCGCCGATCACCACCATCGCCCCGGCTCGCCGCACGGGCTTCGGCCCTGCCGACGGCAAGGGCCAGGGCAGCAGACTGCCGAACGGATTGGCGGGGTCCAGTGCAGACAACGCAATCCATCTGCCAGGCCGACCCGGCCGTTCGGCGCTGACGCGCAGGCGGTCGATGTCATCGCGCTGGGCGAACTGGGCACCGCCCATGCCCTCCACGAAGCGCCCCCGCAGCAGCCGCCCGCTGTCTTCCATGCTGCGCAGTACCGGGCGCAGTGCCGGGAAACCACCCGCCACGGCTTCACTCATCGCCGCGCTGCGGGTCACCACCGTGTAACGATCCAGCAGCGCCTCGGCCTGTGCGAGCGCGCGCACCGTGTCGTTGGCCCGCGCCTGCGGCAGAAGCGACCAGCGTCCAGCCAGCGTTGGCCCCGTGCTGCTGGCAAGTTCCAGCCCAGCGCCCGCGGCAGATGTGGCTGGCGCGAAGGCAAAGCCCCGGCGCCGCCGCGACACCGGTACGGGGCGCGCCCGTGCGGGACGCGCGCCGCCCAGCGCGCGCAACGGCGCCCACAGATCACTGCTGACCTGGCCGCGCCAGGCCAGCTGCCACAACGCCGTCGGGAAGTCCTCGCCGGCACGGTCCGTCTCCGCCAGGCGCAGCTGTACCTGCATCGCCAGCTGCGGGGCGAAGAACGCACCGCCGTCGGCCAGCACGTGCAGGATCGCCTGCTGCATCGGCGAATCAGCCATCTCTCCGTTGATGGTCGGCAGGGTTTCAGGCGCATGCTCGCGGACGTGCAGCGACACCAGGCCATCATCGTCGCCCACACGGCCATGGCCAGCCCAGAGCACCGCGCCGGTCGCCAGCAGCTCATCCAGCAGCGCGGGCCTGTAGCCGGGCACGCGCGCCGGCAGCACCTGCTGTTCCCACAACGATGCCGGCAGTGGCAGGCCCGCCAGCTGTTCGATCACCTGCAGCACGCTTTCGCTGTCGGGCGCAGGCACGACCTCGTGCAGCACGCCTTGGTTCTGCAGCAGCAGGTCGACGTAGGCCTCCACCGGCACCGGGCGGGTCGCCTCGCGCGCGGCCTGCAGCGAGCGCAGCCGCAACCGCTGCAGCACATCGGCGGCGACCCACTCGTGGGCAGCGCGCGGCGAAGCAGGTGTGAGCTCATCCATGGCCTGGCGGCGATCAAGGCCGAAGCGGCCGCGAACGATCCGCCCTTGTTCCTGCAGGGCATGCAGCGCGTCATCCACCACCGCCACGCCCAGCCCGAAGCGTGCGGCCACGCCGCCGCTGCTGAAGGGCCCGTGATGCCGCGCATGGCGGCTGAGCAGATCACCCAGTGGATCGGGCACCGGCGCCAGGAATGCCTCGGCCACGTCCGCAGGCGGATCGATCCCCAGGGCATCCCGCAGCCGCGCGGCATCCTCCACCGCGGCCCACTGCTCAGTACCGGCGACGGCCACCCTGATGGCACGGCCAGCGGCGTGCAGCGCCTCCAGCCAGGCCGCGCCCTGCGCTGGCTCAGTGATGCGCTGCGCGACGTCGATGGCAGGCAGCGGGCCAAGTTCGCGCAGCAGGTCGGCCACGCCTTCGCTGCCACGCGCATGGCGGATCGGATCCAAGCGCTGCAGCTCGCGCGCCACGGTGGCCACCACGTCATCGTCGAGCAGCTCACCCAGATCGACCTGGCCAAGCAGTTCGGCAAGCAGGCCACTGTCGAGCGCCAGCACCGATGCACGCCGCTCGGCCAGCGGCACATCGGCTTCGTACATGAATTCGGCGACATAGCCGAACAGCAGATTCGCCGCGAAGGGCGATGGCACTGCCGTCTCCACTTCAACCATCCCGACCTGCCCCGCCTGCATGCGCAGCATCAGCGCATCCAGCGCGTCCAGATCGTAGACGTCCTGCAGGCACTCGCGTGCGGTTTCGACCAGGATCGGGAATTCCTCCTGCCCGCGTGTGATCTCCAGCAGCTGCCCGGCACGCAGGCGCTGCTGCCACAACGGCGAGCGCTTGCCCGGTGTGCGGCGCGGCAGCAGCAGGGCGCGCGAAGCGCACTCACGGAAGCGTGCGGCGAACAACGCAGAGCCCGTGACTGACAGATGGATGGTGTGGCGCAGGCTGGCCGCGTCGAACAGAAAGATCTCCGCACCGGGCACAACGCCGCTGCGATCCGGCATGCGCACGATGATGCCGTCGTCGCTGGCCACCACCGCCGCATCCACGCCCGCCTGCTCTCTCAGCCGGGCGGCCACGGCCAACGCCCAGGGATCGTGCACCCGTCGCCCGTAAGGGGAATGCAGCATCACCCGCCAATCACCCAGTTCATCACGGCAACGCTCCACCACCAGGCGCCGGTCGGTCGGCAGCACGCCGGTCGCCTGCTGCTGTTCGGCCACCAGCGCCAGCATGTTGCCGATCGCGTTGTCATCCAGGCCACGCCCGCGCAGCCGGGCAAGCAGCGCCGGGGATGGCTCGCCAGCGGAGCCTGGATCGGCTTCCAGTTCGGCAAGGAACGCGCCGGTGGCCTGCCCCAGCTCGGCCGGGCGGCCGATGCCCTCGCCCCGCCAGAACGGCAACCGCGCCGAGCGCCCTGGCGCGGGCGTCACCACGACCTGGTCGAGGGTGATCTGGTCAATGCGCCAGGAGGTGGCGCCGAGGGTGATCACATCATTGACCCGCGACTCGTGGACCATCTCCTCGTCCAGCTCGCCGACACGGCGCGATCCTGCCTGTTCTTCACCCTCGGGCAGGACAACGGCATACATGCCACGGTCGGGAATGGTACCGCCGCTGGTCACCGCCAGCTGGCGGGCGCCAGGACGTGCGGTCAGCGTGCCGGTCTTCCGGTCCCAGACAAGCCGCGGGCGGAAACCGGCGAACGCATCGGACGGATAGCGCCCAGCCAGCATGTCCAGCACCGCATCAAAGGCATTGCGCGGCAGCGTGCGGTACGGCGCGGCGCGGCGAACCCGTGCGTACCAGGCCTCGACATCGAGTGGCTCCATCGCTACCGCAGCCACGGTCTGCTGGGCCAGCACATCGAGCGGATTGCGCGGTGAGTCGATGGCTTCGATACGCCCATCGAGCATGCTGTCCACCACCACGGCCGCATCCACCAGGTCACGCCGCGTGCGTGGGTACAGCAGCCCGCGCGACAGACCACCCACCTGGTGCCCGGCACGCCCGACCCGCTGCAGCGCGCTGGACACCGAATGCGGCGCGGCCACCTGGATGACCAGATCCACCAGGCCCATGTCGATACCCAGTTCCAGGCTGGACGTCGCCACCACGCACCGCAGTTCGCCGGACTTCAGTGCCTGCTCGATGGCAGCACGCTGTTCCTTGGACACCGAGCCATGGTGCGATCGCGCAATCAGGGTGCCCGGCGCCGTCACCCGGTTCACCGTGCTGCCGGTGAACGAGCCGTAAGCCGTTGCGGTCTCTCCGGCGGTCAGTTCGGGATGCTCCCCCGTGCTGCGCTCGGCATGCAGTTCGTTGAGCCGCGCGGTGAGTCGTTCGGCCACGCCACGCGAATTGGCGAAGACAATCGTGGAGCGATGCTGCAGCACGTTGTCGAGAATGCTGGCTTCCACATGCGGCCAGATCGACCCCGTGCGTGCGCCTGAGCTGTGTCCTTCCGCGGGGCCGTGCACGGCCAGGTCGGTCATGTCCTCGATGGGCACCACGATCTTCAGTTCCAGCTGCCGCTGTGAAGCGGGCTGCACCACCTGCACCGCGCGGTCGCCGCCCAGGAATGCGGCCACACCCTCCACGGGCCGTACCGTGGCCGACAGGCCGATGCGTTGCGCCGGGGCCTGCAGCAGCGCATCGAGCCGCTCTAGGCTCAGGGCCAGGTGCGAGCCACGCTTGCTGCCGGCCACCGCGTGGATCTCATCGAGAATGACCGTGTGCACATCGCGCAGTATGTCGCGCGCCTGTGAGGTCAGCATCAGGTACAGCGACTCGGGCGTGGTGATCAGGATATCCGGCGCGCGCCGCAGCAGGCGCGCCCGCTCGCTACTGCTGGTATCGCCGGTACGCATGGCCACGGACAGGGCGACGGTCGGATCACCGCGTTCACTGCGGCGGGCACTGATGCCCTGCAGCGGCACCTGCAGGTTGCGCTGCACATCGCTGCCCAGCGCCTTGATCGGCGACAGGTACAGCACGCGCGTGCGCGCCACGTGCTTGGCCGAAGGGTCGCGGCGTGCCTCGCCATCGCGCTCGGCAAAGACCTGGTCGATGGCATGCAGGAATGCCGCCAGCGTCTTGCCCGATCCCGTCGGCGCCACCACCAGCGTGTGCCGGCCCGCAGCGATCGACGCCCAGGCCTCGTCCTGGACCGGCGTTGAGGCCGCGAACGCAGAGCGGAACCAGTCGCGTGTCGCGGGATGGAAATGCTGCAGGGAATCCAAGGCAGGGACGGTCGCCATCGATGATGGCTTCGATCATACGGCGAAGAAATCGTTTGTCATTACAAATAGTTACGTTATAACATTTCACGCCATTTTTACGGAGCGTGTCATGCGTCGCCACCTGCTAGCTGCAGCCATCCCCCTCGCCCTCCAGTCCGTCGCCCTCCATTCCGCCCGGGCGGCGGACGCGCCCACCCTCCCCACCCTGCAGGTGGAAGCCAGCCAGCCCTCACGCATCGACAGCCGTGTCACCGTCGACAACCCGCAGGCCCAGAACCGCACCCTCGGCGGCCTGCTCGAACATGTGTCCGGCGTGCAGAACAGCGCCTTCGGGCCCAACGCCGGCGCGCCGGTCATCCGCAGCCTCAGCGGCAACCGCGTGCAGATCCTGCAGGACGGCCAGTCCATCCTCGGCATGAACGCAATCAGCGGCGACATCAACATTCCGTTCGACCCGCTGTTCGTGCGCAGCGTCACCGTCAACAAGTCCTCCGACACCGTGCGCTACAGCGGCAACGCCATCGGCGGCAGCGTCGAGATCGATTCCGGGTTGATGTCACGCACGATGGAAGACAAGGACCAGTCGATGGAACTGGTGCTGCGCAAAGGCTTCAACGCCGCCGACGCGCAGGGCTTCCGCATGAACTTCAACAACCAGCGCAACGTCTCCACCAACCTGCAGGTCTCGCGGCAGCGCATCTCCCACTACGACATCCCCGGCAACAGCAAGGCGGCCGCCTGCAACACGCAGCTGTTCCCGGCCGCCGGCGGTGTCAATTCGGCGCTGGCCGATGCCTGCCAGAAGGAAGCCCGGGTGCAGCAGGTCTACAACAAGGCCTCGCAGCCCTACATCGACCAGTTCATGACCGAGAACCCAGACTGGGCCGATGGCGAGTTCTCCTTCTACACCAACAGCCCGACCTCGGTGTGGCAGCGCCAGACCTACGTCAATCCGGTCAATCCGGACTACGTCGCCGGCACGCCGTCCTATGTGCAGAAGCGGATCAACAACGACGTCACCCCGGACTACCACCACCGCCTGGGCAACAGCTATTCACGCAGTTCGCAGGTGGCGCTCGGCTCGACCCTGTTCTTCGACCGCGGCTACGTGGGCATCAGCATAGACGCCAAGGACAGCGAATACGGCGTGCCCGGTTTCTCGATGCAGAACCTGTCTTTCGGCGCCAACTACGCCGATGGCCTGCCGGTGGGCGTGGTCATCAAGCAGGAACGCTATGCGCTGGAAGCCCTGCTGCGCGACCCGGTGCCCGGCGTCGAACGCGCCGAACTGCGCGTCTCGCAGCTGGACAACACCTCCGGCGAGCGCCTGGGTACCCGCAAGGCCAACGATTACGACTTTGAAAGCACGCAGGCCGAACTGCTGCTGGCGCACCGCCGCATCGGCCCGCTGAGCGGCCTGCTCGGTCTCAGCCAGCAGTCGCGCGAGGTCACCGGCAGCGGCCCGCAGCGCTACCTGCCCGACGTCGACACCCGCACCCAGGCCGTGTTCCTGAAGGAGACGCTGGACTTCGATTGGGCCTCGTTCGATGCCGGCGTGCGCCATGAACGCGTGGACCACATGCTGCGGCCCAGCAGCTTCAGGACCGCACGCAATTCCGCCAACACCGCGCTGCAGGACCGCGACTTCCGGCTCAACAGCTACAGCATTGGCTCCTACGTTGAACTCGGCCCGCTGTTCGCCGCCAAGCTGCGCTATTCCTCCTCGCAGCGCGCACCGGAGATCAACGAGCTCTACGCCAGCAATGCGCATTACTCGGTGATGACCCAAGAGGAAGGCAACCAGAACCTGGAGCCGGAACGTGCGAAGAACCTCGAGCTGACCGGCCTGTTCCACCTGGGTGGCTTCCAGCTGTCGGCCACCGCTTACCGCATGCGTTACGAAAACTACCTGTACCTGGGCTACTCCGGCCTGCAGACTGCCAACCGCCTGCCGCTGAAGTACTGGAAGCAGACCGACACCACGGTGAAGGGCTTCGAGATCGATGCCTCGCAGGCCCTGGACCTGGGCCGTTTCGGCGCGCTGAACCTGTCGGTCTTCGCTGACCTAGTGAAGAACAAGGCTGACCACCCGGATCCGCTGCGCGCGCACAACGATGGCGAGTACCTGCCCAACATGCCGACCAACCGTTACGGTGCCATCGTGCAATGGCAGCGCGAGGGCTGGAAGGCGCAGCTGTCGAGCACCTACTACGACAGGCAGACGTACCTCGGTCGCAACGTCAGCGAGGAAGTGCCTCTCGATGCGTTCAACCTGGTCGATATGCAGCTGAGCCGGGCGATTCCGCTGCGCACGACAGCTGTCGCCGGCCTGGAAGTCTTCATCAATGGCAGCAACCTGCTCAACGAGGAGGCGCGGCCGCACAACTCGCCATTGAAGTACATCGCACCGCTGCCTGGCCGTGCGTTCCAGGTGGGGGTGACCGTGCGGCTCTGACCCCGCTCACGGCAGGAAGCGCCTGCGGAGCATGATCCGCAGGCGCTGTACGGCATGCGCGGCGCAGTGCCAGCAGGCGCCGCCTGCGTATATGGGAATGGCCAAGCGTTATTTAGCCGTGGCGATCCGACGTGAAACAGTGTGGCCTCGTTCATGTTTGCCGTCGGAGGCCACCCCTTCCATGTCCATTGCCCGTCCCCAGACCGCGCTGCAGTTCCTTGGCGCGACCGCATTGTCCATCCTGCTGGTGCTGTCCGCGCCCTTCGCCAATGCTGCCGAAGACGCAGGCTCGCCGTTGCGCGCATACGTTGCTGCCAAGCGCACGGCGATCCAGGCACAGTCAGCACAACCGGCCGTACCCACCGCCATCCATGCCAAGGTGACGGCCGAAAGCCGGTCGGGCGTCCGGCGCCTGCGCATCGGGCCGACCGGTGCGTTCCAGTACATCAGTGACAGCGGCCGTGACTACGCCGGCTACAACCTTGGCGCGGGATCATGGGACTCGCTGGTCGGCACGCTGGCCAGCGCCGTGGCCGATGAATATGTCGTGCAGGCAGCGGTGCAGAACCTTCCGCTGGATGCACTGGATGTGGTGTTCACCAGCATTCCCGAGCGCAAGAGTGCCAGCCTGGCCTATCCCAACAATCTCTCCTACGTCGTCTACATCGATTCGCCGGCCACCGACGCGCAGCTGCAGGCGCTCAAGCGCGCCGTACACGAGCAGTCCTCGGCCATCGATCTGGTAACGCGGCCGCAGCAGGTCAGCCATGCCGACGTGGACTATGTGCACAGCAGCACGACGCGTGACCCGAAGCTGCCGCCCGGCCTGCGTGATTTCATCACCGAGGAAAAGCGCCCGGCCGTGCTCGCCCGGCAGGTCCCCCGCGATCCGAAGGCGGCCCCGAGGGAGCCGGACACCCTGGTCGCCCGTGCCCATGTCGAGCCGCATACCGGCCTGCGCCAGGTGTTCCTGGGCAAGGATGGCTATCACCAGCAGCTGCATGACAGCGCGCCCGGACTGCTCGGCTATGGCGTGGCGCCGACGGTGGAAGAGCACCTGCTGGGCGTGACCGGCACGTGCCTCACCCATATCTTTGAAGTGCAGGCAGCATCGCGCAACGTGCTGCTGGATTCGCTGGAGCTGACCGTCGATGGCCAGCTGAGCCCGCGCTTCGGTCGCGGCGTCACCACCCCAGCGCGCTTCAGCGGCATCCGCTACCGCGTGCGCATCGAATCACCCGCATCAGCGCAGGACATCGATGCGCTGCGACAGTCGGTCGAGGCGACCTGCCCGCTCTACAACCTGGTCAAGGACGAGCAGAAGCTGGAAGGCCGCATCGTCCGCGGCGCCTACAGCGAAGCCGCACTCTGACCGCAACCGCGGCACGCAGTGACCCGACAGGCGGTCTCCCGGGCCAGCAAGGGCCACGGGAGACGCCCCATCCATTCCGGCAGTCAGCACCGACCTGGGGATTTTTCGATGAGGCTCGTCCTGCGCTCACGTTCGAGCGCGTACCGTCCGTTGCATCCGCCGCGTGGCCCACGTCCGCGCCGCGGCCACCTGGCCCTGGCCCTGTGCACCCTGCTTTCCCCGATGGCAGAGGCCGCCGAGGAAAAGCACACGCCTGCCGCACACGCGCAGGAGGGCCAGGCACGCTTGCTGGACAAGGTGTCCGTACTGGGCTCGCAGATCGCCGGCGGTGGCGCGCAGGCCGCGCTGCCGGTGGTGGCGGTTGACCGCGAGCAGATCGACGCGACCGGCGCTACCAATGGCAACGAGCTGTTCCGCAGCCTGCCGCAGTTTGGCGATGTTGCCGTCACCGAAAAGGGCACCACCAACGCCGGGCGCAACTCGAATGTCGCGCGTGGCGACGTAGGCGCGATCAACCTGCGCAATCTCGGCGCCAAGTACACGCTGCTGCTGGTCAATGGCCGGCGTACCGTGCAGCACCCCATCAGCAACAGCGGCGACGATACGACCTACAACGCCAATGCCATCCCGACCTTCGGCCTGGAGCGGATCAACCTGCTGCTGGACGGTGCCGCCTCCATCTACGGCTCCGACGCCGTGGCTGGCGTGGTCGACCTGGTGACACCCAGCAACCTGCAGAACGGCGGTGGTGTCAGCCTGAACTACGGCAAGGTCTCCGACGGTCATCGTGAAGACATCTCGCTGGATGGCTACCTGGGCAGCGACTTCGCCGAAGAGCGCGGCAACCTCTCGCTCCTGTACGGCTTCTCCAAGCGCACGGCGCAGCGCAATTCCGACGCCTGGTTCACCGCCACCGATGGCCGCCGGCCGCTGGGCGATGGCACCAGCGTGCCGGACCCGAACGGCACCTCCGGCTTCAGCACGCGGACGCCGTGGGGGCACTTCGATACCTACACCAACGGCAGGCGCACCGGCAGCTGGAGCATCGACCCGGCCACCGGCGCACTCGTGTCCGGCGCGGTCCCCACGCGCTATCACTATGATTCCGCCGCCGAACCCGGCATCACCTCGGCACCTGCCATCAGCAAGGGCAATGTGTTCGCAAGCGGACGCTTCGACATCAATGACAACCTGCAGCTGTTCGGTGAGCTGGGCTATTACCGGGCGCGCTCCGAATCGTGGGTCAGCAGCGAATCCGGCTTCGGCGGCGAAGGTTTCCTGCTGCACATCCGTCCCGATGCCTACTGGGTTCCGGACGCGCTGCGCGGTGCCGATGCGATACGGCTGCTGAACTATCAGTTCGCTGATTCAGGGATCCGCCGGGTGAAGGTCGACAACGAGCAGTCACGCGTCCTGCTGGGCGTGCGCGGCTGGACCGAAGGTGGCTGGAACTGGGAAAGCGCACTGCTGTACTCACGCGCGCGCAGCACGGACGTGCAGCAGGGCGGACTCACCGATGCGTTCATCGAGGCGGTGAACCGCACCGATGCCAGTGCCTACAATCCCTTCAGTGGCGGCGATCCAGCCAGGATCCGCGTGGGTGATGCCACGCCCTACGACACATCGGCGTTCATCGGCGAGGCAACGCGCGAAGGCACTGCCGAACTGGCGCTGTGGGATTTCAAGGTCAACCGCTCCGATTTTCTCAATTGGTATGCCGGTGACATCGGCCTCGCCGCCGGCGTCGAGTACCGCTACGAAAGCCGCATCGATGACCGCGATGGCAACATCGACGGCAGCCATCCCTACACCGACTGGTACACCGGCACCGTAGCGCCCAGCAACTTCTTCACCCACAGCCCGCGGCCGGATGTGCATGGCAGCCGCAATGTCACCTCCGCGCTGATCGAACTGGCCGTACCACTGGTTTCCCCCGCGCACGGCGTGCCGCTGGTGCAGTCGCTGGACCTGCAGATCGCCGGTCGCTGGGAGGATTACAGCGACGCCGGCAAGGTCGCCAAGCCGAAACTGGCGGCAGCGTGGAAGGTCAATGACAGCCTGCTGCTGCGTGGCTCGGTCAGCGGCGGATTCCGTGCCCCCGGCCTGGAACTGGTCAACTCGCCGCCCACCTACGGGTTCGGTTTCAACAACGACGCCATCCGTTGCCACGCGCTGATCGCCAAAGGCGCACAACCGGACTACAGCGCCTGCCTGAATGCCTACAGCAGTGGTTCGGCGGTCAAACCTTCGGTCAGTGCAGTGACGTCGTATGGCGATGACGTGAAGCCGGAAACCACGCGACAGTCGTCGTGGGGCGTGGTCTTCGAGCCTCGCGCGCTGCCTGGGCGCTTGGGCTCTGTGAACCTGAGCGTGGACGCGTGGCGGATAAAAGTGGAGAACCCGATCAGCACCATGGGCGAAGAACTGCTTTACGACGCGTACCTGCGCGTGGTCGAGGGCACCAGCAACCCCAACGTGGTGCGTGCGCAGGTGACCACCGAGGATGTCGCCCTGTTTGCAGGCACCGGCCTGCAACCTGCCGGCGTGGTCACCCACATCTACAACCGCTACCAGAACCGCCAGCCGCTGACCGCGTCCGGCGTGGACTACAACGTCACCTGGCGCCTGCCGGATACCGGGTGGGGCAGCTTCGCGCTGCTGCTCAGCGCCAGCCAGCTGAAGCAGTACACCCAGCAGAAACCCGCCGAAGTGCAGCTGATTGCCGCCGCCATCGCACGCGGTGAACTGAACATCATCGCGCCGGACCTGGGGGCGGCCAACGAAGTGGGGATCAACGGCGCCAAGCCGGAGTGGCGGGCCAGCGCCACCCTGATCTGGAACCTGCAGGACTGGACCGTGCGGCTGCGCGATGACTACATCGACAGCGTAACCGCAGGCGCCTACTCCGACGGCCGGCCTTACGTCGTCGATTCCACCCAGCGCTGGGCGCTGTCGGTGAAGAAGGAGTTCCACGATGGCGTGCTCAAGGGCACCGCCGTGGAGGTTGGCGCGCGCAACCTGTTCAACAAGGAGCCGCCCCTCAATGCATCCGGCAATTATCTGAGCGCGCTGCATGAAACCTATGGGCGTTACCTCCACCTCGGCATTTCAAAGAACTGGTGACCGCATGAAGACGCTGCCCCTTGCATCCCTGCTGGCTGCCTCGCTTTGCGTGCTCGCGTGCAGCCCGCAGGCATCCACGACTGTCCAGGCCGGCACGGATGCACCTGCATCGACAGCCTTCCAGACGGCGCACGCCGAGTGGGTGCGCAAGCGCGCCGAGGACCTTGCCAGGCCGGATGGCTGGACCAGCCTGACCGGGCTGCATTGGCTCGACGCAGGCAAGCAACGCGTGGGCGCTGGCGAGGACAACAGCATCCGGCTGGCCATCGGACCCGACCAACTGGGCCAGGTCGAACTGCGGGCCGATGGCGTGTACTTCCAACCCGCAGCGGGTGTGCCCATCACGGTGGATGAGACCCTTCTGCAGGGCACGACGCGCTTGGTTCCGGAAGGCAGCGGCGCCGGGACCACGCTCGCCTATGACGACGGCAAGGGAAAGATCTCGGTCATCCGTCGCGGACAGCGCCTTGCCCTTCGGGTCCGGCACGCCGATGCACCCGCACGCCGCGACTTTGCGGGACTCGACTTCTTCCCGGCCGACGAGCACTGGCGCGTGCAGGCGCAGTTCGTGCCGCACCCGGCAGGCAGGACGCTGCCGATCGTCAATGTCCTTGGCGAGATCACCGACACGCCGAATCCAGGCTATGTGCGGTTCAAGAAGGAAGGACATGAGTGGCAGCTGCAGGCCCTGGGTGATCCGGCCAAGGGCTTGAACCTGATGTTCCAGGACCAGACGACGGGCCGGCAGACCTATGGCGTGGGCCGTTATCTGCGGACCGATCCTGTTGCCGCTGATGGTTCGGTCACGCTGGATTTCAACCGCGCCTACAACCCGCCGTGTGCCTACACCGAATTCGCAACGTGCCCTCTGCCGCCGCCGGAGAATCGCCTGGCGCAGCAGGACGGCAGCCAGCCCCGCGTGCGCCTGGCCGTACTTGCGGGCGAAAAGAAATACGCCACTTCGCACCGATGACGGACTGCGGTTGGCATGGACATGCGTGCGTGCGCGCATAACGAAAAACGCCCGCAGATCGTGATCTGCGGGCGCTTTCTTGTATCTGGCGGAGCGAGAGGGATTCGAACCCTCGATAGAGCTTTTGACCCTATACTCCCTTAGCAGGGGAGCCCCTTCAGCCACTCGGGCATCGCTCCGGGGTTTTTCTCCGCGTCTGGTGCGGTGCACCTCAGCGGGGCGTGAATCATAACGTTAATCAGACGCGAAGGTAAAGCTTTTATTCGCCGGAATTTTCACTTCCGGTGCTGCCGGCTTCATCACCACGCTGGATGCGCTGGTAGATCTCTTCGCGATGCACAGCAACGTCCTTCGGCGCGGTGATGCCGATACGCACCTGGTTGCCCTTGACGCCGAGCACGGTGACGCTCACCGAGTCTCCGATCATCAGGGTTTCGCCGACGCGGCGAGTCAGGATCAACATTTTTGTAAGTCTCCATGGAACCGTGTGGAAGGGTATCCCCCACCGGCTTGACGCTCCGTCAAGAAGCGTCCCCACGACAAAGGGAAAAGATTTCGTAATGGTACCGTCAGCCGTCCCGCTCCTACAAGGAGGGGGACGGCAGGGGTTTACATCACAGGCGGGGGCTGACCCATTCGACGACCGCGGCCAGAGCGGTAGCAAGGGCGGGCCCGTCCTCGCCACCACCCTGGGCGAGGTCCGGGCGTCCGCCGCCCTTGCCCCCGATCTGACTGGCGATATGGGACAACAGTTCCCCGGCCTTGACCTTGCCCATTGCACTGCCGTTCACACCCGCAACCAGGGCAGCCTTGCCGTCCTGGGCGCCGGCAAGCACGATCACCGCGTTGCCCAACTGCTGCTTCAGGCGGTCCATGGCGTCACGCAGGGCCTTGGCGTCGAACCCTTCGAGGCGTGCGGCCAGCACCTTCACGCCGGCCACCTCGACGGCCTGGCTGGAAAGGTCGGCGGTGGCGCCGGCGGCAACCTTGGCCTTCACGGCTTCCAGTTCGCGTTCCAGCTGCTTCTGGCGCAGGCCCAGCGCACGGATCTTCTCGACCACATCGGTGGCGCTGCCGCCCAGCAGTTCAGCCGCCTCGGCCAGGCGGGCCTCTTCGCTGTCCACGTAATCCAGGGCACCCTGGCCGGTCACGGCCTCGATGCGGCGCACGCCGGCCGAGACACCGCCTTCCGAGGTGATCTTGAACAGACCGATGTCACCGGTGCGGCTGACGTGGGTGCCGCCACACAGTTCAGTGGAGTAGTCACCCATCTTCAGCACGCGCACGTTCTCGCCGTACTTCTCGCCGAACAGGGCCATCGCGCCGAAGTCCAGCGCTTCCTGCATGCCCATGTTGTGCACTTCGGCGGCGTTGTTGGCGCGCACCTGCTGGTTGACCTTGCGCTCGATGACGGCCAGTTCGTCGGCGGTGATCGGCTGGAAGTGCGAGAAGTCGAAGCGCAGGCGGTCGGGGGCGACCAGCGAACCCTTCTGCTGCACGTGGGTGCCCAGCACTTCGCGCAGGGCGGCATGCAGCAGGTGGGTGGCGGAGTGGTTGAGGATGGTGGCGCCACGGCGCTCGTCATCGACCTGGCCGGAAAGCACGTCGCCGACCTTCAGGCCGCCTTCGGACAGGGTGCCGACATGGCCGTGGAACTGGCCGGCGAACTTCTGGGTGTCGTCCACCACCAGGCGCACACCGTTGCCGGTCAGCACGCCGGTATCACCGACCTGGCCGCCGGATTCAGCATAGAACGGGGTCTGGTTGGTGATGACGATCACCGCGTCGCCCGCTTCAGCCGCCTGCACCGGACGACCGTCCTTGAGCAGGGCAAGCACGGTCAGGCCATCGGCCTGCAGGCGGTCATAGCCCAGGAACACGGTCGGGGTCAGCGTGGCCACCAGCTCGGCCGGCAGGGTCACGCCGCCACCGAACTTGCCGGCGGCACGCGCGGTCTCGCGCTGCTGCTCCATCGCCGCGTCGAAACCGTCGGTATCGACCGTCAGTTCGCGCTCGCGGGCGATGTCCTGGGTCAGATCCAGCGGGAAACCGTAGGTGTCGTACAGGCGGAAAGCGTCGACGCCCGGAATGACGCCATTGTTCGCCTTGGCCGCCACGTCCTCGAAGATCTTCATGCCGGCGTCGAGGGTCTCAGCGAAACGCTCCTCCTCGGCCTGCAGCGCACGCACCACGGTGTCGGCCTGGGCCGGCAGTTCCGGGTAAGCCTCACCCATCAGTTCGACCAGGGTCGGCACCAGCTTGCTGAAGAACGGCTGGCGCACGCCCAGCATCCAGCCGTGGCGCAGGGCGCGGCGGATGATACGGCGCAGCACGTAGCCGCGACCTTCGTTGGACGGCAGCACGCCGTCGACGATGAGGAACGAGCAGGCGCGGATGTGATCGGCAATCACGCGCAGCGACTTGTTTTCCAGGTCGGCCATGCCGGTCAGCTCGGACGCCTTGCGGATCAGCGCCTGGAACAGGTCGATTTCATAGTTGGTGTGCACGTGCTGCAGGATCGCCGCCAGGCGCTCCAGGCCCATGCCGGTGTCCACGCACGGTGCCGGCAGCGGCACCAGGGTGCCATCGCTCTGGCGGTCGAACTGCATGAACACCAGGTTCCAGATCTCGATGAAGCGATCACCGTCTTCATCCGGCGAGCCCGGGGGGCCACCGGCAATGTGGTCGCCGTGGTCGTAGAAGATCTCGGTGCACGGGCCGCAGGGACCGGTGTCGGCCATCTGCCAGAAGTTGTCCGAGGCGAACGGCGCGCCCTTGTTGTCACCAATGCGGACGATGCGTGATTCCGGAATACCGACCATGTCGCGCCACAGCGCGTAGGCTTCGTCATCGGTCTGGTACACGGTGACCAGCAGGCGCTCGGCCGGCAGCTTCCAGACCTGGGTCAGCAGCTCCCATGCCCAGGCGATGGCGTCCTTCTTGAAGTAATCGCCGAAGGACCAGTTGCCCAGCATCTCGAAGAAGGTGTGGTGACGCGCGGTGTATCCGACCTGGTCCAGGTCGTTGTGCTTGCCACCGGCACGCAGGCAGCGCTGGACGTCAGCGGCGCGCACATAGCTGCGCTTTTCCGCGCCCAGGAACACGTCCTTGAACTGGACCATGCCGGAATTGGTGAACAGCAGGGTCGGATCATTGCCCGGCACCAGCGGCGCCGACGGCACGATGGTGTGGCCTTTGCCCTTGAAGAATTCAAGGAAATCGCTGCGGATCTGGGAGGTCGTGAATTTGGCGGGTGCGTTCATTGGGGGCTGGCAGTGTGCGGGCCGGCAGCCCCGAACCGCCGACCTGACTGGCCGGGGCCGTAACGGACCGCCGAAAACCTAAAGGGTATCAGGCCCGGCGCCGCCAGTCTCAGTCATCCGGGTCGAAGCGGGTCGCGCGACGGATGCTGTCACCGTCGAAGCCGCGCCGCGCCAGCAGATCGGCCGCCTTGCGGCGCTGCGCCAGGTCCTGCGGGCCGTCCTCGCCGAAGCGGCGGCGGACCAGGTCGCGCGCGTTCTCCTGCCAGTCCCCCTCGTACGTTTCCATGGCCGCTGCAATGGCGGCGCTGTCCAGCCCGTGGGTGCCCAGCTCGGCGCGGACATGGATGGGGCCATAGCCGGTATTGGCGCGCATCCGGACGAGATTCTCCGCAAAACGGGTGTCGTCCTGCCAGCCGGCCTCGGTCAGCTTGGCAACGGCTGCCTCGGCCGCCTCACCCTCGACACCGCGGGCGGTCAGCTTCCGGGTCAGCTCCTTGCGCGAATGCTCACGCCGCACCAGCAGCCCGAGGGCGCGTTGTACGGGGGTCTGTTCGCGCGGCCGGCGCTTGCGGCCAGACGGGGCGTCGGCATCGGACATCAATTGCTCCAAGGGTGGCGCCGTCCCTGGCGCCCTGCCCGTCCGTGGGCGGTTCTAACCTGCGGGACAGGGCGACGTCACTGACGGCGCCGCCCTGCCCCACAGCAAGACTTACTCGTCGTCGCCGTCGTCGTCGCCTTCCTCGCGGGCGGCTTCGGACGGCTGGAACTTCTCGCGCAGCTCGGCTTCAAGCTTGGCGGCGACGGTCGGATTGTCACGCAGGTAGCCACGGGCGTTGTCCTTGCCCTGGCCGATGCGCTCTTCACCGTAGCTGTACCAGGCGCCGGCTTTCTCAACCAGCTTGGCATCCACACCCATGTCGATCAGTTCGCCTTCGCGGCTGATGCCTTCGCCGTACAGGATCTCGGTGATGACCTGCTTGAACGGAGGCGCCAGCTTGTTCTTGACGACTTTGATCTTGGTCTGGTTGCCGATGATCTCGTCGCCCTTCTTGATCGCGCCGATGCGGCGGATATCCAGGCGCACCGAGGCGTAGAACTTCAGTGCGTTGCCACCGGTGGTGGTTTCCGGGCTCTGGCCCGGCATCATCACACCAATCTTCATGCGCAGCTGGTTGATGAAGACCACCAGGGTATTGGAGCGCTTGATGTTGCCGGTCAACTTGCGCAGCGCCTGGCTCATCAGACGGGCCTGCAGGCCCGGCAGCTGGTCACCCATTTCGCCTTCGATTTCGGCCTTGGGGGTCAGTGCGGCAACCGAGTCGATGACCAGGATGTCCACCGAGCCCGACCGGACCAGCATGTCGGCGATTTCCAGCGCCTGCTCACCGGTATCGGGCTGGGACAGCAGCAGGTCGTCCACGTTCACGCCCAGCTTGGCGGCGTAGATCGGGTCCAGCGCGTGCTCGGCGTCGATGAAGGCGGCGGTGCCCCCCATCTTCTGGCATTCGGCGATGGCCTGCAGGGTCAGAGTGGTCTTGCCGGACGATTCCGGACCGTAGATTTCAACGACACGCCCCTTCGGCAGGCCGCCGATGCCCAGTGCGATGTCGAGCATCAGCGAGCCGGTCGGGATGGCCTCGACGGGCTCGACCACGCGGTCGCCCATGCGCATCACCGAGCCCTTGCCGAACTGCTTTTCGATCTGGCCCAGAGCAGCGGCCAAGGCACGCTTTTTGTTCTCGTCCATCGTATTGGTCCTTGCAGAGGTCATGTCGTTGGGGGTGCTGTCTTTCGGGGTCTTCTTTGCCATGGGCTCACTTTAAGTCGGATGTATCGCACAGGCTGAGATTCTGCCCGGCGCTCAGAAAAGAATTATCGGACATCCGTACCAACCTCAGTGGAACCAGAGAATCGCCACAAAAGACCGCGGGGTAATGCCGGTGGAACAGTGCTGCCGCAGGAGGCTCAGCGGTTGGGACGCAGCAGGCCGCAGTACAGGCCCTCGATGGCGAAATCCTGGTCGGGCAGGACCTCGATCGGCTTGTAGTCGGGGTTGCGCGGCAGCAGACGGATGCGGTCCTTGGCGATCTTCAGCAGCTTGACGGTGATCTCGTCGTCGATGCGCGCCACCACGATCTGCCCGGAATGGGCATCGCGGGTGCGGTGCACGCCGATCAGGTCACCGTCGAAGATGCCCTCGTCGATCATCGAGTCGCCCTGGACCTTCAGCAGGTAATCCGGCGCCGGCGAGAAGAACACGCGGTCCAGCACCACGAAATCGTCCGAACCGATGTCGGCACCGATCGGCAGGCCGGCGGCCACCCTGCCCAGTACCGGCAGTCGCAGGACGCTGTCGGGCAGGCCCGGTTCGGCCAGCTTTTCGATCGGTGGGGCCTGCACCAGACGGATGCCGCGGGCCTGGCCGGGAATGCGACGGATCGCACCGGCCTGTTCCAGGGCCTCCAGGTGGTACTGGGCCGCGCGCACGCCCTTGAAGCCGAATGCACGTGCGATTTCAGTCTGCGACGGCGGTGCGCCTTCGCTCTCGATACGCTCGGCGATCAACTGCAGGATCGCCTGCTGGGTGTCGGTCAGGTCCATGGTTAGTAGTATTACTACTAATATCCGGGTGCGCAAGTGCTGGCGACGACCGCGGCATCGGGAACGGCCGCCGGGCATGGCCCGGCGCTACCGGCTGTAGTGCCGAGCCCATGCTCGGCAATCTCGGAATGCGGGGGCGCTGAGGGAAGAGCAGCCGACCAGCGGTCGGCTCTACCTGTAGTGCCGAGCCCATGCTCGGCAATCTCGGAATGCGGGGGCGCCGAGGGAAGAGCAGCCGACCAGCGGTCGGCTCTACCTGTAGTGCCGAGCCCATGCTCGGCAATCTCGGAATGCGGGGGCGCTGAGGGAAGAGCAGCCGACCGGCGGTCGGCTCTACCTGTAGTGCCGAGCCCATGCTCGGCAATCGGGATACGCGGACGCAGGAGCAAAAGCAGCCGACCAGCGGTCGGCTCTACAGGAATCGCGCGGCGATTCCGCGGTTCCCGTTGGGAACCGCTGCGGTAAGCACGCTACGCGTGCTTACCGCTTCTCCATATCGAGAACAGGATCCAGACGCCGCAGAATCCGGCACCGACGAATCCGCAGACGCCCAAGGCCAGCAGCCACCGGCTCGATATGCCGCCCACACTGTGCATCACGATGGACGAGCCGATGATCAGGGCAGCAGTGACGATGCCCATCACCAGCCGGTTGGCGGCGCGGTTCACCTGGTCGCCGAAGCCCTGCAGTGCGCTGGTTTCGACTTTCAGCTGCAGGCGGCCGCGGCGCGCGGCCTGGACCAGCTTGCGCAGGTCGCGTGGCAGTTCACCGGCAAAATCGATCATTCCCAACAGGCCACGCCGGCCGCGCTTGAGCAGTGCGTGCGGCGCATACCGCTGCAGCATTACCCGTTCCAGGAACGGGCGGGCAGCGCTGGCCATGTCGAAATCCGGGTCGAGCTGGCGCCCCATGCCCTCCAGGGTCAAAAAAGCCTTGATCATCAGCGCCAGGTCGGCCGGCAGGGTCAGGCTGTAGCTGCGCAGCAGCTGGGTGATGTCGCCCAGCATCAGGCCGATGCGCAGGTCCTTCAGCGGCACGCCGCGGTACTGGTCGACGAACTGGCTGATGTCATGCTGCAGGCGGTTCTCATCCACCTCCACGCCACCGGCCCAGTCCAGCAGCACGTCGGCCACGCCCTGCGGGTCCTGCTCCACCAGCCCGTGCAGCAGCTGCGCGACCTGGAAGCGACGCATTTCAGACAGCGCGCCAACCATGCCGAAGTCGATCACGCCAATGCGGCCGTCGCGCAGATAGATGATGTTGCCGGGGTGCGGATCGGCATGGAAGCTGCCGTCTTCCAGCACCATCTTCAGCACAATGTCGGCGCCGCGCCGGGCCAGCTCGCGGCGATCCAGTCCGGCCGCATCCACACCGGCCAGGTCACGCCCGGGAATGCCGTCGACGAAGTCCTGGACGTTCAGGCTTTCGCAGGTCCACTGCCAGTGCACCTCGGGAATCAGGATGTCGTGGCGGCCCTGGAAGTTGCGGGCGATGCGCTCGGCGTTACGGCACTCGGCAGCGAAATCCAGTTCGCGGCGCAGCGATACGGTGAACTGCTGGACCACCTCGGCCGGGCGGTAGCGGCGCAGGTCAGGCAGGCGCGCCTCGACGATCTCGGCCAGCCGCGCCAACAGCCGCAGATCGGCTTCCACCACGTCACGGATGCCCGGCCGCCGCACCTTCAGCACGACGTCACGGCCATCATGCAGGCGTGCACGATGGGCCTGGGCCAGCGAGGCGGCCGCCATCGGGGTTTCATCAAGGAAGGCAAACACCTGCGAAGGAGATGCGCCCAGATCGGCTTCCAGCTGTTCGCGGATGGCTGCGTACGGCAACGCCGGGACCGCGTTCTGCAGCTCGGAAAGCTCGGCGATCCATTCCGGCGGCAGCAGGTCGACGCGGGTAGCCAGCACCTGGCCCAATTTGACGAAGGTCGGGCCGAGATCCTGCATGGCACTGCGCACACGCACCGGCGCGGTCATGCGCAGCATCTGCTGGCTTTCCTCGTTCCAGTGCAGCAGACGTCCCGCGCGCTCGAGCACGGTGGCCAGGCCGATGCGCCGGACCACGTCGCCAAAGCCGTAGCGGATCAGGACGGCGGCAATTTCCTGCAACCGGCCGAGGTCACGGACAGTGCCCAGCGTCTCCCACATCGTTGCCTACTCCGGTTCCATACCGGGCCAGCATGTCACAGCTGGGCGTCGATGCCATGCAGCGCCGCCGCGACGGTCTGCCGCCGTATGGCTTCGCGGTCGCCATCGAACTGGAACAGTTCGGCGCGGGCATACCCCCCGCGGCGCTTCCAGCCGATCCACACACTCCCCACCGGCTTGTCCGGGCTGCCGCCGCCGGGCCCGGCAATACCGGTCACGGCCACGGCGATACCCGCCCCGGAATTGATCAGCGCGCCGGACACCATTTCCAGCACGGCCTCGCGGCTGACCGCTCCGAACTGCTCCAGGGTCTGCGCACGCACGCCCAGCAGGCGCTGTTTGGCCTCATAGCTGTAGACCACCATGCCGCAGTCGAAGAACGCCGAAGAGCCGGCGATATCGGTCATGCATTTGGCGATCCAGCCACCGCTGCAGCTTTCGGCGGTGACCAGTTGCAGCGAGGCCTGCTGCAGGCGCTGCCCAAGCGCGGCGGCCTGGGCATGGAGATCGGCATCGGAGGGGAAGGACATCGGCGTGGATCGAGGTAGCAACGGTCACCTTGTACCGCAGAACGGCGGCGCTGTCCTCCCCTGCCCTCAGTGGTCGTGATGCAGGTAGCGGGCCTGGCGCGGCAGGCGCAGGCTGACCAGGAAGGCGACCACCATCATCACCGTGACATACCAGAAGAACAGTTGTTCGTGGCCCAGGCTCTTCAGGCCCAGCGCGGCGTACTCGGCGCTGCCACCAAAGATCGCGTTGCCGATGGCATAGGCCAGGCCGACGCCGAGCGCACGTACCTGCGGCGGGAACATCTCCGCCTTCACGATGCCGGAAATGGAGGTGTAGAAGCTGACGATGGCCAGCGCCAGCACGATCAGGCCGAACGCGGCCCACGGACTGGTGACGTGCTGCAGGGTGATCAGGATCGGCACGGTGGTCAACGCGCCCAGCGCACCGAACAGCATCATGCTGGTGCGGCGGCCGATGCGGTCGGAGAGCATGCCGAAGAGCGGCTGCATGCACATGTACAGAAACAGCGCGCCGGTCATCACGTAACTGGCCGTCTTGATCGGCAGGTGCACGGTGTTGACCAGGAACTTCTGCATGTAGGTGGTGAAGGTGTAGAAGATCAGCGAGCCGCCGGCGGTGTAGCCGAGCACGGTGAAGAAGGCCGCCTTGTGGTCACGGAAAAGCGCCGACAGGCTGCCGGCATCCTTGTCATCCCGGTCGGCCTCACTCTGGGTTTCGTGCAGGGTACGGCGCAGCAGCAGCGCCACCACGGCCGCGACGGCACCAAGCACGAACGGGATGCGCCAGCCCCAGGCGCGGATCTCCGCTTCGCTCAGCAGGGCTTCCATGATGACGATGACCAGCACCGCCAGCAGCTGGCCGCCAATGAGGGTGACGTACTGGAACGAGGAGAAGAAACCACGCTGGCCGCGCAGGGCGACCTCACTCATGTAGGTGGCGGTGGTGCCGTATTCGCCGCCGACCGACAGGCCCTGGATCAGGCGCGCGACCAGCAGCAGGACTGGCGCCATCGCACCGATGGTGGCGTAGGTCGGCAGGCAGGCAACCATCAGCGAGCCGCCGCACATCATGCTGACCGAGATCAGCAGCGACCTCTTGCGGCCGAGACGATCAGCGATGCGGCCGAACAGCCAACCGCCGATCGGACGCATCAGGAAGCCTGCTGCGAACACGCCGGCGGTGTTGAGCAGCTGCACCGTGGGGTTGGAGGCCGGGAAGAAGGCACCGGCGAAGTAGATGGCGCAGAACGCGTAGACGTAGAAGTCGAACCACTCCACCAGGTTGCCGGACGAGGCGGACATGATGGCGAACACGCGGTGACGCTTCTCCGCCGCGCTGTACTGGGGGAGTGCGTCGGTGCTGGCATTGGACATGGGAGGAACTCCGGGGTGCCGTGGGGGCAGACCTCCCGATCATCCGCCCGACGGGCGTTAGAGGATGTGCACTATCGGGCGGCTGGAGTGCGGTAATCGGCCGACTATGCGTGGCTCCGTAGAGTCGAGCCCGCTCGACTCATGCGGCCGCAGCTCCCCGGTAGAGTCGAGCTTGCTCGACTGATGCGGCAGGTACGGGGTCAGAGCCCCTTGCTTCGCAACGGGATCCGACCCCACTGCAGCTCCCCGGTAGAGTCGAGCCTGCTCGACTGATGGGGCCGGAACGGGATCCGACCCCATCCGGATTCACCACTCCGGCAGCTTCTCCGGCAGCAGGGCGCGGATCGGGGCGCCGTCGGCGCTGGCGGCCAGCTTCTCCGCTTCGGCGATCGGGATGTCCACCTGCAACAGCCAGCCATCTTCGTCCGCCTGTTCGCTGCGGATCACTTCCAGCTGGTGCAGGCGCGCCCGCAGGCGCCCGGCACTGGGCGGCAGACGCAGGTCACCTGTGACGTGCTGCAGCCCCAGGCGTTTGCCCAGCACGCTCTGCAGCAGATCCAGGCCCTGCCCGTCGCGGGCGGAGATCCACACCCGCTCACGCCGGGAAGGATCGGGAATGCCGTCCTGGCCGTCGTGGCGGACTTCCGCCCCTTCGATGCGGTCGATCTTGTTGAACACCAGCAGCTGCGGCAGGTCGCCGGCGCCGACGGCGGTCAGCACTTCGTCAACCTGGGCAATCCGCTCCTCGCGGTGCGGATCAGCAGCGTCGACCAGATGCAGCAGGAAATCGGCCTCGCGCGCCTCGGACAAGGTGGACCGGAACGCGGCCACCAGGTCATGCGGCAGGTCGCGGACGAAGCCCACGGTGTCGGCCAGCACCACGCTGCCGCCGGGCACGGCGATGCGGCGCACGGTCGGGTCCAGAGTGGCGAACAGCTGGTCCGCCGCGTAGGCCTCGGCGCCGGTCAACGCGTTGAACAGCGTCGATTTGCCCGCATTGGTGTAGCCGACCAGCGCAACACGCGGCAGTTCGCTGCGCAGGCGCGCGCGGCGCATCTGGGTACGCTGCACTTCGACTTTCTCCAGCCGCTTCTGCAGCTGCTCCACCCGCTTCTGCAACAGGCGGCGGTCGGTTTCAAGCTGGGTTTCACCCGGACCACGCAGGCCGATGGAGCCGCCGCGCTGGCGCTCCAGGTGGGTCCAGCCGCGCACCAGCCGCGTGGCCAGGTGGCGCAGCTGTGCCAGCTCGACCTGCAGCTTGCCTTCGTGGCTGTGCGCACGCTGGGCGAAGATGTCCAGGATCAGGCCGGTACGGTCGATCACCCGGCGCTGCAGGAAACGTTCCAGGTTACGTTCCTGGCCCGGACTCAGCGAATGGTTGACCAGGATCAGGTCCGCGCCGGTCGCATCGGCCGCCGCCTTGATCTCATCCAGCTTGCCGCTGCCGATCAGGGTCGACGGGTTGGGCCGGTCAAGGCGCGCGGTGATGGTGGCGGCGATGCTGGCCCCTGCCGAGCGGGCCAGATCTCCAAACTCTTCCAGCACATCGTCTTCCAGCTTGCCGAAGTGGGGCTGGATCAACAGGGCGTTTTCACCCTTTTTCGAGCGGTCAAACATTCACCGCTCCGGAATTACTCGTCTGCTTCATCACCCGCCTGACCATTTTCACCCGACTGCACATAGCCACCACCCGGCCCGACCTTCACGTTACGCGCCGGCACCACGGTGGAAATGGCGTGCTTGTAGACCATCTGGCTGACGGTGTTGCGCAGCAGGACCACGAACTGATCGAACGATTCGATCGTGCCCTGCAGCTTGATGCCGTTGACCAGGTACACCGAAACCGGCACGCGCTCGCGCCGAAGTGCATTCAAGAAAGGATCCTGCAGCGATTGTCCCTTGGACATTGCTAACTCCTGATTATTGTTCTTATTGGGTTGCCGGCGGTTGCAACGGCCCCCGAGCCGCCCGCCGACCCATGATGGTACACGGACGGCGACGGTTCAGCGTGCGACGAAGGTCGACACCGCGCCGGCCAGGCGCTCGTGGTCGATATGGGGGTCGAACCAGCGGGCATCAAGCTCGCCGCGCAGCCAGGTCAGCTGGCGCTTGGCCAGCTGCCGGGTCGCGAAAATGGCCTTGTCGCGGAAGCGGGCGGCGTCGCCCTGCCCGTCCAGGAATTCCCAGGCCTGCCGGTAGCCCACCGCACGTACCGCCGGCAGGTCCAGTGGGGCGGTCACGGCGCCCATCTGCGGCT
Source organism: Stenotrophomonas sp. ESTM1D_MKCIP4_1 (assembly GCF_003086895.1). Classification (NCBI taxonomy): domain Bacteria; kingdom Pseudomonadati; phylum Pseudomonadota; class Gammaproteobacteria; order Lysobacterales; family Lysobacteraceae; genus Stenotrophomonas; species Stenotrophomonas sp. ESTM1D_MKCIP4_1. Next base: position 1,623,975 of record NZ_CP026004.1, on the reverse strand, counting down.
GGGCCCGCAGGGCGCGCACCTCCTCCAGGAAGCCCTGGCCCAGCATGGCGTCGAAGCGGGCCTCGATGCGCTGGTGCAGCACCGCGCGGTCACGCGGCGCCAGGATCAGCTTGAGGGTCCGCACCGGCAAAGGTGCGACGCCGGGGCGGCGCTGCCAGTCGCTGATCGGGATGCCGGTAAGCCGGTAGACCTCGAGCGCCCGCTGGATCCGCTGCGGATCGGTCGCATGGATGCGCGCGGCGGCAGCGGGGTCAACCCGCGCCAGTTCGGCATGCAGCGCCGGCCAGCCACGCTCGGCAGCCTCGGCACTGAGCACCTCACGCATCGTCGGGTCGGCCTCGGGCATCGGCGACAGGCCCTGCAGCAGCGCGCGGAAGTACAGGCCCGTACCGCCGGCCAGGATGGGGGTCTTGCCGCGGGCCACGATGTCGGCCACCACCCGCCCCGCATCGGCGGCGAACTCGGCGGCCGAATAGGTCTGCCATGGATCGCGCAGATCCAGCAGGTGGTGCGGAGCCTGCGCGCGCTCGGCCGCATCGGGCTTGGCCGAACCAATGTCCAGGCCACGGTAGACAAGCGCCGAATCGACACTGACGATCTCCCCGTCCAGTTGCCGGGCCAGCGCGATCGCCGTCGCGGTCTTGCCACTGGCGGTCGGCCCCATGACCGCGATCGCCAGCGGCCGCTGGTCGACGGCCATCAGTCTTCGTCCGGCCAGCGGATCGAGGGCGCCGCATCGACGCGCGGTGCGGGGACTGCGTCCACAGCTTCCCAGATTTTCAGTGCATCGACCGTGGCCGCCACATCATGCACACGCACGATGCGAGCGCCGCGCTGCACCGCGATCAGGTGCGCCGCCACCGAAGCCGATACCCGCTCGGCGGGTACATCGCGGCCGGTCAGTTCGCCCAGGCTGCGCTTGCGCGACAGGCCGGCCAGCATCGGCACGCCCAGCTCGAGAAAACGCTCGGAACGGGCCAGCAGGGTCATGTTGTGGGCGGTGGTCTTGCCGAAGCCGAAGCCCAGGTCGATCACCAGGTTCTTCCTGGCAATACCGGCCATTTCGGCCGCAAACAGGCGCTGCACAAGGAAGCCATGGACCTCGGCCACCACATCGGCGTAATCCGGGTCGGCCTGCATGTGGCCGGGTTCGCCCTGCATGTGCATCAGCACCACCGGCACGCCGGTGCCGGCGGCTGCGTCCAGCGCGCCTTCCTGACGCAGGCCGAAGATGTCGTTGATCATGCCGGCGCCCGCCGCCACCGCCGCGCGCATCACCTCCGGCTTGAAGGTATCGATGCTGATCGGCACCTGGGTACGGGCGGTCAATTGCTCGATCACCGGGACTACGCGCTGCAGTTCTTCTTCCACCGAGACCGGCGCAGCGCCGGGGCGAGTCGATTCACCGCCGATATCCAGCAGGTCGGCGCCCTCCTCCACCAGCTTCAGGCCATGGGCGACGGCGGCCTCGGTGCTGTCGTGCGCGCCACCATCGGAGAACGAATCCGGGGTGACGTTGACGATGCCCATGACGCGAGCGCGGTCCAGGCGCAGGATGCGGCCGGCGCAGTCGAGCTGGGGGGAGATATCGAACATGAGGCGATCCTGCGGGCAACGGTGTTTAGTTTAAGTCCGCAGACCCGCACGCTGCATCCTGTGGTACTGCCGGCCGCTGGCCGGCACGCAGATCGGGTACGGCAATGCCGCCTCGATCAGAAGTCGCCCAGGCGCGCGTTGTCAGTCGGCGCAGCCAGCCAGGCCGCCAGATCTTCGCCGATCGCGTTGACGGTGCGGTCGAGGACCGTGCAGGAGCCCTTGAAACCGGCGAAGGCACCACCGCGGGAGATCCGCCTTGCGGTGACCGTCGCGACCTGGTGGCCATCCTCGAACAAGGCACCACGCACCGCGGCAGACTTGAAGTGTCCGACAAAGGCGTTGCCTGCGCTCTGCGCTTCGACCAGCTCCAGCCTCAACGAGCGCCCGTTGCCGCTGTCGGCACCCACCGGCCCGGATACCAGGGTGTTGCCGTGGCGGGCGGCATTGCTGGCAAGCGACTGCGCCAACGTGGCACCGATGCTGCACTCGCTCTTGATGGCGTCGGCGATGATGGCCGAATCAGCGAAAGGTACCGGCTGCATGACGCGGATCTCAGCGGCGGCGGCGGGCAGGACAACGGTCGCCAGCCCTGCCAGGGCAAGCGGAAGCAGCAGTTTCATGGTGATCCCCTGTAAACCCGGCCTCCCCCTATGGCGGCCGTGGTGGCGCATCCTGACGCGCAGCAGAGGCATCGCGCAAGGCCTCATCCACGCATGGCGTGGATCTACCGTGTCGACCAAGGTCGACACCTACCAACAGCCGCCGCTTCGGCAGGTACAGGGCGCCGCCCTGCCGAAAACCCTCAACGCTGACGGCGGCGCTTCCGGTCTACGTACAGGGTCTTGATGATGCTCAGCAGGATGCCGACGGCAATGCCGACGCCGCAGCCCAGCAGCAGGTTGTCCACGGTCAGGCCCACGGCAACGCCGACGACGGTGGCGATGACCATTTCGACGGTGTGGGAAATCGGTTGCGGCGGGGGAACGGACATGCGGGCTCCAGCGTAAGGCGGTGAATTCAGTCGGGCCTCGGCCCGGAAACAACGAGGCCGGGTTTCCCCGGCCTCGTCTGCGATCAGCAATGGCGGGCAGTCAGTGCGACTCGGCCGGGCCCGCGATCGGCGGCAGCGGACGGGCGTCGCCGCCCTTGTCGTTGCCACCGCCGTCCTTGTTGGACTTGCTCCAGCCCGCCGGCGGCGGCGGATCGCGGCCTTCCATGATGGCGTCGATCTGCGGTGCGTCGATGGTCTCGTACTGCAGCAGCAGCTGCGACATCGCGTGCAGCTTGTCCAGGTTGGCCGTCATAAGCTCGGTCGTGCGCGCATACGCCTCATCGAGGATGTTGCGCACTTCCTCATCGATGCGGCGCGCGGTGTCGTTGGACACGCTCTTGTGCTGGGTGACCGAACGGCCCAGGAACACCTCGTCATCCTCTTCGCCATAGGCGATCGGGCCGAGCTGGTCGGACAGGCCCCACTTGGTGACCATGTTGCGGGCCATCTTGGTGGCGCGCTCGATGTCGTTGGAGGCACCGGTGGTGACCTTGTCGGCACCGAAGATCAGCTCCTCGGCCACGCGGCCGCCGTACAGCGAGCACAGCTGCGACTTGATCGCCACGCGGTTCATCGAGTACTTGTCGCCTTCCGGCAGGTACATGGTCACGCCCAGCGCACGACCGCGCGGGATGATGGTGACCTTGTAGACCGGGTCGTGCTCGGGCACCAGGCGACCGACGATGGCATGGCCTGCCTCGTGGTAAGCGGTCAGGGTCTTCTCTTCTTCGCTCATGGCCATCGAGCGGCGCTCGGCACCCATCAGGATCTTGTCGCGGGCACGGTCGAAGTGGTCCATGCGGACCTCCTTCTCGTTGCCACGCGCGGCGAACAGGGCCGCCTCGTTGCAGAGGTTGGCCAGGTCGGCACCGGAGAAGCCCGGGGTACCACGCGCGATCACCATCGGCTCGACGTCGTCGGCCAGCGGCAGCTTGCGCATGTGCACCTTCAGGATGTGCTCGCGGCCCTTCACGTCCGGCAGGCCGACCACCACCTGGCGGTCGAAACGGCCCGGGCGCAGCAGCGCCGGGTCCAGCACGTCCGGACGGTTGGTGGCGGCGATGACGATCACGCCTTCACCCCCCTCGAAGCCGTCCATTTCAACCAGCAGCTGGTTCAGGGTCTGCTCGCGCTCGTCGTGACCGCCGCCCAGGCCGGCACCACGGTGGCGGCCGACGGCGTCGATTTCGTCGATGAAGATGATGCACGGCGCGTGCTTCTTGGCCTGCTCGAACATGTCGCGCACGCGGCTGGCGCCGACGCCGACGAACATTTCCACGAAGTCCGAACCGGAGATCGAGAAGAACGGCACCTTGGCTTCGCCGGCGATGGCCTTGGCCAGCAGGGTCTTGCCGGTACCCGGCGGGCCCACCATCAGCACGCCGCGCGGGATCTTGCCGCCCAGCTTGGTGAACTTGGAGGGGTCACGCAGGAAGTCGACCAGTTCGCCCACTTCTTCCTTGGCCTCGTCGCAGCCGGCAACGTCGGCGAAGGTGACCTTGATCTGGTCTTCGCCCTGCAGCTTGGCGCGCGACTTGCCGAAGGACATGGCGCCCTTGGCGCCGCCGCCACCGCCCTGCATCTGGCGCATGATGAACAGCCAGAAGCCGATGATCAGGATGACCGGCAGGAAGTTCATCAGGATGGCTGCGAAGGAAATGCCGCTGGACGGCTCTTCCTGCACGATGTCCACGTTCTTGGTACGCAGCACGTTGATCAGGTCGCGATCAGCCGGTGCGGCGATGGTGGCCGTCTGGCCGCCACGGGTGGTGTAAGTGATCTGGTTGGTCAGGCCGCGCGAATCGCCACCGAAGGTGACCTTCTGCACGTTGCCGCTGTCCACCTGGTCCAGGAACTGCGAATACGTCGCGCCCTGCGCCCCGGCCCCGGAGGACTTGGGCGAGAAGCTCTGGAAGACCACCATCAGCACGACGGCGACGACCACCCATAGCAGGAGGTTCTTGGTCAAGTCGTTCATCCTCATTGGCTCCGGCGTTCCTCTTAGTGCGGGTGTTGCGTTGGGGTCGAGCGTACTCGGCGAGCTTACTTCATGTGGGCGCGTTTTCCCTGTCCCAAGGCATACACCTCGGGCGAGCGCTTGCGCGAGGCTTCCGGCTTGCGGATGGAGACCTTGTCGTACCGGCGGCGCATTTCGCGCACGTAATCGTCAAAGCCCTCGCCCTGGAACAGCTTGATCAGGAACGCCCCACCGGTCTTGAGGTGGTTGTCGGCGAAGTCCAGCGCAAGCTCGGCCAGGTGCATCATCCGCGGCTGGTCGACCGCGCCCACACCACTCTTATTGGGGGCCATGTCCGACAGCACAAGGTCTACCGGCTGATCCCCGAGCATGGCTTCAAACTGCGATAGGACGGCTTCTTCCCTGAAGTCACCGTGAAGGAACTCCACGCCGGCCAGCGGCGGCATGTCCAGGATGTCCAGGGCAAGCACCCGGCCGGTGTCGCCGATCTGTCTCCGGACCTGCTGAGACCAGCCCCCCGGGGCCGCACCGAGGTCGACCACCACCATATGCGGCTTCAGCAGCCGGTCACGTTCGAGCAGCTCTTCGAGCTTGTAGGCCGCACGCGAGCGCATGCCTTCGGCCTGCGCCTTCTTCACGAAGGGGTCGGAGAAGTGTTCCTTGAGCCAGCGCTGGCTGCTTTTGCTACGGGTGGCCATTGGAAATAGGGGCTGATGGGGTCGTCATGATACCCTGATCGTCCCATTCAACCGCCTTTTCCTGCATGTCCATCGCCCTGACCGCTTCCCAGACCCGTTTCCTGCGCGGCCAAGCCCACGACCTCAAGGCTCTGCTGCAGACCGGCGGCAAGGGCATCACCCCGGCTTTCATCGCCGAGCTGAACGAAGTCCTGGAACGCCACGAACTGGTCAAGGTGAAGGTTGCCGCCGAGGACCGCGACGCCCGTGACGCGATGATCGCCGAGATCGCCGAGGCCACCGAGGCGGCGCTGGTGCAGCGCATCGGCCACGTCGCCGTGCTGTACCGCCCGAGCAAGGAACAGCGCCAGATCGTGCTGCCGCGCGGCTGATCGCCCTGCCCCCATGCAGCTGAACCACGAACCGCCCGATTACGCCTACAGCCTGCGCGCCGCCGACGGCCGTTCGGCCAAGGTCAACGACCAGGTGCTGGGGCAGAGCTTCTTCCTGACCCCCGACCAGCTGGTTGCGCAATGGCCGGTGCGCCAGGCAGCCGAGCTGCAGCTGGCCGACCTGGAACCGATCCTGGCGCTGAACCCGGCCCTGATCATCCTGGGCACCGGCGAGCGCCAGGTGTTTCCGCCGGCCGCAGTGATGGCGGCCTGCCTCTCGCGCGGTATCGGCCTGGAAGTGATGAACAATCCGGCTGCGGCGCGCACGTTCAACATCCTTGCCGGCGAAGGCCGCAAGGTGGCCGCCGCCTTCATTCTGGAAGGTTGAGGCCGGAGCCGCCGGGCGTTACCCGGATCAGATCGCGATACCCATAGCGCCCGGGCCGATGCTCGGGCGTTTTTGTCTCGCCGCGAAGAGCAGCCGAGCAAGGCTCGGCTCTACAGGTGATGGATTGCAGGCTGCCTGTAGCGGCCGTGCCGATGCTCGGGCGGCGCCGCATCGCGGCGCAAAGTCCCCGGGCACGGCCCGGCGCTACCCCGTCAACGCGCCGGCAGATACTGCTGCGGGTCGACCGGTTTGCCGTTGTAGCGTATCTCGAAGTGCAGCATGTCGCGGTTGGCGCCGGAGCGGCCCATCTCGGCGATCTGCTCACCCGCCTTGACGTTCTGACCTTCGTTGACCAGGCGCTTGCGGTTGTGGCCATAGGCCGACAGCCACTGGTCACTGTGCTTGATGATGATCAGTTCGCCATAGCCCACCAGGCCGGCGCCGGAGTACACCACCACGCCATTGGCGGTGGCACGCACGGCAGCGCCGCTTGCGCCGGCAATGTCCACACCCTGCTTGGTCGCATCGCCGGCCACGTAGCGGCCCACGATCGCGCCGTCGGCCGGCCAGCGCCAGTCGATGTTGCTCTTCACCGGCCCCACCGGCGCGGTCGCCACCGGTACCGTCGTGGTCGTGCCTGCGGTACCGCGCGGCGGGGTCACCACCGTGGTCGGCGCGCGGCCACCCGTGGCACCGGCCGGATACAGTCGGATGACCTGGCCAGGGTAGATCTGCGAGGGATTGTCCAGACGGTTCCAGGCGATCAGGTCGGCCGGGGTGATGTCATGGATGCGGGCCAGTGCATAGATCGTGTCGCCCTTGCGCACGACCACGGTCTGCCCGGGCTTGGGCACCGACGTCTTCGGCGTGCTGACACTGCTGCCCCCCGTGCTGCCACTGCTGCCGCCGCCCGGCCGCACGACGGTGGCGGTGCCACAGGCAGCCAGGGTGGATACCAGCAACGCCAGCGCGCCAATGCGCACTCCCTTGCTCAGACGATCTGCACTCATGCGAACTTCGACCTCCATACAAGCCAGGCGACCAGCACCACCACCAGCGCGGTGGCGATCCAGCCCAGCGGTTCAATCCAGCGACGCAGCGCCGCTTCGGCACGGGCACCGCCGATACGGATGACCGCCGCCAGCACGTACACGCGCTTGCCGCGGCCGATCAACATGCTCAGCAGGTACTGTGGCATCGGCACCCCGACGATACCCGAAGCCCACGTGAAGACCTTCATCGGGATGGGCATGAACCCGCCCAGCACCAGGAAGGTGAACACCGCCCATGGCGACTCGGCCATCTTGCCCTGCACGGTGGCGATGCCCTGTTCGATGGCCGGCAGCATGCCCAGCGCCTCGAACAGAGGCTTGATCGCCTCGAATGCGAAATGCCCCAGTGCATAGCCGACCACCGCGCCGACCATCGAGCCGGCCAGGCTGAGGGTGGCGAACCACCAGCCGCGCTTGGGCTGGGCCACGCACATCGGCGCCAGCATCACCTCCGGCATGACCGGGAAGATGATGGCTTCAAAGAAACTCAACACCGTCAGGTAGGTCGGCGCGCGTTCGTGCGCCGCCCACTTCATCGCCCGCTCGTACAGCGGCCCGAAAATCTTCATGCAACCCTGCTCCGTGGATTCAATCGAGCATGCCAGACAGCAACGGCACGAACGTGACCGGTGCCAGCACGCGTTGTTCGATGCTGCCGTCGTCCTTGCGGTCCAGCTGCACCAGCGACTGGCCGCCGGGGCCGCCCACCGGTGCCACCAGACGTCCGCCCACTGCCAGCTGCTCGACCAGGGCATCGACCAGGGCCGGTGCCGCCGCCGTGACCACCACCGCATCGAAAGGACCGTGCTCGGCCCAGCCGACCCGGCCGTCGTCATGCTTGGTGCGGATGTTCATGCCCAGCGCGCGGAAGCGCTTGCGCGCCTGCCGCAGCAGGTCACCGATACGCTCGACGGTGTAGACCTCCACGCCCACCGCGCCGAGCACGGCTGCCTGGTAGCCCGAACCGGTGCCGACTTCCAGCACCTTTTTCGGCGCCACCTGCAGCACCGCCTCGGTCATCCGGGCCACCACCCATGGCTGGGAAATGGTCTGGCCATGGCCGATCGGCAGAGCGGTGTCTTCGTAGGCGCGCGAGGCCAGGGCCTCGTCGATGAACAGATGCCGCGGAACCACCCGGATCGCGTTCAGCGTGGACTCGTCGACGATGCCGGCCTCGCGCAGGCGATCCACCAGGCGGTCGCGCACCCGCTGCGAGGTCATGCCGATGCCGACGGCTTCCGGTTGCAGGCGCAGGCGTGGGCTCATGCGGGCTGGTCCAGCGCGGCGCTCAGTCCGCCGACCCAGCTGGCCACTTTTTCCAGCGCCTGGTAGCGGGTCAGGTCGACCTGGATGGGCGTGATCGAGATATGACCGGTACGCACGGCGTGGAAATCGGTGCCCGGGCCGGAATCCTGCTCGCGCCCCGCCGGCCCGATCCAGTACACCTCGTTGCCGCGCGGGTCTTTCTGCGCGATGCAGCCTTCAGCACGATGGCGGTTGCCCAGCCGGGTCACTTCAAAGCCCTTGACCTCGCTCCATGGCAGGTCGGGGACGTTGACGTTGAGAATGGTGTCAGCCGGCAGCGGATCGGCCTTCAGCCGGGCGACGATCTCCACCGCAGCGCGCGCGGCGGTCTCGAAGTGCTTCGGCTCGTGGTTGCGGGTAACCAGCGAAACGGCCACGGCCGGCAGTCCGAGAAAGCGCCCTTCCATCGCCGCCGAAACGGTGCCCGAGTAGATGACGTCGTCGCCGAGATTGGCGGCGTTGTTGATGCCGGATACGACAATGTCAGGCTCGAATTCCAGCAGTCCGGTCAGCGCCAGGTGCACGCAGTCGGTCGGGGTACCGGCCACCGAGACCGTGTAATGGTCGATGCGCTTGAGCCGGATCGGCAGGTCCAGGGTCAGCGAGTTGCTGGCGCCGGAACGATCCCGGTCGGGCGCGACTACCGTCACTTCATGGCCGGCCTCACGCAGCACGGCGGCAAGCATCCGGATGCCTGCGGCGTCGACGCCATCATCGTTACTGACCAGGATGCGCATCTTCGATTTAACCGCTTGATTTTCCAAGAATTCGATTCCGTCACCTTGTCGCGTGGGCGGGATCCGCCCGGCTCCCCAGGGAAGCCGGCGATCACGCTAGTGCGTCGGGTATTGTGCCGCAAGCGGGCCGCCGGTCCTACCCTGCCAGTGGTGATGCGCGTCATCGAATCGACATAGGCAGACCTGCGCGGGCGGTTTACCCTGTGCGCATGTCCCACCCTGATGACGAAGATCCGGCCGCCCTGTTCCGCGCGGCCATCGGCGAAGTGAAACCGCTGCGCAAGGAAGTCGAACCGGCGCCTGCCGCGCCGCGACCGAAACCGCGCGCGCGCATGGCCGAACGCGACGAAGCCGAGGCGGCGGGTGAGTTCGCCCGCCTGCTGCGCGACAGCAGTCCACTGGAAGCCGGCGATACCGCCAGCTACCGGCGCGACAACCTGCCGCCGCGCATGTTCCAGCGCCTCAAGCGCGGCCAGTATTCCGTGCAGGACGAACTGGACCTGCACGGTGCCACCGCCGCACAGGCCGAGGCGCTGCTGCGGCAGTTCCTGCTGGAAGCGCACGCGCACGAGTACGGCTGCGTGCGCATCATCCATGGCAAGGGCCTGCAGTCCGATGGCGGCGCACCGGTGCTGAAGAATCTTGTCGACCGTCTGCTACGGCTGCGCAACGACGTGCTGGCCTTCCATTCGGCACCGACCGGCCAGGGCGGCACCGGCGCAGTGCTGGTGCTGCTGGCGCGGCGTTGACGAACCCGGCGGCGACCGGCCCGGTAGAGTCGACTATTAGTCGACTGCTTCTTGCGGCAGCGCGCGAAAAGCCCGCGTTGCGCGCGATAGTCGACTGACAGTCGACTCTACCCCCCCGGCCCCGCACCTGTACCGTCAGGCCTGCGAGGCGTCTTCGACCGGGCCGAGTTCGTGCAGCAGGGCGGTGGCGTAGCAGCCTGGCGGCAGGGCGAACGAAAGCTCCAGCACGTCGTCGGCCAACCACTGATGCTGCAGCAGGGCCGGACGCAGGCGCAGCGCGCGGCGTTCCTGCTTCAGGCGGGCGCCTTCCAGTCCCACTCGCAGCGCCTGCGACTCCTCATCGTCCAGCGCGGCCAGTTCCAGTGCGCGGGCAGCATCGGTACTGCGCAGTTCGCCCTCACCCCACAGCGGCGCGCTGGGGTGGATGTCGAAACGTGCCAGGCGCTCGGCCAGCACATCGGTGTAAGGCTCGGGACCGAACACGCTGCGGCTGCCATCCAGCATCCACACTTCGCCGTCCAGCGGCTGGTCCCAGCTGCCCTGCTCCACGCGCGTGGCCAGCACGCGGTTGAACAACGCCGAGCGGGCAGCCGACAGCAGCAGTGAACGCTGGTCCTGACGCATGCGACGGCCACCGAACATGGCCAGCGCCGCAGGCACGTTGCCGCCATCACGACCAAACCGCTGTTCGCCGAACCAGTTCGGCAGGCCACGGTGGGCGATCTGCTGCAGGCGCTCGTCGATCGCTGCGGCATCGCCCTGCACCTCGCGCAGCACCAGCTTGAAGCGGTTGCCGGCCAGCGCGCCGCGCTGCAGCTTGCGGTTGTGCCAGGTGGCATCGATCACTTCGATCTCGTCGCTGGCCAGGCTGGCCAGGTCGGGGGCGACGCGCTTGGGCAGGTGCACGCTGAAACGCTGGGTGGTGACCGCGTTGCGGTCCTTCATGCCCGCATAGCTGACCGCCATCTCCGGCAGGCCCGCCCACTTTGCCAGCACCTTCGCGACGTGCACCGTATTGGCGCCGCGCTTGCGGATGTGCAGCAGCAGGTGCTCGCCTTCGCCGGTGGCCTCGAAAGCCGGCAGTTCGTCGACCTGGAAATCCTCCGGCGTGGTGCGGATGCGTGCGCGCAGCAGCGGCTCGCCAAAGGCCAGCGGTACCGGAATCATGCCGCCACCAGCAGGACCACGGCCTGCGCGGCGATGCCTTCGCCACGACCGGTGAAGCCAAGCTTCTCCGACGTGGTGGCCTTGACGCTCACCGCGTCCAGCGGCAGCTGCAGCAGGCCGCCGATGCGTTCACGCATCGCCAGTGCATGCGGGCCGACCTTGGGCCGCTCGCAGATGACGGTGATGTCGGTGTTGCCGACGCGCCAGCCGCGCTCGCGCAGCAGGCTGTCGCAGTGGCGGACGAAATCGCTGCTGTCCGCGCCCTTCCAGCGGTCATCGCTGGGCGGGAAATGCTGGCCGATGTCGCCCAGCGCGATGGCGCCGAGCATGGCATCGCACAGCGCGTGCAGGATCACATCGCCATCGCTGTGCGCAAGCACGCCGCAGCTGTGCGCCACGCGGATGCCGCCCAGCATGATGTGGTCGCCTTCACCGAAGGCATGGACGTCGTAGCCCTGGCCGATGCGGACGGGCGGGAACGGAGCAGTGCTCATGGATGAAACCCTTGCAACAGGGCCGCGCGGGCGTTCAACCGGCGCGGCGGGAAAGTACGAACTCAAAACGGTCGAGGTCGGCCGGGGTCGTGACCTTGAAATTATCCTCGCTGCCTTCGACCAACAGCGGGCGCTGACCCTGACGCTCCATGGCCATGGCCTCGTCGGTGACCTCGACGCCACCCGCGGCGGCACCGGCCAGCGCACGGGTGAGCTGGTGGCGACGGAACAGCTGCGGCGTCAATGCGCGCCACAGCCGCTCGCGCGGCTCGGTGCCATCGATGCCACCATCGTCGCCGGCACGCTTGAGGGTGTCGCGCACCGGGGCGGCGAGGATCGCGCCGACCGGGTCGGCACGCCCCACTTCCAGCAGGCGGCCCAGATCGGCCAGCGACAGGTTGGGCCGTGCGGCATCGTGCACCAGCACGAATTCATCAGCGCGTACGCTGTCGGGCAAGGCCTGCAGGCCTGCCAGCACCGACGCGGCACGGGTTGCCCCGCCCACGCATGTCAGTACCGGCTTGCCGGACCATTCGGTCCAACCCGGCCAATCGGCATCGTCCTGGCCGATCACCACCATCGCCCCGGCCACAGCCGGGTGCGCCAGCAGCGCATCCAGGGTATGGGCGAGCAGGATCTGCCCGCCCGCCTGCAGGTACTGCTTGGGCAGCGGCGCACCGAAACGGGCGCCGCGCCCGGCAGCCGGAACAACCGCCCAGATGGCCGCGCTCACGGCACGTCCGCCGGGTGGTCACCGACCTGCGCCGCGCCCGGTGCAGCCTGCGCCGGACGGACCGGCGCATCCTCCACCACGCGGTAGAACTTCTCGCCGGGCTTGATCATGCCCAGCTCGCTGCGCGCGCGTTCTTCAATGGCGGCCTGGCCTTCCTTGAGGTCCTTCACTTCAGCAGCCAGCGCATCGTTGCGCTGCTGCAGACCTTCATTATCGCGTTCCTGGTTGGCGACCTGGGCTTCGAGCATCATCACTTCACCCGAATTGCCCGGGCCGAACCAGAAACGGTACTGCAGCCATGCCAGCAGCAGGGCCAGCAGCAACAGCAGCCAGCGCCAGTCGCGCATGGGATCAGCGCTTCAGCGACACGAACGCGTCACGACCGGCGTAACGCGCGCTGGCGCCAAGGGCTTCCTCGATGCGCAGCAGCTGGTTGTACTTGGCCACGCGATCGCTGCGGCACAGCGAGCCGGTCTTGATCTGGGTGGCGGTGGTGGCCACGGAGATGTCGGCGATGGTGGTGTCTTCGGTTTCGCCCGAACGGTGCGAGACCACGGCGGCGTAGCCGGCACGGTCGGCCATGGCGATCGCTTCCAGGGTTTCGCTGAGGGTGCCGATCTGGTTGACCTTGATCAGGATCGCGTTGGCGGTGCCCGAGTCGATGCCTTCCTGGAAGATCTTCGGGTTGGTGACGAACAGGTCGTCGCCCACCAGCTGGACCTTCTTGCCGATGCGGTCGGTCAGCAGCTTCCAGCCCGCCCAGTCGTTCTCGGCCAGGCCGTCTTCGATCGTGATGATCGGGTACTGCGCGGCCCAGTCGGCGAGGAAGTCGACGAACTGTTCGGAGGTCAGGCGCTTGTTCTCGCCCACCAGGTTGTACTTGCCGTTCTCGAAGAACTCGCTGGAGGCCACGTCAAGGCCCAGCAGCACGTCTTCACCGGCGGTGTAGCCGGCCTTGCCGATCGCTTCCAGGATGGTGTCCAGCGCTTCGACGTTGCTGCGGAAGTCCGGCGCGAAACCGCCTTCGTCACCCACCGCAGTGCTCAGGCCGTGGCTCTTCAGCACCGACTTCAGCGAATGGAAGATTTCGGTACCAGCGCGCAGCGCTTCGGAGAACGAGGTGAAACCCACCGGCAGCACCATGAATTCCTGGAAGTCGACGTTGTTGTCGGCGTGGGCGCCGCCGTTGATGATGTTCATCATCGGCACCGGCAGCGCCGGGGTTGCGCCGGTCTTGCCGGCCAGGTACTGCCACAGGGCCTGCTTGCTGGAGGCGGCGGCCGCATGCGCGGCGGCCATGGAAACACCCAGCAGCGCGTTGGCGCCCAGGCGGCCCTTGTTCTCGGTGCCGTCCAGATCGATCAGGCGGCGGTCCAGCCCGGCCTGGTCAGTGGCTTCAAAGCCCTGCAGCGCGCTGGCAATGGTGGTGTTGACGTTGTCGACTGCCTTGCGCACGCCCTTGCCCAGGTAACGGGTCTTGTCGCCATCACGCAGCTCCACCGCTTCCTTGGTGCCGGTCGAGGCGCCGGAGGGGACCGCGGCGCGACCGAACGAACCGTCCTCCAGGATGACTTCGGCTTCCAGCGTGGGGTTGCCACGGCTGTCGAGGATTTCACGGGCGTGGATGCTGCGGATCGTACTCATGGTCGGGCCGGTTACCTGTATGGAGGGAATGCGACAAATGTGAAATGCCGCGTGATTATCCCCGGCTGCCCGTCGCTTGCCAAATGCTGTGGTCGGCCACAACGGGATCGGCGCCCCCTGCCAGCAGCGGCACGGCAATCAGCAGGCCCAGCAACACCAGCAACAACGCGGCCACGGCAGCCATGCCACGGCCCCGCTGCGTGCGCCAGGCCAACACCGAGGCCACGCCACTGCCGAGCGCGGACAGTGCCAGCACGACAACGGCCAGCATCAGCGCCCACTGCACTGCGGCCAGTGCCTGGCTGCCATCACCAGGCGTGCCGATTGCAGACAGGAACACCATCACGCCTGCGGCGACCGCCGCCCAGGCCAGCACGGCAAGGCCCAGCGCGCAGGCGCCCCAGGGCCATGGCCGGCGCGGCGCGCGCGCGGAAGCACTCATGGGATCACTGTCGTGCATCAGGCTCATCGTATGAATGCGTTTCGCGTGAATGGGGCCAGTGCCGGCCGTCGAATGCTCAATGCTGCGCCCAGATGGCCCAGGCCAGCAGAGCGGAGGGCACGGCCAGCAGCAGTGCGGCCAGTCCGGCGACACCACGTGCGCGCTGCAGGCGCCAGCCCAGCAGCGCGCTGGTGGCACTGGCGGGATACATCACTGCGGACGCGATCAGGGACACCCGCAATGCGGACGCCTGCCACTGCGGCGCGGCACCGTCGCCCGGCATGCGTGTACCAGCGGCGCCGAGCAACACCGCGTAGCCGAACGCGCCCCAGGCCAGCAGGCCCAGCGCCAACGCCACCCAGCCCCACGGCCAGCTGCGCCAATGCCGCCGGCGACGCTGGGCTTCCAGCGCCGCCCACGGGTCCAGACTCACGCGAAGCGCGAGAAACCGTGCTTCTTGGTGACCGCGTCGAGCTCCATCAGGGTCTCGAGCAGGGCTTCCATCTGGTCCAGCGGCCACGCATTCGGGCCATCGGAGAGCGCCTTGGACGGATCCGGATGGGTCTCGGCGAACAGACCGGAGATGCCCACAGCCACGGCAGCGCGCGCCAGCACCGGCACGTGCTCGCGCTGGCCACCGGAGCTGGTGCCCTGCCCGCCCGGCAGCTGCACCGAATGGGTGGCATCGAACACCACCGGGCAGCCGGTGTCGCGCATCACCGCCAGCGAGCGCATGTCGCTGACCAGGTTGTTGTAGCCGAAGCTGGCACCACGCTCGCAGACCATGATCTGCTCGTTACCGGTGGACTTGGCCTTCTCGACGACCGGCTTCATGTCCCACGGCGCCAGGAACTGGCCCTTCTTGATGTTGACCGGCTTGCCGGCAGCACACACCTTGCGGATGAAATCGGTCTGGCGGACCAGGAACGCCGGGGTCTGCAGCACGTCCACCACCGAGGCCACTTCGTCCATCGGGGTGTATTCATGCACGTCGGTCAGCACCGGCACGCCGATCTGCTTCTTCACTTCGGCCAGCACCTTCAGGCCCTCTTCCATGCCCGGGCCGCGGAACGCGGTACCCGAGGTACGGTTGGCCTTGTCGAAGCTCGACTTGAAGATGAAGTTGACGCCGAGGCGATCGGTGATCTCCTTCAGCTTGCCGGCGGTATCGAGCTGCAGCTGCATCGACTCGATCACACAGGGGCCGGCGATCAGGAACAGGGGCTGGTCCAGCCCGACCTCGAATCCACACAGTTTCATGGCGTTTCCTTGTTGTCCGCTGCACCGGCAAGGCCGGCGCGCTGGGGTTGAAGCATGCAGGATGGGGGCCGAAGCCCCCATTCACAAGTCAGGCGCGGGCTTCGGCCAGCAGCGCGCCACCGGCCTTGCGCTCGCGCGCGGCACGGATGAAACCGATGAACAGCGGGTGGCCGTCACGCGGCGTGGACAGGAATTCCGGGTGCGCCTGGCAGGCCAGGAACCACGGATGCGCGTCACGCGGCAGCTCGACCACTTCCACCAGGGTGTCGTCCATCGACTTGCCCGCGATCACCAGGCCGGCATCTTCCAGCTGGGTGCGGTAGCGGTTGTTGAACTCGTAGCGGTGGCGGTGACGCTCGGCCACCACATCCTTGCCGTACAGCTCGCGGGCCAGGGTGCCCGGCTTCAGGCGCTGTTCCTGCAGGCCCAGGCGCATGGTGCCGCCCAGATCGCTCTTGTCGTCACGCTTTTCGACATCGCCGGTGGCCGTGCGCCATTCGGTGATCAGGCCGATCACCGGGTCCGGCGACTGGCGGTCGTTCTCGGTGCTGTTGGCGTTTTCCAGCCCCAGCACGTTGCGCGCGTAGTCGACCACGGCGGCCTGCATGCCGTAGCAGATGCCGAAGTACGGCACGTTGTTCTGGCGGGCGAACTGCGAGGTCAGCACCTTGCCCTCGAAACCGCGGTCACCGAAGCCACCCGGCACCAGGATGCCATCGACATCGGCCAGCGCGGCCATGTCGGTGCCTTCCAGTTCCTGCGCTTCCAGCCACTTCAGGTTGACCTTGGTGCGCTGGCGCAGGCCGCCGTGCTTGAGGGCTTCGCCGACCGACTTGTAGGCGTCCTGGTGGTCGACGTACTTGCCGACCACGGCGATGGTCACTTCGTCCAGCGGGTGCAGGGTCGCGTCGACCGCGTCTTCCCACATCGACAGGTCGACCGGGCCGGCCTTGTCGGCCAGCTTCAGCTGGTTGACCACGATCTCGTCCAGGCCCTGCGCATGCAGCCCGGAGGGAATGCGGTACAGCACGTCCACGTCCGGCACGCTGATGACGGCGCGTTCGGAGACGTTGGTGAACTGGGCAATCTTGCGGCGTTCCGAATCCGGCACGGCCTGTTCGGAACGGCACAGCAGCACGTCCGGCTGGATGCCGATCGAGCGCAGTTCCTTCACCGAATGCTGGGTCGGCTTGGTCTTCAGTTCGCCAGCCGCACCGATGTACGGCACCAGGGTGAGGTGCATGAACAGCGCCTTCTCCGGGCCGCGTTCGGTGCGCACCTGGCGGATCGCTTCAAGGAACGGCAGCGATTCGATGTCGCCGACGGTGCCGCCGATCTCGACCAGGGCCACGTCGTAGCCTTCGGTGGCCTCATCGATGCAGCGACGGATCTCGTCGGTGATGTGCGGAATGACCTGCACGGTCGCGCCCAGGTAGTCGCCGCGGCGCTCCTTGCGGATGACGTTCTCGTAGATGCGGCCGGTGGTGACCGAATTCTTGCGGCTCAGGCGGGTACGGACGAAACGCTCGTAGTGGCCCAGGTCGAGGTCGGTCTCGGCACCGTCGTCGGTGACGTAGACCTCACCGTGCTGGAACGGGCTCATGGTGCCCGGATCGACGTTGATGTACGGGTCGAGCTTCATCATCGTGACCTTCAGGCCACGCGCTTCGAGAATGGCGGCCAGTGACGCAGCGGCAATACCTTTGCCGAGCGAGGACACCACGCCGCCGGTTACGAAAATCAAGGGAGTCATGGCTGCAAGCATCCTGTCTGGAAATGGAAAACGGCAGCGCCACGCCTGCCCGAGGGGCGGGCGTGGAGCAGAAAGGGGGTTTTCCGGTTCGCTGGGGCAGCGAGGGAGGTGCGGCGCCGGTCGGCGGCAGGCGCCGGACGGGGACCATCGTGCGAGGTCGGGGCGGCCGTGCCGGCCGATTCGACCGTCACCTGCGACCCGCATTGCTGGAGGCCACGCATGGCCGGTCCAGCCCATTCGCAAATGGTGGACACGCACTACTCCCGGAAAGCCATAGTTTACAGATAGAGGGCCGCCAACCCAAGGGGCAGATGGCGTCACTACTAAAAGAAAACGCCCCGCGCTGCGGGGCGTTCAGGGGCCAGCGCCTTGCGGCAGCGGCCTCGGCGGCGGAAGCCTTACCGCTTCTTCCTCGCCTCTTCCTCTTCTTCCTGCTGCGGGGCCGGCTGGCCCTTCGCCTTCATCTGGGCGTTGGCCTGGGCACGGCGCTTGGCCTTGGCATCGGCCTCGGACTGTGCGGCCTTGTCAGCCTGGTCACCCTGCTGCGGGGCCGGCTGGCCTGCGTTCTGCGCCATCACCAGCGGCACTGCAACGGCGGCAGCGGCCAGGATCGCAACGGTCAGCAACTTCTTCATGGAGTCCTCCTCCCGGTATGGCCTGGACATGGGGGCGCCGGTGTCCAGATTCCAGCGGCTGTCATTTTACCCCCTCCCCGGCGCCGAGGCTGAACCGCAGGCGTGCAAAATCCCCGTCCACACCGCACACTTGCGCGTCGCTCCGCGCTTTGAAGATAGATGAACGCACGCTATAACGCCGCCGATATTGAAGTCCTGTCCGGCCTGGACCCGGTCAAGCGCCGTCCTGGCATGTATACCGACACCGCGCGCCCGAACCACCTGGCGCAGGAAGTGATCGACAACTCGGTGGACGAGGCCCTCGCCGGCCACGCCCGCTCGATCGAGATCACCCTGTACAAGGACGGCAGCGTGGAAGTCAGCGATGACGGCCGCGGCATGCCGGTGGACATCCACCCGGAAGAGAAGATCCCGGGTGTCGAACTGATCCTGACCCGCCTGCACGCGGGCGGCAAGTTCAGCAACAACAACTACACCTTCTCCGGCGGCCTGCATGGCGTCGGCGTCAGCGTGGTCAACGCGCTTTCGACCCTGGTGGAAGTCCACATCAAGCGCGAAGGTTCCGAGCACCGCATCACCTTCCGCAACGGCGACCGCGCCACTCCGCTGGAAGTGGTCGGCACGGTGGGCAAGAAGAACACCGGCACCCGCGTGCGCTTCTGGCCGGACCCGAAGTACTTCGATACGCCCAAGTTCGCCGTGCGCGCGCTCAAGCACCTGCTGCGCGCCAAGGCCGTGCTGTGCCCGGGCCTGACCGTGAAACTGACCGACGAAGCCACCGGCGAAGTCGATACCTGGTACTACGAAGACGGCCTGCGCGATTACCTGAAGCTGGAACTGGGCGACCGTGAGTCGCTGCCGGCCGATCTGTTCGTGGGCAACCTGAAGAAAGACACCGAGGTGGTGGACTGGGCCGTAGCCTGGCTGCCGGAAGGTGAGCTGGTGCAGGAAAGCTACGTCAACCTGATTCCCACCGCCCAGCACGGCACCCACGTCAACGGCCTGCGCACCGGCCTGACCGAGGCGCTGCGCGAGTTCTGCGACTTCCGCAACCTGCTGCCGCGCGGCGTCAAGCTGGCCCCGGAAGACGTCTGGGACCGCGTGTCGTTCGTGCTGTCGCTGAAGATGACCGACCCGCAGTTCAGCGGCCAGACCAAGGAACGCCTGTCCTCGCGCCAGGCCGCCGGTTTCGTCGAGGGCGCCGCCCACGATGCCTTCAGCCTGCTGCTGAACCAGAACGTGGAGCTGGGCGAGAAGATCGCGCAGATCGCCATCGAGCGCGCCAGTGCGCGCCTGAAGACCGAAAAGCTGGTCGTCCGCAAGAAGGTCACCCAGGGCCCCGCCCTGCCCGGCAAGCTGGCCGACTGCATCAGCCAGGACCTGTCGCGCACCGAACTGTTCCTGGTGGAAGGTGACTCGGCAGGCGGCAGCGCCAAGCAGGCGCGCGACAAGGACTTCCAGGCGATCCTGCCGCTGCGCGGCAAAATCCTCAACACCTGGGAAGTGTCCTCCAACAGCGTGCTGGCCTCGGAGGAAGTGCACAACCTGGCCGTAGCCATCGGCTGCGACCCGGGCAAGGAAGACATCGCCGGCCTGCGCTACGGCAAGGTCGTCATCCTTGCCGATGCGGACTCGGACGGCCTGCACATCGCCACCCTGCTGACCGCACTGTTCCTCAAGCACTTCCCCGCCCTGGTCGATGCCGGCCACGTGTTCGTGGCGATGCCGCCGCTGTTCCGCATCGACGTGGGCAAGCAGGTGTTCTACGCCCTGGACGAGGAAGAGAAGCGCTCGATCCTGGACAAGATCGAACGCGAGAAGATCAAGGGCGCAGTCAATGTCACCCGCTTCAAGGGCCTGGGCGAGATGAATCCGCCGCAGCTGCGCGAGTCGACCATCCACCCCGATACGCGCCGCCTGGTGCAGCTGACGGTGGATGACGGCGAGCAGACCCGCTCGCTGATGGACATGCTGCTGGCGAAGAAGCGCGCTTCCGATCGCAAGGGCTGGCTGGAAAGCAAGGGCGACCTGGCGTCGCTGGAAGCCTGATCCCCGCGCGGGGTCGGATCCCTTTCCGCAGGAAAGGGCCCTGACCCCGATGTTGGTCGTGCCCGGTTGTCGGGGTCAGAGCCGTTTTCCCGTGGAAAACGGATCCGACCCCAGGCTCCCCCTCATCTGCGTGGACCCTCGTATTGGCCAGCCATTCGCTGCTGTTCCCGGGACTGCCGCTGCACAGCGCGCGGCTGGTCCTCAGCCCGATCCGTCGTGACGATGCCGCTGCGTTGTTCGCACTGCAGTCCGACCAGGACGTGATGCGCTTCTGGAACCATCCGGCGTGGACGCGGCCCACCGAAGCCCGCGCGCAGATCGACGACGATCTGGCCGCACAGGCCACCGGCACCCAGCTCAAGCTGGCCGTGCGCGAATCGCTGGACGGTCCGCTGCTGGGCATCTGCGTGGTGTTTGCGCTGGACCGCGATGCCGCACGCGCCGAAATCGGCTACCTGCTCGCCCCGGCGAAACAGGGCCAGGGGTACATGCACGAGGCACTGCAGCAGCTGCTGGCCTACCTGTTCGACACCCTGCACCTGCACCGGGTGGAGGCGGAAATCGATCCGCGCAACCAGCCCTCGGCGCAGGTACTCGACCGCCTCGGCTTCCACCTGGAAGGTGTGCTGCGCCAGCGCTGGCGCATCCAGGGCGAGCTGTCCGACTCGGCGGTGTACGGCCTGCTGGCCGACGATGAGGCCCGCGGCGCCCTGCCCGCTTGACCGAATCTGGCCGCAACGGGCCCCCACCGGCAGCCATGCCTTTGGACACATCCCGCGCGCCGGGCAGCGGCCTAGCATCGGGATCCCCTTCCGCTACCGCTCCGGTGCCATGAAGTCCCTGCTGCACATCGCCGCGCTCTGCGTCGGCCTGCTCGTTGCCCCTGCTTGCGCCATCGCCGCACCTGCCGCCGATTCCAAGCCTTCCCCCCAGACCGACAAGACCGAAGCGCCCGCGCTGCCGGCCGACGCCTCCGTGCGCCAGAACATGCGTCTTGCTGGCCGCACGCTGGACTACACCGCCACCGTCGGCACCCTGCCGGTACGGGATGCGCAGGGCAAGGTGATTGCCGATGTGGTCTTTACCGCCTACACGATGCCCGGCAAGGACCGGCCGGTGACCTTCGCCCTCAACGGCGGTCCGGGTGCCTCGTCGGTCTACCTCAACATGGGGGCGATCGGGCCGAAGGTAGTCACCTTTGGTTCGGAAGGCGACAGCGCCTCGGCGCCGGCCACGCTGCACGACAATCCGGGCACCTGGCTGGACTTCACCGATCTGGTGTTCATCGACCCGGTCGGCACCGGCTTCAGCCGTGCGCGCATCAGCGACGACGAGGCCAAGAAGCAGCTGTACAACCCCGGCGCCGACATCGAGTACCTGTCGCGCTCGATCTACGACTGGCTGCTGCGCAACCAGCGCATGGGCGCACGCAAGTACCTGACCGGCGAAAGCTACGGCGGCTACCGCGGCCCGCGCATCACCCACTACCTGCAGACCCGCCTGGGCGTGGCGATGAACGGCCTGGTGCTGGTATCGCCGTACCTGAGCCCGACCCTGGAAGACAACGCGGATGTCTCACCGATGGCGTGGATGCAGACGCTGCCGTCGATCGCCGCAGCGCACCTGGAGCGCCAGGGCAAGCTGACCGATGCCGCCATGCGCGAGGTGGTGGAGTACACCCGGGGCGATTACGCGACCGCGCTGATGAAGGGCCGCAGCGATCCGCAGGCCACCGAGGCGATGCTGCGCCGGGTGACCGAACTGACCGGTCTGGACCCGCAGTTCGTGCGCCGTGCCGGTGGTCGCCTGGAGACGCAGGCGTATCTGCGTGAGGTGTTCCGCGACAAGGGCACGCTGGGCAGCCGCTACGATTCCAACGTGACCGCGTTCGATCCGTTCCCGAACGATCCGGAACAGCGCGCCAATGACCCGCTGCTGGACAGCATCATCGCGCCGACCACGACGGCGATGGTCGACTTCGTGACGCGCGTGGTCGGCTGGAAGGTCGACGCGCGCTACCAGGCGCTGAACTACGACGTGAACCGGCTGTGGGACCGGGGTGGCGAGCTGCGCCAGGGCGCGGTGACCCAGCTGCGCCAGGCGGTGGCGATCGACCCGCACCTGCAGGTGCTGATCGTGCATGGCTGGAACGACCTGTCGTGCCCGTTCATGGGTTCGATCCTGACGGTGGACCAGATGCCGGCGATGGGCACCGACCCGGACCGGGTGCAGGTGCGCAGCTATCCGGGCGGGCATATGTTCTACAGCCGTGCGGACAGCCAGGCGGCATTCCGCAGGGATGTGCAGGCACTGTTCCAGCGCAACTGAGGGATGGTGGTGGCCGGGCCTGCGGCCCGGCACCCGCTGGATCAACTGCAACTGCAACTGCAAAAGCTGGGATTCCGTGGGTTGGCGGGGTGGGTCCGGCTGCGGGGGACGCCGTCAACCCATCCATGGGGGCTTGGTCGCGGCATCCATGCCGCTCACACCCCCGCAACCGGACCCATCCCGCCTTCGACAGTTTCCTGCGAGCTGTCGGTGGGTGCCGACCGTTGGTCGGCACGGGCTCTGCCCCTGGCTCTGCTCTGGTAGGTGTCGACCTTGGTCGACACGATGGGCGCAGAAGAATTGTTTCGCCCATGAAAAAGCCCGCCGGTATCCGGCGGGCTTCTTCGTCTACTGGGGTCGGATCCCTTTCCTTCAGGGAAAGGGCTCTGACCCCGGATGCACGGGCATCAGGTCCAGCCGAACAGCTCGAACAGCTTCAGGATCAGGTAGGCACAGCCGCCGGCGGCGGGGATCGTGAGGATCCAGGCCCAGACGATGCGCTCGATCACGCCGAACTTCAGCGAGCGCGGGTTCTTGGCGAAGCCCACGCCCATGATGGCGGTGGAGATGCTGTGGGTGGTCGAGACCGGCATGCCGAAGTGGGCGGCCAGGGTCAGGATGGTGGCCGAGCTGGTCTCCGCGGCGAAGCCGTGGATCGGGTGCAGCTTGACCATCTTGTGGCCCAGGGTCTTGATGATCTTCCAGCCGCCGGAGGCGGTACCGGCAGCCATCACCACCGCACAGGTCAGCACGATCCACATCGCAATGCCGTCACCGGCATGCGCGTCCGGGTGCATGAAGGCCAGCCACGAAGGCAGGTCATTCAGCGCGCCAGTGGCTTCGGCACCGATCAGGGTCATGGCAATGATGCCCATGGTCTTCTGCGCGTCGTTGTGGCCGTGCGCGAAGCCCATGTAGGCGGCCGAGGCGATCTGTGCCTTGCCGAAGAACGCGTTGACGATGCGCGGGCGGGCCAGACGACCGATGGCACCACCGATCTTGGCCAGGCCGGCAATCAGCGCCCACAGCAGCACCATCACCACGATGCCGAGCAGGAAGCCGGCGATCGGCGAGGTGATCATCGGCACGAACACCTTCCACAGCAGGCCTTTGTTCTGCGCCCAGTTGCCCAGGCGCTCGGACCAGATGAGTGCGTCCCAGTTGTTGTGGGCAGCGGCCAGGCCGGCGCCGCACAGGCCACCGATGAGCGCGTGCGAGGAGGAGGACGGCAGGCCCTTCCACCAGGTGATCAGGTTCCAGATGATGCCGCCCAGCAGCGCGCACAGGATGACCTGCGGGGTGACATCCACCACGTTGGTGTTGAGCAGGCCCGAGGCGATGGTGAGCGCGACCGCGGTGCCGGTCAGCGCACCGATCAGGTTCATGCCCGCGGCCAGCATCACCGCCCAGCCGGGCGAGAGCACCTTGGTCGCCACCACGGTGGCAATGGAATTGGCGGTGTCGTGGAAGCCGTTGATGAACTCGAAGACGAGCGCGGCCAGGATCACCACCAGGACAAGGGTCAACATGCGGCGGCGTCCGTCAGCTGTTCTTCAACACGATCTGGTAAGCCACCACGCCGGCTTCGCGGCAACGGTCGATGGCCTTTTCCAGGATCTCGAAGAATTCCTTCAACAGGAACATCTGCAGGTTGTCCAGGCGACCGGAATAGATGTCGCGGTACAGCTCGAGCATCAGGCGGTCGGCCTCGTTTTCCAGCGAACGCAGCTTCTCGTTGAGCGCGGTCATCCGGTCCAGGTTCATGTGGCGCAGGTCGGCCACCATCTCCACCACCACATTGGCAGCCTGTTCCAGCATCGCCGCGCGCGGCGCGAAGTCGATGTGCTCCAGGTGGGTCGTGGCCAGCGAATAGCGATCGGCGAACTTCTCGATCTGCTTGGGA
Source organism: Stenotrophomonas sp. ESTM1D_MKCIP4_1 (assembly GCF_003086895.1). Lineage (NCBI taxonomy): Bacteria > Pseudomonadati > Pseudomonadota > Gammaproteobacteria > Lysobacterales > Lysobacteraceae > Stenotrophomonas > Stenotrophomonas sp. ESTM1D_MKCIP4_1. The sequence continues at coordinate 1,599,642 of NZ_CP026004.1, read as the reverse complement.
ATCTTGTACAGCGCCGAGCCCAGCGCTTCGATGTCCTCGCGCTCGATCGGGGTCATGAAGCTGTCCACCAGCGCCTGGCTGATCTTGTCCGAGGCGGCGCGCTCGCGCAGGCGGGCCAGCTTGAAGGCGTCCAGCGCGGGCTGGCGGTCGGCCTCGCGCAGCATGGAATGCAGCGCCTTGGCGGCATCGGAAGCCGCGACGGCAGCCTCATCAAGCAGGGTGTAGAACTGTTTGCCGGAACCGAAAATGGTCTGCAGAGAGAACATTGAGAAACCTGTCAGCCGTCGCGGGAAGGACGGCACCAGGACGAATTATGACGGCTAGATGACCATCTCGGGTATCCCCGCCCTGCGAGGGGGCTCGAAAACCCCCAACCTGAACAGGCAGTTGCCACCGGGCCATGCGCCTTTGCTAAGATGCCAGCGCGCCCTCGGGCGCACCTTATGGACGACGACCCTTACCCCCCTGCGCCGCGCCAGGCCCCGTTCCTGAGCGCCTGCCGCCACTGCAAGCACCCGCCCTCCCTGCCACCAACCGGGGACGACGCCCGTGTTTGAGATCCTGATTGTCCTGGCCCTGATCGTGTTCAACGGCTTCTTCGCCATGTCCGAGATGTCGGTCATGACGTCGCGCAAGAGCCGCCTGAAGCAGATGGCCAGCACCTCCAAGCGCGCAGCCAAGGCGCTGGAACTGTCCGAGAAGCCCGAGAACTTCCTGTCCACGGTCCAGATCGGCATCACCCTGGGCGGCATCCTTACCGGTGTCTACGGCGGCGAGGCCATCGGCAACAGCATTGCCCACCACCTGCAGGTGATGTTCCCGTCCCTGGCCGACACCATCACCCTGTTCGGCGAGCCGCAGCCGCTGTCGAACCTGATCGGTAAAACGCTGGCCGTCGCGCTGATCACCTTCCTGACCCTGATTTTCGGCGAGCTGGTGCCCAAGCGCCTGGCCATCACCCGGTCGGAAGACATCGCCGGCATGGTCGCGCTGCCGATGGGCTGGCTGGCCCGCATCGCCTTCCCGGCGGTCTGGCTGCTGTCGCACTCGACCCGCCTGGTGTTGCGCCTGCTGGGCCTGGGCAAGGACGAGGCGGCCCAGGTGACCGAAGAAGAGATCCGCATGCTGGTGGCCGAGAGCCACGAAGCCGGCGTGATCGACACCCACGAACGCGACATGATGAACCGTGTCATGCGCCTGGGCGATCGTACCGCCGACAGCCTGATGACCCCGCGCAACCGCATTGCCTGGCTCGACACCCAGGCCGGCCTGGAGCGCAACCTGGAAATCATGGCCGAGCATGAGTTCTCTCGGTACCCGGTACTGCGCGACAACGATATGGACGTGGTCGGCATCCTGGAACTGAAATCGCTGGCCACGCGCATGGCGCGCGGTGACAACGCGCTGTTCCAGACCCTGCGCGAGCCGCTGTACGTGTCCGAATCGACCCACGCGATGAAGCTGCTGGAAATCTTCCGCGAGGAACAGCAGTCGATGGCACTGGTGGTAGACGAATACGGCGAGATCCAGGGCCTGGTGACCATCAGCGACCTGATGGGTGCGGTGGTCGGCCGCCTGCAGGCGGTGGAGAACGCCGATGAGGACGCCTTGGTGGTGACCCGCGAGGATGGCTCGCTGCTGGTGGACGGCTCGCTACCGATCGAGGACCTGCGCGAACTGATCGGCAGCAACGAACTGCCCGATGCCGAGGATGGCGATTACTACACCCTGGCCGGCATGTGCATCCATTACTTCGGCCGCATTCCGCATGCGGGCGAGTACTTCGACTGGGCAGGCTGGCGCTTCGAGGTGGTGGACCTGGATGGCGCGCGCGTGGACAAGCTGCTGCTGCGCACCCTGTCCGACGAGCAGGCCGATGAGCTCACCGCCTGATTCCAGCCAGGCGCCGGACAACGGGCCGGGCGGCGAGCGCCCGGTCTATCGCAACGAGGGCATCCGCACCCTGCTGGCGATGTTCGCCGCCGGTGACCCGGCCGAGCACATGCCGCTCGGGCAGATCCTCAAGGACCTGCAGCAGAGTGCCTTCGGCGTGTTTCTGTTCGTGGCCATCCTGCCCTCCTTCATTCCGATCCCGGGCATGGGCGGCGCGGTCAGTGGGCCGCTGGTGGTCCTGATCGGCCTGCAGATGCTGTTCTGCCGGCGCAAGCCCTGGCTGCCAGGCTTCATCGCCAGGCGTGGGCCGAAACGCGGGACCATGCACCACTTCCTGGAACGCATCGACCGGCCGCTGCGGCGGCTGGACCGCATGCTCTCACCGCGCATGCCACAGCTGCTGGCACCGCTGCTGGCGCACGCATTCACCGGCCTGCTGCTGGTGCTGCTGGGCGTGCTGCTGTCGCTGCCGATCCCGTTCACCAACTTCCTGTTCGGGTTCCAGTTGCTGCTGTTCGCGCTGGCGCTGCTGGAACGCGATGGCGCGCTGATGCTGTTCAACTGGATTGCCGCGCTGGTGGCCATTGCCTTCTTCGGCTTCAGCTCGGGGCAGCTGGTGGGTTACACGGTCGAACTGTTCCAGCGCTGGTTCTGAGCGCCGCCATCCACAATGACTGGTAGAGCCGGCCGCTGGCCGGCTGTCAGGATGTCCGGGTTGCCGGCCAGCGGCCGGCACTACCGACGCAGCGAAGCCTCAGCGCCTTGCATGGTAGAGCCGGCCGCTGGCCGGCTGTCAGGATCGCGCCGAAGCCTCAACGCAGGTCGATGAATCCGTTGTCGCCCAGCTGCGCCGGTTCGTCCTGCACCGCTGACAGCACGAACGTCAGCGCCTTGCCCAGCAGCGTGCCAGGACCATCCCAGTATTCGGCCGAATCAGCGCGCACGTGGATCAGCCGCAGGTTCGGATCGTCCTTGCCACCCGGGAAGAACAGCTTCATCGGCGGCGACCACAGTTCTTCGATCTTCGCGCGGTCATCGACAATGCGCGCGCGCCCGGCCACCGACACATACGTGTTCTTCGATGCCGAGGCATAGGCCACGTTGACCCGCGGATTGAGCGCGATCTCGGCCACCTTCGGGCTGTCGGCGGCGGTGGCGAACCAGAGGTCACCATCGAAGGCCACCTGCTGTGTGCCCAACGGCCGGCTGTACAGGCGGCCGTCGACGCCGATGGTGGTGAACATCGCCACCTCCACGTCCTTGATCAGTTCGGCCAGCTGGGCAATGTGTTCGGCGCGGGTCTCGGCCATCGTGGGGGGCTCCGGAATAAGGAGCCCCCATCAGACCCGGTGCCACCGCAATGCACCGTGATGCAGATGTTCAGCCGGCGTGGCGGGCGTGCCAGGCCTGCATGGTCAGCTCGAACGAGCGCAGGCGTGCGCGGTGGTCGTACAGGTTGGCGGTCAGCATCAGCTCGTCGGGCTTGTGCCGCTCGACGAAGGCCGCGATGCCCTCCGCCACCTGCTGCGGGTCGCCCAGCACGGTGCAGGCCAGCGCACGCTCCACGCCGAGCTTCTCGTGGGGTTCCCAGAACGTTTCGATATCGTCGATCGGCGCAGGGATCCGACCCGGGCGGCCGCGGCGCAGATTGACGAAGCTCTGCTGCTGGCTGGTGAACAGCCGCCGCGATTCGGCCTCGCTGTCACTGGCGACGACATTCAGGGCCAGCATCGCGTGCGGCTGCTTGAGCGTGGCAGAAGGACGGAACTCGCGGCGATAGACCGCCAGCGCTTCGTCCATCGAATCCGGTGCGAAGTGCGAGGCAAACGCATACGGCAGGCCCATTGAGGCCGCCATGCGCGCACCGAACAGGCTGGAGCCGAGGATCCAGGTCGGCACCCGCAGGCCGCCGCCAGGCACGGCCTGCACGGCCTGGCCGGGTTGCACCGGCTCGAAGTAGTGCAGCAGTTCGCGCACGTCCTGCGGGAACTGGTCGGCGCTGTCGAAGTAGCGGCGCAGCGCGCGTGCGGTGGGCTGGTCGGTGCCGGGGGCGCGTCCCAGGCCCAGATCGATGCGGTCCGGATACAGCGAAGCCAGCGTGCCAAACTGCTCGGCCACCTGCAGCGGCGCGTGATTGGGCAGCATGATGCCGCCGGAGCCCACGCGGATACGCTGGGTGCCGCCGGCCACGTGACCGATCAGCACGGCGGTGGCCGCACTGGCGATGCCGGGCATGTTGTGGTGTTCGGCCAGCCAGTAGCGGCGGTAGCCCAGCGCATCGGCGTGCTGGGCCAGTTCCAGCATGTTGGCGAAGGCGGCGGTAGTATCGCTGCCCTCGCAGACCGGGGCCAGGTCGAGGATCGACAACGGGATCATCAGGCGTATTTCCGTCACAAGATGCCCCCTTGCATGGGGTCGGGACGGGGCCACGGCCAGTGACGGTGGCAGGATGCTGATTCCTGCGGCACGGGTTAAGGACCCGCCGCGCTCGATCTGGTAGTGCCGGCCGCTGGCCGGCAGACAGCGTGCCGTGGCAGCCGGCCAGCGGCCGGCGCTACCCAGGCGCGGTCAGAACGCGCTGGGGCGCGGCTTGGCCAGCGGCTGGTCGACCAGCGGCTGCAGCGCTGCATCCAGCGCCACGCGCTCATCGAACACAAAGCAGCGGCCTTCGTAACCCTCGCCGCCCACTTCCTCGAAATAGCCGAGGATGCCGCCATCCAGCTGCAGCACATTGTCCATGCCATCGTTGGCCATCCACAACGCGGCCTTTTCGCAGCGGATGCCGCCGGTGCAGAAGCTGACCACGGTGCTGTTCTTCAGCGCCTCGCGGTGCGGTGCCAAAGCCTCCGGCAGATCGGTGAACTTGTGGATGGGCAGCACCAGCGCGTCCTTGAACGTGCCGAACTCCACTTCCTGCAGGTTGCGCGTATCGAGCATCACCACCGGCTTGCCCGCATCGTCATGCCCCTGGCGCAGCCAACGCTGCACGGTGGCAGGATCCACCGCAGGTGCGCGCGGGTACTGCAGCGGCTGGCCATCATCGCGGCGGAAGCTGATGATTTCGTCTTTGACTTTGGCCTTCAGCCGCGCGAACGGCTGGTGCTCACTGAAGCTGGTCTTGACCCGCATGTCGGCAAAACGCGCATCGGCGTGCAGGGCCGCATAGAACCCTTCGATGGCCTCGGGTGCCCCGGCGAGGAACAGGTTCAGCCCCTCGCCCGCCACCAGGATCGTTCCACGCAGCCCAGACGCCTCGGCGCGCGCCAGCAGCTGGTCGCACAGGACCTGGGGGGCGTCGATGACGGCGAAGTGATAGGCAGCGGTATTGGCGATCATGCCGTCATTTTAGCGCCTCGCGCCGGCACGGACAGATTCGGGGGTCAGCGCCCTCCGCGCGGCGGAGGGCGCTGCCCCCCCCTTGCCGGCCAACGGCCGGCAAGACCGTGGGTGCCTCAGCCGCGCAGCAGCACGAACGGCAGCAGCACCAGTGCTGCCGCAACCCCCATGCCCAGCAGCACCAGCACCACGAATACCGGCCGCCGCCGCAGCAGGCTGCCGAACGTTTCGGCCGTCCCGTCGCGCAGGGCCTGCTCACGCTCGGCACGCACGCGCACCCCACGCGCCGCCTGGTAGTCGGCCATCAACGCCTTCGCCCGCGGCTGGTCGGCATCCTCGCTCAGCCACAGGCCGCCGTTGGAAATGCCCCACGGACTGGGTTCGGTGCGGTACCAGGCGATGCCATGCTGGTCCAGCAGCGCGCATACATCGGCATATTCATCGTCCCCGACATTGCGGAGATTGAGCAGGAGTTTGGCCATGCAACCATGATACCCGGCGCCGATGCGCTACCCTTGCCGCCCCCGACACCGCCCATTCCGGAGACGCCCGATGCGCCGCCTGCTGCTACCCCTGCTGCTGTCCCTTGTCGCCGCCGGCTGTGCCCGCGAACCGGCCGGCCCGCCACCGGGTGGCACCCTGACCACCTTCGAGCGCATCGACACCCAGGTGGGCACCGGCGCCGAAGCCGTGCCTGGGCAGAAAGTGACCGTGCATTACACCGGCTGGATCTACGACCAGCGTACCGAGAGCAAGCATGGCAAGACGTTCGACAGCTCGCTCGGCCGCGGCGAACCGTTCACGTTTGCGCTTGGCGCCGGCCAGGTCATCCGTGGCTGGGATGAAGGCGTGGCGGGCATGAAGGTGGGCGGCAAGCGCACGCTGATGATCCCGCCGGCCTATGGGTACGGCGACCGTGGCATCGGCCCGATTCCGGCCGGTTCCTCGCTGGTGTTCGATGTCGAGCTGCTCGATGTCAAACCGTGATGCATCGCCGGGCCGGGTTGCCGTCGTCGGCGGCGGACCGGCCGGCCTGTTCGCCGCCGAGCGCCTGCGCTCGGCCGGGCTGGACGTCGACCTGTACGAAGCCAAGGGTTCCCCTGGCCGCAAGTTCCTGATCGCCGGCAAGGGCGGGCTCAACCTGACCCATTCCGATCCGCGACCGCTGTTCGACAGCCGCTACCGCGAACAGGCGCCCGCCGTCGGCCAGTGGCTGGATGGCTTCGACGCACAGGCCCTGCGGGACTGGGCTGCCGGCTTCGGCGTGGAGACCTATGTCGGCAGTTCCGGCCGCGTGTTCCCGGTTGATCGCAAGGCTGCCCCGCTGCTGCGCGGCTGGGTACGACGCCTGAAGGAACAGGGCGTCCGCCTGCACGCCAACCACCGCTGGACCGGTTGGAATGATGACGGCGCGCTGTGCTTCAGCACCGAAGAAGGCCCGGTGGCCGTGCAGGCTGATGCCACCCTGCTCGCACTGGGCGGCGGCAGCTGGCCACAACTGGGCAGCGATGGCGCCTGGGTGGAGCCGTTGCAATCGCGCGGGGTCGATATCGCGCCGCTGCAATCGGCCAACTGCGGCTTCGACGTGGAATGGACGCCGTTCTTCGCCCAGCGCAATGCCGGTGCGCCGCTGAAACCGGTGGTCGCGCACTGGATCGACCTGCAGGGTCAGCCGCAATCGCTGCAGGGCGAATGCGTGGCCAGCGCCTATGGCATCGAAGGCAGCCTGGTCTACGCGCTGGCGGCCGACCTGCGCGAGACGATCAACCGCGACGGACACGCGACGCTCTGGCTGGACCTGGTGCCGGGCCGTGATGAAGCACGTCTGTTGGCCGACCTGTCGCGTCCACGCAAGGGCCGCAGCTTCGGCGAGCATCTGCGCCGCCAGGCAGGGCTGGATGCGGTGAAGGCGGCCTTGGTGTTCGAGGTCCTCGGCAAGGAGGCCGGCCATGATCTGCCGGCCGTGGCAGCTACGCTCAAGCGCCTGCCACTGCGCCTGCTGCGGCCGCGCCCGATGGCCGAGGTGATCAGCACGGCAGGCGGGGTGCGCCTGCAGGCGCTGGATGAAGGCCTGATGGTGCGCGCCCTGCCCGGCGTGTTCTGTGCGGGCGAGATGCTGGACTGGGAGGCGCCGACCGGCGGCTACCTGTTGACCGCGTGCTATGCCAGTGGCCTGCGTGCGGCCGAGGGTGTGATCGGGTGGTTGGCCGGGCGGTGACCGCGGGTTTCGTAGAGCCGAGCCCGTGCTCGGCTTGATCGACAACAGCCGAACATGGGCTCGGCTCTACAAAAACAGAGCAGTCGAGCAAGCTCGACGCTACGAGGGCCGGTGCATGCGCACCGAGGCCAGGGCGACACCACTGGGGTGCGGGTACGCTTCGGCAGCCCCAGGCACGAAACCCTGCCGTTGATAGAACGGCACGGCATTGAGCGAGGCCGACAACACGACGTCCCGCGCGGGATCGGCCATTGCCAGCAGGCACTGCATCAGCGCCTGGCCAATGCCCTGCCCTCCCTTGTCCGGATCGACGAACAGCGCGTCGATCTCATTGCCGGCGGCATCGAACACGCCGAACCCCAACAGCCCTCCAGCAGCGTCCTCGGCCACGACACAGCCGCCCTGTGCCAGCAGGCGCGCGTACTGCGCCGGCGGCGGCGACGCTGACCACGGCGCGATGACATCAGGCGGATAGTGGCTGCTGCAGGTTTCGCGCACACAGCGCGTGCGCAGCGCCCACAGTGTGGCCACGTCATCGGGGGTGCCGGTCCTGAAGTGCATGACATCTCCTTGTAGAGCCGAACTTGCTCGACTGCTTCTGTTGATCGAAAAGCAGTCGAGCACCGCTCGACTCTACCCACAGCGGCTACCGCGATTTGCTGGCGCGGAGTGCCTGGATGCGCGGCGGCGGCTGAAACGAATCGCTGCGCGCTTCGGCCCAGAACGAGTGGAACACCGCATGGTCCGGCACCTTGTGCAGCAGCTCGCCGGGTTCCAGGTAGCGGTACAGCGAAGCCAGCGAACGGATCTCGACCGGCGAAACGCGGCGCAGGATGTGCTCCGGCCCGAGTTCGGCCGGGTCGTTGAGGCCGGCAGCGCACAGCAGTTCCTTCAGCGCATGCAGCGTGTGCTCGTGATAGCTGTGCACACGCGTGGCCTTGTCCGGCGCGTCCAGGTGCTTCCAACGGGCCGGGTCCTGCGTGGCGATGCCGGTCGGGCACTTGTCGGTGTGGCAGCTGAGCGACTGGATGCAACCCAGTGCGAACATGAAGCCACGGCCGGCATTGCACCAGTCCGCACCCAACGCAATGGTACGGGCGATTTCAAACGCGCTGGTGATCTTGCCTGCCGCACCAATGCGGATGCGCTCGCGCAGGTCCAGGCCCACCAGGGTGTTATGCACCAGCAGCAGCGCCTCGTGCATCGGCACGCCCACATGATCGACAAACTCGGCCGGGGCCGCGCCGGTGCCGCCCTCGGCGCCATCGACCACGATGAAGTCCGGCAGCAGACCGGTTTCCTGCATGGCCTTGGCAATGCCGAACCATTCCCAGGGATGGCCGATGGCCAGCTTGAAGCCGACCGGCTTGCCGCCCGACAGTTCACGCAGGCGGGCCACGAACTGCAGCAGTTCCACCGGCGTCGAAAACGCCGAATGGCGTGAGGGCGAAACACAGTCCACGCCCATCGGCACGCCGCGGGTCGCGGAAATCTCAGCGGTCACCTTCGGCGCCGGCAGCACGCCACCATGGCCCGGCTTGGCACCCTGTGACAGCTTGATCTCGATCATCTTGACCTGATCGTGGGTGGCATTGGCGATGAAACGCGCTTCGCTGAAACCGCCCTTCTCGTCGCGACAGCCGAAATAGCCCGAGCCGATCTCCCAGACCAGATCGCCGCCCATTTCCCGGTGGTAGGGCGAAATCGACCCCTCGCCGGTGTCGTGGTAGAAGCCACCGCGTCGGGCTCCCTCGTTCAGCGCTCGAATCGCGTTGGCCGACAGCGAACCGAAACTCATCGCCGAAATGTTGAACACACTGGCCGAATAGGGTTTCGCGCAATTGGGGCCGATCAGCACACGGAAATCATGGGCCGCAATGGTGGTCGGCGCCAGCGAATGGTTGATCCACTCATAGTCCACCGCATACGTGCTGCGCAGCGTACCGAAGGGCACCGTGTCCATTTCGTTCTTGGCGCGCTGGTAGATCAACGCACGCTGCTGGCGCGAGAACGGCACGTCCTCCAGATCGCTCTGCACGAAGTACTGGCGGATTTCCGGGCCGATCGATTCCAGGCCGTAACGGAAGTGCGCCATCACCGGGTAGTTGCGGCGCAGCGTGCTGCGCTTCTGCAGCAGATCCCAGGTGCCCAGCGCGACCATCGCGGCGGTCAGGCCCACGCCCCAGTACCAGGCGGGCCAGATCGTGGCCAGCCACAGGCACAGGGGAAACAGCAGGATGGCGAGCAGGTAGACGATATACCGGTGCATGGCGTTCCTCGGTTGCAACCGCCCCAGTCTACCGCCCGGGCGTCTACAGGCGGTCGTCGACCACGCTGCGCGGCCAGGCTGACTTCACGTCGTAGACCAGTCCGCCCGGCGCCAGCAGCGCGCGGATGCGACCTTCATCCAGCGTTTTGAAGCTGGCGTGGGCAACGGCCAGCACCACGGCGTCGTAGTGCCCGGCCTGCGGCTCGGCCACCCAATGCACGTTGGCATCGGCCAGCGCTGCCGGTCCCACCCAGGGATCGCTCACGTGCACCTGCGCACCGGCCGACTGCAGGCGTTGCGCCAGTTCCAGTGCGCGGCTGTTGCGCAGGTCCGGGCAATCTTCCTTGAAGGTCACCCCCAGCACCAGAATGCGCGACTGCACGGCATCGCGGCCGCGTTCGGCCAGCATCGCCAGCACGCGCGTGGCCACGTGCTCGCCGACCCGGTTGTTGACCTGCCGTGCGGTATGGATCAGATCCGGGTGATACCCCACGCTCTCGGATTTGTGCAGCAGGTAGTACGGGTCCACGCCAATGCAGTGGCCGCCCACCAGGCCCGGCCGGAACGGCAGGAAATTCCACTTGCTGCCGGCAGCGTCCAGCACATCCTGGGTGTCGATGCCGAGGCGATCGAAGATCAGCGCCAGCTCGTTGACCAGCGCGATGTTGACGTCACGCTGGATGTTCTCCACCACCTTGGCCGCTTCGGCCACGCGCATCGACGGCGCCGGGAACGTGCCGGCTGCGATGATGCGCTGGTACAGGCCATCAACCACGGCTGCCACTGCCGGCGTTGAACCGGAGGTGATCTTGCGGATGTCGGCCAGGCGGCGCTGGCGATCGCCGGGGCTGACCCGCTCCGGGCTGTAGCCGCAGTAGAAATCTTCGTTGAAGCGCAGCCCGGAACCTTCTTCCAGCAGCGGCACGCACACTTCCTCGGTGGTACCCGGGTACACCGTGGATTCGTAGATGACCAGATCCCCCGCACGCAGGTGGCTGGCCACCAGGCGCGTGGCCGAGCGCAGCGGCTCCAGGTCCGGCTGCTCGTAGGCGTCGATCGGCGTCGGTACGGTCACGACGTAGATGTTGCAGGCGTCCAGCTGCGCCGGGTCGCTGCTGTAACGCAGCTGCACAGCGGCGGCCAGCTCCTCCGGCTCCATTTCCAGGGTGTGATCCTGGCCACTTTCGAGTTCGGCGATGCGCGCTGCATCGATGTCATAGCCAAGAGTAGGAATGTGCTGGCCAAACGCCACCGCCAGAGGCAGGCCGACATAACCCAGCCCGATCACCGCCGGCAGCGGCCGCTGGGCAGCGCCGATGGGCGCACTCATGCGCGATGCCTCAAGCGCAGCGACAGGGTCTTGGGCATCCGGATTTCCGAGCGGGAGACAAACATGCTGCAAGGGTAACCGCCCCGGCGGCGACAGGCCACGCCGGGCTCAGGAACCCAGGCTCACCGCGGCCGGTTCGAGCTCGCCGTGGCCGCCGGTCCAGGCCCGCAGCAGCAGCGCGAACCCCTGGCTGCCCGACGCCTGCGCGTTGTCGAAGCCCTGCCAGGGCGCGTCCACGATGCTGTCCAGCGTGGCAGGGTCGATCCTGCGGTTGGCCATGGTCCAGCGCGGGAACCAGCGCGACGGCAGCTCGCCTGCGGCCAGTTCGCTGATGCTGCCGTGGCGACGTGCATTGAGGATGCGCGCGTGCACCGAGGCCACCCCATCGCGCGGCCCTTCGATGTACTGCAGGAAGCGGGTGCCATCGAACATCAGCACGCCGGTCACACCTGCCATGCGGTTGAAGGTGGTCGCCTCGGCCAGCAGCGCATCAAGATCGGGCGCATCCAGCCCTTCCCTGGCCATACTGACATAGGCAAACGCATGCAACGCCATCTCCAACGCTCCCCCTTCCCCTGATACAGGCAAATATGACAGGAAGCGCGAGGACTTCAAGCGCTGCCTATTCCGGTGGCGCCTCGATCACGTAGCCGCGCTGCGACAGTTCTTCAAGGTAGCCCTCACCCAGAAGCAGGCTCACCGGTACCGTGGCGAACGTGGCCGCATGCCTGCCAAGTGATGCCTCGGCCGCCTGCACCCAGCGCGCCCGCACCTGCTGCCCCATGTTGCTCCAGCCACGGCGACGCACGAACTCGGAATCCTGCAGTGTCTCCCGGCAGCTCTTCGCCATCGGCGATGAAGCAAGCCGCTTCAGTACGGCGACATCGCCCAGCGCCCAGGCATTGGCCCGCTCGCGCAGCACCGATGCCTGGAATTCCACGGTATCGAGCGTGCGCTCGAAGCAGGCACGGTCATCCACCTCCGAAGCCTGCAGCTCCTTCAACGCGCCGCGGATATCGTCGATCTTCAACTTCACCTGCACGTCCTCCGGCGCCAGGCCATGCGCTTTGTAGACACGCTTGAGCGCGTCCCTGACCGGCCTGCCGTCACGCAGGCCATTGCGCTTGAGGAACGCCTGGTACAGGCGGTTGGACGCCACCAGCGGGCGATCTTTCTCCACACCACGATCATTGCCCAGGTAGGACTGCTTCAGGCCCAACCAGCGTGCATACGTCGGCGCCGGCAGCAGCTGGTCCAGCGTGCGCCCCTGTGGGTCGCGCGTGGTCTTCTTCGCCAGCGGCAGCAGGGTCAGACCCTTGAAGAAACCGATCTTTGCATCCAGTCCGAAACCCGGTTCGCCCAGCACATGGTCAACGCCGGCAATGGTGCGTTCGACCTCGTCCGAACGCCATTCCATGCGTGCCGGCAACGGCGACACCGTGCCCAGGATCCACAGTACATGGCCCTGCGCGTCCGTCACCTTCCACAGGCCCGGGCCCGGCTGTTCGCCGGTCACCTGCACCGTATCCAGGTCGACCACCGCGCCACCGGGTGGCACCGGCGGCGCCGACTGTGCCGCGGCCGACACCCCCACGGCCAGTACCAACACCCACCGCATCCACTGCCTGTCACGTCCGTGCATGTCGCCATTCCTGGGAGAGTGGGCGGACTGTAACCAGCGCCGCAATCCACTGCGTAAAGGCCGTGTTATCCGCCGGCAGGGGCCATGATTCCGCTACAATCGGCGCGCGCTTCAGGCCCGGATGGCGAAACTGGTAGACGCATCGGACTTAAAATCCGCCGGGGGTAACCCCATGCCGGTTCGATTCCGGCTCCGGGCACCACTTCGTCAAGGAACGACATCCATGCAAGGTCACCGCCCAGGGTTGGCGCTGCTGATGGCCATGGCCGCCGCAAGCACTGCCGCCGCCCCACTCGCACCGCTGCCGGTTCTGGAAGTCGCTCCCGCCAGCACGCGTACGCTGTCGCCCTCATTGATCGCTTCGCGCGTTGACGAAGTGCGGCGCCTTCACCGCGGCATCCTGGTGCAGCGCCACTGCGACCCAGACGACACACTTGCCCGCAGGCAGGACCAGGCCTTCGCGCTCGACACGCACCGCGAGCTGGTGTTCATCGGCTGCATGGCCGGCGCGTACAACGCCAGCGCCGTGGCATTCGTCGTTGAACGCGGCAAGGTGGCTGATGCCCATGCGCTGCACTTTGTCGTGGCCGGGGTGCCTGCCATCGACGACGACATGCCCGCCTTCGAGCTGCAACGGCTGGGCTGGCCGCACTACGACCCTGCCCGCCAGCGTCTCACCGAAACCACGTTCTACCGCGGCGGCGGCGATTGCGGCCATGCCGCCAGCTGGCGCTGGGACGGCACGGCCTTCCAGGCCGAAACCGTGCAGCTGCAGCCCGACTGCCTCGGTGGCGAGCCCGGTGACTGGCCGACCGTGTTCCGCACCGCAAGCAGCCCGGCCAAAGTGGCGCGCGAATTCGGGCCCGCGCGCGACGCCACGGACCCGCGCTGACCGCTGCGCTCAGATCGCCCGCGAGTAGCGCGGCTGTTCGTGTGCGGCCCGCAGGTACGGATCAAAGCACATCGCCAGCAGGCGCAGCAGGGGTCGTCCGGCCTCACTGCTGCGCACCACACCGTCGCGGTACTCGGCCAGGCCATCCTGCTGCAGGCGTTGAACGGCCTGCAGATCCGGGGCGAAGTACTCCTCGAACCGCACCCCATGGCGCTGCGCCAGCGCGCGCCCATCCACTTCGCCCTGGCACATCAGCTGCTGGATCAGTTCGGCGCGCAGCTGGTCGTCGTCACTGAGCGCCACGCCGCGCCAGACCGGCAGCTGCCCCTGGTCCACGGCGGCCTCCCACGACGGCAGGTCGCGCGGGTTCTGGCTGTAGGTGGCGCCGACGTGGCTGATGGCACTGACCCCCAGGCCCAGCAGATCGGTGTCGGCATGGGTGGTGTAGCCCATGAAATTACGGTGCAGCTGGCCGGCACGCTGCGCGCGGGAGAGATCCTCTTCAGGCAGCGCGAAGTGATCCATGCCGATGTACTGGTAACCGGCCGCCGAGAGGCGCTCCACCGCCAGCCCGAGCAGGGCCAGCTTGTCTTCCGGCGAGGGCAGCCGGCTTTCGTCGATCTGCCGCTGCGCGCGGAACAGGTGCGGCAGATGCGCATAGCCGTACACCGCCAGGCGGTCCGGGCGCAGGGCCAGTACCAGTTCCAGGGTGCGCCCAAAGCCCTCCAGGTTCTGCCCCGGCAAGCCGTAGATCAGATCGACGTTGACCGATCGCATGCCGCTGTCACGGCAGGCCCGCAGGATATCCAGCGTCTGCCGCACGCCCTGCACGCGGTTGATGGATTCCTGCACCTGCGGATCGAAATCCTGCACGCCCAGGCTGGCGCGATTGAAACCCAGCCGCGCCAGCATCGCCACATCGCCGGCATCGATGAAACGCGGGTCCAGTTCGATGGAGAAATCGCGCTGTGACGCGTCACTGAAACTGAAACGACGCCGCAACCCCTCCACCAGCGTGGTCATCGCCTCGGCATCGAGGAAATTGGGCGTGCCACCACCCAGATGCAGCTGGATCACCTCGCGTCCGTCATCGAACTGCGGCGCCAGCAGATCAGCTTCGGCCAGCACCCGTGCCACGTAGCTGTGGCCACGGCCGCGATCGCGGGTGATCACCCGGTTGCAGCCGCAGTAGAAGCAGGGGCTGGAACAGTACGGCACGTGCACGTACAGCGACAGGGCACGCGCCAGCGGGTTGCTGTCAGCGATCGCCCGGCGCAGGGCCGGCGCATCGAAACCTTCGTGGAAGTGCGGCGCGGTCGGGTAGGAGGTATAGCGCGGCCCCGGCCGGTCATGCCGGCGCAGCAGATCGGGGTCGAAAGTCCAGGCCAGGCCTCCGGCGGCGGGAGAGAACGTATCCATGACGCCAGCATCGCGCTGGTGCCCTGCCCCCGCCTTGACCTGGATCAATCCTGGCGGCGGGCGCCCAGTACCGGCAGGCCTACCTGTGGCCAGCGCAGCATCTGGTAGCGGCGCCAGAAGGTATCGGCGATGCGCTTGGCGACGTCGTCGGCCAGCGCCTGCATCGGCGGGTTGCCGCACTCGGCGGTGGTGATGTGGAACAGCACCAGCCAGCGGTCGAACAGATCCTTGTCGAGATCGATGGCCATGTGCTTGGACATCGGCGAACCGCTGAAGCGCCGGGTGCCGCGCAGCATCGCCGACCAGAAATCGACCAGCTGGGCCAGGTGCGCGGGCCAGTCATGCACGTGCCCGTTGAACACCGGCCCCAGCCGCGCCTCCTCACGGACCCGCGCATAGAAGTCATGGACCAGGCGGGTCACTTCCTCTTCGCTGCACAGCGCAAGCGAGGCAACGGGAAGCTCGGTCAGGGGAGATGCGTTCATCGGGTTACCCAGTACGAAACGGCAGTGCGCCGTCGGCGGCGGCGGCCGCTGTTGATCCAGATCAATGTCGGCACGGTCAGGCGTGCCTAGGCTGACGCGCTTGCAGGACGCATGCCCTGCAGATGCTGCGCCAGCCACGGCGGAGTATACGCGCCGCCTTCTTCCTCGACCCGGAACAGCATGAACACACCTTCATCCGGCCGCCGCCAGCGGCTCATCCAGCAGTGGGGCGCGATCCTCTGGCCCAGCTTCATCGCCGCCGGCCTGGCCAGCGTGGTGTTCTTCGCCTTCGTCGACCCGCTGCGCCTGCAGGCGATCAGCTTCCCCGGGAGCGTGATCAGCCGCGAGCTGGGCTACACCGCCGGCTTCTTCATGTTCTGGGCAGTCACCCTGCTGTCCAGTGCGGTGACCGGGTACCTGCTGCGCCCGCTCAGCGATGGCGACGACGACGAGCTGCCCCTGGGATGAGCTGCGCCGCGCCCTCCCCGAGGCGCCCCTGGCGCTGGCGTGGCACCCTCGGCATGACGCTGCTGGCGCTGTTCTACGCGCTGCCATGGTTGCGCTGGGACGGCCGCCAGGCGCTGCTGCTGGATCTTTCCGCACGCCGCTTCGATCTGTTCGGCTGGACCCTGTGGCCGGATGACGTCGGCGCGCTGCTGGGCCTGTTGGCGGTCCTCGCCGTGGGCCTGGCCCTGCTGACCCACCTGGCCGGCCGGGTCTGGTGCGGGCACGCCTGCCCGCAGACGCTGTGGATGCGCGCCTTCGATGGCATCGCCCGCACCCTGCAGCGACGGCTGCCGCCGCCGCTGGCCACGTTCGCCACCCGCCTGTGCTGGTTGCTGCTTGCCGTATGGACGGGCATCACTTTCGTCGGCCTGTTCAGCCCCATCCATGGCCTGCTGGGCCTGACCGCCGAAACCGGCTGGAGCCGCTGGACCGCGTTCTGGGTGCTGTTCTACGCGGCCGCCACGTACGGCAATGCCGGTTTCCTGCGCGAGCAGGTGTGCCGATCGCTGTGCCCGTTCGCGCGCCTGCAGCCGCTGCTGACCGATCCGCACACCCCGCGCATGCTCTATGACGCACGCCGCGGCGAACCGCGTGGCGCACGGCCTTCCGGGCAAGGTGGCGTGATCGGTCGTGGCCGTGGCCTGCTCGATCCGGTGACCGCCCAGGATTACGTGTTCCGGGCCGCCCACCCGTTGCTGGCCGGGCCGATGCCTACGTTCAGCGCGGACCGGCTGGGGGATTGCGATGACTGTGCGGCCTGCGTGGTGGCCTGTCCGATGCAGCTGGATATCCGCCATGGGCCGCAGGCCGACTGCCTGGCCTGCGGCGCCTGCCTTGAAGCGTGCGCGCAGCAGCAGCACCGTGCCGGCTTCGGCGCAGGGCTGGTGCGCTATTGCAGCCCGCAGGCCATGGCCGGGCAAGCGCGTCGCTGGTGGCGCCCACGCACCACCGCACTGGCATCGCTGCTGCTGGCCCTGCTTGCCTGTGGGGCCTGGCGCCTGTTCTGATCCAGCGCGCCTGGCTCAACGCGGGCGACGGTCGCCCGGCGGCACCAGCTGCGCGCGGCGGACGATGCCGAGCTGCTCGATGATCAGTGCCAGATCATTGGTGACGTCGGTCCGCTCGGTTCCCTGCGGAACCAAGCGATCCAGCACCTGCTGGTAGGTATCCCAGAACGCCGGACCGCATCCGTGTTTGTGATAACTGGCTTCCAGTTCGCGGCGTACCCGTTCAGCCAAGCCATGCATGCCGTATTCCATACGACCTCCGTTGGACTTGTCCTGCATCGTTGACGGTCTACCGATTCACGTGCGTGCTACTGAAAGACTCCCGGCCTTCACAACCGGCTGATGCCAATTAGTCATAATTTTCACGACAGGTCAATTACAGGAGGCGACTTTTGTGATTGAAATTATTAATCGTTCATGATCCTGCCGGAATCCCGTCCCCCTCTCCCGGTCGTGGCAAAGCCGACACTCCCCCGATGCGAGCGCCCTGCGGCCCGTCGCCACGCCTTGCGCCATTGATTTCAACTATCTCGATAAGAGCGCTTAACAAAATGCTTTAACCGCGTTCCGCGCGACATTTTTAGTCGTAAATCAGATGGTTTTCGCTTGATCGCTCGTTTCTGCAGGAAACAGACCGGGATAGCGCTGCTGAAGCATGTAGCGCCGCAGGCGGGGGATCGGAACGTCGCGAGGCCATTGCGAGACAGCGGATCTGCTGATTCCAAAGAGCTTTGCCAGCTCTGCGTCGGTCCCGAGGCCCAGCCGCGCGCGCACGTGACGCTTGCACCAAATTTCGTCCATTTTCGATCTCTTTCGTCATCAGACTTATTTTGGTGGCAAGCAATCTTTTGAATCCACGCGTTAAGCTGGCTTGCATAGATGAATACTCTTGGACAACGACTCGCCGCCGCCATGAAGGATGCTGGCCACCCCCGCCCAGCCGATCTGGCCCGCGCCGCCGACAGCACCACTGCCACCGTCAGCAACTGGCTCAATGACAACGTCAAAGCTAACCACGTAAAGGCCGAACAGCTTTTCCGCATCGCCGATGCGGTGAAGATGGACCCGCGCGAACTTCTGTTCGGCCCGGTCGAGGGCGCGGTGGGCGAACGTGGCACCGCCTACATGTATCTGCCCAGCGAGGCCTACCTGGATGTCTGGGAGACCGCCTACGAAATGGTGGCGAACATCCTGGATCGACGCGGGATCGACGTCGGTCTTCGCCGGCAGGCCTCGCTCGGGCTGATGGCCAACGATCTGCTGCGCGAAGGCATCAGCCGCAACAAAGTGGCCCGCGTCGTGGCGACCGCGCTGCCCTGACCGGCCCTGCGCAGCATCGCCGGGCACTGGTAGCATGGTGGGCGATGGGGATGGGGCTCCCCCGACAACCGCCTGAGATGGCTGATGGCTCCTGTTGTTGACGAACCCGGCGTTCGTCGATGGCAGGGCGTGCCCGCCATTGCGAATGCCGTCGATCCTGCGAACCAGCACTCGAGGCAACCGATGCAAGCACTGAACAACTATCTCCTGGTCTTCCTGGGTGGCGGCGCGGGCGCATGCCTGCGCCACGCCTGCAACCTCATCGGTGCGCGGGTCACCGTCGGCAGTCCATGGCCCTGGTCCACCTTCCTCATCAACATCAGCGGCGCGCTGCTGATGGGCGTGGTGGTGGAGGCATTTGCCCTGCGCAATGGCGCCTCGCCGCAACTGCGACTGCTGCTGACCACCGGCATTCTGGGCGGCTACACCACCTTCTCGACCTACTCCCTGGAAATCGGCCTGCTGCTGCAGCGCGGCCAGCATGGGCTGGCGGCGCTCTATGCAGGCGGCTCAGTCGCACTTGGCCTGGCCGGGCTGTTTGCCGGCATGAAACTGGCCCGCCTGGCGCTGGCCTGACCGCTCAGGCGGCGGTGGCGCGATCCAGCTCGCGCCACTGCCGTGGTGACTGCCCGGTGTGCGCCTTGAACGCACGTGAGAGCGCCGCCTCGCTGCCATAGCCCACTTCATCGGCAATCCGCTTCAGTGGCCGCCCCTGGCGCAGGGCCTGCTGGGCCAGACCCACTCGCCAGCCCTGCAGATACTGGCCCGGGGTGGTACCCATGGCCTCGCGGAAGCTCGCAGCGAACACACTGCGCGACATCCCGGCCGTTTCGGCAAGGTCCTCCAGTGTCCATGCCTGCGCCGGCGCCTCATGCATGGCCACCAGGGCCAGCCGCAGGCGGGGGTGGCCGAGCCCGGCAAACAGCCCGCCACGCATCTGCCCCCCTTCCATCAGCTGGCGCAGCACCTGGATCATCACCACCTCGAACAGGCGGTTGACCATCACGGCACGTCCGCAGCGCTGCTCGAATGCTTCCTCGAACAGCAGATCCAGCACCGCGCTGCCGCCGTACAGGTCGGTCAGGGGCAGGCAGATGAAATCCGGCAGCGCCGCGCTGATCGGATTCAGCCGCCCGCCCTCGAAATGCAGGTTGGCGCAGGCCATGTCGGCCCCGTGCTGTGGATCGGTGGTGAACCGGTGTGGCATCGGCCGCGGGTACAGCAGCAGGCTGGGCACATCCACCTGCACGGTCTGCTGGCCATGGCTCACCTGCACCGGCCCTCGCCGCACCAGATGCAGCTGGCCCGCGTCGTCTTCGCCCTGCAGGCTGTTGATGCCGCACAGTGCGCCGGCATGGAACACCGAGGCATTGACGGCGAAACGTTCCAGCAGGACGGCAAGGCGGTCGACCATGACAGGACTCCGGATCAAGAGGATCAGATCTGATGCGACATATCGTATCGGATCCGGCGCAATCGTGGCCGGCACTGGCCCGCGCCCGGGGGCGGCGCTATACAGGCCGTTCATCCGCAAGCATGGAGGCACCGATGTTCACGCGCATCGCTCTGGTCCTGGCGACCCTGTTGTTGACCACGACCACCCCCACGCATGCCGGACCACCCAACCGGATCGAACAGCTTGCCTGGCTGGCCGGCTGCTGGCAGCTGGACGGGCAACCGGCGGGCGCGGGCGAACAGTGGTCCAGCCTGGCCGGGGGCACGTTGTTCGGCACCAGCCGCAGCCTGCGCGATGGCCGCACGGTAGGCTTTGAATTCATGTCGCTGCGCCAACATGACGATGGCCGGCTGGTGTTCACTGCCCTGCCCCAGGGCCGCGATGCCACTGACTTCACTGCCACGCGGATCGACGCCGATGAAGCGGTGTTCGAGAATCCGGACAACGATTTCCCGCAGCGCATCCGCTACCGTCGCGTCGATGGCCAGCACCTGCACGCGCGCATCGAGATCGCACGCGACAATCCACGGCAGGCGATGGATTTTCCGATGCACCGCGTGGCCTGCACAGCACCGGAGAACCGCGCATGAGCGTGCCGCACCTGCTGTTGCGGTTGCCGCTCGCCCTGGCCCTGCTGCTGCCCGCCACGACACAGGCCGCTGCGCCGCCAGCGCCACGCACACTCAGTGGCGTGCTGCAGGGTGCGCCATGGCGGCTGGATGTACCGGCACGCTGGAATGGCGAACTGGTGCTGCTGGCCCATGGGTACGAACCGGTCGGTGCGCCTCGCGCAACGCCGATGGCCGCCGCTGACAGCACCCAGGCACTGCTCGACGCGGGTTACGCCGTGGCCCAGAGTGCCTATTCCAGCCAAGGATGGGCGGTGGCCGATGCAATGGCTGACATGGAGCGCCTGCGCCAGCACGCACTGACCGAACTGAAGCGGGTTCGTCACACCTGGCTGCTGGGCTTCTCGATGGGCGGCGCGGTCACTGTGGCCAGCCTGGAGCAGCATCCCCAGTCGTATGCTGGCGGTGTTTCACTGTGTGGCGCCAACCTGCCCGGCGAAACGCTGGCCGCGGACCTGCTGACCACTCTGGTGGCGTTCGACTACTTCTTTCCCGCGGCCGAGGGCCTGCCCGCCGCCGGCCTGCTCTCGAACGAGGCCGCTGCGCTGCCGCAGATGGCGCTGTACCAGGGCATCGCCACCGCGCTGGCGACAGGACCGGCGCAGGCCACGCGGCTGGCCGCGCATCTGCAGGTGCCACCCGACGCGCTGGCCGGAGCCATCAGCCTGCACGCCCTGGTTCTGCACGAACTGGTACACCGCGCCGGTGGCCTGCCGGTGGGCAACGACGGCACGGTCTACAGCGGCTTCGGCGATGATGCGGCCTTCAACGCGGGCGTGCGGCGCGTGCAGGCCACTGCCGCTGCGCAGGCATACGTGCACGACCGGCTGTCGCTGACCGGCCGGCTGCAGCGGCCGCTGGTGATCCAGTTCAACCATGCCGATCCGACCATCGTGCCGCGCATGCAGTCGGTGTATCCACGGCTCGTCGCGCAGGCCGGCAGCGCAGCGAAACTGCGCGTACTGCCGGCCGTGGGCGAAGGACATTGCGACTTCAGCGGCGCGCAGGTGGTGGACGCGCTGGAAGCGGCTGCCGCGCACTGAAAGTCACGCCCGCACGCAGCGGCGCGGGCGCAGCGTTACGATGGCAGGATGACGCGGCCTGTACCGCGCCCCCCATCCACTGCACCGTGAACCGATGGCCTTCTTTGAACGACTGAGCGACACCCGCTACCTGCCGACCTCGCACGTGGGCGGCGCCTGGAACACCCAGGAACAACACATCGCACCGGCGATGGGCCTGCTTGCCCATCATCTTGAGCGCGATGCCGCCGCGCGCGGCCACGGTTTCCTGATCGGCCGCCTGTCCTATGACATTCTCGGCACCATTCCGATCGAAGAGATGGAGACGCACGTGCAGGTGCTGCGTGGCGGTCGCACCATCGAGCTGGTTGAAGCCACCCTCACCCACCACGACCGCGCGGCACTGCGCGTGCGGGCGTGGCTGATGCGCCCGAACGACACTGCCAGCATTGCCGGTACGCCGCTTGCGCGCATTGCCGCCGCCGAAACGATGCCCGAATGGGACCCGGCCACGGTGTGGCCGGGCGGCTTCATCGAGAACGTACAGATCCGCCGCAATGACCAGGGACCAGGCCGTGCAACCTACTGGGCACGCGCGAAGCAACCGCTGCTGGACGACGAAGCCGTCAGCCCGCTGGCACGTGCTGCCACCCTGTTCGATCTGTCCAACGGCATGGCCGTGCGCGCCAACCCGAAGGAGGTCGCCTTCCCCAACCTGGATTTGACCGTGCATCTGTTCGGCACGCCACAAGGGGAGTGGCTGGGCTTTGACACCTCGGTCTCGTTCGGCAGCGAAGGCATCGGCCTGACCAGCACCGTGCTGCACGACGAACGCGGCCCGATCGGCAGCATCAGCCAGGTGCTGACCGTGCGCCCCTGATCGTAGACCGGCCAATGCAACGGGCGGCGTCAGCCGCCCAGCGTGCCCATGGTGAACGTATACCCCGAGCGCATCAGGAAATCGCGCATGCGCAGTTCAGCGCGGCGCGGTGATGGCAGATCGGAAGGGCCATACAGTGCGTAGACCACGCCGGAGCCTTCGATGCGCTCACGGCGCACGCCGCAATGGCGCGTCTCGGCGGCGATCACCCAGCCGTCCTTCAGTTGGTCCGGCCCGATCGACTGACCGTTCTTGAGCCGGAATGTCAGCCAGCGCACATCCGCAGTGGATCTGCTCATCGTTGGCCTGCCGCGTGCTGCATGCGGTGTTGCATGTCCCTGCCTGCCATTGCTGCCCCCGAAAACGTGAACCCCGACCATACGCCTACATCATGTCGCGCTGGTTTGAGACTGATCACGTCGCCTCATGCTGCCGCCCGCGCCAGGCCGCGACGGCTCAGTACGAAGGCCCGGCCGGCGCGGCGTACTGCTGGTTGACCCGGTCTTCCCGCTCGCGGCGCAGGGCTGAGCACCGATCCCGGGCCATGGACATCTGGGAATCTGCGGCGACCCGCTCCGAACTCAATGACTGCTGCAGGCTGGAAATCTGCGCGCGGATGCCCGATTCGAGGGTGGCATTGGACAACGCGGCGCGGCCTTCCGGTGGCGCGCTGCGGGCGGCCGCCAACTGCCGGTCCAGTTCGGCAACCTGACGGTTCGTCGCCTGCGCACGCGATTCGAGCGGACCATAGATGCGCGACTGTTCGCCCTGCAGGCAGTTGCGCTCGGCGATACCCGCATCGCTCATGCCGGTGGTGCGGTACACCGCCGCGCGGTTGGACGCTTCCCCCGCGCTCTCGGAGGCAGCGCGGTTCGAGCGCAGCTTCATCGGCGCGCTGCCTGCACCGCAGGGAACCTCCGAATAGACCGTCTCACCCGACGCGCCCTTGCATTTGTAGACCTGCGCCGATGCCATGGGTGCCAGCAACAACAGCGCCACGCCAATACCGAACTTCGCGTTCATCCAGACCTCCTGTCCGTGGCCATGCCGGCCCGCTGGGTCCTACGTTATGACGGAACCCTGGCGGTGGCAAAGCCCAGACCCGCCCGAGCGACCCGGTTCCGTTCATGCAGCGCATCGGCCAGCACCTGGATTTCCGCGCGCATGGCCAGCACCTGCAGCCACTGCGCCGGGATGCCTGCGGCACCGTGGAAGGCCCCGGCCAACTGGCCGAGCACCGCAGCGGTGGTATCGGCATCGTCGCCCAGGTTGGCTGCTTCCAGCACCGCAGCGGCGAAGCTGTCGTGCCGGTGGAAGCACCAGAACGCGGCCTCCAGGCTGTCTACCACGTAGCCGCTGCCACGGATCTGCTCGCGGCTCGCCTGCCGGTACGTTCCAGCGGCAATCTGCTGCAGGCGCTCGCCCTGTACCGGCACATCACGCAGGTCCAGCACGGCCTGCTTCGATTGCCCATCCAGCGCACGCTCGACCGCAGCGGCCAGCAGGCGACACGCATCCAGGCACTCGCGCGCCGCATGGGTGGTGCGTGAGCTCTGCTCGGCCATCGGCAGCAGTTCCGGTGTGCGCGCATAGCGCAGCACCACCGGCGCCAGACGCATGATTGAACCATTGCCGGCACTGCGCGGATCGTCATTGCCCGACAGCGGATCACCGCTGAGCAGGAACTGATCGATGGCCGCGCGCGTGGCCATGCCGATGTCGAAGCATTCGCCCGTCGCACTCCAGTAGCCGTTGCGGTACCAGTTCGCGTAACGGGTCATCTGGTCGCGCGCATCGAAGTCGTCGCACCGCACCAGGCTCTCAGCCAGGCACATCGCCATCGATGTGTCGTCGGTCCACTGCCCTCGCTTCAGATTGAACGGGCCGCCGCCGACCATGTCGGCGAGGGGCGGGAAGCTGTCGCGTGGTTTGAATTCCACCGTGGTGCCGACGGCATCGCCGCAGGCCAGTCCGAGCAGAGCGCCACGGAAGTTGCCGATCTGGTTCATGGCATGAGTGTAGCCAGAGGCAGCATCAGGTGTTCCCGGACACCCGTCTCAGTTCGAGCGCAGCAAACGTGTACCAGGCAAATGCAGGCAGCAAGGCGATGCGCTGGGTCAGCCCGTGCCAGGGCTGCGGATCGATGCCAGACAGCATCAACCACAGATAGAGCATCCCCAGCAGCGAGATCACGCGCGCCATCCAGGCGATACGCGTGGAGGCATCAGCACCGAGTTCGACCAGGAACAACAGCGGCGTCAGGATGGAAAAGATGCCGATGGAGTACATGCCATGCAGCGGGCTTCCCGTGGTGAACACCCCGTTGCTGAGCATGGCCACGCCGAACATCGTTGAGGTGAGCGCGGTGAGTGCGAAGCGGCGGCCCCACCCCAGCAGCGCAAGGCTGAAGACGATGATGGCCACACCATTGACCGAGATGCAGGCCGTCAACATGGTCGCGGGCAGGCCCGGCATCAGGCCCATTTCGCTGAGGTGCTGCGACAGCGAGCTGTAACCGGGCACGGTGAAGCCGAACGCGATCGCGGCGAGCATTGCGCCAAGGGGGAGGTAGATCGCCTGCCGGATTGCCAGTGCGCGCACTGCATGCCCCTCTTCCTGAGTGTGAAGGCGGACGTTAGCAGGGGCGCTGGTGCGCCAGCAGTGCGGTTTGGCAGGGGGCCGCGCAAAGAAAAAGCCCTGACCGGAGTCAGGGCTTTTCAATTGGAGGCCTCAAGCGGAATCGAACCGCTGTAAACGGATTTGCAATCCGGTGCATAGCCACTCTGCCATGAGGCCAACGTACTGCGGCCAGGAACGGTGCCCCTGACATGACAAAACCCCGCGATGGGGCTTGTCGAAACATGGAGCGGGAAACGAGACTCGAACTCGCGACCTCAACCTTGGCAAGGTTGCGCTCTACCAACTGAGCTATTCCCGCGTAAGCCGTCATGGTACCGGAAATCCGGAACACACACCAGCGATTTCACCTTTCTGACTGCGCGTAAAGCCTTGTGGCTCAACGTGCCCCGCCTTGCCGTGGCGGGAGAAAAACAAGGCCCCTACCGGGGCCCTGTAGAATCTGGAGCGGGAAACGAGACTCGAACTCGCGACCTCAACCTTGGCAAGGTTGCGCTCTACCAACTGAGCTATTCCCGCAGATTCCGTTCGACCTGCGTCGAAGGAGCGCTATTGTGTCCAAATTCCTTCACGTCGTCAACAGTCTTCACACACCGTAATCCGCGCCTGGCGCGATGGGATACCCTGCCCCGCCCGGACACCTGCGCCCATGTTCCTGCACGGCAAGCCTCTGCTGATCTCCCTGCTGCTGCACCTGCTGGTGGGCGCACTCTATTGGACGCTGATGCCGCTGGGCATGAACTGGTATGGCGAGCATGTCGGTTTCAGCGCGCGCGGCAACACCGGCCTGGGACTCGCGCAGTACTACGCGTTCGTGCTGTTCCTCGGCGCACAGCCACTGGTTGCGGTACTCCGGCCGGTTGCAGCCAAACTGGTGGTGCTGGCCATCCCGCTCGCATTCGCTGCCTGGACACTGATGCACAACAACCCGCTGCGCATGCTGTACTTCACCATCGGACCCGGCGCGCTCGCACTGGCCGCGATCACCGTCAGCGCGCGCTTCGCCGCGCGCACTACCGCCTGCAGCGCCAGCAAGGAGCCCGCGCATGACTGACAAGCACACCCGGTGGTACTGCGTGGCCGCCGCCATCATCTGGATGGCGGTGATGGCCGCGCTGATTCATGCCGGCGCGCAGCATGACTACTGGCTGCAGCGCAGTCTCGATCCAGACGCGCCCCAACCCTATGCCACCGGCAAGGTGGCTACGTTCGCTTTGATGAGCACGGTCGAGATCGCCGTTGTCATGCTGATCGTGCGCCCCTGGCGATGGCATCGGCTCTGGCTGCGCCTGCTGATCGCCTTCGTGGTGCTGCTGGCGTGGACGCTGCCGTTGGCGATGGGCGCAATGCACCAGTCGCCGGTCTACGGCACGCACCTGCTGTGGTTGATGCTGCTGGATCTGGGCCTGTTCCTCGCCCTGTGGTCGGTGACGTCGATCAGCGTGTGGCAGGCGCTTCGCGCCCGTGCTGAAGCGCAAACGAAAAACGCCCCCTTGCGGGAGCGTTCTTCCTGATCTGGAGCGGGAAACGAGACTCGAACTCGCGACCTCAACCTTGGCAAGGTTGCGCTCTACCAACTGAGCTATTCCCGCAGATTCCGTTCGACCTGCGTCGAAGGAGCGCTATTGTGTCGATATTGCTGCACGGCGTCAACAGGATTTTTCAGCTGATCCGCACCACATCGTTCAGTTTCGCAGCCGGGTCGTTCCACCGCCGCGGGGCTGCTGGAAGAACCGCCGTGCAGAGCGATGATGGATCGGAAACGGTAGGGCCGTACAACGAAAAACGCCCCCTTGCGGGAGCGTTTTTCTTGAATCTGGAGCGGGAAACGAGACTCGAACTCGCGACCTCAACCTTGGCAAGGTTGCGCTCTACCAACTGAGCTATTCCCGCTTGGGAGGCGAAATTCTACCTGTTCCGCGAATGACGTCAAGCGGTTTTTTCAGGGGAGTTTCGCCGCGCTTCGGCAATGCGTATCCACGCATGGCGTGGATCTACTACGGAGCCCGATGCATGGCCGTAGGGTCGGACCCCTTTCCCGCGGAAAGGGCTCCGACCCTGGGGCTCAGTTGCCCAGCTTCTTCTGCCGCGAACGCTCGCGCGCGGCACGCTCGTCTTCGCGCAGGCTGGGCCAGGCGGCATGCAGGTACTGCAGGCCCGACCACAGCGTCAGCACGGCGGCAATGGCCAGGGTCCAGTCGCCGATGTGGAACACCGGCGGCCCCATCCAGATATCACTGACCGGCACGTTCGGTGCAACCGAGTACAGCAGGCACAGCAGCGCCACCATCTGCGCGGTGGTCTTGACCTTGCCGATCATTGCCACGCGCACCTTGGCGCGCTGCCCCAGTTCGGCCATCCACTCGCGCAGGGCCGACACGGCGATTTCACGACCGACGATGACCGCCGCCCAGAACGCCATCCACGGCGTCGGGTGCCCCTGCACGATGAGGAACAGCGCCACGGCCACCATCAACTTGTCCGCCACCGGGTCGAGGAAGGCGCCGAACGCCGATTCCAGCTTGTACCGCCGCGCGATCCAGCCATCGAGCCAATCGGTGATGGCGGCCAGGCCGAAGATCGCCGCGGATGCGAAATTGGTCCAGGTGTAGGGCAGGTAGAACACCAGCACCAGCACCGGGATCATCACGATCCGCAACAACGTCAGCCAGGTGGGCAGGGTCAACTTCATGCGGCTTGCTTCTCTCTCTACTCGGCCGGGTCAGGCGTGGCCAACCCGTGCAGGTTAGCGTAGATGCGTGCAGCGAGGGCGTCATTGATGCCCTCCACCTTGGCGATTTCCGCTTCGCCGGCAGCTTTCAGGCCGACCAGGCCACCAAAATGCTTGAGCAAACTGGCGCGTCGGCGCGGGCCGATACCGGGGATGTCTTCCAGCTTGCTGGTCATCCGGGCCTTCTGCCGGCGACCACGGTGGCCGGTGATGGCGAAGCGGTGTGCCTCATCGCGCACCTGCTGGATGAACTGCAGCGCAGGGTTGGCCGCGCCCGGCCGCAGCTCGCGGCCATCGGGCATCACCAGGGCTTCGTGGCCGGCGCGGCGCTCCACGCCCTTGGCCACACCCACCAGCAGCACGCCTTCCACGCCCAGGTCGGCCAGCGCGGCCTGTGCCTGGGCCAGCTGGCCGGCACCACCGTCGATCAGCAGCACGTCGGGCAGCACGCCCTGCTCTTCCACCGCGCGGCGGAAGCGGCGGTCGATCGCCTGGTGCATGGCGGCGTAGTCATCGCCGGGTTCGATGCCGCTGATGTTGAAGCGGCGGTACTGTGCGCGCACCGGGCCGGCCGCATCGAACACCACACACGATGCCACGGTGGCCTCGCCCATGGTGTGGCTGATATCGAAGCATTCCACCCGTTTGACCGGCTCGGCCAGGCCCAGCATCTCGCGCAGCGCTTCGCTGCGTGCGTGCTGCGCGTTGCGGCTGTTGAGTTCGGTGGCCAGGGTCAGCTGCGCGTTGCGGCTGGCCAGCTCAAGGTAGCCGGCGCGCTCGCCACGCACGTTCCACTTCAGCTGCACCTTGCGCTCGGCCGAGGCGGAAAGTGCGGCCACCAGCAGGTCGGCATCGGGAATCTGCCGGTCGAGCAGGATCTCGCGCGGCGGCTCGAATTCGATGTAATACTGCGACACGAACGCGGCCAGCACCTCTTCCGGGCTGTCTTCGCCGTTGGTGCGCGGGAAGAAGGGGCGCGTGCCGAGGTTGCGTCCATCACGGAAGGCGAGCAGCAGCACACAGGCCTGCGAGCCCTGCATGGCCACGGCCAGCACATCCAGGTCGGCGGCACGGCCATCGACGTACTGGCGGGTCTGCATGCTGCGCAGCGACGCGATGAGGTCACGCAGGCGCGCGGCCTGCTCGAACTCCAGCGCCTCGCTGGCGCCCTGCATCTGCTCGCCCAGCTCGCGGGTCAGTTCGTCGCTCTTGCCTTCCAGGAACAGGGTGGCGCGACGCACCGATTCGGCGTACTCCGGTGCGGGCACCAGATCCACGCAGGGGGCGCTGCAACGGCCGATCTGGTACTGCAGGCAAGGCCGCGAACGGTTGCGGAACACGCTGTCCTCGCAACTGCGCAGCTTGAAAAGCTTGTGCATCAGGTTCAGCGTTTCGCGCACCGCGGTGACACCGGGGTACGGCCCGAAATAACGCCCGGGAATCGCGCGTGGGCCACGGTGAAGCGCAATGCGCGGCCAGTCCTCGCGGGTCAGCAGCACATGCGGGTAGGTTTTGTCGTCGCGCAGGGACACGTTGTAGCGCGGTGACAGCGACTTGATCAGCTGGTTTTCCAGCAGCAGCGCCTCGCCTTCCGAACGTGTGACGGTCACGTCCATGCGCGCGATCTGCGACAGCATCGACATGATGCGCGCGTTCTTCGGGCTGCCGTTGAAGTAGCTGCCCACGCGGTTGCGCAGCGCGCGCGCCTTGCCCACGTACAGCAGCGTGTCGTCGGCCGCGTACATGCGGTAGACGCCGGGGGCGGTGCTCAGCTGGGCCGCGAAGGCCTTGCCGTCGAAGGCCGGTGCGGTGACGTCGGTCATTCGCTGATCGGCACTTCGCTGAGCACGCCACTGTCCGGGTCAAAACGCAGCACGGCGTGTGCATCGGTCTCAGCGATCCACACGGCACCAGCGCCCACCGCCAGGCCCGCCGGACCGTGCAGGCGACGCGGCAGCGGCTGGGTGATCAGATCACCGCCCCCCAGGCGCAGGGTGCGCAGGCGGCCGTTGCCGGTGTCGGCGATCCACAGCACGGGAGCGTCCGGGCTCAGCGCGATGGCCTGCGGGTACTGCAGGCTGGCCTGTCCGCGCGGGCCGTCCTCCGCGCCGAAGCGCCACGTGCCCTGCCCGACCAGGGTCTGTACCAGATCGCCACGCAGCTGCACCCCCCGGATGGAAGAACCCAGTGCATCGGCCACGTACAGCACCTGCTGCACCACGGCCAGGCCGGTGGGCTGGGCGAAGGCGGCCATGTGGCCACTGCCATCGCGCTCGTCGATGGCGCCACTGCCGGCGCGCCACTGCAGGCTGCGCAGGCCCAGGTGGAAGCTCCACAGGCGGTTGTCACCGGCCATGGCGATGTGCAGCTGGTTGTCGGCGATGGCCAGGCCGACCGGATGGTCCAGGGCCACCTGCCGCGGCTGTGCGACCGGGCCTTCCACCGGCGTGCCGGGACGACCGTTGCCGCACAGCGTATCGACCTGGCTGGTGGCCAGGTTGATGCGACGCACGGCATGGTTGCCGGTATCGGCCACGTACAGCGAGTCGCGCTCAAGCACCAGCCCCTGCGGGCGGTGGAACGCGGCTTCGGCCAGGTTGCCGTCCATGAAATCGGCGGTGCCCAGCCCGAACTGGCGCAGCACGCGTCCGCCGTGGCTGCACTCCAGAATGCGATGGCGACCGCTGTCGGCGATGTACAGGCGATCCCGGTTCACTGCCAGCCCGGTGGGGAAACGCAATGGATGCGGCAGTTCCGGATGCAGTTCGCTGCCTCCGCGCGACGGTGCCAGTGGCGCGTTCTCGCAGAGATCGGTCAAGGCGCGTTCCAGTTCGCCGGGCGCGCCCTGGCCAACCAGGCGCTGCTGCTCGCGCCCCTGGGCATCGAGCAGGATGACGGTCGGCCAGGAGGTCACGCCGAAGCGGCGCCAGCCATCCCAGTCAGCATCCAGCAGCGCCGGCATCGACAGGCCCTGCCGGCGCAGCAGCTTCAGCGCAGCGCCTGCGTCGCGCTCGAAATCGAAGCGCGGCACATGCAGCACCAATGGCTGCAGCCGACCGGGGTTGCGTGACAGCCATTGGCCGAACTCGGCCAACCGCTGCATGCTCCAGGCCGATGCGGCGTTGACGAACAGCAGCGCGACCGGGCGGCCACGCAGTTCGGTCAACGTGCAGGGGGCGGCATTGAGCCAGGTGGCAAACTCGGGCAGATCCTGGACGGGCTGGGCGTTCATGGCCTGATTATGCCGGACTCGGCGTCATGCAACAGTCGTGCCACGACACGTTCTGCAGCCTGGTCGACCATCGTCCACACCTGTTCAAAGTGGTCCTGGCCGCCGGTATAGGGATCCGGGATGGCCGGGGCGCCCTGCCCCCCGGACCAGGGCAGGTACAGCGACAGCCGCTCGCGCCGGGCAGGCGCAGCCACCCGCGCGGCGTCGCGCAGGTTGGCCTCGTCGGCGCAGAGGATCCAGTCGAAACGGTCGAAATCCCCTGGCTGCAGCTGGCGCGCACGCAGGCCACCGATGTCCACGCCATGGCGGGCGGCACAGGCGATGGCTCGCCGGTCCGGCGGCTCGCCCACGTGCCAGTCGCCGGTACCCGCCGAATCGACGTGCACCCGGCCCGCCAGTGGCGAGGCCTGCAGGCGGGCGCGCAATGCCCCCTCGGCCATCGGCGAACGGCAGATGTTGCCCAGGCAGACGACCAGCAGGTTCATCGCACCGCCATGGACTGCAGCAGGGCCTCGGCACGGGCCAGGTCTTCGGGCGTATCGATGCCCGGCGGGAAGGCTTCGGGCGAGATCGCCACGCTGATCGGGAAACCGGCTTCCAGCACGCGCAGCTGTTCCAGCGCCTCGACCTGCTCGAGCTGGCCCGGCGGCATCGCCGCGAACTGCTGCAGGAAGCCGGCGCGATAGCCGTAGATGCCGATGTGGCGCAGCCAGCGATGGCCTTCCGGCAGCGCCTCGCGGCTGCGCGCGAAGCCATCGCGATGCCAGGCGATCGGCGCACGGCTGAAGTACATCGCCTCGTTGCGGACGTTGCGCACCAGCTTGACCACGTTCGGGTCGAACAGGGTGTGGGCGTCCTCGACGGTCGTGGCCAGGGTCGACATGGGTGCGTCTCCCTCGACCAGCGCCTGCGCCACGGCGCGGATGCCGGCGGCCGGGGCGAACGGCTCATCGCCCTGCAGGTTGACCACCACGGTTTCGTCGCACCAGCCGGCGATGCGCGCGCACTCGGCCAGGCGGTCGGTGCCGGAGGCATGCTCGACCGCGGTCATGGCCACCTTGACCTCGCCCAGTCCATCCAGCGCGTCAGCGATGCGCGTGTCATCGGTGGCCACCCAGACCTCGCGGGCGCCGGCCTGAAGCGCGCGGCGCGCCACATGCAGCACCAGCGGTTCACCGCCCAGCAGGCGCAAGGGCTTGCCCGGCAGGCGCGAGGCGGCGAAGCGGGCCGGAATGGCGACAACGAATTCGGTCATGCGGGCGGTACTCGGCAGGCGCGATACGGGAGGGATGCGGCCGGCGGCAGGCGATTGCAAGCGCCGCGCGGTCGCTCAGTTCGGGCGCAGCTTGTCCAGGCGGTCGGTCAGGGCCACCCAGAAGGCGGCCGGCAGTTCGGCGCGCAGCGGCACTGCATAGTGCCAGTCATTGCCGAAGGCGCGGCACTTCACCGCATCCTTTTCGGTCATCAGCACCGGCAGCTGGCTGCCGAAGGACAGGTCCTGCGGCTGGTAGACCTGGTGGTCGGCAAAGGCATGCGGCACCACGCCGATGCCTCGCGCGCGCAGCATGTCGAAGAAGCGCTGCGGGTTGGCGATGCCGGCCACGGCGTGCACACGCTGGCCGGCGAAGTACGCCAGCGGGCGTGGCCGGCCACCGGGCAGCGGCTGCGCGCTGTCGATGTGCAGGGCCATCGGCCACTGGCCGAAGCCGCAGGCCTGGGCCGCTGTGGCTTCATCGGCCTGGCCGAGGTTGACGACACGGAAGTCGCATTCGTCGGCGCGGCTGACCGGCTCGCGCAGGGGGCCGGCGGGAATCATCCGGCCGTTGCCGTAGCGGCGCTGGGCGTCGATCACTTCGATTTCGATGTCGCGCTGCAGGCGGTAGTGCTGCAGGCCGTCATCGCAGACGATGACATCACAGCCGGCCGCGATCAGTGCCTTGCCCGCAGCCACGCGGTCGCTGTCCACGCGCACCGGCACGCGGGTCTTCCACGCGATCAGCACCGGCTCGTCACCACCCAGCGCGGTCGGCGTATCGGCCTCGACCCAGCGCGCCTTGTCCGCCTCTTCGCGGCCGTAGCCACGGCTGGCCACGCCCGGCGTCCAACCGGCTGCGCGCAGGCGTTCGACCAGGGCGATGGTCAGCGGCGTCTTGCCGGTGCCGCCAGCGGTGATGTTGCCGACCACGATGACCGGCACAGGCAGTGCATGCCGCTTCAGCCAGCCACGGCGGTACAGGCGCCGGCGCAATGCCGCCACGCCTGCGTAGACCGGTGCCAGCAGCCGCATCGGCCATGGCACCGGGCTGCCGTCGTACCAGTACGGCGGGGTCTGGGTACCCTTGCCTGCCATCAGTCCTGCCTTTCGCGGAACTGCATGCTGTGCAGGTGCTGGTACAGGCCCCCCATTTCCAGCAGCTCCCGGTGGGTACCCCGTTCGACGATGCGGCCGTGGTCCATCACCAGCACCTGGTCGGCGTGTTCGATGGTGGACAGGCGATGCGCGATCACCAGGGTGGTGCGTTCAGGCATCAGGCGCTGCAGCGCGTCCTGTACCAGGCGCTCGGATTCGTTGTCCAGTGCGGCGGTGGCTTCGTCCAGGATCAGGATCGGTGCGTCGCGCAGGATCGCGCGCGCGATGGCCAGGCGCTGCCGCTGGCCACCGGACAGCAGCGCGCCGTTCTCGCCCACCGGGGTCTGCAGCTGCTGCGGCATGCGTGCGATGAACTCCCACGCATTGGCCGCTTCGGACGCCGCACGGATCTGCTCGTCGGTCGCTTCCATGCCATAGGCGATGTTGGCGGCGATGGTGTCATCGAACAGCATGACCTTCTGCCCCACCATGGCCACCTGGCGGCGCAGATCGGCCAGCGCGTAGTCATCCAGCGGCACGCCATCGAGGGTGATGACACCGCCGCTGGGCTCGTAGAAGCGCGGGACCAGGCGGATCAGGCTGGTCTTGCCGCTGCCGGAACGGCCGACGATGGCGGTGACCGTGCCGGGCTTGGCGACGAAGGTGATGTCATCCAGGGCGATGCCACTGTCGGCACGGTAGCGCAGCATGACGTGGTCGAAGGCCAGCTCGCCGCGGGCGCGCTGCAGCGGCGTGCGCCCGGCATCCCGCTCGACCGGCATGTCGATGATGCCGAACAGGCGTTCGGCGGCAGCCACGCCGCGCGAAATCGAGGTCTGCACGCTGGTCAGGCGACGCAGCGAGGGAATGATGGCCATCATCGAGGTCATCAGGCCCATGAACTGGCCGGCATTGAGCTTGCCGGCCAGTGCTTCGCGGGTGGACACCCAGACGATGACCGCCAGCGCCAGCGCGGCGAGGAACTGGACCACGCTGGAGGCGGCCGCACGGGTCACTTCCACCTTCATGTTCAGCGCCAGCATGCGGTTGGCCAGGCGCGAATAGCGGCTGATCTCGTGCTGCTGGGTGCCGTGCACCTTCACTTCCTGCTGCGCGGCCAGCGACTGTTCGGCGGTCTGCGCCATGGTGCCCATGCCGTCCTGGATGCCGCGGCTGATGCGCCGGTAGCGCTTGCCCACGTAGGACACGATGGCGCCGATCAGCGGCACCACCAGCAGCATGGCCAGGGTCACCTTGACGCTCATCTGCAGCATCACCACCAGCATGGCGATGATGGTGAGGGTGTCGGCCACCATGGTCTTGAGCGCGTCGGCGCTGGCCTGGGTGACCTGTTCGGTATCGAAGTTCAGGCGGCTGACCATCACCGGCGTGGCTTCGGTATCGAAGTGCGAGGACGGCAGGTGCAGGTACTTGTCCAGGACCTGCTCACGCAGGTCGCGGACCACGCTGCGGCCGGTCTTGGCCAACGTGTAATCACTGACCCAGGTGGCCAGGCTGCGCATCAGGAACAGGCCGAGGATGGTCAGCGGCAGCACGACGGCAGCGCGCGGCTGCGGGTCGACGAAGCCTTCGTTGACCAGCGGCTCCATCAGCTTGGTGAAGTGGTAGCCGGCCAGGGCCTCGACCACCATCGCGATGACGGCGGCCACCATGAACACCCAGTAGGCCCGGGTATAGCCGAGCAGGCGTTTGTAGATCGGCCACACTGGCGCGTGATTGGAACTCATGGACGCACCTCTGGCGCTGTTGCGATGGCGATACGACGGAAGCCGAGCTGGCCCAGCGCATCCTGCGCGGTCACCACGGCCTGGTAGGGAGTGCGCGCGTCGGCGCGCAGCAGCACGGTCTGTTCGCGATCGGTGCCGGCCACCGCGGCGATGGTCTGCTTCACCGATTCGACATCGGTGCGCAGCACTTCCTGGTCGTTGACGAAGTAGCGGCCGTCGGCGTTGATCAGCACGCTGAGCGAACGCGGCGGCTCGTTGGTCTGCTGGTCGCTGGCGGTCGGCAGCTGCACCTGCAGCGTCGAGCGCGCGTCGAACGTAGTGGTGACCACGAAGAAGATGATCAGCACCAGGATGACGTCGATCAGCGGAACCAGATCGATATGCGGCTCATCCTGGGATCGGTCGTTGCCGATGCGCATGGATCAGGCCTTGGCCGTGGCAGGGGCGGCAGCACGCGGTGCCGGTGCGGGGTTCATCACCCCCGGGCGACCATCCAGCGTATCCAGCAGGGCACTGGCTTCCTGTTCCATCTCCACCACGTAGCCGTGGATGCGGCCCTTGAAGAAGCGATGGAACATCAGCGCCGGGATGGCCACGATCATGCCCGTGGCCGTGCACACCAGCGCCTTGCCGATGCCGCCGGCCAGCTGGTTCACATCGCCCACGCCGTGGTCGAGGATGCCCAGGAACATCTGGATCATGCCGATGACCGTGCCCAGCAGGCCCAGCAGCGGGCCGGCCGAGGCGATGGTGCCCAGCGCATTGAGGAAACGTTCCATGCGGTGGACCAGGTGCCGGCCGGTATCCTCGATGCGCTCGCGGATCTGGTCGCGCGGACGGTTGCGCGCTTCCAGCGCGGCAGCCAGCAGCGCGCCCAGCGGCGAATTCGCACGCAGGGTCTGCAGGTGGGCGGGATCGAGCTTGCCGCGCGCGGCCCAGTTGCGCACTTCCTGGCCCAGGCCAGGCGGCAGCACCTCATTGCGCCGCAGGGACCAGAAACGCTCCAGGACGATCGCCAAAGCCAGTACGCCCAACAGCAGCAGCGGCACCATCGGCCAGCCACCGGCCTTGACCAGTTCCCACACGTTTCAACCCTCCGGCCCATCGGCCGCTTGTTCGATCGGCGATAGGATAGCAGCCGACCGCGCCCGGCCTGCGGCGTCCCACCACCGGGCCGCATGGATCCGCTGTTCACGCACCTGCAGCCCTTGTGCGCCAAGCCATACGCGGATCGCACCGGACTCGGCCGTAGACAGCACTTCGGCGCCTGCGGCCTGCCAGCGCAGCACTACGTCACGTTTCGGGTGGCCAAAACGGTTCTGGTGGCCGGCCGAGACCAGGGCCAGCCGGGGCGCTACCGCCTTGACCCAGGCGGCCGTCGAGCTGCCGTCACTGCCATGATGCGGCACCAGGACGACATCGGCGGGCAGGGCAGCAGGGTCTGCCTGCAGCATCTGCCGTTCGGCCCGGCGTCCGATATCCCCCGGCAGCAGCACGACGCCATGCCGGCCCTCTACCCGCAGCACGCAGCTGGTTTCGTTGTCGGGTGCGCTGCCGTCCGCTGGCGGATGCAGCACCTGGAAGTCCACCCCGTCCCACTGCCAGCGCAGGCCCGTTGCACAGGGCAACGCGCTCTCGACCTGGCTGCCCGGCGGGGCCAGCACCTGCAGGCGCGGCAGTGCGGCACGCAGGGCCGGCAGAGCGCCGGCATGGTCCAGATGGTCGTGGCTGAGCAGCAGTTGCGACGGCGGCGCCTGCCCCAGTGCGCGCGCGGCCGGCAGCAGCACGCGCTCACCGCCTTCGCCCGCAGGCGGGCCGGCGTCGTACCAGAGGGCATGCGTGGCGGTCCGCAGCAGCACGGCGGCCCCCTGCCCCACGTCGTGCACCAGCAGTTCCAGCTCGCCGTGCCGCGGCGCAGGCACGGACGGCCACAGCAAGGGCAGGCACAGCAGCGCGCCGGCCAGACTCCCCCCTGCGCCACGCGGCAACAGCCACCAGAAGACACCCGCCAGCGCCGTCGGCAGCGCCCAGGCCGGCGCCTGCGGCAGCCACCACATCGCCTGCGGGTGCTGCGCCACAGGCTGCAGCAGCCCCCAACTGAGATCGAACAACCAGGCCGCCGCGCGCCACGGCCACGCGCCCGCCCCTTCGCACAGCGCCTGCAGGCCGGTGCCGAGCAGGGCCAGCGGCACCACCAGCAGGCTCCACCAGGGAACCACCGGCAGGTTGATGAACGGCCCCAGCCACGACGTGCCGCCGAACAGCACCACCGCCAGCGGCAGCAGCGCCAGGCTGGCCACGCCCTGCCCGGCCACGGCCGCACGCAGCACCCCGGCGATGCCGGACGGCGGCCGTTGCGGCAGGCACCACAGCAGCCACAGCACACCGCTGAAGCTGAGCCAGAAGCCTGCCGAAAGCACGGACAGCGGCGCGGGGAGCAGCATCCCCACCGCCGCCAGGGACAGCGCTGACGCCGTGCCCAGCGGACGCCGATGGGCGCGCGCCAGCGCCACGACTGCGATCATCAGCGCCGTCCGCACCGTGGGCAGCTCGCTGCCGGCCAGCAGCGTGTAACCGGCGGCCGCCAACGCAGCGGCACCGGCGGCAGCCTGTGGGCGCGGCCATGCCCGCGCCAGTGCCGGCCACAGCCACCACAGCCCCGCGCACAGCAGGGCGGCGAAGCCGGCGACCAGGCCAACATGGAAGCCGGAAATGGCGATCAGATGGGCCAGGCCCAGCGCGCGCAACTGCTCCCAGTCGGAATCGTCCAGGCCGCGGGTATCACCCAGCGCCAGCGCCTGGATGAAGCGCGCCGCGGGTCGTTCAACCTGCGCGGCAATGGCGGTACTGCAGCGCTCGCGCCACGCGACCAGTCCGTGCGCAGCCCGCAGTTGCCGCGCACGTCCTGGCTCGCGCACGCTGGCACTGCCGGCCAGCCCCTGCAGCACGGCGTAACGCTCGCCATCGAAACCACCGGGATTGATCCGCGATCGTGGCGGCCGCACGCGCAGCGACAGCTCCCAGTGCGCCCCCGCGCGCAGCGTCCCGCGCAACGGATCAGGCATCCGCGAGCGCCGCGGTTCGTGCCAGCCGACCTGCAGGCGCCGCCCCTGCAGCGCGGGCCATCCCTCTGCCTCGTGCACCTCAAGCAGGAAGCGGCTGTGGTCGGCGCGGACCTGTGGCAACCCGACAACGCGCCCGCGCACCCGTATATCCTGCGCCACCGCTGCCGCGGGTACCTGCTGCTGCAGGGCTGTGTGTCCGTGGCAGCCGGCCCAGGCCAGGCCGAAGACCGCGGCCGCCACTGCACGCCCGCGCCACTGCCATGCCCAGCCCGGCAGGGCCAGCAGCGCCAGGACGACGCACAGCCCGCGTGGCGGCAGAACCGGCAGCAGCACGCACGCCAGCGCCCCCAGCACCAGCGCGGCGGCACAGGCAGGGCCCAGCAGGGGTGCAACCACGGCAATGGTGCGCATCTCCGCAGCGTCGCCGCGCGGTGCCGCAGCTGCCTATCAGGCAAGCCCGCACGCGCCTGTGGGCGACCTCAGCGGCGCAGGGTGGCGCGGTGGAAGTTGACCCGGAAGCTGGCGCCGCCGCCGACCGCCTCCGCAACGCTGACGCTGCCACCGTGGTGCTGGACGATTTCCTTCACCAGATGCAGGCCCAGGCCACTGCCGCTGCCAGCGGCGCGCAGGCGGTGGAAAGGCTCGAAGATGGCCTCGCGGTCACTCACCGGCACGCCCGCGCCCTGGTCGCTGATTTCCAGCAGGCCCTGCGCATCGAGGCGCACGCAGATGGTGCCACGACCACCGCCATGGACGATGGCGTTGTGCACCAGGTTGGCCATCACCCGTCCCAGTGCCAGGCCATCGCCCTGGATCCACACCGGTGTCTCCGGCGCATCCACTTCAAAGCCATACCCTGCCCCCACCACCAGCGGCGCCAGCTCGGCCGCCGATTCGCGCACCACATGGGCCAGGTCCACCCGCTGCAGCGCGCTGACGTTACGGTCCAGCCGCTGCAGGTCGAGCAGGTGTTCGGCGACGTTGCCCAGCCGCGCCACATCGGTCAGCAGCTGCGATTTCAGTTCGCCCTGCGGCAGCTGCGACAGCCGCGCCTGCACCACGGCGATCGGCACACGCAGTTCATGGGCTGCATCGGCCAGGAACTTGTCGCGCGCGGCGTAGCCCTGCTGGACCTTGTCGATGGCATCGTTGAACGCACCCACCAGCGGCGCGACCTCAGTGGAGACCAGGCGCTCGTCCAGCCGCGCACCGGGCTGGCCGATATCCAGTTCCTTGGCCTGCTGGGCCAGCCGGCGCACGCCGCGCATCGCCCGGTGGATGACCGTCGGCATCACCAGCAGGGTGACCACGATCAATGGCAGGAAGAACCAGAAGCCGATCAGGCGCAGGACCATCAGCGCACCATCCACCAGCCCGCCCTTGGGCGCACCACCGGCCATGACCGTGATGCGGCGGCCATCTTCGTTGCGCACCATCACCCGCGCCACATCCAGGTAGGGCGGCACCAGCGACCCCACCTCGGTGGCGCCCAGTGCCGGCAACCGTGCCAGCAGCGGTGCATGGATCGCCGGCACCTTGCCGCGTTCCAGCCACACACCGCGGTCATCGACGGCTACGAACCAGAGGTTGCCACCGGCACGTGCGTCCAGCGCCTGCCAGCGCGGCTCGTCCAGCACGAGGTGTTCGCCCTGGCTGTGCACCGCCCGGGCGACGTCCTCGGCGGTGAACATGTCCATACCCCAGGACTCCTTGTCGCCCCAGGTAAGGATCAGCGCCACCACCGCAAACAACACGGTGAACGCCTGGGCCAGGAACAGGCGCCAGGCCAGGCCCAGGGTGATCGAGCGGATCTGCCTCGCCATCTCAGGCCTCCGCCAGCAAGTAGCCGACGCCGCGGATGACGTGGATCTCCACGCCGGCACCTGCCTGCTGCAGGGCTTTGCGCAGCTTGGAGATGTGCGCATCCAGTGCATTGGACTGGATCTCATCGTCGAAGCCGTACACGGCCGATTCCAGCGCACTGCGGGTCACCGTGCGCCCCTGCCGCATGGCCAGTGCCTGCAGCACCAGCACCTGCCGACGCGGCAGGGACAACACCTGTCCCTCGACCTGCGCCTGCAGCGACTCGAAATCGAATTCCAGATGCCCCAGGCGCAGGCGCGGGGTGACCATGGCCGACGGCCGCCGCGATACCGCACGGATGCGCGCCATCAGCTCTTCGATCGCCACTGGCTTGACCAGATAGTCATCGGCGCCGACATCCAGCCCCTCCACTTTGTCCGACAGCGTGCCCTTGGCGGTCAGCATGATCACCGCCAGGTTCGGACGCAGCGCGCGCGCGGTGGCGACGAAACCGGCGCCGTCGCCATCAGGCAGCTGACGATCGAGCAGCAGCAGTTGGTGCACGGGCTCACGCAGGGCCAGTGCCGCTTCAGCCAGGTTGCCGACCACATCGGCGACCACGCCCTGACGCTCCAGCCCGGACTGCAGGGCCCGCGAGAGATCGGGATCGTCTTCCACCAGAAGGATGCGCATCGTGGGCTCGGCTACCGGAAACGCTGTCGATGATAGTCCCTGCCGGGCAACGATGAGGTCCATGCGTGGACATTGCCCCGGCGCAATGTTCCGACAATGTTGCGCGGTCAGGATGCAACGCGGTTCCCTGCGAAGTACCCGTCCATGCGTTCGCTGCCCCCTCACCTGCTGCGCCCCCTGCTGTGCACCGTCGTTCTCTCCACGCCGCTGCTGGCCAACGCACAGGAACAGGCGCCGGGCGTGCAGGCCGGCATCACCTTCGGCGCCACCACGGGTGCGTACGCGCACTACGATGACAAGCCGCTGGTGGTGCCGGCACTGGCATGGCAGGGCAAGCGCTTCTTCGCCAGCCCCGGCTCGCTGGGCATGCACCTGTACAAGGACGGAGGATTGCGGGTTTCCGCCGTGGTCACGCCGTACACGCTGCGCTTCAAGACCGATGACGTGAACGATCCACAGCTGCGCCGTCTGCACAGCCGGCAGATGTCCGCGATGGCCGGCGTCAACGCCGAATACAGCGCCGACTGGGGCGCGCTGTCGGCCAGTGTCAAACGCGAGGTCAGCGGCCATGGCGGCGGTCTCGAATCGAGCCTCTACTACAGCTACCCCATCCAGGCCGGGCGCTTCACCTGGGTGCCGCGCGTGGGCGTCGTGCACAGCAATGCGCGCCTGCTCGACTACTACTACGGCATCAGCAATGAGGAAGCACTGCGCTCAGGCCTGGCGGCCTATTCGTCGGGCAGCGCGACGTCGCCGGGCCTGCAGATCGCAGTGAGCACGCCGCTGGGCACCCAGTGGCGCGCGACTGGCGTGGTCGCCAGCCAGTGGTTCGGTGATGCGGTGAAGGACAGCCCGATGGCCCGCCGCGGTGCGCAGACCTCCGCTTTCATTTCCCTGATGCGCTCGTTCTGATCGAGCGCTCTGCAACGGACAAGGACACTCCATGGGCTCCGTCTCTTTCCCGACCGATGCGCACGCGATCCTGCGCGCGCCCGACCTGGACAGCGCCGAGCGCGCCTATCTCGGATTGATGCCGGACCAGGCCCATATCGATGCGCTGGTGCGCCGCGCCCTGGGCCTGTCGCGCGTCGCTGATGCAGCGTGCTGCTACGCCCTGTCGATGACCCTGGTCGGTCTGCGGCTGCAGGAACTGGAGATGGATGAGCCCTGTGCCACCGCCCATCGCCAATCGACACTGCGCAACCTGCGCCAGGTGTACGCCTCACCCTGAGCGGGCGCTGCACGGCTGATCCACGCCCGTCTGCCAGCGCATCCGCACGCGGATCAGCCCGCCATCGCCCGGATTCATCCCCGCTGCCTGCCCTTGGCACGCGCAATTCCCCGATTCGTCGCATGCCGGTACCGGTTGGCCGGGGCCGATGACACGCTGGGCTCCCTTCTCCGGAGCACCGTGCCATGCCGATGCTTGCCCTGCTGCTGTTGCACGCGGTCCTGTCCAGCGTCGGCATCGGCGGCGTGGATGCAGGCCCAGCACTCCCGGCCAGCGGATCGCGGCTTTGCCTGCAGCTGCCCCTGGGCAAGGACAGCCTGCTGCAATGGGAACGCAGCAAAGGTGGGACATCACACGCGCTGGCGGTATCGCAGCAGATCAACGGCCACTGGCAGCTGCGCCACCGTTTCAGTCTCGGCACGCTGGCCGCGCAGTGATCGCCAGCCGGGATTCATCCTCTCCGGGATGACCGATGACAGCATGGGGCCTTGCCGAATGGATGCGCCATGAAGACCCGGATCGTTGCCCATGCACTGCTGTTGCTCGCCGTGGTGCTGCTCGCGGCCTGCTGCCCGTTCGGCAGCGAGATCCGTTCCCGCCCGGTCTATGTGCACCCGCAACTGTCGCCGGCCGCATCGCGTTCGTTGGTCGCCGGCTGTGATCGCCAGGGTGCGCAGCTGCGCCGGCAGCTTGAAGCGGCATTTGTTGCTGATGCGCGGCAGGAGTGCGCGCTGCCGGAGCCCTTCGCGGACTATCGCTTTGTCAACGCAGCGGGCGAAGCCGTTTCGCCGGAGCGCGCCAACGAGGCACGCGCCGCCCACGCCGAACGCACCTGTGCCGCTGCGCAGGACAAGGACAGCGGGCTGGCCGCGCTTTGCCCCGAGTGCAGGAACAAGGCCGAAGAGCGCGTGCGCCAGTGCCGGATGGACAAGGGCCTGGTGCGC
This sequence comes from Stenotrophomonas sp. ESTM1D_MKCIP4_1, assembly GCF_003086895.1. Lineage (NCBI taxonomy): Bacteria > Pseudomonadati > Pseudomonadota > Gammaproteobacteria > Lysobacterales > Lysobacteraceae > Stenotrophomonas > Stenotrophomonas sp. ESTM1D_MKCIP4_1. Next base: position 1,556,903 of record NZ_CP026004.1, on the reverse strand, counting down.
AGTGAAGCACCCGTGCGGATGTGCAGCATGATCCGGTTCTGAGGCCAGCCAACAAAAAAGCCGACCCACTGGGCCGGCTTTCCTGTTTCCACCGCTGCACCGGCAATGCCGGGAGCCAGGTGGTGGGCGGTACAGGGTTCGAACCTGTGACCCCTACCATGTCAAGGTAGTGCTCTACCGCTGAGCTAACCGCCCATCTTGTTCGTGCCGCCCGAAAGCTGGCCTTGCTACGTAAAAACCCGGCGCCAGGGCCGGGCTTTTCAGGTCACGATCGCCCCGCCGAGGGGAACGTCGTGGTGGGCGGTACAGGGTTCGAACCTGTGACCCCTACCATGTCAAGGTAGTGCTCTACCGCTGAGCTAACCGCCCGTTTTGCTTCTGCATTTCCGCGATTGCGTCGGTGCAGGCCGCGTATATTACGGATGCCGACGGGTAAGCGCAACACTTTTGTGAAGATGGCTGCGCTACCGTGTTCAGCCGAGGCTGGCCTCCTTCAGCTGCCGGATCTGGTCGCGCACGCGGGCGGCGTCCTCGAACTCCAGGTCCTTGGCGTGCTGGTACATCTGCTGCTCCAGCGCCTTGAGCCGGGTGGCCAGCTGGGCCGGCGACATCGACCGGTAATCGGCCGCCTCCTCGGCCACCGCCTTGCCCTTGCCTTTGCCCTTGCGGGACTCTTTCTCGGCGGCATCCGAGCGCGCCCCTTCCAGCACGTCGACGATCGGACGCGCCACCGAGCGCGGCACGATGCCGTGTTCCTCGTTGTATTCGACCTGCTTGGCGCGGCGGCGGTCGGTCTCGTCGATCGCCGCCTGCATCGAACGGGTGATCTTGTCCGCATACAGGATGGCCTTGCCGCGTACGTTGCGGGCGGCGCGACCAATTGTCTGGATCAGCGAACCGGTGGAACGCAGGAAGCCCTCCTTGTCCGCATCCAGGATCGCCACCAGCGAGACCTCCGGCATGTCCAGGCCTTCGCGCAGCAGGTTGATGCCCACCAGAACGTCGAACTTGCCAAGGCGCAGGTCGCGGATGATCTCCACGCGCTCCACCGTGTCCACATCCGAGTGCAGGTAGCGCACGCGGATGCCGTGCTCGGTCAGGTACTCGGTCAGGTTTTCGGCCATGCGCTTGGTCAGGGTGGTTACCAGCACGCGGTCACCGGCCTTGATGCGCTCATTGGCCTCGCTCATCAGGTCGTCGACCTGGGTGCCCACCGGGCGGATCTCGACCACCGGATCGATCAGACCCGTCGGGCGCACCACCAGTTCGGTGATCTCGTCACCGGCTTCGCGGTACTCATACGGGCCCGGCGTGGCAGACACGTAGATCGCGCGCGGGCAGCGCGCCTCCCACTCCTCGAAGCGCAACGGGCGGTTGTCCAGCGCCGAGGGCAGGCGGAAACCGAACTCGACCAGGGTTTCCTTGCGCGAGCGGTCACCCTTGAACATCGCGCCGATCTGCGGAATGGTCACGTGCGATTCGTCGATGACCAGCAACGCGTCGGGCGGCAGGTAATCGAACAGGGTCGGCGGTGGCTCGCCGGCATTCTTGCCGGTCAGGTGCCGCGAGTAGTTCTCGATGCCGTTGCAGAACCCGACCTCGGCCATCATCTCGATGTCGAACTGGGTGCGCTGGGCCAGGCGCTGCGCCTCGACCAGCTTGTTTTCCGCATACAGCTGCTCCAGGCGCTCCTTCAGCTCCACCTTGATGGTCTCCACCGCGGCCAGCACGCGCTCGCGGGTGGTGGCGTAGTGGGTCTTCGGATAGACCGTGAAGCGCTGCATGTTGCGGATCGTCTCACCGGTGAGCGGATCGAACATCGTGATCTTCTCGACCTCGCCATCGAACAGCTCGATGCGCAGGGCCTCGCTGTCCGACTCCGCCGGGAACACGTCGATCACCTCGCCACGCACGCGGAACGTACCGCGCTGCAGTTCGTACTCGTTGCGCGTGTACTGCAGCTGGGTCAGGTGGTTGATGAGATCGCGCTGCTCGATGCGCTCGCCCTTGGAGAGGATCAGGCGCAGCGACAGGTAGTCCTCCGGCGCACCGAGGCCGTAGATGGCCGACACGGTGGCCACCACAATGGCATCCGGGCGCGAGAGCAGCGTCTTGGTCGCCGCCAGCCGCATCTGCTCGATGTGCTCGTTGATCGAACTGTCCTTCTCGATGAAGGTGTCCGACGACGGCACGTAGGCTTCGGGCTGGTAGTAATCGTAGTAACTGACGAAGTACTCCACCGCGTTGTGCGGGAAGAACGCCTTGAACTCACCATACAGCTGCGCGGCCAGCGTCTTGTTCGGCGCCATGATCAGCGTCGGCTTCTGCACGTTCTGGATGACGTTGGCGATGGTGTAGGTCTTGCCCGAACCGGTCACGCCCAGCAGCGTCTGCTTGGCGATGCCCGCTTCAAAATTCTCTGTCAGCTTCGCGATCGCGTTGGGCTGGTCGCCCGCCGGTGAATACGGCGAGACGAGTTGAAAACTGTCGCTCATGGTATTGCCAGGTCCCGGGAATGATGATTATAGCGGCCGGTTTGGTGACGGCCGGTTGAGGAAACACCCTGCCCCGCCATGCGCGCGATGCTGATGGCAGGCATGGCAGGCCGACGTTCAGGCTGGTGCGATGAAGCCCCGCCTCCTCCTCAATCGCCCGCCCGGCCCTGCGCGTGGCTTCCACCTCATGGAACTGTTGCTGGCGGTCATGCTGCTGGCCGTGCTGCTCGCCCTGGGCTGGGGGCCATGGCATCGCCTGGTCGGGCGGATGCGGGCCGACACCCTGCGCGCGGAACTCACCAGCAGCCTCGCCCTGGCCCGCAGCGCGGCCCTGACCCAGCGCCGCCGGGTGACGGTCTGCGGTTCGCTCGATGGCCTGTCCTGCAGCCTGGAATGGAACCATGGCTGGCTGGTGCGCGCGGAGGATGCGAGGTGGGGCCCTGACGCTGCCGGCAAGGTGCTGCAGGTCCGGGACCGGCAACCGGGTCGCATCCTGATCCGATCCAGCCAGTACCGCCCGCACGTGCAGTTCCTGCCGGACGGACGCAATGCGGGCACCAACCAGTCGCTGGTGCTGTGCGTGGACGGACGCGAGCACAGCCGGGTGATCATCAGCGTGACCGGCCGGGTACGCAGCGAGCGCGCCCGATCACCTGTGGACTGCTGACGCCGCCGTGGCCCAGCAACGAAAAAAGCCGCGATTTCTCGCGGCTTTCTCGAATCTGGCGCCCGAAGTTGGACTCGAACCAACGACCCCCTGATTAACAGTCAAGTGCTCTAACCGGCTGAGCTATTCGGGCGGGGAGGCGCATTCTAGACGGTCAACGCGGGGGATGCAACACCTTGATGCCTTACCAGCAACCCGGCTTGGACGCTGCCGTCGGTGTCTTCACGTTGGCCTGGTTCAAGGTCATCTCGCCGCAGGTGTCCTTGGCCTGCCCGCCCTGCGGCGTAGCCTTCAGGGTAAACGTGCTCTGGGTGCCCTCGAACGCAATGCTGTACTGCGCGGTGCCGCCTTCGCGGGGCGACTGGATGGTCTTGCTGGAGCCGGACAAGGTGAACCCTGCGTAGCTGTTGTTGACGGTGTGGAACCGCTCGGCCAGCTGCGCGTACTCCACCATGTCCGCCTTGGCCTGGCCGCGCCGCGCCTTGCGCACGTGCTCCGCGTACGACGGCAGTGCGACGGCCGCGAGAATCGCAATCGCGGCGACCACGATCATCAGTTCGATCAGAGTGAAACCTGCCGTGGGGCGCGCGTGGCGCAGGACCCCCGCGCGTAGTCCCTTGTTGTCAAAGCGCATGAAACGTCTCCGTCATTGGATCTGGCGCCAGGACTGGCGACCGCATGGATAGGGAACGTACATCGGCGCCGCACCTGCAACCGTCACGGCCATCCAGCAGCCGGCGAGGTCAGGCAAGGTCGGCGCCGGGGTGCCATCGAGCGGATTCACCGGCGGCTGCAGGCGCGGCACGACTGCCACACCCACGTCCTTGACCGGCGCGTTGCCGCCTGTGCTCAGCGAGATCGACGCCACGCCGTCAGCCACCTTGGTGCCGTTGGCAATCGAGCCGACCCTGACGTTGAACAACGCAGCCGTGCCGGTCCGCGGATTCAACCCGAACAGCGAGTTGTTGCCATCGGTGCTGCAGCCGCTGGAATTGAGGGGCTTGTAGGTAGGCATGAACACGATTCCCGAGGCAATCTCAGGGTACCCCACCATGCGCTCGCCGGCCGGCAGATCCACCCGCCACCCCAGCGCGCCGGTCGGACGCGTACCCGCAGTCAGCGTGCGGCTGGTGGAAACCGCATACGGCATGAGCTGGGAAGGCAGGATCGTGGCCGTGACCGCGCCATCCGCATAGTCGTTCACGCCATACAAGCTCTGCGTGTTGGTGTCGGTGCCATCGTTGACGAAGGAGTAGCTGCCGGTGCCGAACAGCAGCAGCACCGAGCCGTTCTCGCCAGCGGTCGCCTGCAGGCCACCCATGATCGGCTGCCGGTAGGTGGAACCGGAGTCCACAAACGTGCCAGTCGTGAAGAACGGCCGGGTCACCGAATCGGTAGTGTCCAGCAGATCGAACTTCCAGATCGCGCCCTTCTGGTCCGCAGCGTAGACAGTGTCGGCAAAACCGTCGCGAACGCGCGCGTACTTCTTGGTCGTGCTGTTGTACTGGCTGCTGTCCACGCGATCGACCACCATGATGTTGCCAAGGCCATTGCTGCCGGCGATGGTGCTGCCGGACTCGGTCGCCTCGATCATGCGGATGGTGGGGTTCTTGGTCAGGTCCACGACGAACAGCACCGCCTTGCCGCTCTTGCTGGCGTAGCCGTTGCCGAAGATGGCCTTCCAGGCCACGCTACCGTCCGCGGCGCGCACCGGCACGATCACCGGCTTGCCCAGCACGTGGCCGATGTTGGCTTTCACCGTACCGGTCGCGGTGAGATCACTGATCTCCCACAGGCGCTTGGCATCGGTGAACGCCGTCGGATCGGTCACGTCCAGCGCGAAGACACTTCGCCCGCCGGCACCGGTGGTGCCCACCAGCGTGGTCGACCAGGTGTTGCTGCTGTAGGTGTCGCCGACCGCAACCGGACCGTCCACGAAATACCGGTGGGCGAACTTCTGGTTGTTCTTGCTGGCCGGGTCGTAGGGCATCAGCAGATTGCCCAGATGACCGTACGAGGTACCCGGGATGTAGCCGAACAGCTCGCGACCGCCGTTCCCGCCCAGGTTGCCCTGCGCATCCATGCCGCCATCGTAGGCGTGCAGCATGCCGTCGTTGGCGCCGACATAGACGGTGTAACGCCGTGAGTTGCGCTTGCTGGTGAGATAGTCCAGGTAACTGGTCGCGTACGCCCCGCCCAGGCTGCGGTAGCCGTAGTCATCGCTGGGTGCGCTGATGACCGGGGTCGAATTGATGATGTCGCCGATCACCGTCGTGCGGTCACGGAAACGCCCGCCCAGCCGGACTTCGGTGCTGGTGTCGCCCAGCAGATAGCTGGCGGCATTGGCCGCCGTCGTGCCGGCAGGCAGGTTGGCCGAGTCCGGGCAACGACTCAAGCCCGGGTACAGATCCTGCGAAAGCCCGCAGATACCGGCCAGGGTGATCGAGGTGGTGGACATCTTGGTGACGTCGCTGCCGCTGGCGAACCACACATTGCGGGCGGTCGCCGCCGGCATGGCGGTACTGGCCTCCCACGCCTGCGTATAGACCGCTTCGCGTGTGGTCTGGTCGACGGTGACGCGGCTGCCCTGGAGGCGGCTGAACCAGTCCGTGCCGTTGTTCAACACTTCATAGCGGGGCGTGACGGAAAGCGAGCCGGCACCAATGCGGGCCCCGGAAAGCGCAAAGCTTCCCGACGTGGATGCGCCGCCACTGACCGACGACAGCACCCGGCGCATCGCCGCCGTCACTTCAGCCGGGGTCTTCGCATTGATGAACTCACCGCGGCTGTTGATGGCGGCGTGCCAGATCTCGTCGATGACGCGACCGTCATCGGACGAGGTGGGATTGCCGTTGCTGTTCCAATCCGGCGCATTGGTATAGGGGTCCGCCGTCGCCTGCTGGTTCACCTCGAAGATGCGGCCCTGCGCGCCCAGCGTGACGCCATAGAAGTTCATGTGCAGGTTGGTCTGGCAATCAAGCCGCTTCCAGGCCGGCGAGGTCTTGTCCAGCGAATCGCACTCCTTGGGTACCGCCACCTGGCCCAGCGGGAAGGCGGTGCCGGTGCGCAACGGGGTGTAGTTCGTACCGTCGTAGTAACTGGCCGCGACATCGGCGATGGTGTTGCTGTAGCTGTCGGCGAACGGCGCACCCGGGAAGTGCGTTCCGCCCGCATTGTCGGCGTTGCCGTAACCGGATGCCGAACTGGACGTATTGGTATAGCCGTCGGTGAACAGCATGCCGCCATTGCGCTGGCACGCGAGCTGCACGGGCGCGCCATCGCCGGTACGGCGGAACTGCTGGCCCAGGAAGGCCACGGCCTCACGGTTCGGCGTACCGCCGTTCGGCTTCAGCGAGTAGATCTGTGTATACAAGCTGGCACGCGCCGTATTGACGTCATACATGGTGACGTCTTTCAGCGAATTGATGGTGAAGTACCCGACCCGCATGTTGTTGACTTCCGCCATGGCATGCGACGAGGAGCCGACCATGGAAAGAATGCGGTTGCGGTGGTACTCGAACCAGTTGGCGAAGTTCTGCAGCGCGGCGTTGTACTCCGCGGTGGAGTTGTAATTGGCCGCCTTGATCTCATAGCGCCGCATGTTGCAGTTGGGGCCACACGCGTTGTTGATCAGCGGGCGGTTGGTTTCATCCGCTTTGTAGCCGGCAGGGGCGGCGGCATCGGCAGGCAGATAGAACGTCGCGGGGAAATAGCGGATCGCGATCAGGCAGGTCGATGTAATGGTGACCGCGCTGCTGAGCGTGGAGAAGCCGGCGCCCGTGCCCGAAAGCCCGCATCGTCCAAAGAGACTATTGGTTGAGTAGCTGGTGCCACTGGGAAGCACCATGCCCTGCAAGAGGCGGAACTGCTCGGAACTGACCGCACGACCATTTACATTGGTCAGATCATAGGACACACCATTGGCGACCGAAAAATCAGAGCCGGTACGGGGATCAGCACGCACGTCATCCACATCGGCGGCGGGCCACAGCACGCTGTTGTTGACTGCCGCCGCGCGGCGCCACGGTTCATACGTCACCGACGGGTTGTAATAGCCTGCGTTGTAGGTGGGCGAACGCGCAAAGCCGAACACATCCAGCGGCGGAATGGCCACGCCATAGCTGTAGTTGATGTTGTAATTGGTATGCGGAAACAGGTGCAGGTAGCAATCAACGGAATTGTTGTCGCAGGCCGTACCCACATCGAAGAAGACACCAGCACTGCTGAAGAAGCTGCTGCCGGTCCAGCGCATACGCCCGTCACCACCGGCGAAAATGCGCTCGAACATCATCGAGTTGGAATCGTCCACCGCCATGATGAAGGCTGGGGGCGCCTGCACGGTGTTGTTCAAGGGCTGCTGGGCCAGGTCGCCCTGGCCCTGAGCCGCATAGATGCCATAGATGAAATAGCCACCTGCAGCCAGCAGAAGGGCCGCAGACGCGAACAGGCTTTTCTTTAGACGTGGAACCATGGCGGCGGGCCTCAGAGCTTGAACACGGTATCGATGGACGCCGACGACGACGCATCGGTAGCGGTATCTGTGGAATAGCTGGTGATCTGGTACACCGGCGTCACCGGATCCAGCGGGCGCCCCATCTGCAGGGAGCCGCCACCGATGATGCAGCTGTCGATGCGGCGCACCTTCACTGCCCGGCTCGTCGAGTCCGGACGACCGCGCCCCCACTCGACCGGGTCGAATGCCAGTTCGCAGTTCTGTTCGATGTCACCTTCGGCAAGCGGTGCGTTGCTGTCGAGGGAGGTGCGATTGGCGATGGCTTCCACCGCCCGCTCGCTGAGGCGCGTCACACCTTCGGCGTTCTCGAACGCGACATTGGTGGCACGGTAGTTGGAGGCCATCTTTTCCTGCATGCCTGCCACCTGCATGCCTGCGATGCCCAGCAGCGCGAGCAGGATGAGCATGATCAGCGCGATATACAGAACCGCGCCTCGCTGGCGCGAGGGAAGGCGTGGATGAGCTCGGCGCGATTTCATGGCATCAGTTCCCGAACAGCCGGTTACGCAGTGCAACCGTGGATTCGTAGACGATGCGATAGCGACCGTCCACGGTACTCCCATACTTGAATTCGACGCCCAGCGCGCGCGGGTTCGCAACCGTGTCGCTGGGCTTCTGTGCCGAAGCCGGCATCGGGCTGCGCGCCAGGACGGCGACCTGGACCTGCCCGACCCGGCGCCACTGTGCCGGCGCATTCGCGGCGCCCGGTGCAGCCACGCCCGTGGCCACAGCCTGGGTGGTGATGTTGCCGCTGGGCGGGGTCGCCAAGGCGATCACATCGGTCGAATCCAGTCCGTACATGAACTGCAGGCTCTCGATGCCCTCGACAAGCTCTTCGCCCGCACTGTAAGCGTCGGCGCCATTGGAACGCGCCCGCATCAGCACCGGCTCGCCGGTCGTGGCCGAGGTGCCGACGTAGTACACCACCGACTCGGCGCGGTACAGCATGGTCTGCCCGGCAGGCTGGGTTGCGTAGGTGCCCAGGTTGGCGCCCAGGGCCGTCACCTTGCCGGTTTCCAGCTTGCCCTTGAACACGTTCGCGTGGCTGCAGTCGGCAATGCCGAACAGCGTGGGCGTGGACACGCCGCCGTCGGTCAGGCGCGCACCCTTGCTGGAAGTGAAGGTCAGCACACTGTCGCTGCCGGCGGTCAACCCGGTTACCGGCACACCGTCGGGCGAGAGATAGCGCAGCACCAGCACGTCACTGCCACCCCGTGGCCCCAGGTCCGCAATGGCCTTTGGCAGGTTGGTCGGCAGCGACCAGGACCCGCCGAGGGTCAGGCCCGCGCCGCCCGGAGCCGTGTTCGGTGCCTCATACCCCTGCAGCGACACGCTGAAATCCAACGGGTGCTGCGACCCACTGGCAGCCCCCGTATTGACGACCGGATCACCTTCGTTGCGGACGAAATGCGCCTGATCGTTCACGCATCCGAAATGGCCTGCCATGCGGATGTCGCGCTGCAGGAATTCGAGGGCAAAGCGTGCGTTTTCCTGTGCACGCGCCCCGCCCTCGGCCAGGACCGAGGCCGTGCGCGAGGCCGCAAAAATCTGCACCACGCCCAGCATCAGCACCAGACCCAGCGCCAGGGCGACCATCATTTCAACCAGTGTCAGGCCCTTCTCGAAACGGCGCAGGGCGAAGGTCGGCGGAATGCGGTTCATAGCTGCGACACCAGGCTGAACGTGGTCAACGAATCGGCTTTGTCCTTGTTCCAGCGCTCGTCACCCCACGAGATGTCGACCCTGGCCTGGCCGTTGGTGATGGTGACGTTCGCACTGGCACCCTCGCCCAGCGCCTGCACGACCTGGCACTTCCAGCGCGTGACGTTGTCGCTGATGGTCAGCTTGTCACCCACCGGGCGCGTGCAGCTGCTCAGCTTCACGCTGTTGGCGGCAAAGGTCGCACCGTTGTACCAGTGCGCCTGATAGCGGTTGCTGCGCATCTGGTCCAGCAGGTCATACGCCAGGTTGGTCGCCTGGGTACGGTAATTGGAGCTCTGCACGAAGCGGACGTTCATCGTCTGCAGCAATGCGAAACCCAGAAGCCCGAAGGCCAGCACCAGCAGGGCAATCAGCACTTCAAGCAGGCTGAAGCCACGGCTGCGGGCCGGCGAGGAAAAGACACGGCGACGGCTCATTTGCAATCTTCCTTCTGCGATGTCACCTGGCCGGCCAGATTGATCTTCATCACCCGGCGCAGGGCAACCTTGCCGCATTCGGTGGGTTGCAGCGTTACTGTCTGAACAGCACTCGCGCGAAGCCGGCCACGATTGTCAAACGCGATGGGAGCGCCGTCCGGGCCGGAACCCACCAGGCCAGTGCCGACCGCCATGAAACGCAGCGCGGGCTCGCCGCTCTGGTAGGTCCCATCGCCGTTGGTGTCGGACCAGGCGAGCATGCCCTTGGACCATGCGTCGTCGCAGCTGCTGCCGGTGCTGCTGCCGCAGACGCCACCGCCGTGCTTGTTGCGGACACCCTCGCTGCGGGCAAGCGCGATCAGCGCCAGCGCCTCGTTGCCACCGGTTGCCACCCGGTTGGAGCGGATGGTGCTCTGGAAACTGGGATAGGCAATGGTGCTCAGGATTGCCAGCACGGCAACCGTGACCATCAACTCGACCAGCGTGAAGCCCTTGGACAGGCGCGGATACATGGAACGCTCCCCAGCGTGTTGGTGGCCACGATGGCGCACCCGGCGGCCACCGGCAAGCGGCGGCGGGATGAACGGTCAGATCAGGGCGACGGGCGTCAAAGCGTTGACACGCCCTGCCCTTCCGGCAGCGCCCGGAAGGGGTCGGAGCCGCTTCGCGGGTCCGACCCCGGGCTGGGGCCGGATCCCGAAGGGCTCCGACCCCGGCCGGTCAGGCCAGCACCTGGTAGCAGGGCTGGTACTCGCCGGAGATCTTCATCCGGCGCTGCTCGACGAAGGCGCGCAGCAGCGCGTCGAGGGCCTGCATCATGTCCGCGTCGCCGTGGATCTGGAACGGCCCGAACTGTTCGATGCGGCGCATGCCGTCTTCCTTCACGTTGCCGGCCACGATGCCGGAGAACGCCCGGCGCAGATCGGCGGCCAGCGCATGCGGCGCACGACCGTGGTGCAGGTCCAGCGCGGCCATCGCTTCGTGGGTCGGCACGAACGGCTGCTGGTACTCCCACGGAATCTCGATGGACCAGTTGAAGAAGAACGAATCCTTCTGCGCCAGCCGATGCTCGCGCACCTGCTTGATGCCGCTGGCCATCTTGCGGGCCACCGCCACCGGGTCACCGATGATGATCTCGTAGCGCTCAGCGGCCGCGTCGCCCAGGGTCAGGCGGATGAAACGGTCGATCTGCTCGAAGTACGGCGCGGCCACGGTCGGGCCGGTCAGGATCAGCGGGAACGGCAGATCCTTGTTCTCCTCGCGCAGCAGGATGCCGAGCAGATACAGGATCTCTTCGGCGGTACCGACACCGCCGGCGAACACGATGATGCCGTGGCCGATGCGGACGAAGGCCTCAAGGCGCTTCTCGATGTCCGGCATGATGACCAGGTGGTTGACGATCGGGTTCGGCGACTCGGCGGCAATGATGCCCGGCTCGGTCAGGCCGATATAGCGGGTGACCGTCTTGCGCTGCTTGGCGTGCGCGATCGTGGCGCCCTTCATCGGCCCCTTCATCGCACCCGGGCCGCAGCCGGTGCAGATGTCCAGGCCACGCAGGCCGAGCTCGTAGCCGACCTGCTTGGTGTACAGATATTCGTCGCGGCCGATCGAGTGGCCGCCCCAGCAGACCACCAGGTTCGGGTCACCCGGGTTGAGGATGCGTGCATTGCGCAGCAGGCCGAACACCGCATTGGTGATGCCTTCGGAGGACTCCAGTTCGGCCGCGTAGGCCGGGCCCATCTCGATGGCCATGTAGGCCAGGTCGCGGACCACCGCGAACAGCAGTTCGGCCACGCCGCGGATGATCTCGCCATCGACGAAGGCCATCGCCGGTGCGTTGACCAGGTCGATGCGCACGCCACGATCCTGCTGCGCCACCTGGATGTCGAAATCCGGGTAGAGATCACGCGCCGCGCGCGGATCGTCCGAAGCACTGCCACTGGTCAGCACCGCCAGCGCGCAGCGGCGCAGCAGCTCGTGCATGCCACCACCGGAGGCATCGCGCAGGCGTGCCACCTCGGCCCGCGACAGCACATCCAGCCCACCGCGCGGGTAGATCCGCGCATCCTGCACCGGCAGCGCGCGGGCTGCCTTTTCGTTCGTCGTCATATCCAACTTTTCGCTTCCTTCAAGGTTTCCGACTGTACTGCCGCCCCCTTAAAAAGCAAAACGGCCGGGAAACCCGACCGTTGGATGTGTGCTGCCTGCGTTCGCCATTCCGGGACCGCCAGGCGGCGTAATGCGCCGCGCACAAGAGAGGATGCTACGCCCCCGCCCGCACGCCCGCAAGGACTTTCGCCTGAACGGAAAACGGCCGGGTTTCCCCGGCCGTTTCCGTGTGCAGCAACTACGTCAGTTCATCAGAACTGGTAGCGGAAGCCCAGCTGCACCGACCACTGCGACACGCCGACGTCGAAGCCGTCTGCGTCATTGTTGGCCACCGTCGGCTCATCCGCGCCGCGGAAGTTGTACACGTACTTGCCGTCCTTGATGCCCTGCAGGCTGGCGACACGCGCATCGGCGAAGAAGCCGTAGTCGTAGATGTTGCCCCACTTCTTGTTCAGCATGTTGCCGACGTTCTGGATGTCGACCCACACTTCCGACTTGTGGCCCTTCATGAAGCCCGGCAGCTGCTGGCTGATACGGATATCGAAGGTGTTGATCCAGCCGGTACGGAACTGGTTGGCCGGAGCGTAGCCGCCTGCGTACTTCGCCAGCTGCGGGTTGTTGGCCAGCCATTCGTAGAACGACTTCTCCATCGCCGCATCCGGGGTGAAGGTGCTGCCCACCAAGCTGCCAAACAGCACTTCGCCCGGATTCGGCACGTAGAACAGGTCGTTGGCGGAACGGCTGTCACCGTTGGCATCGTTCACGTAGACGTAGCTGTACGGACGGCCGCTGCGGCCTTCGTACACCAGGCCGACGCGGGTTTCGTAGTCACCGAAGAACTTGTGCTTCCAGTTCAGCGAGCCCGACACGCGGTCGCGGATCTGGTAGCGCGAGGTGTTCTCGGTTTCGCTGTTGGCGTCGAAGGCGTACTGGTAGCCCCAGCCCGAGCTGGCGGTGGAGCTGGTCAGCGAACCCACTTCGGTGGCGTCGGTGTAGGTGTAGCCGATGTTCCAGGACCAGTCGCTACCTTCCGACCACGGCTTGCTCAGCGACGCGGTGAACTGCGAGGTGCGGCCCTTGTCGGTGTTGGCGATTTCGTACACAGCGTCGTAGGCCTGGTTGCGACCGGAACGTGCATCGTTGTTCGACCAGGCGTTGCCATTGCGGGAAGCGGCGTAGTAGAGCGCACGGCCGTCCGGGCCCAGCTGCTGCACCGGGCCGAGGTTCAGGTTGCGGTAGTACAGAGCATCCTTGACCTTGGTGACCAGCAGTTCAGCCGATGCCACGATGCCATTCCACGGCAGTTCGTGATCGAACGCCAGGTTGGCCTTGTAGACCGACGGCATGTTGAAGTCGCTGCCGACGAAGTTGACGTTCTGGCGGTTCGAACCTGCGGTGGTCGGGACCGGCTGGTTGTCCTTGCTCGGGTTGAACGGCAGCGCCGGGTTATAGGCGTTGTTGGTGTAGACCGAGTTGTTGAAGCCGGTCGCCGAGTAGCTGTTGCTCAGCCACACCTGCGGAGCGTCACCCTGGAACAGGCCCACGCCACCACGCAACTGGGTCGGGCGCTCGCTGTCGAAGGTGTAGTTGAAGCCCGCACGCGGCTGGATGAGGAACTTGTTGCTCAGTACTTCGCTGTTGTCGCGACCGAAGAACGTCGACGCTGCAGCGTTGTAGGCCGGAGCCGGGCTGGTGTCGGCACGATCAGCACGCACGCCCAGGGTCAGGGTCAGGTTGTTGTTGACATACCAGGTGTCCTGCACGAACAGGGCCAGGTTGCTGTACTTGTAGTCAGCCGGAATCGAGCCCGGGGTGCGCTCCGGGTTGTAGTTGTAGGTGCTCCAGATACCGTTGGCGAAGTTGTCCAGACCGTAGAAGGTGTACGAACCCCACGAGGTGGCGCCGAAGTAGTTGTAGATGTCGTTGGTGTCGTACGACGCACCGAACTTGACGTCGTGGTCACCCAGCGTCCAGGTACCCGCGGCGTAGTAGTTCCACGCCTTGGTCTGCAGGATGTTGTTCTGCGAGTTGACTTCAGTACCGAGGTACAGCGAGTCACCGGTCGGCGCGGCCTGGGTGCCCTGGAAGTAGATGCGGATGCTCGGCGCATCGGTGGACACGTTGCGGATTGCCGAGTACTCGCGGTACGAGGCCTTCAACTCGGTGGAGAAGTTCGAGGTCCAGTCGCTGAACAGCTGGGCGACGTAGCTCTCGTTGGTCTTGTCATGCTGGTACCAGTACGAGCTCAGCGAGGCCGTGCTGGTGCTCATGCCGTTGATGCGCAGCTTGCTCTGGTCGATCTTGCTGTAGCGGATGTTGGCACGATGGTTGTCGCTGATGTTCCAGTCCAGCTTCAGCGCGTACTCTTCCATCTCGGTGTCGCCGTTGCTTTCCAGGCCACCGGCGTTGATGCCGTAGCTCTCCGCAATCTGCTGCGCACGGGTCACGTCGGCCAGGGTGAACTGCGGGTTGGCCTTGCCCAGCGCGGTGCCGCTCAGGTCAGCGCCCGGCGCGGCCTGCTTGAACTTCTCGTAGTTGGCGAAGAAGAACAGCTTGTCCTTGACGATCGGACCGCCCAGGGTCATGCCGTAGGTTTCTTCCTTGGTGAAGCCCTTGAACGGCTGGCCTTCCGGGTTGTCGCCGAACCAGTCGCCATCACGGTAGGTGCCGTACACCGAACCGTGGAAATCATTGGTACCGGACTTGGTCACCGCGTTGACGGTGGCACCGGCGGCGGCAGCGATGCTGACGTCGTAGTTGGACAGGTTGATGTCCAGCGCTTCGATGGCTTCCATCGCGACCGGCTGGCGGCGGGTCGGCATGTTGTTGCCTTCCAGGCCGAAGGTGTCGCTGGCGGACACGCCGTCGATGTTGATCGAGTTGAAGCGCGGGTTCTGGCCGCCGGCCGAGATCGAGCCCGAGGCGCGGTCGATGAAGGTCACGCGCGGGTCAAGGCGCATCAGATCCTGGATGTTGCCGCCGATGGACGGCGCAACTTCGATCTGCTGCTGGCTGATGTTGGTGCCCGAGCCCATCTTGGTGGCGCTGAACACTTCCGAGCCGCCGCCGACGGCGGTGACCTGCACGGTGTCCAGGTTGGTGGCAGCTGCCAGGTCACCGGTCAGGGTGGCGTTGATGGTGCCGGTCTGGTTCACGCCCAGGTAGACGCCATCTTCCGTCTTGGTGCCTTCACCCGGCTTGGTGATGGTGATCGAGTACGGACCACCCACGCGCAGGCCGCGGGCGTTGTAACGACCGGCCGCATCGGTGGTGGCACGCGAAACGGTGCCCGACTCGGTGTGGGTGATGGTGACTTCGGCGCCGGCGACGGGCTGGCCCGCGCGGGAGATCACCTGGCCGCCGACACCGGCAGAGGTGCTCTGGGCGAAGGCGGGGGCGGCGGCGAGTGCAGCCACGAGACCAAGGGTAAGCTTGGACATCCGGAGTGGGTGGGTCATTTTTCGGTAGCCTCGATGCGAGTTGGCGATGGCGGAAAAAAAAGCGCATCCAAGCAGCCTTGCGGGCGGCTGACTGGACATTTATCTGGGGTTCCCTACCGTGAACGGCAGCTGCCGCAACGGTTAACACTAGATTAACACGCTATCCCATCAATGTGACGGTTGTGCGACAAACGGCACCGGATCGCAACGCTATCGTGACGGAATCTTCACTCCGCCTTGGCTTTCGGTTAACCCGCGAACGCTGCCTGGCTGGCGTCAAGCACCTGCCCGCGCCACGCGGCGCCGGCAGCGGACAGCAGGGCCACGGCCGCAGCGGCGGCGTTTTCCGTGCCTTGGGCAGCCGGATCCTGGTCAACCGAATAGGCGCGGGCCCGCAATGCGGTGCGCAATGGGCCCGGATACAGGCCGCTGACCCGCACCGGGGTACGGCCAAGTTCGTCGTGCAGGCTGGCGATCAGCCCGCGCAGCCCGTGCTGGGCCACACCATAGCCGCCCCAGTACGCCTGCCCCACCCGTTCCGGGGCATCGACGGCGAACACCAGCGCCGCATCGTCCTGCTGCTTCAGCAGCGGGAGGCAGGCCTGGGCCAACCAGGCCGGCGCGGTCAGGGTGACGTGCACGGCACGGGCGAAACTGGCTGGGTCGGCCAGCTCGAACGGGGTCAGGCCGGGAAAATGCGCGGCGCACACCAGCAGGCCATCCAGCCGCCCCAGCTCGCGCTGCAGGGCCTGGACCAGCTCGGCGTAGTCATCCGGACCGGCACCTTCCAGATCCAGCGGGTACAGCAGGGGTTCGGGGCCGACCGCCTGCACCTGGGCATAGACCCGGTCCAGCCGCCGCGGCTTGCGGCCCATCAGGACCACGGTGGCCCCCGCTTCGGCGGCCGCGACGGCCGCGGCACTGCCCAGCCCGCCACCGGCACCGGCAATGAGCACCACACGGTCCTGCAGGGGACGGCCATCGCGCGCCGCATCGGTCGCCGACGTCGATGGCCAGGCACTCATCCCTGGGTCGCCTCTTCGACGATGCGCTTGAGCTCGCCGGCCTCGAACAGCTCCATGACAATGTCGCAGCCGCCGATCAACTCCCCGTTGATGAACAGCTGCGGGAACGTCGGCAGGTTGGAGAAGCGCGGCAGGTTGGCGCGGATCTCCGGCTCCTCCAGCACATTGACCGTGCGCAGGGCGACGGCACCGGCCGCCATCAACGCCTGCACGGCGCGGCTGGAAAAGCCGCACATCGGGTATTGCGGGGTGCCCTTCATGAACAGCACGAGCGGGTAACGATCCACCTCGGCCTGGATTTGCTGCATTACCGCCACACCTCACTCCTTGCTTCGCCGGACAAACCGACCGCAGTGGTCGGCTAGACTGCCCACGGTAGCCGCCATTGTAAGCCGATGGAACCGGCTGCCACCGTCCTCTGGCCACGAACCTGTCCATGCCCCTCGAATTGCCTGCCCTGCCCTACCTGCCCGGCTCCCTGCAGCCGCACCTGTCCGCGCAGACCGTGGAACTGCATTACGGCCGCCATCACCGCGCGTACGTCGATGCGGTCAATGCCGCCATCGTCGGCACGGAATGGGAAGAAGCGACATTGGAGGACATCGTCCGTCAGGCCCAGGGCAGGCTGTTCGATGCGGCCGCGCAGGCCTGGAACCACAGCTTCTACTGGCAATGCCTGCGCCCGCGTGGCGGCGGCGAGCCGCAGGGCCGGCTGGGCGAACTGGTCAAGCGCCAGTTTGGCGATGGCCAGCGCCTGCGCGAGGAGTTCAACCGCGCTGCGCTGGGCCTGTTCGGTTCCGGCTGGGTCTGGCTGGTGCAGCACCCCGGTGGCCAGCTCGGCATCCAGGCAACCCGCAACGCGGGCACGCCGCTGACCGGAGACAGCACGCCACTGCTGTGCTGTGACGTGTGGGAACACGCTTACTACACCGACTACCAGAATGAGCGCGCGCGCTATCTGGAAGCGTTCTGGCAACTGGTCAACTGGGAATTTGCGGAGAGCCAGCTGCGCTGAGGCGCCTTGCCGGCCAGCGGCCGGCACGACCGGTTGTGATCTGCCGGCCAGCGGCCGGCACTACCGGGATCAGCCGTTGCGCAATGCGTGCACGGCGGGGGCTACCTGGGCCTGGCGGTCCAGCTCCAACCCCACCTGCAGCAGTGCATCGGCCAGGGCACCCGCATCATCGTCGCGCAGCGTGGCATGGCCCACCTTGCGTCCGTCGCGCGGCTGCTTGCCATAGTCATGCCAATGGCCGCTGGCCTGGCCCAGCACCGGCGCCGGGTCGGGCATCGCGCCCAGCCAGTTCAGCATGCAGGCATGGCCAAGCATGCGGGTGCTGCCCAGCGGCAGGCCCAGCACGGCACGCAGATGGTTCTCGAACTGCGAGGTCTCGCTGCCTTCGATGGTCCAATGGCCGGAGTTGTGCACGCGCGGTGCCATCTCGTTGGCCAGCAGTTCGCCATCGCGACAGAACAGCTCCAGCGCGAACACGCCCACATACTGCAGGTGCTCGGCCACGCGGCGCGCGTAACCAATAGCCGCTTCATGCTCGGCCTCCGACAGCACGGCCGGGGCCACGCTCGCGGACAACACGCCATCGACATGCCAGTTGCCGGTGACCGGCCAGGCCTGGAAGCTGCCGTCGCGGCCGCGCACGGCAACCACGCTCACCTCGCGCTGGAAGGCGACAAAGCCCTCCAGGATCAGGCCGGTCCGCTCGACCTGCGCGCCCAGCGCATCCCATGCGGCGTCGATGTCGGCTTCGCTGCGCAGGCGGAACTGGCCCTTGCCGTCGTAGCCCAGGCGGCGGGTCTTGAGAATGCACGGCAGGCCGAACTCGGCAGCTTTCGCAGCCAGTTCGTCGCGGCTGCGGATATCGGCGAAGGCCGGCAGCGGAATGCCCAGCTGCTGGAACAGGGTCTTTTCGCTCAGCCGGTCCTGCGCGACGGCCAGGGCCGACGGCGGCGGGTAGACCGGCACCTGTCCGGCCAGCCACTGGGCACTGTCAGCGGGCACGTTCTCGAAATCGAAGGTGACCACGTCCACCTTGGCGGCGAATGCGGCCAGTGCCTCGCGGTCATCGAAGGCGGCCACCGTGAGCGGCGCCAGGGGGCCGCTGCAGGCGTCGGCCGCCGGGTCGTACAGCTCGAAACGCAGCCCCAGCGGCGCACCGGCAAGGACCATCATGCGGGCGAGCTGGCCACCGCCCAGGATGCCGACAGTCAGGCTCATTGGCGCGGGTCGTCGTGGGCCATGACATCTTCGGTCTGGCGCGTGCGGAAGGCCTCCAGCGCCTGGCCGATGGCCGGCTGGTCGCTGGCCAGCATGGCCGCCGCGAACAGCGCCGCATTGGACGCGCCCGCGTTGCCGATGGCGAAGGTCGCGACCGGGATGCCGGCCGGCATCTGCACGATCGACAGCAGCGAATCCATGCCATTGAGGGCCTTGGACTGCACCGGCACGCCCAGCACCGGCACGGCGGTCTTCGCGGCGATCATGCCCGGCAGGTGCGCAGCCCCGCCAGCACCGGCAATGATGGCGCGCAGGCCGCGCGGGCCCGCCTCTTCTGCGTAGCTGAACAACACGTCCGGCGTGCGGTGGGCCGAAACCACCTTCACTTCAAACGGAACACCCAGAGCTTCAAGCTTCTGGGCGGCGTGCTGCATGGTTTCCCAGTCGGAACGGGAACCCATGACGATGCCGACAAGCGGCGCGATCGGGTTGGGGGTCATTGGCCGTCACCTGCCTTAAAGACGTATTCTAGCCGTCTTCCACGCAAGACGAAGAACCATGGATCGCAAGCTGCTTGACCTGCTGGTGTCGCCGGACACCCGCCAGCCCCTGTCCCTGCTGGATGGCAAGGGCCTGGACGCCCTCAACAAGGCCATTTCCGCCGGCTCGGTGAGCAAGGCCGATGGCAACCCGCTGGCCCAGCCGCTGCGCGAAGCACTGGTCACCCGGGACCGCAAGCAGGTGTTCCGGGTTGACGATGGCATTCCGGTGCTGCTGGCCGAAGAGGCCATCCCGACCGCGCAGATCGCTGACTTCCCCGCCGCATGACCACCCTGCCGACGCCGGATGCGGCCCTGGTCGCGGCCGATGTCGCGCGCGCGTTGTCCGAGGACCTGGGCAGCGGTGACGTCACCGCCGCCCTGCTGCCCGACCAGGCCGACAGCGCCTACCTGCTGTGCAAGCAGGATGCGGTGATCGCCGGCCGCCCCTGGTTCGATGCCACCCACCGTGCACTTGACCCGGACGTGCGTATTGAATGGCGCGTGGCCGAGGGTGACCACGTTGCCGCCGGCACCGTGCTGGCCCTGCTGCACGGCCGCAGCCGCAGCCTGGTCAGCGCCGAGCGCACCTCGCTGAATTTCCTGCAGACCCTGTCGGGCACCGCTACCACCACCGCCCGCTATGTGGCGGCAGTGGCCGGCACCGGCACGCGCATCCTCGATACCCGCAAGACTCTGCCCGGCCTGCGCCTGGCGCAGAAGTACGCGGTGCGCTGCGGCGGCGGCGACAACCACCGCTTCGGCCTGTACGACACCGTGATGCTGAAGGAAAACCACATCCGCGCCGCGGGCTCGCTGCCCGCAGCGGTGGCTGCCGCGCGCCAGCATTGGCCCGAGCTTCCCCTGGTGGTCGAGGTGGAGGATCTGGATCAGCTGCAGCAGGCGCTGGTTGCCGGCTGCGAGCGCATCCTGCTGGACGACTTCGATGCGCCGCTGCGCCGCGAAGCCGTGCGCATCACCGCCGGCCGCATTCCGCTGGAAGTATCAGGCAGCGTCGGCCTGGAGGGACTGCGCGCCATTGCCGAGGACGGCGTGGACTGCATTTCCATCGGCGGGCTGACCAAGCACGTGCAGGCCATCGACCTGTCGTTGAAGCTGGGACCGCCGCCGGATTGATGCCCGCTCCGGGGTCAGATCCCTTTTCCGTGGGAAAAGGGATCTGACCCCATCTCTCACTGCCGGCCAGCGGCCGGCACTAGCGTCAGTGCCTTCACGATTCGGCTACGCCTGCCTCTGCGACGCTGCGGTCATCCCCCACAGGAGCCGCGCATGCGCCGGATGCTGTTCCCCGCCTGCCTGCTGCTGGCGGCTGCGCCGCTCTCTGCTGCAGCCGCCGAAGCCTGCGATGTGCCGCCGCGCTACGGGCTGAGCCCGCTGGCGGTCTCCATCCGCAATGCCGCCTGCAACGAACACCGGTTGTGGTACCGCCCTTTCATCGACCGCGACGGCCGCGCCGCCAGCCTCAGCGTGACCGAATCGGAAAACGAGCACCTGGCCGACAATGGCCTGATCGCCTGGCAGCGCGTGGCCGGCTACTGGCGCGACAGCGGCACGCTCAACGCGATGGGCAGCATCCCCGGCGCCAGCAGCTGCCTGGCGCCGCTGGGCACGCGCTACACCGACAGCGACTGCCGCGCCTTCCTCATCGACAATCCGTGGTCGGCCGCCTTCATTTCATGGGTGATGACCCGCGCCGGTGTGCCCGGCTTCAACACCTCACCGCGGCACATCGACTACATACGCGCGGCCTACCAGGCCGGACCGGCCGGCGTGCCGTACCGGCTGACGGACCCTGCCACGACCAAGCCCGCCCCCGGCGACCTGCTGTGTTTCCTGCGCGACCGCAGCAGCACGCTGAGCTACAGCGGGCTGGTGCAGGCGCTGGGCAATGGTTCGGTCGGGCACTGGAAATCGCACTGCGAGGTCGTGGTGGCCGCCAACCTTGGCGGCGACCAGACCCTTTATCTGGTCGGTGGCAACGTGATGAACACCGTGGCCATGCGCCTGCTGCAGCTGGACCGCAGCGGACGCATCCAGCTACCGCCGGCACGCTCGCGCGACAGCACCGGCGTGGAGCCCAGCTGCACGCCCGGGCGCGAAGACGAATGCAGTTTCAACCGCCAGGACTGGGCGGCACTGCTGCAGTTGAATGCCACTGCGCCCGCCACATTCGTCCCGCCTGCTGCAGCGACCGAACCTGCGGTGGATCGCTGACGATCACGCTTGATCCAGCGCGGTTTCGCCGCCATCTTGGCTGCATCGACTCAAGACACTCCCTGCCATGCCCACCCTGCTCCTGTTGCTGATCGCTGGCGGTATCGTCTATTTCTTCTGGAACGCGGCACGCTCGGCCGCCGAACGCGCCGTGGAACTCGGCCGGAATGCCTGCCGCGCCGCCGATGTGCAATGGCTGGACCAGGCCGTGCACGCCACGGGGATGCGCCTGTCGCGCGGTGAAGATGGCCGGCTCGGGTTCGAGCGCACCTTCAAGTTCGAGTATTCCTATGACGGCATCGATCGCCACGTCGGCCGCATGGTGCTGCGCGGTGATCAACTGGTCTCATTCACTGGCCCGGGGGCGGCGCGGATCAGCCGGATCCGCGCGGATGTCGATGATGCCGAGGACATCTAGGCGGTAGATGCCTGAGGGTGTGCCGACCAACGGTCGGCACCTACCGATGCCGAGGATGTGCCGACCAACGGTCGGCACCTACCGTTATTTGACCACGCGCAGGTTCGGGCGCCCCTTGGGCGGCGGGCTGGTCGGCGGCGTGTCATCCGACGGCGCCTCGCCATCGTGCAGCGATTCGTCACTGGCCGGCGCCGGCTCCGTGCCCGGAATATCGTCCGGCAGCGCCATGCCCTGCCCGGTCTCGCGGGCATACACGGCCAGCACCGCGCTGATCGGCACCTGCACCGGGTAGCTGGTGCCGGAGAAGCGCGCCGAGAAGCTCACCATCTCGTTGTTGATCATCAGCTGCACCACCGCGCGTTCGGCGATGTTGAGCACGACCCGGCCATCCTTCACCGCCGAAGGCGGGACCTGGACGCCGGGCACGCCGGCATCGACCAGGATGTGCGGGGTGAGCTGATTGTCGTTGATCCATTCCACCAGTGCCCGCAGCAGGTACGGGCGGTGGCTGGTCATGTGGAAGAAGTCGTCGGTCATGCGTGAAGTGTACGCGCCCGACGCCCCTGCCGGGGCAGATCGCCTGCATGCCGGTGGGCATGCAGACGGGATATGCCCGCCGGGCTCAGCCCGGCAGGTCGCGCAGCTTCTTTTCCTGGTCCGTCAGGCTGCGGACAAACCCCGGGTGGCGGAAGATTCGGTTGCCGTAGTCCTCGATGGCCTTGCCATCCTTGGGCAGCGGCACATCCAGTGACTGCAGGCGCCAGATGATCGGCGCCATGGCGCAGTCGGCCAGGCTCATTTCCGGGTTGAGGAAGAACTTGCTGGCCTTGAACAGCGGCAGCGATGCGGTCAGCAGTTCCTTCAGCCGCTTGCGGCCGGCCTCGGCCTGGGTCTTGTTGCCCAGCTGGATGGCCTGCACCTGCGGCACCCAGTCGTGTTCGATGCGCAGCATGGCCAAGCGGATGCGGGCACGCGAAAGCGGATCGACCGGCATCAGCGGCGGATGCGGGTAGCGCTCGTCGAGGTACTCGCTGACCACCGAGGCGGCGTACAGCACCAGCTCGCGTTCGACCAGGGTCGGCACCGAGTGGTAGGGGTTGAGGTCGATCAGATCTTCGGGCGGATTCTGCGGGTCGACAGGAACGAAGTCATAGCTGACCCCTTTGGCCGCCAGGACCAGGCGCACCCGGTGGCACAGGACATCATCGTTCGAGGAAAACAGCGTCAGTGTATTGCGCATGCGTACGCTCGCCGCCATCAAAGGCTCTCCCACGACAGGAGACCGCCTGCCGCATCGGCGCCGCCAGCACCGTGCCGGCGGTCGACTCCTCCCCGAGTGTGCAACCGACCATCACAAAAGCCAATAGCCTTTGGGCATGGCCGGAAGCAGAATCAGTGCACGTCCTTCCAGTATTCCTTCTTCAGCAGGTACAGCAGGAAGGTCAGCAGGGCCAGGAACAGGATCACCCATACGCCCAGCTGCTGGCGCTTCAACGCGGCCGGCTCGCCGGCGTATTCAAGGAAGTTGGTGATGTCCCGCACGGCCTGGTCGTACTGCCCGGCATCAACGCTGCCCGGCGCTTCGATACGCAGGCCGGTAACCGGCGGATCCATGCCCGGCGCCTCCGCCTTGCCGTGCACCGCGTGCTGCAGGCCCTGCATTTCCCACAGCGGGTTGGGCATGGACGCATTGGCGAACAGGGCGTTGTTCCAGCCCAGCGGCCGGCTGCTGTCCAGGTAGAATGACTTGAGGTAGGTGTAGACCCAGTCGCTGCCGCGCACCCGCGATATCAGGCTGAGGTCCGGCGGCATCTTGCCGAACCACTTTTCGGCCTGTTCCTTGGGCATCGCCACCGGAACCGGATCGCCGATCGCTGAGCCGGTGAAGTTGAGGTTGTTCATCACCTCTTCCTCGCTCAGGCCCAGGTCCTGCGCCATGCGTGAATAACGCAGGTATTTCAGCGCGTGGCAACCCGAACAGTAGTTCATGTACAGCTGCGCGCCGCGCTGCAGCGATGCGCGGTCACCCAGGTCGTTGCCGGCCTGCAGCAGCTTGGTGCCACCCTCGGCGGCAGAGGCCAGGAAACTGCCCAGCATCAGGGTGGCCATCAGGGCCAACCGGACCATCCAGCGATCAGTCATGGGTGGTCACCCTCTCCGGTACCGGCTTGGTCCTGTCCAACCTTGTCCATAGCGGCATGGTGATGAAGAACGCGAAGTACAGGAAGGTCAGCACCCGCCCGACATAGGTTTCATGCGCATCGGTGCCGGGGCCGGAACCGATCACGCCCAGCCAGACGAAGCACACGGCGAACACGCCCAGCAGCACCTTCGAGAGCAGGCCGCGGTAGCGGTAGGACTTGACCTTCGCACGGTCCAGCCACGGCACCAGGAACAGGATGGCGATGGCCGAGAACATCACCAGCACGCCACCCAGCTTGTTGGGCACCACGCGCAGCATCGCGTAGTACGGCGTGTAGTACCAGACCGGCTTGATGTGCTCGGGCGTCACCAGGCGGTTGGCCTCGGTGAAGTTGTCATGCTCCAGGAACAGCCCGCCAAAGGCCGGTGCGAAGAAGATGATGAAGGCGGCGATGATCAGCAGGAAACCGGCGCCGACGCCATCCTTGAGCGTGTAGTACGGATGGAACGGGATGCCGTCGGCCGGCGCGTTCGGCGACCAGCGGTTGCCCTTCGGCCCCTTCTTGATTTCCACGCCATCGGGGTTGTTGGAACCCACTTCGTGCAGCGCGCCCAGGTGCAGCACCACCAGCAGCAACAGCACCAGCGGCAGGGCGATGACATGCAGGGCGAAGAAGCGGTTGAGCGTGGCGTCACTGGGCAGGTAGTCGCCCATGATCCATTCGGTCAGGCCGTTGCCGATGACCGGTATCGCCCCGAACAGCGAGATGATGACCTTCGCGCCCCAGAACGACATCTGGCCCCACGGCAGCACGTAACCCATGAAGGCTTCGGCCATCAGCACCAGGTAGATCAGCATGCCGAGGATCCACACCAGCTCGCGCGGCTTCTGGTAACTGCCGTACAGCAGGCCGCGGAACATGTGCAGGTAGACGACGATGAAGAACAGCGAGGCACCGGTGGAGTGCATGTAGCGGATCAGCCAGCCCCACTCCACGTCCCGCATGATGTATTCAATGGAACCGAACGCTTCGGCGGCGTTGGTCTTGTAATGCATCGTCAGGAAGATGCCGGTGACGATCTGGTTGACCAGCACCAGCAGCGCCAGTGAACCGAAGTAGTACCAGATGTTGAAGTTCTTCGGCGCGTAGTACTCGCTGACGTGCTTGCGGTAGACCGGCATCAGCCCCGGCGCGCGGGCGTTGACCCAGTCGGCCACGCCGCTGGCGGTACGGGCGAGGATATTGGCCATCAGGCTGCCCCCTGCGGATCGACACCGATGATGATGGTGTTGTCGTCCTGGTAGTGGTGCGCGGGCACCTTCAGGTTGATCGGCGCCGGCACGTCCTTGAAGACGCGGCCGGACATGTCGAAGCGCGACTTGTGGCAGGGGCAGAAGTAGCCGCCCTTCCACTGCGGGTCGTACGGCTCGGGCCGGATCTCGGCCACCATTTCAGGCGAACAGCCCAGGTGCGTGCACAGCCCGACCAGCACGGACACATCCGGCTTGATCGAACGCAGCTCGGGGTTCTGCTTGAGCACGTAGTCCGGCTGCTGGTCCTTCTCGCCGGACTCGGGGTCCTTGAGACGGCCATCCAGCCCATGCAGCGCGTCGAGGATGGCCTTGGACCGTTTGACGATCCAGATCGGCTGGCCACGCCATTCCACGATCAGGCGTTGGCCTTCCTGCAGAGCGCTGATATCGGCCACCACCGGTGCGCCGGCAAGCTTGGCGCGGGCACTGGGGTTCCAGGATTTGATGAAAGGGACTGCGGTGAATCCGACGCCGACGGCGCCCACCACGGCTGTGGTGGCAGAAAGAAAACGCCGACGTCCGGTGTTGACTGGATCGTGTACCCCATCGTTGGCCATCCGGCACTCCGATATTGATTAGGTAGCTTTAAGGCTGCCAGCGGATCCGGTGGGGGCCAGAGCCGCATTGAATCATGGGCGAGTGTAGCGGAACCGTCGCGCGCCACACAACGCATTGCAACAATCTTTGTAAGGTGTGCCGACTAACAGTCGGCACCTACCGACAGTCGGCACCTGCCATCGAATGCGTGCCGACTGACAGTCGGCACCTACTGCTTGCTCAATTCCGTGCGGTAGCGGTCGGCCAGCTGGCCGACGCGGCGCACGTAGTACTGGGTTTCACTGTAAGGGGGAACGCCACCGTGGCGGTCGACCGCGCCTTCGCCGGCGTTGTAGCCCGCTGCGGCCAGGGTCAGATCGCCATTGAAGCGCTTGAGCAACCACGCCAGATACTGCACGCCACCACGGATGTTCTGGCTGGCATCGTAGGAATCACTGACCCCGAAGCGTGCGGCGGTCGGTGGCATCAACTGCATCAGGCCCTGCGCGCCGGCGCGGCTGAGCGCGGTCGGGTTGTAGGCCGACTCCGCATGGATGATCGCGCGGACGATCGCCTCCTCCACCCCGAACTCGCGCGCGGCCGAGGCGATCTCGGTCTGGAACGAGGTGGTGTTGAGGCGCACGGTGCCGAAGTTCACCCGCGGGTTGGCCCCGCAGGCATAGCAGCGCTCCATGAAGCTGTAGCGGATGGTGCGCACCGGACCCAGGTTGGCGACCTGGGTGGGGCGTGCGCTGGTGTAGTGGCGCACGCCATCCTGCATGTAGGAGTAGACCTGGCCACTGACCATGCGGCCACCACGCGCAGCGGCGGCAGCAGGCACGGGTGCGGGCGCGGCGGCAACGGCGGGGCTGGCGGCACTGGCGGCCACGGCCACCGGATTGCGCTCGGCACTGGCTACCTGGGTCGGGGCAGGGCTGGCGCTGGCACTCTGAACCGGCACGGCGGCCGGTACCGCACGCGGCGTGGCCGGGCGACGGGTATCACGGGTGTAGCTGATGGTGCTGCAGCGCGCACCGGGCACGCGCTTGCTGACATAGCTGGTGACACCGTCCGCGCCCTGGCACTTGAACAGGGTACCGGCGCTGGCCGGCGCAGCGGTCAGCGCAGCGATGATGATCGCCGTGGTCCCCAGTATCCCCTTCATGGCGGCGAGTGTCCCAGCTTCGCTCCGGCTTGCCAAGCGGCCCGGCTCAGTCCGTGACCGCCGGCACAGCCAGCAGCTGGGCCAGCCCCGCCAGGCGCTGGGCCAGTTCATCGCGCAGTTCCACGGGCGTGGTCCATAGCGCCACCGGCAGCCGGTCCAGGCTGAGGATCTGGGCCAGCATCATGCCGCGGCTCTCGGCGCCCATGCGCAGCATGCAGTGGTCGGCACCGTCGGGCTCCAGCACCCCGCACCAGGGCGGAATGCGCCCTTCCAGTTCGGCCTGGCTGCCGGCCAGACGCAGGACCGCCTGCAGGCTGAAAGGCGCCTGGCTGACGGCCTGCCGGACCATCACGACGGGCGGAGCCGGGGTGCGCCGGTGCATGCCGGGCTCCGGTTGCAGCCGCACCGCGCCCATGCGGTCGACGCGCAGGGTACGCCAGTCCTCGCGGACCCGGTCCCAGGCCAGCAGGTACCAGCGACGGCCATAGTTGACCAGATGCTGGGCCTCCACCTGGCGCTGGGTTACCACGTCCTGCGCGCTGCGGTACTCGAACGCCAGGCGCGCCGCCTGCCGGCAGTGCTGCGCCAGCTGGCCGAGCAGGCGCGCATCGGTGGCCGGCAGCTCGGACAGGGTGGCGGTGGCGGCGTGCACCTCGCCCGCCTGCTGGCGCCGCCGTGCCGGCACCAGCGGGTCGAGCTTGGAAAGCAGGCCGCGGGCGGTGTCATCAATGCCCGACACGGTGGCTGAGGCGGCACGCAGGGCAATGGCCAGCGTGGTGGCCTCCTCTTCGTCCAGCAGCATGGGCAGCACGGGCGCACCTGCGCCGAGGCGGTAACCACCCCCTACCCCGGCCGAGGCCTGCACCGGATACCCCAACTCGCGCAGGCGCTCGATGTTGCGGCGGATGCTGCGCCGGTCCACGCCCATGCGCTCGGCCAGTTCAGCGCCGGACCAGTGGCGGCGTGCCTGCAGCAGGGCGATCAGGCGCAGCAATCGGTGGGCGGTATGACGCATGATGAATCGAGGACAGAAGTCGTCCGTGATTGTGCCCCACGATGGCCTCCCGCTTCACCACCCATCGCAAGGAGCACGTCCATGACCGCACGCCAGATCACCCTCTACCACGCCGCCCGTTCACGTTCGAGCGGCGCGGTCGCCCTGCTCGAGGCACTCGGCGCCGATTACCACCTGCAGGTGCTGGACCTGAAGGCCGGCGCCAACCTGGCCCCGGCCTATCTGGCCATCAACCCGATGGGCAAGGTGCCGGCCATCCATCACAACGGCGCGTTGGTCACCGAACAGGTGGCGATCTACCTGTACCTGGCCGACCTGTACCCGGAAGCCGGGCTGGCACCGCCGATCGGCGATGCGCTGCGTGGCCCCTATCTGCGCTGGATGGCCTTCTACGGCGCCTGCTTCGAGCCGGCAATGATCGATCGAGCGATGCGCCGCGACCCGCCCCCGCAGTCGATGTCGCCCTACAACGACGCCGACACCGTGCTGCAGGTGGTCGAAGCGCAGCTGGCACAGGGGCCGTACCTGCTCGGGGAGACGATGAGCGCCGCCGACGTGCTGTGGGGCAACGCCCTGGCCTGGACCACCGCGTTCGGCCTGGTGCAGCCGGCCCCTGCCACGGCGGCCTACATCACCCGGATGGCGGCACTGGCCGCGTTCGACCGGTCGCGGCAGATCGACGCGGAGCTGGTCGCGGCCTGACGGGTGCGGTAGATCCACGCCATGCGTGGATGAATTCCGCCGGGCATGGCCCGGCGCTACCGGCGGGCGGTGCGGGATACGGGTAGAATTGCCGGCTTTCCCGCCACCCGAATGGATTAAGCGCCATGACCGGGACGCCAGACGTCTTTCCGCCCGCCTCGCCGGGCGGTACCCCGCTCGTTGCCCTGCCCACTGGTCCGCGCAAGCCCGACCAGGTGAAAGGCAAGCTCTACATCAAGACCCACGGTTGCCAGATGAACGAGTACGACTCGGCCAAGATGGCCGACGTGCTTGCCGCCAGCGATGGCCTGGAACTGACCGACCGCCCGGAAGACGCCGACGTCATCCTGGTCAACACCTGCTCCATCCGCGAAAAGGCGCAGGAGAAGGTGTTCAGCCAGCTGGGCGTATGGAAGGGCCTGAAGAACAAGGGCCGTGAGGTCATCATCGGCGTGGGCGGCTGCGTGGCGTCGCAGGAAGGCGAAGCGATCATCAAGCGCGCGCCGTTCGTGGACCTGGTGTTCGGCCCACAGACCCTGCATCGCCTGCCGGAACTGATCCGCGCCCGCCGCGAGCAGAAGCGCCCGCAGGTGGACATCAGCTTCCCCGAGATCGAGAAGTTCGACCGCCTGCCGGAGCCACGCGCCGACGGTGCCTCGGCCTTCGTCTCGATCATGGAAGGCTGCTCCAAGTACTGTTCGTTCTGCGTGGTGCCCTACACCCGCGGCACCGAAGTCAGCCGCCCGTTCGAGGACGTGGTGGTGGAAGTGGCGCAGCTGGCTGCCCAGGGCGTGCGCGAGATCAACCTGCTTGGCCAGAACGTCAATGCCTATCGCGGCCCGTATGGCGATGGCGAGTTCGCCGACCTGGGCCTGCTGATCCGCACCATCGCCGAGATCGATGGCGTTGGACGCATCCGCTTCACCACCTCGCACCCGCTGGAGTTCAGCGACTCACTCATCGACGCGTTCCGCGACGTGCCGCAGCTGGCCAACTTCCTGCATCTGCCGGTGCAGGCTGGCAGCGACCGCGTGCTGTCGGCAATGAAGCGCGGCTACACCGCGCTGGAGTTCAAGTCGAAGATCCGCAAGCTGCGCGCGGTGCGCCCGGACATTTCGATCAGCTCGGATTTCATCGTCGGCTTCCCCGGCGAGACAGACGCCGATTTCGAGAAGACCATGAAGCTGATCGAAGATATCGGCTTCGACCACAGTTTCTCCTTCATCTACTCGCGTCGCCCGGGCACCCCGGCGGCCGACCTGGAGGACACGATCAGCGATGCGGAAAAGCATGCGCGCCTGTCGCGCCTGCAGGAACGCATCAACGCCCATGCGGCCGGCATCTCCGAAAAGATGGTCGGCACCGTGCAGACCGTGCTGGTGGAAGGCCCCTCGCGCAAGAACCCGAACGAACTGACCGGCAAGACCGAGAACATGCGTTCGGTGAACTTCCCGGCGCCGGCGCGCCTGATCGGCCAGTTCGTCGATGTGGTGATCACCGAGGCGTTGACCAACTCGCTGCGGGCGCGGGTGGTGGCCGAGTAAGGCGTGCCGAGCAACGGTTGGCCTGTGTCGGTCGGATCGCTGCAAGGGCGCCGACCGTGGCCGCACGGCGGGCGTGGTGATTTTCTCACCACGCTACGAAAAAGCCTGCTGCACAAGGTTCTGCGTCACCTATCCACAGGTTGATTGGGCTTCGTTCCACAGCGGATGTGGAAAAGCTGCGGTGTTAGAGCGGCGCCTACCGCACTGCGGCTGCGACTGGTCGGCCAAGCGACATGTTTGCCTCTGCGGATTACTCGAACCCCTACTCTCCGGGAAATCCGATCTTCGAGGTTCCAAAGCTGTACTTGGTTTCCATCAGCTTTTTCACCGGGCCCATGCCTTCCACGGTCATCTTGCCGTCGGGCGTACCGCACCGCGTGCCCACCTGCGTCCTGCCGTACTGCAGTTCGGCTTCACGACTGCGCTTGGGGCGGGGGTCCGGCTCCCACCAGGGGAAATGGGCGTACGGCTTGTTAGTGGAGACTTCGTAGCGCCAGCAGACGAACGAGAGTGATTCCTTGCCGGTGGCGTCATAGTCGTAGACGCGGTACGAACTGTAGCCGCTGGTAAGCGGCGTGAGCTTCAGCACGCCTTTTTCTGCGTAGGCACGCAGGTTCTCGGTGTAGCCGTCAGCAGGGACCGGGCCAGACAGGATCACGCGTGTGAGCTTGCCGCTCTTGTCATAGTTTTCCTGCCGATTCAGATCCAGCATGCGCCATTGGCGTTCGTGGGGGTGCTTGGCGCCTGGGCCGAAGAACTCGAAAATCCGTTTGTGCGATCGGTGCCGGTACTCGCGCACGCGGGTGTAATCGGTTATGCCCTCGAACAGTCCTGTGGCCAGTTCCATTGGAACGCGCTCGCCCGGGAATCGGTAGAGCAACTTCTGTTGACCATCCTGACTGCGCTCAGCGAAAAGAGCTGTCGCATCGGCGGGAACGATCGCGAATGAGTTGTCTTCAATTCCACTAATTCCTCCTTTCTCGCTACCATGAAACATGCTACCGATCCGCCTACGCTGATTGGCAGCATCCATGTAAATGCTTCCGCTTGCATACCATGCGCCATCGGTAGCCTCTGTTCCAATGCCGGTGTCCTCGCGATAGGGATTCTCACCCGCCTTACGCGTGGCTTGCTTCCTCAAACCAGACGCCAGCGTTCCATCGAGCCGGTAGGTGAAGTACCAAGTCGTGCTCTTGGAGGTTTTCTCACGGAGTTGAGAACATGTGAATCCTGGATCCTCCGACACAACCAATCCGGAAGCCTCACTCGCCACCTCTACACGCCCCTGTTCGTCATACAGCGCACAGAACGTTGTGACCTTCCGCCCCGCCGCATCGACCTGTTGAATCGACGTCAACTGACCTGAAGCGTCATAATCAAGCTCGTGCGTTTTGTAGATCTCGAAGTACGGGTACACATGTCTGACCGCGGGGTTCAGGCCTGCAGGGAGGGATTTACCGATCAATTTGGACTCCCTCCTTTTCCACTCCTCGGCGCGGCAGATCCGCTGCCCTTGAATGCTTTTTTCCAAGTAGTAGACCGAACCACCACTTGAATCAAACGGCTTGTTTTGCAAATCACTGGCTTGAGGGTCCATATCAATTCGTACGTAGGGGGCAGCGGTGTTCGCGCGATCAAGGCTGGCGGCTACTGCGGACCTTTCGCCAATCTCCTTCGGCGCGAATTTGACCACAACGGTGCCTGTCTGAGACAGGGCACCAATTTCATTTATAGAACTGCAGTCCGCAAACGCAGTGCGTACAACGCATAGGCCGCTTAAGACCAACACCCCGCTCAACAATTTATGCCTGCTCATGCCCGCTCTCCGTGTTCCCCGTGAACAGCTCGAACTGAGTAAGCTAACTCACTGGACCTAGACTCGAGATCAGGCTCGACTGCAATGATCTCACTCGGCATCTTGGCAGCCGGATCGTCCATACCATTGCCCCAGAGCAACGGCATCGTGACCCAGAAGCCCTGTATTCCCTTTCGCTTGTCAGCACCCCTCAGAAACTTTGTCGCCTTTTCCGCATCATGCCGTCCGACGGCGCTGGTCACGTAGTTGGTCACAACGCTCGGCTCCAGCATGAATTCCGGCCGCAGATCCGGCGGCTGTGCATACAGGCATCGGCGTACGTGCCCGTTGTCGTTCAGACCATCACTCGGGAAACCGTGAAACACGTGGTCGTAGCGCGTAAAGGAATCACGCGGAACATTGGTAAAAACACGCTGATAAGCAATTGAATTTTCATCTGCCAGCCTCCTTATCTCCGCCCATGTGATCGAGCTTGCAGGCCTATCGACATTCAAGGTCGGAACATCCTTGTGGAACCACGGGTAGCATGATTCAGTTTCGCTGGAAAAATTGAACAACTTCTTGCCCTTTTCAGGAATCTCTTCAAGTTCCTGCCCCAGGAATTTTTTCCACAACCTCATCCGCAGATCCCGCGCAAACTTCCGCGTAATCACCCGCATCCCATTCCCCAGATCCATCGGCTTAGCCTCCCCATCTACGATCACCGCCGCAATCTCGGTGTCCCCCGTGCCCAGCAGGCTGCGGTCATTGCAGTTGGCACTGCCAATAATGGCCACGGCGTCATCCACGATCAGCAGCTTGGAGTGCACGTAGCACTGTTCGGTGACCACATACAGCGATGGACCGTTCTCACTGCCTATCGTGTGCGGCGGCAGGTGATCTTTGCGCCGGGTTTCCGCCAGCACCCCGTAACTCCTCAGGTTCATCACCGACAGATATTCCTTCCACCGGCCCGCTTTCACTTCCGCCTGCAGGTCGGCCTCTTCCACGCTCGCCTCGCGAATGCTTTTGTCGCGCGCAATCAGTGAGCGGCAGATGCGCCGGATCAGGCTGTCATCGCCGCGCAGCAGGGTCTGCTGCACCCAGTACTGCTGCTTCAACACTGCGCCATCGGCGAGGCTGCCCTCCGGGTGCACTGGCAAGGTGATGTACACATGGAAACCCTGGCCGGCCAGGATCGCGCGGCGTATGCGTGCGGCAAGGGTGGCCACGAGTGGGTTGCTGGCAGCCGACTTCACGCCCTGCGTGCGGGTCACCGCCGCCTGCACGACATCGGTTTTCCCCAGCGGACCACTCATGCCGATCGCCCTGTCGACCCGCGCCACCTTTTTCTTCTCCGCGTCGGTCAGGGGCCGACGCTCGCCTTCCTTGATCGATGTCTCCACCACGCTGCCCGGTCCGGCATCAGACCAACCGCAGTCGGATATCAGGAACTGGGTTTCCAGATACACGAAGGCGCTCGCCGAGGCGATGCAGTTGACCATCGCATCCAGGATGGAATGCATGGGCTGGTTGCGCTCCCAGTACGGTTGCAGACAGCTGGCATCGTCCAGGTTCAGGCCGAACTGCTTGCACCCTTTCTTCTCCAGCGCATGCAAGGCCGTACCAGACGATCGCAGGATCTGCACATTCATGCCGCCAGCCGTGCCTGGGAGAGTCAAGTCGCCGAACAGTTCGGCCGTGCCGCCCATGGACGCCAGCCACTGGTCCGTCAGCGCGGTCAACTCCATGCCACGTGCCAATGTTGTCTGCTCGGGCATGCCCGTACCGAGCCACTCATTGGCTTTAGTCACGGCCTTGTTCATGGCGCTGCGCGCTGCCATGCCGACCTCGCGGTCGCCGCGCTGGTTCTGCCACACCATGGCGTTCCATCGGTGCATGAAGTTGCAACAGAGATCGAATACCGCCGGTCCCTCAAGCCGCGCATGCACGTCCTGCCAAGGCATGCGGGGCTGGCGCCCACAGTCGAGCAGTCGCTGGGTGCGATCAATCGGTGTGTTGATCCACTTCACCAGCGCTTCCCAGTCCTTTCTTGCATTGTCGAACTTTGCCTCGATCTCGGCCAGCTGGCCCTCGATGTCCGCCACCAGGCTGCGTGGATTGAGGATGTAGCCCGCTGTTCTGGCGGCCTTCTGAAACGGACGCAGCGCTACCGCCCTGACTTCGGCTTTGCGTTCGTCCAGCCAACTGCCGACCTTGACGGCTTGTATTCGGGTGAATCCACCGACCGCGCGCCCCGCAGCCCTTGCCGCTTCAGTGGGATTGAGCTTCACCGCTTCATCAGCGGCCCGATTGGAAGCCGCAATGACGTCGGCGTACTCCTTTTCGATCTGCTCAAGCTGCTTCTGAATGACCAGGAACGTCCTGGCAACGGTGCGATGGATCGCTCGGCCTTCTTCCACGCCGTCAATGACCCAATCAGCAAGTACCTCCAATCCCTTGCGCTGCAATGCTTCGGGAAGACCCAGCTTGTCCGCGTAGTCCTGAAGCTCGGCCAGCGCTGCACCGGCGTCCCAGTGCGCCTTCATCTGATCCACTGCGATGGCAAGGCCAGGTACGTACGCCTGGGCAAAGCCGGGGTGGACACGGCCGGCCGCGTCCGGCCTGGTATCGGGCTTATCCACGGTGAGCGCTTTCTCGTCATCCGTCATGCCCCGATATTTGCTCAGGCAGTTGTTGTAGTGATCATTGAGCACGTGAAGCGCCGGGGCGCAGACCACATCGAAGTTGCCGTCGTCCCATCGACCGTGCGCGATGTCCAGCCCCCCAACGAAGCCGATGTGCCCATCCACGACCAGGATCTTCTGGTGGTGCGAGAAGGCGATGTTGAAGGCATCGGTGCGGCCGGTGGCCGGGTTGTGCAGGCCGACCTGAACCTGCCCCGGCGTATTGGCATCCTGCATCTTGTACAGGGCCGTACGCGCCTCGTTCTCGTGGGTGTACGCCGCCGCTTCGACACTGTCGTAGAGCAGCACCCGTACATCCACGCCGCGCTGGTTGATGGCGTCGAACAACAGCTCGCTCAGGCGGCTGGCATGGGCGCCTCCACGATTGTCCAGTTCGGTGTCGAAATTCATCTGCCAGTCGGCGATGAAGATGAACTTCTGCGCGCCGCGGATGGCATCGGCCATCGCCTTCATCGCCGAACGGCCATCGGTGTATGCATCGACCCTGTTGCCTTGCCGGACAGGCGCGAACTGGCGATCCGGCGGCGCGTAGTAGTCGCCGCTGGTCGTGCCCTTCTGCCCATCCAGGCAGGTCAGGGTGGTATGCGGGACGCTGCCCAGTGTGGTGCCGTCTGCCATGACTAGATCTCCTTGCGCTGGGCGGGGTCGGCGTCGATATGCGACTGGAACTCGTACTCGGCGCGCTGCCGATAGGCGTACAAGGCGGCATCGTCGGGCAGGTCCGCCAGCGTCTTGCCGTAATTGATCGCCTCGAGCGTGTCCAGCGTGACGCGCACGCCGGGCGAACTGCTGTACGACCTGGGCCGCTGCAGTGGAATCACATCGATGCCATGCACCAGGAACAGACGCCCCGGGAACCGGCCGGCGTCGTTCCAGATCCTCTCGCACAGGGCATCGTCCAGGCTGACGTCGCCCTGCGCATCTGCCTCGCCCTCGGCCAGCGTTTCGGCCCAGCTTTCCGGCACCAGCGCACCGTCACGCAGCTCGGCGTCCAGGGCCTGCCGGGTACGCACGATCTTCCAGGCCTGGCCTGCCAGTGGCATGCCGTGGGGCCCGGGGATGTCCTGCAACCGGAAGGCCAGCTTCGGAACATGCTCGCTGAGCACGCTGGTGGGCATGTCCGGCAACGGCTGAGTCAACTGCGCCGGGCCCTCGAAGAACGTCTGGCCAGCATGCACGGTGAGGGTGCCGGGACAGTTCACCACGAGGTTGCCGCCTTCAAGAGTGATGCTCGCGCCACCAGCGGTTGCAATGTGCAGCGTACGGGCTGCCGCCAGTTGGACCGATGCATGGGCACTGACGGTGCGCAGCGGGGCCCGTGACTGCAGGTTGATCGCTGCAGACTGGGCCTGGATGTCCAGCTCGGCCTGTCCGGCCACGACGCTCAGCGCAGCATCGCCAACAGCGGTTGGACTACCGGCCGCCAGCATGCCGACCGCCTGCCGCGCATGCAGGCGCGCTTGGCCCGCCACGCTGACGTCGCTGTTCTGACCACTGCCCAGCGCCACATGCTGTGCACTGTGCCAATGCAGGGCTTGCCCGGCCACCATGGCAACCCCGGCATGCCCACACAATCCAAGGGTCGGCGAATCGGTATGTGGCACCTCACCGGCCGCGGACCGACGAGCGCCCTCCGCGCAGGCCTGCGCATACGTCTGGCCGGAAACGCTGGCACGGGCGACACGCTGCAGGCCGGCCAGACCGGCGCTGTCCTCGGGTGGCGCGTGGGCGGCGAGGCCGACCGTGCCGTGCGTGATGCCCGTTGCATGGCTGGTTTCGGCCAGGGTGGCAGCCTGCTGCAGCAGCGCGCTGGCCCCCACCACTTCCCCGGCGGGCGACGACGCGCCATGGGGCCGCGCAGTCAACCACACGCCACGCTCTGCGCGCAGGGTTCCCCACGCATCGGTGCGCAGTTCCAGCCCCTCACCGCGCAGCGAACCGCGATGGTTGTCAGCCTGGTGCAGCAGATGCCCCAGATTCAGTTCACTGCTGGCCTGGCTGCTGGCCAGCTGCAGGCGCAGTTGTGCATCGGAATCATCAAACAGCAGGCGGTTGTAGCCGGTGCCGGACCACTCGCTCGACTGGATGCCCCAGAGCGCTCCCGCGTGTCGATGCTGGCCGTCTCCAGGTGCCATCGCATGCCAGGCCGGCGCGTGTCCGCCCGTAGCGTTGCCCTGCGCACTGGGCCCTGCGTCGGTCGCCCGACCAAACAGGTCTGGATCGGTTGCCGCCACCGTCGTGCCCGCAGGCGACGAAGTGACGCCAGCTTCGCCACGCCCGTTGTACAGCGCGCCAAGTACCAGCGGCCGGTCGATGTCGCCCTCGAGAAACCCCACCAGCACCTCCTGGCCGATGCGTGGCAGGAACTGCGCGCCAACCCCCGGCCCGGCATAGCGCTGTGCCACGCGCATCCAGCAGGTGGCGTCGGCATCGGCCGTCCCCTGCAGGTGCAGGCGCACGCGGATCCGCCCCTGGCTGTCCGCATGCAGGTCCGCATCATCGCGGCCACCACCGCCGATGACCGTGGCGGTCTGGTAGCCGGGCGCAAGCGGCCGCGGATTGATGCGCTCCCCCGTGCCATCAGGCAACACAGGCCGCCATGGTTTCTGCTGGTCAACGGCACGGAAGCGATTGACACAACCGGTTGCAGCCGCCGCGTCCAGCGGCGCACCCGGCAACGACCTGCTGGCTTCGAGCCACGCCGAGGGCGGCTCGGCGCGCGGCGGCACGGAAACTGTGGCCAGTGGCGACGGGTTGCACCCGTGGTGGAGCACCTCGATCGGCAGGATGACCGGTGCGGAAGGCATGCCGGTGCCGAGTACGCGGATGAAGCGACCGGCCTGCAGACTGCGGACACTCCCCGCCCCCACCCAACCGGCCAGGCTTGCTTCGTGCGCCTCCGCCGCGCGACGGGCACGGCACTGCCCATCACGGGCGCGGGCGAAGGCATGGGCGCCGGCCGGATCGTAGATCTCACGCGGACTGCCGTCTGCGCCCTGCAACGGCAGTTGGACATGACGCACCACAGGCCCGTGATAGTCACTGGTGGAAAGGGACAGTCGGTTGCTGCCCAAACGGCGATACGGACCCAACTGCTGCAGGGTGTCCGCTGTTTCGGTGCCGTCATTGCGATGGAAGCGGACCCCGCCATCGCGGGCCGACTGAGTGTTTTCCGGCTGCACGGTGCTGTCGAAGAACATCACCAATGTCAGTTCATCGCCGCATTGGCCGTCGAACGCGCAGGCGATTCCCTCTTCAGCGAGCAGGCGCAGGATGAATGCCAGATCCGGCTCCCGGTACTGCACGCAGTAGCTGCGGACAGGCGCAGCGGCCAGGGCCGCCACGGCATCGTCGCTCCAACGCCAACGGGCCAGTTCACCATGTGCGCCCAGCACGTCGTCAACGATGTCACGCACGCGCCGCTCCTGATACACCCGGCTGTGCCGGGCATGTCCCAGAAACCACGTCCATGGCACATAGTGCAGACGGTAGCGGGCCAGTCCGCCGTCGCTGCCCAGCAGGCTGGCTTCGGCGACGTGCCCCCGTCGGTGATGGTCCCGCCCGTCGTCCAGGCGAGTGACCAGCGACCCGCGGCTGCCCAGCCATTCCTCCATCGGCAGGCTGGCATCCGGGTGTAGAACGTCCACCCAGTAATCGAATCCGCTGGCAAGGTGTTCATGTCCCCACCATTGTTCGA
This sequence comes from Stenotrophomonas sp. ESTM1D_MKCIP4_1, assembly GCF_003086895.1. NCBI lineage: Bacteria > Pseudomonadati > Pseudomonadota > Gammaproteobacteria > Lysobacterales > Lysobacteraceae > Stenotrophomonas > Stenotrophomonas sp. ESTM1D_MKCIP4_1. The sequence continues at coordinate 1,518,471 of NZ_CP026004.1, read as the reverse complement.
TGAACAGGGGGGGCAGACCGTCGGCCTGCAGGCGGTGCAGCTGGCGGTCGGGCTCCAGCCCGACCAGGGAAGCAAGCGCGCAATGCGCACGTGAAGCGTCCATGACCTCTCCTTTGCCAGGCGCGCTGGCGATGTCCCTGTCGCCGGCCCGCTGACCTCGGATCCGGCTCTTACGGCGGTGTCGCGCAGCACTCTGTCCCGACGAGAGCCGGGCATCTTCCCCCCGCGGCCTCTGATATGGCTCTGCCAGCCCTGCCCTCCGGCCGTGACGCTTTTTTCACCACCCGCTCATGGAGCCTGTGGCACAAGCAATCCAGCTGTCTATCCACAGCTTTCCGGCAAACCGGTCCACACACGATGTGGAAAACGCCTCACGCTGGCCGTGCGGCCCTGCCGCGCGCTACCCTTGTCCCCTGAACCGATTGCGGCGCAAGGCTTCCGCCCTACCTGATCCATGAAAAGCATCGAGCATCGAGATTTCACCCTGTCGCCGGAAGACAACGAGCGGCTGGCCAACCTGTGTGGCCCGTTTGACGGGCATTTGCGACAGATCGAGCTGAAGCTCGGCGTGGAGATCGCCAACCGCGGCTTCGTGTTCCGCATCAGCGGGCCGGGCGAAGCCATCGTCGAGGCGCAGAAGCTGATCGAGGCGCTGTACGTCGAAGCCGCCGAGACCACGTTCGACAGCCACGCCATCCACCTGCGCCTGGCGCAGGCCAATGTCGAGCAGATCGCCGAACGGTCCTATGAAGCACAGGACGTGGCGATCAAGGTCAAGCGCGGCACCGTGCGCGGCCGCGGCGCCAACCAGGGCCGCTACCTGCACCAGATCGCCACCCATGACATCAACTTCGGCATCGGCCCGGCCGGTACCGGCAAGACCTTCCTGGCCGTGGCCAGCGCGGTCGAAGCCCTCAACGAATCGCGCGTGCAGCGGCTGATTCTGGTGCGACCGGCGGTGGAAGCCGGCGAAAAGCTGGGCTTCCTGCCCGGCGACCTGAGCCAGAAGGTCGATCCCTACCTGCGCCCGCTGTACGACGCCCTGTACGAAATGATGGGCGTGGAAAAAGTGGTCAAGCTGCTGGAAAAGAACGTCATCGAGATCGCGCCGCTGGCCTATATGCGTGGCCGCACGCTCAACGATGCGTTCGTGATCCTGGACGAGGCACAGAACACCACCATCGAACAGATGAAGATGTTCCTGACCCGCCTGGGCTACGGCTCCACCGCGGTGGTGACCGGCGATCTGACCCAGACCGATCTGCCCAAGCATGTGAAGTCGGGCCTGCGCGATGCGATCGACGTGCTGCGCGAAGTCGAAGGGGTCAGCTTCACCTTCTTCGAGTCGCGCGACGTGGTCCGCCATCCGTTGGTGGCGCGCATCGTCAGCGCCTACGACCGCCGTGACCTGCATCAGATTCAACCTGGAGCGACCCCGTGACCAAAGGCCCCGTGCGACTCGACGTCGCCATCAGCTACGCCCTTCCCCGCACCGGCCTGCCGGCGGCAGTAAGCTTCCGCAAATGGGTGGCTGCCGCCCTGAAGGGACGCATCCGCGAGGCCGACCTGGCCATCCGCGTGGTCGACGCCAAGGAAGGCCAGTCGCTGAACCGTCATTACCGTGGCAAGGATTACGCCACCAACGTTCTCAGCTTCCCGGCCGACGTGCCTGAGGGCCTGCCCAAGGGCGTGAAGTTCCCGTTGCTGGGTGACCTGGTGATCTGCGCGCCCGTGGTGGCCCGCGAGGCCGACGAGCAGGGCAAGGCGTTGAATGCCCACTACGCGCACCTGACCGTGCATGGCGTGCTGCACCTGCTGGGCTGGGACCACGAAGACGACAAGGAAGCCGAGGCGATGGAGCAGCTGGAGCGCGAAATCCTCGCCGAGTTGGGCATCGAGGATCCTTACGCCGGCGAGCGCTGACTTCGGCTCCCGCTGGGGCCAGCTCCTGCTGGCCTGTACCAGCCCCCGTTGCCGGCCAGCGGCCGGCACTACCTGTGCGCGATCATGTGGTGTAGATCCGCCTGACATCCAGCCGAGCATGGGCTCGGCACTACAACGGAGCCCCCTTCGTGCTGCTGCGTACTGCCCTGCCCCTGCTGCTCGCCTCCCTCGCCGCCTCCGCTTCGGCCGCTCCGCTGGACCTGCCGGCGCTGATCGAATGCCGCCAGGGTGTAGCCGACCACGCCGCGCTGACCCCGCTGCTGGCGGACCCGCTGAAGGCGGTGGCCAGCGGCCTGCAGCCGCTGCCGCAGGCCAACCCGTTCATGAGCGAGTTCCGCCTGGCCAATCCGATCACGGTGTTCGGCCAGCAGACCGACCACGTAGCGGTAGCCGGTGCCAGCGTCATGGCCGTGCTGGAACAGGCCGACCCGCACCCCCTGGCCACGCGCCTGGCGCTGGAAACCGGCTACGACCAGGACGGCAAGTTCATGGCCGGCCGCGAGGTGGTCAGCCGCGATGTGACCGACCCGAAGACGGGCGAGGCCCGGATCGAATCGATCATCCTCAGCGTGTCGACCGTGGCCAGCCACCCCGGCCGGACCCTGGCCGGCTGTACCTACAGCCTGGATCTGCCGGCCGACGACGAGGTCCCGGACGCTGCCCCCGACGGTCACTGAAAGGCCCCAACATCCTGCTAGACTGGGGACAACGCCCGGCTCGCCGGGTGCCCTTTTTCCAGAGATGTCAGAAGACGACAGTAGCAGCTCCTCCCAGGAGCCCCATGAAAAGAAGCGCGGCTGGCTCGAACGCCTGACCTCCGCCTTCTCCGGCGAACCCCATACCCGCGACGAGCTGGTCGCTGTCCTGCACACCGCGCAGGACGAGGGTCTGATCGCCGCCGATACCCTGAAGATGATGGAAGGCGCCATTTCGGTGGCCGAGCTGACCGTGGGCGACGTGATGATCTCGCGCTCGCAGATGGTCTCGCTGCCGGTCGAGGCGCCCTTCCTGGACCTGATGAAACAGGTCGTCGAATCGGGCCACTCACGTTTCCCGGTGCACGGCGAGAACAAGGACGACATCCTTGGCATCCTGCTGGCCAAGGACCTGCTGCGCGGCGTAGTGGCCGACAACGGGCCGGCCAACGTGCGCGAGCTGCTGCGCCCGGCGGTACTGATCCCCGAGGCGAAGAAGCTCAACGTGCTGCTGAAGGAGTTCCGCCTGTCGCGCAACCACATGGCCATGGTGGTGGACGAGTACGGCGGTGTCGCCGGCCTGGTCACCATCGAGGACGTGCTGGAACAGATCGTCGGCGAGATCGACGACGAGCATGACGAGGCCGAGGATCAGTCGGCGCAGATCGCCATCCAGGCCGATGGCCGTTACGTGGTCGATGCGCTGACCGCCATCGGCGATTTCAACGAACGTTTCGGTGCCACGTTCTCCGATGAGGACTACGACACCATCGGCGGCCTGGTGACCGAAGCCATCGGCCACCTGCCCGAGGTGGGCGACGAGCTGGCCCTGGACCGCTTCATGTTCCGCGTGGCCCGCGCCGATGCGCGCCGGGTGCAGGCCTTCCACGTGACCGTGCTGCCGCCGGACGAGCAGGACGACGCGTGACGCGCCGGGGCCCGTTCCAGCCCGTGCGCCTGGCGGTGCGCCTCACCCTGTGGCTGGCACTGTGCGTGCTGGCCATGGCCCTGCCGCAGGCGGCGTTCGCGCAGGCCGCGGCGGTTGCGCCGGCCGCCGTCACCGCCGCCCCGCAGGAGGCACAGCCGCCGCGCATCGGCGTGGTGACCATGCAGCCGGGCACGGTGTTCTTCGAGCGCTTCGGCCACGATGCCATCGTGGTGCTCGATCCGGTCAGCGGCGAAGCGATCTCGTACAACTTCGGCTACTTCGATCCGACTGAAGCGGATTTCATCAGCCGGTTCGCCCGCGGCGACATGATGTATTACCTGGTGGCGCTGCCGCTGCAGCAGGATCTGTCGTACTACGACGAGACCGGCCGTGGCGCCAGCGTGCAGTGGCTGGACCTGCGCCCGGACCAGGCCCGCGCCCTGGCCGCCGGGCTGGCCGAACGCGCCAAGCCGGAAAACGCGCGCTACCACTACGACTACTACACCGCCAACTGCGCCACGATGGTGCGCGACACCTTGAACCAGGCACTGGATGGCGGCCTGCACGCGCAGCTGTCCGGGCGCTCGCGCGGCAACACCTACCGCAGCGAATCGGTGCGCCTGGCTTCGCCGGCACCGTGGATGTGGCTGGGCTTCGACGTCGGCCTGGGGCCGTTCGCCGACCAGCCGCTGTCGCGCTGGCAGGAAGCCTTCGTGCCGATGCGCCTGGCCGATGCGCTGCGCCAGGTGCGCAACAGCGATGGCCGGCCGCTGGTGCAGAGCGAACAGGAACTGCTGCCGCACCGTATCGATCCCGAACCGAAGGAGTTCGCCCGCCGCTGGTGGCCGTGGCTGCTGTGCGGCCTGGTGATCGCTGCCGGCGTGTTTGCACTGCGCAGCCGGCCGCGCCTGCTGGCCGGCCTGGCCCTGCCGTTCTGGCTGCTGTGCGCCCTGCTGGGCGGTGTGCTGGTGTTCCTGTGGGGCTTCAGCATCCACTATGCCGCCTGGGCCAACCGCAACCTGCTGCTGTTGTCGCCACTGGCGGTGCTGCTGCTGCCGGGCGCCATCGCCCTGCTTCGCCGGCGCGTGCCTGGCCGCATGTTCAGGATCGTGCTGTGGCTGCTGGCCGCACAGTCGGTGGCCGCGCTGGTGCTGCACTGGCTGACCCTGCAGGCGCAGTACAACGTGCAGTGGATCGTGCTGCTGCTGCCGGTGCACGCGGCCCTGGCATGGGCGCTGGGGCGTCGTCCTCACTTGTCCAAAACACCCCGCTGACGCACGATGGCGGGCATGTCATTGCCCGCCTCCGCTTCCGCACCTGTTTCCGACAACCCGGCCTGCGTCATCAACTGCGTCCACTACGATGACCAGGGCAAGCGCCACGACATCAGCCTCGATGCCATCAGCGATGTCATCGCCAGTGGCAACGGTTTTGTCTGGGTTGGCCTGTTCGACCCCAAGGATGATGTGCTGCTGAAACTGCAGGAAGAGTTCTGCCTGCACGACCTGGCCATCGAAGACGCGCGCAATGCGCACCAGCGGCCGAAAGCCGAGGCCTACGGCAATTCGCTGTTCGTGGTGATGACCACGGCGCAGATGGTCGACGAGCGCATCCAGTACGGTGAGACCCATGCCTTCCTCGGTCCGCGCTTCCTGGTGACCGTGCGCCACGGCGCATCGCTGTCGTATGCGCCGGTACGCGCACGGGTGGAACGCGAACCGCAGCTGCTGAAAATGGGGCCGTCCTACTGCCTGTATGCGGTGACCGATTTCGTGGTCGACAACTACCTGCCGATCACCACCCGCTTCCGCGACACCTTGGATCTGCTGGAGAAGGACATCTTCGCCGAGACCTACAAGCGCAGCACGGTGACGCGCCTGTATGAGCTCAAGCGCGAACTGAACAAGATGCGCATGGCGGTGGCACCGCTGCAGGACGTGCTGGCCCAGCTTCGTCGTTACCAGGGCGACCTGATTCCCGACGAAGTGAAGCTGTACGTGCGCGACGTGCACGACCACGCCGCGCGCATCAGCGATGTGATTGATACCCTGCGCGAGATGCTGGGCACCGCGCTGAGCGTGAACCTTTCGCTGGTGACCCTGGCGCAGGGTGAAACCGTGAAGCGCCTGGGTGCGTGGGCGGCACTGCTGGCCGCGCCAACTCTGATCACCAGCTGGTACGGCATGAATTTCAGCCACATGCCCGAATTGAACCAGCCGTGGTCGTACCCGCTGATGATCGTTGGCGTGGGCGCGGTGTGCGTGGTCCTGTACCGGTTGTTCAAGCGCGCGAAATGGTTGTAGGGCGTATCGACCAACGGTCGATACCCGCCAGGCACGATGACCAACGGTCGATACCCACCAGGCACGATGACCAACGGTCGATCCCCACCGGACGGCGGGGTTGCGGTGGGTAGTGCCGGCCGCTGGCCGGCAACCAAGCCCGGCCGGCCAGCGGCCGGCATTACCATTTGGCATCAAGCCACGTAGACGGTCTTGATGTTCATGAACTCATGGATGCCGTGGTCGGCCAGTTCGCGGCCGAAGCCGGACTGCTTGCTGCCACCAAAGGGCAGCCGCGCATCACTCTTGACGATGGCGTTGACGAACGCCGCGCCGCATTCCATGCGCTGGGCGAATCGTTCGCCGCGCACCGGATCGCTGCTCCACACGCTGCCGCCCAGACCGAACCGGGTGTCGTTGGCCACGCGCAGTGCTTCGGCTTCGTCCTGCACCCGGATCACGGCCGCCACCGGCCCGAACAACTCCTCGTCATAGGCGGGCATGCCCGGTCCCACCTGGTCCAGCACCGTGGCCGGATAGCCGGCATGGCTGCCGGCGATCGGTTCGCCGCCCAGCAGGACGCGCGCCCCCTTGGCCACGCTGGCCTGCACCTGCGTGTGCAGCTCATCGCGCAGATCGGCGCGCGCCATCGGCGCCAGGGTGGTCCCACGTTCATTGGGGTCGCCATACTGGCGCTGCGCGGCGGCGTCGACAAAGCGCCGAGTGAACTCCTCGGCCACGGCCTCCACCACGATGAAGCGCTTCGCCGCGATGCAGGTCTGTCCGCTGTTGTCGAAGCGCGATTTCACTGCCGCGGCAACGGCCTTGTCCAGGTCGGCATCCTCCAGCACCACGAAGGCATCGCTGCCGCCCAGTTCCATCACCGATTTCTTCAACTGGCTGCCCGCATTGGAAGCGATCGAGCGCCCTGCCCGCTCGCTGCCGGTGAGGGTCACCGCTTTCACCCGCGCATCGCGCAGCACCTCGGCGGCCTGGTCGTTGTCGATGTGCAGCACATCGAACACCCCATCCGGCAGGCCACCGTCACGGCATACCGCCAGGATCAGGTCGGCACACTGCGGCACGTTGCTGGCATGCTTGAGCAGGGCCACATTGCCGGCCATGAAGGCGGGGGCGAGGAAGCGGAACACCTGCCAGATCGGGAAATTCCACGGCATCACCGCGAACACGCAGCCGATCGGCTCGTAGCGCACGTAACTGCGCTGCGCTTCGGTATCGATGATCTGCGGCTTCAGATAGTCCGCAGCATGGTCGGCGTAGAACTCGCAGGCCGCTGCGCACTTGTCGACCTCGGCCAGGGCTTCGGCCTTGAGCTTGCCCATCTCGCCGGTCATCGCCTGCTGCAGGTCGTCGCGGCGCGCACGCAGCTGGGCGGCGATCTGCTTGAGGATGGCGCCACGATCCTGCAGCGAACGTTCGGCCCACGCCGGAAAGGCATCGGCTGCGGCCTGCAGGCGCTGCTCGATATCGGCAGCGCCGATGAGTTCATGGCGGTAGGTGACCTGGCCGGTGGCCGGGTTGACGATTTCGACGGTCATGGGGGATCTCCATCAGAAAGATCCCCATTGTGCGCCCGTACCCGTGAGCCGGGTGTTGCCGCCGGATAGCGGCGGCGTGCGTGTGTCAGCCGTTGTCCTGGCGGGCCAGCTGCAGATCGCGCTGGCGCCGCTTTTCGGCCCGCGCGTTGATGTACCAGCCGATCACCGCCGCCACCGATACCGCCGACACCAGCAGCGTCGCCAGCGCGTTGATCTTCGGGCTGATGCCCATGCGCACCGAGGCGAACACCTTCATCGGCAACGTGGTCGAACCTGGTGTGGCGACGAAGCTGGCCACCACCACGTCATCCAGCGACAGGGTAAACGCGAGCAGCCAGCCGGCCACCAGCGCCGGGGCGATGATCGGCAGGGTGATGCGGCCGAACACGGTAAGACGGCTGGCGCCCAGATCCATCGCCGCCTCTTCCAGCGAAAGGTCCATTTCCTGCAGGCGCGAGGACACCACCACGGTGACGAAGCACAGGGTGAAGGTGACGTGGGCGATCCAGATCGTGGTCAGGCCGCGTGCCGGGAAGCCGGGAATGGCACCCATCGACGCCAGCAGCGCCATCAGCGAGAAGCCCAGGATCACATCCGGCATCACCAGCGGCGCGGTGACCAGTGCGCCGAACACCTGCTTGCCACGGAAGCGGCGGAAGCGGGTCATCACCATCGCCGCCAGCGTGCCCAGCACGGTGGACGTACAGGCGGTCCAGAATGCCACCACCAGGCTGGTCCACATCGCATCCATCAGCGCGCGGTCGGCAAACAGGTCGCTGTAGGCGCGGGTGGAAAACCCGGCCCAGACCATCGCTAGCCGCGAGCTGTTGAACGAATAGAACATCAGCAGCAGGATCGGCAGGTACAGGAAGGCGAAGCCCAGCAGCAGCACGCCCAGGCCCAGGCCCTTCGCACTACGCGGGCTCATGCCTGCTTCCCTTCCAGCAGTCGCTGCTGGGAACGGTTGAACCACAGGATGGGCACCAGCAGCAGCAGGATCATCGCCACGGCCATCGCCGAGGCACCGGGCCAGTTGCGGTTGTTGAAGAACTCGTTCCACAGCTGGCGGCCGACCATCAGCGTTTCCGAGCCGCCCAGCATTTCCGGAATCACGAATTCACCCACCGCCGGAATCATCACCAGCATGCAGCCGGCGATGATGCCCGCCTTCGACAGCGGCAGGGTGATGCGCAGGAAGGCCTGCCAGGGTTTGGCGCCAAGGTCGTAGGCCGCTTCCAGCAGGCGGTGGTCATGCTTGACCAGGTTGGCGTACAGCGGCAGCACCATGAACGGCAGGTAGCAGTAGACGATGCCGATATAGGCCGCGGTCGGGGTGTCGATCAGCTGCAGCTTGGGCAGGCCCATGTGGGTCATCAGCGATTGCAGGCCGGTGAACTGCAGGAACTGGTCGAGTAGGCCGTTGCGGTCGAGGATCGCCTTCCAGGCGTACACGCGGATCAGGAACGAGGTCCACGACGGCAGCACCACCAGCATCATCGCCACGTTGCGCGCAGCCGGCGACAGGCGCGCGATGGCATAGGCCATCGGGTAGCCGATCAGCAGGGTGAGGAAGGTGGAGATCGCCGCGATCCTGATCGAGCTGAGGAAGGCCTGCGCGTAGATCGAGTCGCGGAACAGCGCCAGGTAGTTCTCGAGGTTGAGCTTCAGCGAGAACGCGCCATCGACGTACTGCAGCAGCCAGGTGTACGGCGGTGAGCCGACCCGGCTGTGCGAGAAGCTGATCATCAGCACGATCAGGAACGGCACCGCGAAGAACAGCAGCAGCCACAGGTAGGGAATGCCGATGACCGTGGCACGCGTGCCCGGCAGCCAGCGCTTCAGGCCCGCCGCACTCATGAGGTCAGCACCACGCCGTCGTTGTCGCGCCAGTGCACCCATACCTCATCGCCCCAGGTCAGGCCATCGCTGGCCCAGCGCTGCGAGTTGGCGAAGTTGGCCAGCACCTTGGCGCCGCTGGGCAGGCGTACGTGGTAGACCGAGTGGCTGCCGAAATAGGCGATGTCCTCGATCACGCCCTGGGCCTTGTTGGTGTGCCCTTCCGGTTCGTCCTTGCCGATCATGACCTTCTCCGGGCGCAGCGCGAACGCAACCGGCTGCCCTTCGTAACAGGTGATGCCGTGGGCGATGTAGACCGGCGCCGGGAACAGCGGCGAGCGCACGGTCACGTACTCGGGCAGGTCCTCGTCGATGACGCCCTCGAACAGATTGACCGAACCGATGAAGCCGGCCACGAACCGGTTGGCCGGCTGCTCGTAGACTTCATCGGGCTTGCCGACCTGCTGGATCCAGCCGGCATCCATCACGGCGATGCGGGTGGCCATGGTCATAGCCTCTTCCTGGTCGTGGGTGACCATCACGCAGGTCACGCCCGACGATTCGATGATGCTGACCAGTTCCAGCTGCATCTGCGAGCGCAGCTTCTTGTCCAGAGCGCCCATCGGCTCGTCCAGCAGCAGCAGCTTGGGCCCCTTGGCCAGCGACCGCGCCAGCGCCACGCGCTGCTGCTGGCCACCGGAAAGCTGGTGCGGCTTGCGCTTGCCCAGGTGCGCCATCTGCACCAGGTCCAGCATCTCGCCCACGCGGCGGCTGATCGCATCCTTGGCCAGGCCGTCCTGCTTCAGGCCGAAGGCGATGTTCTGCTCGACCGTCATGTGCGGGAACAGCGCGTAGGACTGGAACATCATGTTGACCGGCCGCTGGTACGGCGGCAGTGCGTCCAGGCGCTGGCCATCGAGGGTGATGCTGCCCTTGGTGGGCGTCTCGAAGCCGCCCAGGCAGCGCAGCAGGGTCGATTTGCCGCTGCCCGAGCCACCGAGCAGGGCGAAGATCTCACCCTTGCGCACGTCCAGATTGACGTCGTCGACGGCGACAAAGCCGTCGAATTCCTTGCGCAGGTCACGAATGGAGAGATAGCCGGGCGCACCGTTCGCATCGACGACGACGGCTTCCGGCTGGGCTTCAACGGGCATGGGGGCTCCGGGAGCGGGCGGTGGACAGCGGTGGCCATTCTACCGGCCGGGGGGCTGGAAATGCGTGCAGACCCACGGTCGGCACCCACCGGATCGGGGGGCCGCCGGGCATGGCCCGGCGGAGTGCATCAGCGCGCGGCCACAGGCGGTGCCTCCTGCCAGCCCAGGCCCAGGCTCTTCTGCAGCGCCACGTAACGCACCAGCACCTGCAGGCGCGCCTGCGCGGCGGCATCCTGCGCCTGCAGGTGCTGGCGCTGCACGTCCAGCAGATCGATCTGCGATGTGGCCCCGGCCTGCCGGCGCTGGCCCATCAGGGCCAGGGATCGGTCCGCCGAGGCCTCGGCGCGCAGGCTGGCCTGCAGCTGCTGGCGCGCGGCACCAAAGCGTGCCAGCGCGGTGTTGGCATCCTGCAGCGCTGCCAGCACGGTGCCCTCGTAGGCGGCCAGCCGGGCCTGGTTGCCCGCCCGGGCCTGGGACACACGCGCCTTGTTCACGCCGAAATCGAACAGCGACCAGCGCAGGAACGGGGCAACGATGGTCGCCGCCGAATCCCGGCCGAGGTCGGAAACCGATGTGGCACCGGCACCGATGGTGCCCAGCAGGGTGACCTGCGGAAAGTACGCCGAGATTGCCTGGCCGATCTGCGCCGACGAGGCCGCCAGCTCGCGCTCGGCCTTGCGTACATCCGGACGACGCTGGATCAGCGCACCGGCATCATCCACCGGCACGCGTGCAGGCAGCGGCGGCAGCGGCTGGTCTGCGGCCAGCCGTGCGTCCAGTGCGCCCGGCTCGCGACCGACCATCAGCGCCAGTACGTCACGCGCCTCATCCGCCTGTGCCTGCAGCGGTGGCAGCGCGGCCTGCTGCTGTTGCAGCTGGGCCTGTGCGCGTTCGACCTGCAGGTCCGAATCGGCGCCGCGCTGGCGGCGCTGGCGGGTCAGCTGCAGGCTGTCCTCGGCCGCGCGAAGGTTGTGTCCGGCCAGTGCGATGCGTTCGCGGCTGCTGCGGAAACCCAGGTACACCTGCGTGAGCTCGGCCGCCAGCTGTACCTGCGCATCGGCCAGCGCTGCCGCATTGGCCTCCGCTTCGGCAGCGGCCTGTTCGGCCGCACGGCGGCGGCGGCCGAACAGATCCAGTTCCCAGCTGGCGTCGAAGCCGGCGACGTACAGTTCGGTGTCCAGGTCGATATCGGCAAACTGCTGGCGCAGCTGCGCGGCTTCCTGCGGCCGGCCGTTGGCCTCGGCAACGCCTGCGATGTTCTCGCCCAGACCACGCACGCTGTTTTCGATGGAATCCGGCGCCTTGACGTTGGCATAGCCCGCGGCCGCGCCGACGCTGGGCAACTGCTCGGCACGGCGCTGGCGCTGCAGCGCGCGCGATGCCAGCAGCTTGGCCTGCGCGGCACGCAGGTTGGGGCTGTTGCGCAGGGCCTCGTCCACCAGTTCGTCCAGCAACGGATCGTTGAGCGCGCGCCACCACTGGCTCGGCGGTGCAGCCTGCTGCACATCGGCCTGCGCGGAACGCGGCAGCTGCGCCTGCGCGGTGGCGCCTGCGGCGACGTCCGGCTTCACGTAGTCCGGCCCCAGCATGCAGCCCGCCAGCAGCAGCGGCAGCGCCGCGGGCCACAGGCGGCACAGGCGGCACAGGCGAAGGGAGTGGTCCACGGAAAGGGGCAAGGTCGTCGAAGTCATCAGTGCATCGCCAATGGAACGCCCTTGGGCAGGGGCTTGAGCAGGAAGACCAGCGGCAGGGTCGCCGCCACGATCAGGCCGAAGATCCAGAACAGGTCGTTGTAGGCCATCACCATGGCCTGCAGCTGCACCGTCTGCGCCAGCACCGCCACCGCCTGCGTTGCGTCGCCCAGCTGCTGGCCGTAGGCATGCAGCGCGTCCTGGGCAAGGGTGGAATTGGCGGTGACGCTGCTGCCGATGGCATCGATGTGCAGCGTGGCGCGGCGTTCCTGGAAGGTGGAGATGATAGCCAGGCCGATCGAGCCGCCGAGGTTGCGCGCGGCATTGAACAGGCCCGAGGCATCACTGGTGTACTCACGCGGCACCGAGGTGATGGCGGCCTGGTTCAGCGCCATCATCGCCAGCGCCAGGCCGCAGCCCTGCAGCAGCTGGCCGATGACGAAGTGCGGGCCGATGCTGTCCGGCGTCAGCCCGAGGTTGACGAAGCAGGCGGCGGCGAAGCACAGCATGCCGCCGAACACCATGATGCGCACGTCCACCGTTTCCAGCATCTTCGGCATCAACGGCATCAGCAGGATGGTGGGAAGGCCGGCCAGCAGCAGCACGTAGCCTGCCTGTTCGGTGTTGTAGCCGGCGATGATCGCCAGGAACTGCGGGATCATGTACATGACCCCGAACAGGATCATGCCGACCGCCATCACCATCACGAACACCGCGCCGAAACTGCGCTGGAACAGGATGTTGAGGCGGATGACCGGCGCCTTGCTGGTGAACTGGGAGAGCGCCAGCAAGGCAAAACCCAGCACCGAGACAATGCTCAGCACCACGATCATCGTCGATTCAAACCAGCGCTCGCGCTGCCCGTCTTCCAGCACTACGGTCAGTGCGGACAGGCCGGCCGTCATGCCGACGATGCCCAGCCAGTCCGCGCGCAGCAGCCCGCCCCAGTTCGATTTTTCATGCGGCAGGCCCAGCAGCAGCAAGGCGACCAGACCCGCGCAGATCGGCACATTGATGAAGAAGGCGTAGTGCCAGCTGACGTTCTCGGTCAGCCAGCCGCCCAGCAATGGGCCGATCACCGGGCCGAGGATGACGGTCATGCCGAACAGTGCGGTGCCCAGCGGCTGCTGCTTCGGTGGCAGGCGCGTGCCGACGATGGTCAGCGCCGTGGGAATCAGCGCGCCGCCGGCAAAGCCCTGCCCGACCCGTCCGGCAATCATCATGGGCAGCGAATCGGCCAGCCCGCACATCACCGAGAATGCAGTGAACAGCGTGGCGCAGATCAGCAGGAAGGTGCGCAGGCCCAGCGTGCGCACGAACCAGCCGGTCAGCGGAATCATCACGATTTCCGAGACCAGGAACGCGGTGGAGATCCAGGTGCCCTCGGTGCCGCTGGCGCCGACCTCGCCCTGGATGGTGGGCAGCGCCGCGTTGACGATGGAGATGTCCAGCGTGGCCATGAACGAGCCGATGGTGCCGGCCGCGACGGCCAGCCACGCGCCCGCATCGGCCTTGCCACCGGTAGCGGGTGCTGCGGGGGCGGTGGTGGCGTTCATCGCGCCGGCGCGGCCGTGGCCTCGGCCTCGTCCTGGGTGCGCGCACGTGCATCCTTGGCGTTGCGGGTATCGACCGTCACTTCCACCGACATGCCCGGCACCAGTACCTTGCGCGCTTCGGCACCGGCATCCACGCGGATGCGCACCGGCACGCGCTGCACGACCTTGGTGAAGTTGCCGGTGGCGTTCTGCGGCGGCAGCAGCGCGAACTGCGAACCGGTGCCCGGCGAAATGCTTTCCACCGTGCCATGCAGGGTGGTGCCCGGCAGCGCATCGACCTTGATCTCGGCCGGCTGCCCGGCGCGCATCAGGCCCACCTGGGTTTCCTTGAAATTGGCGCTGAGGTACAGCGATTCGACCGGCACGATGGTCATGGTGCGGGTGCCGGCGGCAACGAACTGGCCAACCTGCACGGTCTTGTTGCCGACGCGGCCATCGATGCGCGCGCGCAGTTCGGTGTCCTCGAAGGCCACCCGGGCCTGCGCGGCATCGGCCTGCGCCTGCTTCAGGCCGGCCTGCGCCTGTTCCAGCTGCGCCTGGCTGGCTTCGATCTGGCTCTGCGCGCCCTGGATCTGCGCCTTGGCCGCTTCGTACTGGGCCTGCGCGCGTTCGACGTCATGGCGCAGGCTTTCCACGTGTTCATGGGTATCAGCGCCACTGGCGGCCAACGGGGTGAAACGGGCCAGCTCGGACCTGCCGAAGCGCAGCGAGGCGGTGGCGGCGGTGAGCTGGGTGCGCGCCTGCAGCAGGCTGGACTGCTGGCCCTGCACGCCGGCCGCAGCGGCGGCGATGTCCGCCTGGCGCACGGCGATGACGGCCTCGGCCTGGTCCAGGGTGGCGCGGTAGGTGCGCGGGTCGATGCGCAGCAGCGGTTCGCCGGCCTTGACCCACTGGTTGTCCTGCACAAGCACTTCGGTGACGTAGCCGTTGATGCGCGGGGCGACGGCCACGGCGTCGGCCTGCAGGTAGGCGTTGTTGGTGTCCTGCAGGTAGCGGCCGACCAGCAGGTGGTAGACGAGCCAGACGACCAGGGCGACGACCACGACGACGCCGATGATGGCCAGCGTCCAGCGGACCTTGGGGTTCTTCAGTGGCGAGGGCTTGTCCTCGCTCGTCGATGTGTCTTCGCCAGTGGGGGCGTCGGTGCGCTGGGGTTGGTCGGTCATCGTCTCGTCGCGGCGGTGGTCAGTGCCATACGGGACGGTAGGGGACGACGTGCGGACGCGGAGTGAAAGTGCCGCTCGACCGTTCCGGCCGCGGAAACGCATGCGACCTGTGTCGCGATCGTCCCGGTCCGGCAAGGCGCGCTGCGTGCCGTCCTGGCCATGCAACCCTTGCCACTGAAGCCGTCTGCACATCTGCAACTGTTTTCGGAACCGTAATCGTTGACCGCTGCCCCGCAGGCCGGGCGGAATCGGGGCGACCTGCCCAAGGATCTGCCATCGCCATGCCTGCATCTGCTGCCCACACTGCTGCGTCACCCTCGCGCCCTCTGGATGTCGTCATCATCGGCGCCGGCCACGCTGGACTGTCCTTGAGCGCCGTCCTGCAGGAGGCTGGCGTCGATCACCTTGTGTTTGAATCGGCGTACGTGGGCGCCAGTTGGCAACGACGCTGGGACGCCTTCCAGGTCAACACCGCCAACATGACGATGGCGCTGCATGGCTACGCCTATGACGGTGACGACCCGGAGGGCTTCATGACCGCACCCGAGGTCATCGACCTGCTTGCCGGCTACGCGCAGGCGCGCGCGTTGCCGGTGCAGGAAGGCTGCACGGTCCTGCGGGTCGCCCGCGCCGCGGATGGCTATGCGATCACCACCGACCAGGGCCGCCTCCACGCGCGGTCCGTGGTGGTGGCCACCGGGGAGTATCGCCGGGCACGCATGCCGCGCGTTCCCTTCGCACCCAGCGCAGCCCTCGCCGTGCTGCATTCGGGCCAGTACCGCAATGCCGGGCAGCTGGCCGACGGTGCGGTACTGGTGATCGGCGGTGGACAATCGGGCGCGCAGATCGCCCAGGACCTGCATGCCAATGGACGCCAGGTCTACTGGTCACTGGCCGACCGGCCATCACATACGCGCCGCCTGCGTGGCAAGGATTCCATGATCTGGTGGGACATGGCCGGGCGCATCCATCAGCACGTGAGCGAATCGGCTGGCGTGCTGGCTGGCGAACCCGATGCGCTGCGAAAGGCCAGGACGGCGGAATTCCCGTTGATTTCCGGCAAGGGGAGCGCTGGCCGCGGCAGTTCGATCAGCCTGATGAGCCTGCACCGCGACGGCATCACCCTGCTCGGGCGCCTGCAGGAGCTGAGCGGTCATGCGTGCCGCTTTGCCGACGTACAGCCGCAGCTGCGCCGGGCGATCGAGGCCACGCGGGCCGAGTTCGCCTATCTGGATGGACTGGCCAGTGCGTACTACGCCACGCGACCGGAACCGCGCACGGATGACGCCCGCTACATTCCCGAGGAGGTCTACCTGGACTGGGAGCTGCCATCCTCGCCCTCCTCCCTGGACCTGCAGCGTGCGGGCATCCGGTCGGTGGTGCTGGCCACCGGCTTCGTCGCCGAATGGCCATGGCTGGCCGTGGACGGCGCGCTTGATGCGCATGGCTATCCGCGGGGCGAGTTCGGGGTGTCACCCGAGCCGGGGCTGTTCTTCATCGGCATGCACAATCTGCAGCGGATGAGTTCGTCGTTCCTGTGCAACGGGGGCCGCGATGCGCGCGACCTGTTGCCGGGCATCCTGCGGCACCTTGAGCGGTGCCGCAGCGCTGCCTGAGTCGGGTTGCCGGCCGCTGGCCGGCACTACCTGGTTGCCGGCCAGCGGCCGGCCCTACCATGATTGGCTGGCTTACCGGCCGGTCTTCACCTCGGTCCACAGGCGGGTGTACAGCTTGTCGGTTTCCGGGGTGTTGATCGAGTAGGTGAACATCTTTTCGGCCACGTCGGCCGGCGGGTAGATGGTCGGGTCGGTGCGGATGGCTTCATCCACCAGCGGCGTGGCCGCGGTCACCGGGTTGGCGTAATGGATGAAATTGGTATTGGCCGCGGCGACCTTCGGTTCCAGCAGGTAGTTGATGAACGCGTAGGCTGCTTCCGGGTGCTTGGCATCCTTCGGAATGGCCAGCATGTCGAACCACTGCGGTGCGCCTTCCTTCGGAATCGAGTACGCCACGTGCACGCCGTTGCTGGCTTCCTCGGCACGGTCGCGGGCCTGGATGATGTCACCCGACCAGCCGACCACCAGGCAGGTGCCACCGTTGGCCAGCGAGCCGACGTACTGCGAGGAATGGAAGTTCTGCACGTACGGACGGATCGACTTCAGCAGATCGGCCGCCTTCTGCAGCTCGGCCGGGTCGCCACTGTGCGGGTCCAGGCCGAGGTAATGCAGGGCGATCGGGATCATGTCTGCCGGCGTGTCCAGGATGGTCACGCCGCAGTCCTTCATCTTGGCGATGTTTTCCGGCTTGAACACCAGGTCCCAGCTGTTGGCGATGTCGGCGCTGCCGCCGAAACGCTCCTTCAGCATGTCCACGTTGTAGCCGATGCCGGTGGTGCCGATCATGTACGGCACGCCGTACTTGTTGTCCGGGTCCTGGGTGGCGATGCGCTTCATCACCGACGGGTCCAGGTTGGCCAGGTTCGGGATCTTGCTCTTGTCCAGCGGCAGGAACACGCCGGCCTGGATCTGGCGGCCGAAGAAGTTCAGCGTCGGCACCACCACGTCGTAGCCGCTGTTGCCGGCCAGCAGCTTGGTCTCGACCATCTCATCGCTGTCGAACACATCGTAGGTCACCTTGATCCCGCTCTCCTTCTCGAAGGTCGGGATGGTGTCTTCGGCGATGTAATCGCTGTAGTTGTAGACGTTCAGGACCTGGCTGTCCTGTGCGCCGCCGTTGCCACCGCCGCAGGCGGCGAGCAAGGCGGAGGCCAGGCCGAGCGTGAGGATACGCAGCTTCATCGGGTGCTCCAGAATGCGGAATTGGGGGGAGGCCGGCGCGGCCGGCGACGGGTGCCAGCCTACCCCCCGGCGGCTCATTCATCAATTCCGGGCCTTCACACGTTCAACAGCAGGAACTCGCGCTCCCAGGAGCTGATGACGCGGAAGAAGGTCTCGTATTCCTTGCGCTTCACCGAGATGTAGGCCCGGCAGAAGCGTTCGCCCAGCAGGGCCTGCAGTTCGGCGCACTGTTCCAGGCCATCCAGCGCCTCACCCAGCGAGCGCGGCAGGTTGTAGCCCAGCTCCTTGGCGCTGCCAGTCACCGGCGCATCCGGGGCCAGCCGTTCGCGGATACCCAGCAGGCCGCACGCCAGGGTCGCGGCCATGGCCAGGTACGGATTGGCATCGGAGCCGGCAAAGCGGCTTTCCACCCGCATGTTCTCCGGGGTGTCCAGCGGTACCCGCAGGCCGCAGGTGCGGTTGTCGTAGCCCCAATGCACGTTGCTCGGCGAGACCTCGCCGAACACCAGGCGCCGGTAGGAATTGACGTTCGGGGCGAAGAAGGCCATCGCCTGCGGCACGTACTTCTGCAGGCCGCCCAGATAGTGGCCGAACACCGGGCTGAACTCCCCCTCGGCATGGGTGTCGCCGGCGAACACATTGCTGCCGTCGCTCACCCGCACCAGGCTCTGGTGGATGTGCATGGCGCTGCCCGGCTCGTTCTCCATCGGCTTGGCCAGGAAGGTGGCGTACACGCCGTGGCGCATCGCTGCCTCGCGCATGGTGCGCTTGAACAGGAACACCTGGTCGGCCAGGTCCATCGCATCGGCATGGGTGAAGTTCACTTCCAGCTGCGCCGCGCCGGATTCGTGGATCAGCGTGTCCACGTCCAGTTTCATCGCATCGGCGTAGTCGTACATCAGGTCGAGGATGGGGTCGAATTCGTTGACCGCATCGATCGAGTACGACTGCCGCGCCGTTTCCGGGCGCCCGGAACGGCCGGCGGGGGGAAGCAGCGGGAAGTCAGGATCGGTGTTCTTCTGCACCAGGAAGAATTCCAGCTCCGGCGCCACCACCGGGCGCAGGCCCAGTTCCGCGTAGGCCGCCAGTACCCGGCGCAGCACATTGCGCGGCGCCAGCTCGTGCGGCTCGCCGTTCTTGGTGTAACAGTCATGGATGATCTGCGCGGTGGCATCGGCCGCCCACGGCACCATGCGCACCGTGTCCGGATCGGGCCGCAGCATCATGTCCGAGTCCGACGGCGAGGTCAGATCGTAGTAATCGTCGGGAAACTCACCGGTGACGGTGGTAGCGAAGATGCCTTCCGGCAGGCGCGTGCCATAGTCATGCGAGAACTTGTCGGCAGGAATGATCTTGCCGCGCGCATTGCCGGTGATGTCAGGCACCAGGCACTCGACCTCGGTGATGCGCCGCTCCTTCAACCAGCGCAGCAGACTGCTTTCCTGCGGTGCGGGGGGCGTGGCCGTCTTGCGCGGGCGAGGTCGGGAACTCATCGGGAATCCAGTCGGTTCTGTTGGTACTGCCGGCAAGCTTGGCCGAAAGCACGGAAAATAGCGTGATAGAACGGCGCCTGCATGACACGCCACTCCGGATGCCACTGTACGCCGAGCACGAAGGAATGCCCGCTGCTGCGCGCCGCTTCGACCAGGCCATCATCGGCCCACGCCTCCACCTGCAGGCCATCGGCCAGGCGGGCGATGCCCTGCCCATGCACGGAATTGACCCAGGCCTGGTCGCTGCCGTGCCACTGCGCGAGCCAGCCATTGCCGGCCAGGGTGACCGCATGCGCGGGGCCATACTGCTCCTCGACCGGCGCCTGCGGGTCCTCGCGATGGTCGCTCATGCCCGGAACCGCATGCACCTGCGGATGCAGGCTGCCGCCCAGGGCCACGTTCAATTCCTGGAAACCGCGGCAGATCGCCAGCACCGGCAGGTCCAGCGCCAACGCGGCGTGCAGCAGGGCAAAGGCATTCGCATCACGCGCGGGGTCATGCAGGTTGCCCGGCCAGCTGCGGCCCCCTTCATAGTGCTGCGGTTCGATATTGCTGACCGCACCGGTCAACAGCAGGCCGTCCAGGCCCTGCAGCCAGTCGTCCGCCGGCAACGCCGGCTGCAGGCTGGGCAGCACCAGCGGGGTGACCCCTGCGGCATCGACCAACGCGCGCACGTACTTTTCGCCAGCCACCGCGAACCGGTGATGGCCCAGCACGGTGCTGTCGGTGGGCAGGCCCACCCAGGGCAGGCGGCGCATCGGGAAACTCCTTGGCGTGGCGACACGTTACCTGCCCGTGCGCGCAGGCGGCAAGTCGGCGCCGTCACACCCAGGCGCGCGTGCATCAGCCAGACTAGGCCGGTGAACAGTGATCGCCCTCCCGCGCCGCGCCCTTCCCTCCCCCGCCTGCGAGGCCGGCAGTGAGTGCGGAGTTTCCGCCCAGCTGGTATGCCAGCAGCCTGCCCGAACCGGCCGCGCTGCCGCCGTTGCAGGGCGATGTGCAGGCCGACGTGGCCGTGCTCGGCGCGGGCTATACCGGCCTGACCGCTGCACTCGAGCTGGCCCAGCGCGGCTATCGCGTGGTGCTGCTGGAAGCGCAGCGCATCGGCTGGGGGGCCTCCGGTCGCAATGGCGGCCAGGCGCTGGTGGGCTACGGCTGCGAGGTGGATGAGCTGGAACGGCAGCTCGGCCGCGACGACGCCCGCCATCTGTTCGACTGGTCGCGCGAGGCGGTGCAGTCGATGCGCCAGCGCATCGCGCGGCACGGTATCGACTGCCACTGGGTGGACGGCCATGCCAGCGTGGCGATCCGCGCGCGCCACGAGCGCGATCTGCATGCCAACTGCGAGCACCTGCAGCACCACTACGATTATCCCATGCAGTGGTGGGATCGCGATGCGCTGCGCGCACAGCTGGACAGCCCGCGCTACCGCGCTGCAATGTTCGACCCGCTCAGCGCGCACCTGCATCCGCTGGCCTATGCGCGCGGCCTGGCCGATGCCGCCCGTGCGGCAGGCGTGATCATCCACGAGCATTCTGCGGTCACGCGCGTTCAGCGCGGTGCGCCAGCCACCCTGCAGACCGCGCAGGGCAGCGTGCGTGCGGATCACCTTGTGGTGGCCGGCAATGCGTGGCTGCGCAACCTGCTGCCGGAACTGGAGCGCCGCATCATGCCGGTCGGCACCTATGTCGGCGCCAGCGCTCCGCTGGGAGCCGCGCGGGCCCGGCAGCTCATCCGCAACGACATGGCGGTCTCGGACACCGCCTGGGCGCTGGATTACTTCCGCCTCAGCCATGACCACCGCCTGCTGTTCGGTGGGCGTGCCAGCTATTCGGCACTGCCGCCGCCGGGGCTGCGCGGGGTGATGCAGCGGCGCATGCACCAGGTGTTTCCGCAGCTGGCCGACGTGGCGGTGGAACAGGTCTGGGGCGGCTATGTGGACATCACCCGCAACCGTGCGCCGCATTGGGGCCGGCTGGATGGAAATCTGTACTTCGCACAGGGTTTTTCCGGGCACGGCGTGGCCGCTGCCGGCCTGGCCGGCGAGGTGATCGCCGCCGCCATTGATGGCCAGAGCACGCGGCTGGATGTGTTCCAGCGCCTGCAGCATGCGCCCTTCCCCGGCGGCCCGGTCCTGCGCATGCCGCTGCTGGTGGCGGCGATGTCCTGGTACAAGCTGCGTGATGCACTGTGGTAGCGGCGCAGCCGATCCTTCGCACAGCGTGCCTTCCGACACCATGATCGACCCTGGGGCTTTTTCTGCATAATCGATGCAGGAGCAGCGGGAGCATGCGGGATGCAGTGGTGGAAGGATGGACTGCTGGTGAGGGTTCGGATCAGCCCCGAGGGGCTGGCCGTGGCACTGGTCTATGCCGTTGCGTGCTGGGCCCTGCGCATGCTCTC
This sequence comes from Stenotrophomonas sp. ESTM1D_MKCIP4_1, assembly GCF_003086895.1. NCBI lineage: Bacteria > Pseudomonadati > Pseudomonadota > Gammaproteobacteria > Lysobacterales > Lysobacteraceae > Stenotrophomonas > Stenotrophomonas sp. ESTM1D_MKCIP4_1. The sequence goes on along the minus strand of NZ_CP026004.1, from coordinate 1,496,966 downwards.
GCTGGACCAGTTCTACCTGCCTGCCGGTGCGCGCGTGGCCGCCCTGCTGCTGTGCCCGCCGCGCTTGTGGCCCTACCTGCTGCTCGGTGAGTACGCGTACTTCGCCCACCTGCGCCTTCCGCTGATCGACCGCTACGGGCTGGCCTGGGTCATCACCGCCTCGGCGCTGCTCATGCCGGCGGTGATGCTGATCGTGCGCTTGCACCGCCGGCTGCTGGCCCGCACCACCCTGGCCGGTGTCATTTCCATTGCCGTGTGTGCGGCCGCGGTCGTCAGCCTGCTGAACCTGGGCATCTCCTGGCTGCTGCTGTCGCCGCCGGGTGGCTCCATGTTCCTGACCCGCCTGCTGCGCTACACGCTGGGCGACTTCGTCGGCATATTGATCCTGGCGCCGCTGGCGCTGCTGTGGATCCGCCGCAACGAAGAAGCGTGGACGCGGACCTCCCTGGCGATGACCGCAGCGGCACTGCTGGCCATGCTGCTGATCGGCCTGCAGGCTACACCGGTGCCTGCATCGGTCGCCGCCGCCGGCTCGCTGCAACTGCTGCTGATCCTGCCCATTCCGGCCATCGCCCTCACCTGCCTGCTGGGCTGGCGCGGCGCCGCCATCGGCGTGGCGGCGCTGAACCTGATCGTCGGCCTGAGCACACCCGGCGACCAGCCCGAGTCCTTCGATGCGACGACGTTCGCCACCCAGCAGGCCATCGCCATTGCCAGCATCGCGCTGTTGCTGCTGGGCGCGCGCATCACCCATTTCCAGCACCAGCACCGATTGCACGAGGAGGATGGGCGCAACCGCTTGAAACTGGCCCGGCGTTCGCACCTGGCCAGCGAGATGGACCTGCGTGAGCGCGCCGCCCACCTGCAGCGTCTTGGCGACGGCATGGATCTTTCCCTGAACGAAATGGTCGGTTGGCTGCATGCGCAGGGCCACCATGGCGTGGCTGACAGCCTGCGCCACACCACCGAAGTGCATTCCCGGCTGTTCCGCGCCCAGGCCAGCATGATCTATCCGGCCGCGCTGGAGCGCCTTGGGCTGTACGTGGCACTGCAGGCGGGCGGCGTCCGCCAGGCATGGGGCGATACGCATCGGGTCAACCCGCTCCGGTTGAGGGGCGACCCCTGCCAGCTCAGCCCGGGCCTGCAGCTGGCCGCCTACCGGTCCATCGTCGAGGCGGTCTCGATCCTGCTGGCCAGCGAGGACGGGCAGCTGGTGGTGCGCGCCCGCAGCGGCCGCGGCACCCGCCAGCGCGGCATCGTGCTGGTGGCCGCGCTGCTGGCACCGGGCCAGGGCTTGGCACGGCAGACCATCGAGCTGGCCAACGACCAGCTGGGTGGCCGGGTCATGGCCTACAACGGCGTCCTGCGCTGCCGCCGCAACCGGATCCGGATGCTGCTGCTGGAGGCGAGCGACTAGCCTGGCGCGGGCAGTGGCAGGCCGGGGGCTTCACCCGGCCATAGAAATGAGACGGCAATCACATCTAGTGTCTCGAGCCTCATGCAGGCAGGCATCCGAAGCCGGAACGATGCGGCGTACCGCGGTTGAACTGCAGGATTGCGTCGTTCCGGCACACCCGATACTGTCGGGCGCAGGGAGTGCCGCATGTATCGACAGGACGCACGATAGCGTTTCGAGCAGGGGAGGCTTGGGTTTGAACTGGTTGAAGAATGGCGTCGAGCTGAGTTTCCGCATCCGGCCTGCCGGGCTTGCGCTGGCCGCGCTGTACGCGCTTGCCTGCTGGTCGGCCTGGCGGCTGTCGGTCGACCAGTTCTTCCTGCCTTCCGGCATCCGCATTGCGGCCCTGCTGCTCGTGCCGAAGCGGATGTGGCCGTATCTCGTCCTCGGCGAGTACGCGTACTTCGCACAGATGCGCTACCCGCTCATCGATGAGTACGGAATCGCCTGGGTGTTGATCGCTTCTGCCTGCCTGATGCCGGCGATGGCCCTGGTCGTGCATGTGCACCAGAAGCTCATGACCTCCACCACCGAAGCCTGGCTGCTGTCCGTGGCCGCCTCGGCAGCGCTGGTCGCCACCGCGCTCAAGGTCGGCCTGAACCATGCACTCTGGCCCGTACCGCCGAGCATCCCGTTCTACAGCAATGCCATGCTGTACGTGCTCAGCGATTACATCGCCATCCTCACCGTTGCCCCGCTGGCGCTGCTGTGGATTCGCCGTCGCAGCGCCTACGACTGGAGCACGTGGCGCCTGCGACCGACCGTCGGCGCACTGTCTGCGCTGGCGGTGCTCGGGACATTGCTGCTCCTGATCGGCAGGCACGACCACTCGGCACGCGCGACGCTGCAGTTGCTGCTGGTGCTGCCGGTCATTGCCCTCACCTGCATGCACGGGTGGCGCGGGGCGGCAGTGGGTGTGCCGGTGATGAACATCATCCTCAGCCAGACCATGCCGACGACCGGACTCCCCGGTTCATTCGACCAGACCACGTTCTTCACCCAGCAGATCATCGCCATCACCAGCACTGCGCTCATCGCGCTCGGGCCACGCATCACCCACCACTACCACCAGCATGCCCAGCCTGCGCTGGCCGCCTCACGGGCAAGCTCGCTTTCGCGCTCGGCCCACCTGGCCAACGAACAGGACCTGCGCGAGCGGGCGTTGGGCCTTCGTCGCCTCGCCGACGACATCGAGCAGATGCTGGACCAGACCGTGCAGCAACTGAAGGCGCATGGCCATGAAGCCCCGGCCGGTGATCTGCTTCATACCTTCACCCAGCGCTCCCGGCAGTTCCGCGAACTGACCAGCATGGTGTACCCCACTGAACTGGAACATGCCGGCCTGTACGTCGCCCTGCAGGCCGGTGGTCTGCGCGAAGCGTGGGATGCCACCCATCGCATGGCCCGGCCCCTGTTGGGAGGCGACCCATGCCAGCTCAGCATGGGCCTGCAGCTGGCCGCCTATCGGGTGACTGCCGAAGCCGTATCCCTGCTGTTGAAGGGGGAACGGGGTCAGATCCAGATCAGCGCCCGCTGCGGCCACTACCGGGAGGTCCACGGCATCGTGTTCACTGTCGCCCTGCTGGACCGGCACCGGCAGCTGTCCCCACGCACCGTGGAAAGGGCGATCGAACGCCTGTCGGCGCGCGCGCACGCGTACGCCGGTCACGTGCGTTGCCGCGGCAACCGCATCACGGTCGTGATGCGGGACGTGCCCACAGCCAGTGCCAGCAACCCCGTGCCGGACGATGCCGGCAGGACCTGCGAGGTCCCTGCGGGCCGCTAGCCGGTTGCGCGTTCAAAGCCCCGCAGCGGCCATATCGCCACTGCGGGGCAATCAACCCGCAACCGCGCCTTGACGGCGGTTACTGGCCGCTGGCAGCGGCTTCCACCGCCCAGACAACATCGCTTCCCGCGGCGTACTCCACCAGCGAGAACCCTTCCCCGCGGTAGACGATGCTGCGACGTGCATTCTTCGGCAGCGCCAACACCTTGGAAGGCAACGACACGCGTGCTTCACGCTTGCCGGCCGGCAGGGTCCAGAAGGTGCCGTCAATGCGGGCGATGATCAGCTTGACCTCACCGGCCAGATCGTTGACCTGGTAGTACGACACGCCCTCGCGCTCGAAGGTATAGACCTGCACGGCCGGGTCGGCGCTGAGATCCAGGGTGGCAGGCTGGCTTTCTCCCAGCCCCGTCCGCGCGGCCGCCACACCCTGCCCGCCACTGGGGCAGCACGCGAACGCCGCCACCGGTGCAGCCAGCAGCAAGGCACCAAACGCAAGAGTCGGGAATCGGCTGAATTTCACAGGCATCTCCTTGGATAGGGTTGGACAGCTTCCAGGCAACACGGGCCTGACGTGGATCGGATGGTGGAATGCCCCCCGCAGGATCGGCCCTGGGCCAGGTCGCTGCGCAAACCACGAGGCGCGGCCAGCATAGCGGCGCGGTCCATGCATCGCCATTCAGAGGCCTTCACCCGCCGGCCAGGCGGACGCGACAGCATCCCGCGCTCACACGTCCTGCTGTTGCGCGTACGCCGCCACGCCATTACGTTCAACAGAAGCCACCTGCTGTCGCGAGGGACCGTGAGCGCTGTTCGTTTGCCAGGGAAGTCGGGATGGAACAGCCTTCGGGACGGAGTGTTCAGTGGCAGCGCCGGTTTCCCGGCCGGGCTGGTACTGGCCGTGGTGTATGCGCTGGCGGATACCGCCGCCCGCCACCTGTCGCTGGATCAGTTCTTCCTGCCCGCCGCACTGCGTGTGTCGGCCCTGCTGGTGACGCCGGCCCGGCTGTGGCCGTATCTGCTGCTGGGCGAGTATGCGTACTTCGCGCACCTGCGCATTCCCCTGCTCGACCAGTACGGCCTGCAATGGGTCGTGCTGGCATCAGCGCTGCCGATGCCGGTGGCGATGCTGGTGGTTTACCTGCATCGCCGCAGGTCCGTCACTGAAACAACGGTCGGGCCGTGGCTGCTCTCGTTGTCTGCTTCAGCGGCGGTAGCGGTCACGGCGGTGAGCGTGGGCGTTTCCTGCCTGTTGCGCCTGGATCCGGCACCTGGCGCAACGCTGGAAGCCGCCCAGCGGTTTGCCTTCGGCCATTTCGCTGCGATCATCACACTGGCTCCCCTGGCCCTGCTGCTGCACCAGCAGTACCTGCCGGGCCAGAGCCGTCGCCGTCGCCGTCCCGGACCGGTCTTCCCAGCAGGTGTTGCTGCAATGCTGGCCTTGGGCCTGTGCATGCAGTTGACCTCCCCTGCCTCCCACGGCGCCCGCGCCGGACTGATGCTGCTGGCCGCGCTGCCGGCCATCGCACTGACCTTCAAGTACGGCTGGCGAGGGGCGGCCATCGCCCTTCCCTTCCTGAACCTGCCGCTTCACGCGGCAACCCCCAGCACGGGCCTGCCGGCCTCGTTTGATCCGGGTACCTTCCTCACCCAGCAGAACATGATGATGATGAGCGTGGCCCTGCTCGCGCTCGGATCCAGCATCAGCTACCACCAGCAGCATGCACGCGCGCGCCTGCTGCGGGAAAGAATCGCCCTGCGCCTGGCCCGCAGCTCACACGAGAGCCGCGAGCGCGAGCTTCGCGAACGTGCCAGCGACCTCAGGCAACTGGGGGAAGACATGGACAGTTCACTGGATGAACTTGCCGTCTGGCTGCACAGCCGGGGCCACCATGCGATCGCCAGCAGCCTGCAGCACGTCACCTGGGTGCATTCCCGGCAGTTCCGCGCGCAGGCCAGCCAGGTCTATCCCTCCGCGCTGGAACAGGTCGGGCTGTATGCCGCGCTGCAGGCCAGCGGCGTGCGCGATGCCTGGCGCGAGACGTGCCGGGTCGGTCCGCTGCGGCTGGCCGGCAATCCCTGCCTGCTGAGCGTGGAACTGCAACTTGCCAGCTATCGCAGCCTGGTCGAGGCGGTGGCGCTGCTGCTGGAACGGGAATCCGGACAGATCTGCATCCACGCCCGCTGCGGCCATCTGCACGGCCTGCGCGGCATCGTGTTCACCATCGCCCTGCTGGATCGTGATCGCCCGTTGTCGTCGGCGACCTGTGCGCAGGCCAGCGAACGCCTCGCTGGCCGCGTGCTGGCATACGGCGGCAGCGTGCAGTGCCAGCACCACCGGTTGCGCCTGGCCCTGCACGAAACGGCAACACCTGCGCGGGCGGTGGCATGAGCGTACGGCTGCCGGTCACCGACGCGCCCTAAAGTTTCGTCCGCAACCGCCGCTACCACTCCCGAGCGCCCCTCCCTCACGTGAGCCTCCGCACCATGCCCGTCCTCCCGCAGGTCGTTGTCGATGGCGACCTGGCCGACCCACTTCCGCAGCGGATCCTGCTGGTGGAAAACTCACGTGCATTCACCGGCATGCTGCGCGAGGCCATTGAACAGCGCCTGGAACTGCCCGTGGTGGTGGCCTCCACCCTTGCCGAGGCGGGGCGCCTGCTCAGCGACGAGGGCGGCTGGTTCCTGGTCCTGACCGGACTGGTGCTGGCCGACGGTGACCGCGATGCGGTCGTCGAGTTTTTCCTGAAACGCGACCTGCCCACCGTGGTGGTCAGCAGCGTTTACGACGAAGACCTGCGCAAGCGCGTGTTGCAGCAGCAGATCATCGACTACGTACTGAAGAATACCCCCGGCAGCATCGACTACCTGGTGTGGCTGGTACAGCGCCTGGAGCGCAATCGCCGCATTGCCGCGCTGGTGGTGGATGATTCCCCGTCGGCCCGTGGCTATGCCGCCGCACTGCTGCGCATGTACGGGCATGAAGTGTTCGAGGCCGCCGACGGCGCCGAAGGCCTCGCCGCCATCGAGGCGCACCCGGCCATCCGACTGGCCGTGGTCGACCAGGAAATGCCGGGCATGCAGGGTGTGGAGTTCACCCGCCGCCTGCGGACCCTCCGTTCGCGCGACAAGGTGGCGGTGATCGGCATTTCCGGCAACACCGATGCCTCGCTGATTCCGCGCTTCCTGAAGAACGGCGCCAACGACTTCCTGCGCAAGCCTTTCTCACGCGAAGAGTTCTTCTGCCGTGTCTCGCAGAACGTCGACCAGCTGGAGCTGATCGGCACCCTGCAGGACCTGGCCACCCGCGACTTCCTCACCGGGCTGCCCAACCGCCGCTGCTTCCTGGAACAGAGCCAGCGCCAGTTGCCGCAGCTGCAGCTGCATGGCCAATGCGTGGCGGTGGCGATGATCGACATCGACCACTTCAAGCACATCAACGACACCCATGGCCACGAAGCCGGCGACGATGCGCTGCGTGCGGTGGCACGTGCCGTGGGCGACCACGCACGCAGCCAGGACCTGATCGCACGTTTCGGTGGCGAGGAATTCTGCCTGCTGGTGCCGGAAATGGAGCAGGACGACGCCATCGTCTACTTCGAGGAACTGCGCCAGCGCATTGCAGCACTCGAAGTGGACATCGGCACGGCCACGCTGCGCATGACGGTCAGCATCGGCCTGTGCTGCCTGCGCCCTCAGCGCGATGCGCTGCACCGCCTGATCTCCGAGGCCGACCGCCAGCTGTACCTGGCCAAGGCCGCCGGCCGCAACCGGGTCAGCTGCACCACCGTCGCCAGCCCGCTGCGCCCTCGCGAAGCGGCCGTGGCCGCCGCGCTTTGATCCAGATCAACGCCGCCTGAGCGCGTCGATCCTACAGTCGGCCCCGACATAGGTACGAAGGGGAGCCGAGGATGGCACTGTTGGTCTGGCAGGATGATCTGAACATCGGCATCGATGTGATCGATCAGCAACATCGACGCATCGTGGACATGCTCAATCACCTGCACGTGGCCCAGGCCGGGCTGCAGACGGCCGTCGTGGCCGAGGTGATCGACGAAGTGGTGGACTACACCATGTCGCACTTCGCGTTCGAGGAAGAGCTGATGGAAGAAGCGGGCTATCCGTTCTGTGCGGCACACAAGCGCGTGCATGAAATCTTCATCAAGCGCGTGGCCGAGTACCGCCTGCGCTTCCAGGCCGGCGAGGACATCACCGACGAACTGCGCACGATGCTCTCGCGCTGGCTGTTCAACCACATCCGCAGCGATGACCAGGCGTACGCCGAACAGGTCAAGGCCCACCTGAACCAGTTCGCCCGCGAGCACCAGAGCGGCGGCTGGCTGGGCCGCACGCTCAAGCGCTTCTTTGGCTGAGCGGTGTGCGCCGCTGCAGCGCCAGCAGCGCGCACAGCGTGGCCACTGCCGTCAGGCAGAGGTAGTAGCCGACCGCGACCAGGCCGAAGCGCTCTGCCAGCCAGGTGGCGAGGTACGGCGCCGGTGCCGCACCGAGGATGCCCGCCAGGTTGAACGACAATGAGGCACCGGTATAACGCACTTCCACCGGGTAGATTTCGGCCAGGAAGGTGCCGCACGGGCCGTAGGTCAGCCCCATCAGGAACAGGCCCAGGCACAGGAAGGTGAGCACCAGCCACGGGCTGTGTGCCTGGAACAGCGGGGCGAACAGCACGCCGAAGGCGAGGATCAGCAGGCTGGCGAAGATCATCGTGCGGCGCGTGCCCCAGCGATCGCCGTAGCGTGCCGACAGCGGAATGCCCGCAGCGAAGAACAGCATCGCGCCCATCTGCATCAGCAGGAACTGCTCGCGGCTGTAGCCGAGCACTGCGGTGCCGTGGCCCAGGCTGAACACCGTCATCAGGTAGAACAGCACGAAGGTGGCGAATGCGCCCAACGTTCCCAGCAGCATGGGCAGCCAATGGTCGCGCAGCACCGTCCACATCGGCAGCCGCACCGGCGCCTTGCGTTCCAACGCCTGCTGGAAATCGGGTGTCTCATGGATGTTCAGCCGCACCCACAGGCCAAGGCCGACCAGCAGCGCGCTGGCCACGAACGGAATGCGCCAGCCCCATTGCAGGAAATCCTGCTGGCCCAGGCAGCGGCCCAGCAGCAGGAAGATGCCGGCTGACAGCAGGAAGCCCAAGGGGGCGCCCAGCTGCGGGAACATGCCGTACCAGGCACGCTTGCCCGGCGGCGCGTTCTCGGTGGCCAGCAGCACCGCCCCGCCCCATTCCCCGCCCAGCCCCAGGCCCTGGCCGAAACGGCACAGGGCCAGCAGCGCCGGTGCCCACAGGCCGATCTGTGCATGCGTGGGCAGCAGGCCGATGGCCACCGTCGACAGGCCCATGGTCAGCAGCGCTGCCACCAGCGTGGCCTTGCGGCCGATGCGGTCGCCGAAATGGCCGAACACCGCCGAGCCCACCGGGCGCGCAATGAAGGCCACGGCGAAGGTCGCCAGCGACTGAAGCAGGGCCGCCTGGTCGCTGCTTTCCGGGAAGAACAGGTGCGGGAACACCAGCACCGCCGCCGTGGCATAGATGTAGAAATCGAAGAACTCGATGGTGGTACCGATCAGGCTGGCCAGCAGGACACGGCTGGGGGAATTCACGGGCGGTGCGGCAGCGGTGATCGTCGACATCGGCAAGGCGTGGAAGGTGGGCCGACCGATTCTGCCACGCGCGGGCAGCCGGACGGGACGATGGTTTCAGACGACACCGATGCCAACGGAATTTTTCTGCATGACGGTTAGGCTGCGCCACCGGTCCCTGCATGGATGCTTCGCCGATGGCCCCTGTGGTTGCGTTGCGCTGGTCCGATTCCCCCCCGTTGCCGCGCGCGGTCGCCTGCGTGGTGGTGGTACTGCTGCATACCCTGCTGGGTGCATGGCTGTGGCAGACCGGCCGCCTCGGCGTGGTGCACGGGGACGCGGTTCGCACCAGCCTGCGCTGGCTGCCACCCGAGCCGCAGGCCCCACCTGAGCGCACGGCCCCGGCGCCTGCGGATGCGGTGCGGGCCGCCGCGCGGCCGTCGAGGCAACCTGCGCGTACAGCCTCGGCGCCCCCGCCGGTGGAGAGCGACAGCGCGCCACCGCCATCGCCCCTGATTCTGGGCCTGCCGGCCGACAGTATCGAAGGCGGTGACGGCATCACTGCTACGGGTGTGGCGCCACGCCTGATCGGACGCCGCGAGGTGCATCCGGCATTCGCGTCGCAGCGCAACTATTTCCGTATCCGCAGAACGATGACGCCCGAGCAGATCGTGCACGGCGTGGCGCAACTGCTGGGTTTGTGGCCGCCGGGATACATCGTCGACCCATGCCAGTTGGGGAAGCAGGACATGGCCTACTTCCAGGGAGCAGTGGATGAAATGGATCGACAGGCGCTGCGGGACGCCGTGCAGGTGGTCAGCGCACGCTGCCGGTAGCGTCGAGCCATGCTCGACTTCGCTCCTGTAGAGTCGAGCTTGCTCGACTGCCTTTCTCAAACGCCAAAGAGCGGTCGAGCAAGCTCGACTCTACATGAAGCGAAAATCAGTCGAGCAAGCTCGATTCTACGAGAAGCGAAATGCAGCCGAGCATGGCTCGGCTCTACAGCTGGATCCAGGTCGCTTTTGTCTCGCTGTACTTGTCGAACGCATGCAGCGATTTGTCGCGCCCATTGCCCGACTGCTTGTAGCCTCCAAACGGTGCGGTCATGTCGCCGCCATCCCAGCCGTTCACCCACACACTGCCCGCGCGCAGCTGCCGCGACACGCGATGTGCGCGGCCCAGGTCGCGCGTCCACAGCCCGGCGGCCAGGCCATAGCGGCTGTCATTGGCCAGGCGCACCGCTTCGGCTTCACTGTCGAATCCCAGCACGGCCAGCACCGGCCCGAACACTTCCTCGCGCGCCAGCGACTGCTCTGGCCGCACCTGGTCGAACACCGTGGGCTGCACGTAACAGCCGCCCGCTTCCACCTCGGCGCGTTGTCCACCCAGCAGCAGCCGGGCCCCCTCGCCTTCAGCGCGCGCGATATCCGCAAGCACTTTGTCCACGTGGGCGGCATCGACCAGCGCGCCCATCGGTGCACCCGGGTCCAGCGGATGGCCCGGCTGCATGCGCCGGCCATAGGCCACCACCTGGTGCACGAAATCGTCACGGATCGAACGCTCCACCAGCAGCCGCGAACCTGCGGTGCAGACCTCGCCCTGGTTGAAGAAGATTCCCTGCGCCACGCCCTTGGCTGCCGCATCCAGATCCGGCGCGTCGGCAAACACCAGGTGCGGACTCTTGCCGCCGCACTCCAGCCACACCCGTTTCAGGTTGGAACGGCCGGCGTACTGCAGCAGCTTCGCGCCGGTGGCAGTGGAACCAGTGAACGCCACGACATCCACCTCCATGTGCAGGGCCAGCGGCTCGCCCACGTGCAACCCCTCGCCCGGCAGCACGTTCAGCACACCGTCGGGCAACCCGGCCTCGGCGGCCAGTGCAGCCAACCGCAATGCGCTCAGCGGCGAGCGCTCGGACGGTTTGAGCACCACCGAATTGCCCATCGCCAATGCCGGCGCGATCTTCCAGCAGGCCATCAGCAAGGGGAAATTCCACGGCACGATGGCTGCCACCACGCCGGCCGGTTCGCGGCTGACCAGGCCCAGTTCGTGCGGGCCGGTCGGTGCAATACCGCCATACAGTTTGTCCACAGCCTCGGCGGTCCATCGCAGGCAGCGCACCGCGCCGGGCAGGTCGATGCGGCGGGCGTCGCGCACCGGCTTGCCCATGTCCAGGGTTTCCAGCAGGGCCAGTTCGTCGGCATGCGTTTCCACCAGCGCGGCCAGGGCCTGCAGCACCCGCTTGCGGTGCGCCGGGCTGGCCTGGGACCAGTGGCCAGCGTCGAACGCGCGCCGGGCGCCGGCTACCGCGCGCTCCACGTCCTGCGCATCGCAGTCGGCCACCTGGCCCAGCACACGGCCGTCGATGGGGCTGATGCAGTCGAAGCGGGCACCACTGGCTGCGTTCACGTAGCGACCATCGATGAAAGCCTGCGCAGGGATGGCCAGCTGGCCTGCAAGCGCCTGCCAGTGGGTGCGGTCGGGGACGTCAGCCATGTCCGGCTCCCAAGGGGAATCACCCGGGTTATAGCGGTGCAGCCGCGACCCCCACGTGATTGGCGCCGCTGCCTGTCCGGCGGGCACGGGCCGGCACTACCACCGCGCTGACAGGGCTGCGCTACAGTCGCTGCATCGGAACCGATGGAGGCGGCATGAAGCACCCCGCGATCGACCCGCATGCGCTGGCCACCCAGCGTCCCGATTCACTGGACGCGTACTGGATGCCGTTCACCGCCAACCGCCAGTACAAGGGCGCACCGCGCATGCTGGTGCGCGCCGAGGGCATGCACTACGAGGATATCGACGGGCGCAGCATCCTCGACGGCGCTGCGGGCCTTTGGTGCTGCAACGCCGGCCATGCACGCCCGCGCATCGTCCAGGCCATCGCCGAACAGGCCGCCACCCTGGATTACGCGCCCGCGTTCCAGATGGGCTCACCGCCTGCATTCGCCCTCGCGCAGCGCTTGGCCGCACTGGCGCCAGCCGGGCTGAACCACGTGTTCTTCACCAGCTCCGGCTCGGAAGCGGTGGATACCGCCATGAAGATCGTACTGGCCCATCATCGCCTGCGTGGCGAGGGCCAGCGCACCCGCTTCATCAGCCGCGAGAAGGCGTACCACGGGGTCGGCTTCGGCGGCATGGCGCTGGGCGGGCTGCCCAACAACCGCAGGCAGTTCGGCCTGCAGCTGGGCGGCGTCGACTACCTGCGGCACACCCTCGACCTGGAGCGCAACGCGTTCAGCAAGGGCCTGCCGCGCCATGGCGCTGAACTGGCCGACGACCTGGAGCGGCTGATCGCCCTGCACGATGCGTCGACGATCGCAGCGGTGTTCGTCGAACCGGTGGCAGGTTCGGCAGGGGTGATCCTGCCCGCCCCCGGCTACCTGCAGCGGCTGCGCGAGATCTGCGACCAGCACGGCATTCTGCTGGTGTTCGACGAGGTCATCACCGGTTTCGGCCGGGTCGGCATGCCCTTTGCCGCGCAGCGCTTCGGCGTTACCCCGGACCTGCTGACCTTCGCCAAGGGTGTCAGCAACGGCGCGGTGCCGCTGGGCGGTGTGCTGGTGAGCGATGCGGTGCACGCTGGTTTCATGCAGGGCCCGGCGCAGGCCATCGAACTGTTCCATGGCTATACCTATTCCGGCCACCCGCTGGCCTGCGCGGCCGCCCTGGCCACGCTGGACATCCACGCGGAAGAGCGCCTGTCCGAGCGCGCCATCGAACTGGGCGAGTACTGGCAGGAGCGCCTGCATGCCCTGCAGGGGCTGCCCAACGTGGTGGACATCCGCAATTTCGGCCTGGTCGGTGCGGTCGAGCTGGCGCCGCGAAGGGAGGCACCCGGCGCCCGTGGCTACGAGGTCTACCGGCGCTGCTTCCACGATGGCCGCCTGCTGGTGCGCTGTACGGGCGACATCATTGCGCTGTCGCCGCCGCTGATCGTGGACAAGGCACAGATCGACCAGATCACCGGCATCCTCGGCGAGATGATCCGGGCCACGGCCTGACGCCGGGCCGGCAGCGGCGAGCGGGTACAATGGTCGGTTCCGCTCCTGACTGTTGCCGTGCCCATGGACATCGTCGTCAAAGAAGAACTGAAGGCCTACATCGACCCGCTGACCGCGGACGAACATGACGCGCTGGAGCGCAGCATCCTGGCCGAAGGCTGCCGCGACGCGCTGGTGCTGTGGGGCGATGTGCTGGTGGATGGCCACAACCGCTTCGGCATCTGCCAGAAGCACGGCCTGCCGTTCAACACCGTGCAGAACACCCGCTTCCAGAGCATGGAAGACGTCCACCTGTGGATGATCGAGCAGCACCTGGGCCGCCGCAGCGTGTCCGATTTCCAGCGCGGCGTGCTGGCGCTGCGCAAGCGCGACATCCTGTCCGCGCGCAAGCAGGTCGAGCAGGCGCAGCTGCAGCGCGAGAGCGACGGCACCGCCGCACCGGCCGACGAGGCGGGCGAAGACAGCCCGCCGTGGGAACCGGCACCGAAGGTCAGCCGCGCCGACCTGGCCCGCGAAGCCAAGCTGAGCACCAGCCAGGTGGGCATGATCGAGCGCATCCACGCCCAGGCGGCCGCTGAGGTGGTGGAAGCGGTGAAGGCCGGCGTGATTTCCATCAGCGCGGCCGCGGCCGTGGCCGACCTGCCGGAAGAGGAACAGCGTGCTGCGGCCGCCGGTGGCAAGGACGAGCTGAAGCAGGCCGCCAAGCGCGTGCGCGAAGCCAAGCGCAAACCGCGCGCGCCGAAGCCTGAACCGGCCGAGATGGATTTCGAGGAGCCCAGCGAGGACGAGGTGGCCAGCCGCGATGCTGAAGTGCTGTCCGCACTGGAACAGCTGGGCGAGGACGCCCCGGCCCTGCGCCGCCGCGTGGTGGCCCTGACCCGCGAGAACGACACGCTGCGCGCACAGCTTGCGGCACTGCGCAGGCAGCTCGAAACGCTGTAACCGGTAGTGCCGGCCGCTGGCCGGCAACGCCGATACGGCTTCACCGCCCATGGAATGCCGGCCCATGGAATGCCGGCCAGCGCCCGGCATTACCGGGTGCTCATGCCGCAACGGGTAGACTCACGCGATGACGTCTGCCATCGATCCGCGTCGCGCGCAGCTGCGGCGCCTGAAAGCCCTTGCCCTCGGCCTTCTGCTGTTGATGCTGGCCGGGTTCGCGGTCAGCCACTGGCAGGGTGAGCGCGGCGCCTGGGCCTGGGTTTCGGCGTTCTGCGAAGCCGCCGCGGTGGGCGCGCTGGCCGACTGGTTCGCGGTGGTCGCGCTGTTCCGGCGGCCGATGGGCCTGCCCATTCCGCATACGGCGATCATTCCGCGCAGCAAGGAACGCATCGGCGACAGCCTGGCCCTCTTCGTGCGCGACCAGTTCCTGGAACCCGGTGTGCTGCTGGCCAAGCTGCAGGTGTTCGATCCGGCCAGCCGCCTGGGCAGCTGGCTGGCCGACCCGGCGCGTTCGCGGATGCTGGCCGACATGGCCCGCGGCTGGGCGCTGCAGGCGCTGGATTTCTTCGACGAAGGCGCGGTCCGGCGGCAGTTGCATGCGTTCGTGGTGCAGCAGCTGCGGCAGTGGAATGCCGCCGCCACCGCAGGGGAACTGCTGGCCCTGCTGACCGCCGATGGCCGCCACCAGCGCGTGCTGGACGAAGGCCTGCAGCGGCTGGGCCGCTGGCTGGAACAGCCGGAGGTGAAGGAACGCGCCTCGCAGCTGATCGTGCGCTATATCCAGCGCGAATGGCCGACGCTGTCTAGCACGGTGAACTGGGTGAAACCGATCGACGAGATCGGCGACAGCCTGGCCGAGCGCCTGGCGCGGGCGGTGCTGGAGGAACTGCAGCAGGTGCTGGCCGAACCGCAGCACCCGTTGCGGCAGGACTACGAGCTCTGGCTGGGCAACTACGTGCAACGCCTGCGCGAGGATCCGGCGCTGGCGCAGCGCATCGAGCAGCTGAAGCAGGAGATGATCGACCACCCTGCCCTGCAGGACTACGTGCAGGGCCTGTGGGCGCGCATCCACGCCAGCCTGCGCGCGGACCTGCAGCGCGAGGATTCGGCACTGGTGGGCCACCTGCAGCGCAGCCTGGCATCGCTGGGCGCGACCCTGCAGGCCGATCCTGCGCTGCGCGATGCGCTCAACCAGCACCTGCTGGAGGGCGCGCAACGGCTGACCGAGCGCCTGCGCGAGGGCGTCACCACGCATATCGCACAGACGGTGAAGGGGTGGGACGAACGACACCTGGTGGAGCAGCTTGAACTGAGCGTCGGGCGCGACCTGCAGTTCATCCGGTTCAACGGCACGCTGGTGGGCGGGTTGATCGGGGTGCTGCTGCACGCGGCGACGGTGCTGTTCCGCTTCTGAAGCCTGGGCAGTGGGGTCAGAGCCCGTGACTGTGCCCCGGGATCCGACCCCATTCCACGGGCTGTGCCCCCCCTCCGGGGCAGGGATATTGCGCGACCGGGGTCACACTCCTTATGCTTCCGCGCCATGCGGGCCAGGGTGGCCCGTGGGGGGATCCATGCGAAGGATGTGGGTGTTGCTTCCACTGCTGGTGGTGGCCGGTGATGCGTGCGCGCAGCGCGTCTACAAGTGCAATGACGGCGGTCGCACCGTCTACCAGACCCTGCCCTGCCCCAGCGGGCAGGACACCGGCGTGACACGGCCCATCGTGCGTGATCCCAAGCTGAGCTGGCAGGAAACCGAACGGGTGGACCGCCAGCTGCGCGATGCCCGCCGGCAACTGCAGACCAATGCTGGCCGCAGCGCGCTGCAGGGCACGGGCACGGTGATCGAGGCCGCCAGCAATGCCGAGGCCTGCGAGAAGGCGCGCACACGGCGCGAGATGGCCGAGTGGTTCGGCACGCGCACGCCGCAACGGCAACTCAACGACGACGTCACCCGCGCCTGCGCGTCGCGCTGAAAGACGCCCCAGCGCCCAGCCCGGCGCTCACTTGATTAACAAAATGCGAATGCCTATCATTTACTGATCGGTTGTACGCTCAGCCACCTGGCGCCCCCACTGCGCTTCCGCCCGTGTACATCCCCGGCTCCCCTTGTGCCCCCGGACGACCGGTGGGCATCTGGCGATGGGAAGATGCCACGGGTTGCGCGACACCGCGCAGGCGCCCGCACGCATGGATTCCATCGCACCTTCTTTCACCTGCATGGAATCGCACCGCATGTCCCGATTGACCGTACCCGCCTGTTCTCCCCTGGCCCTGGCCGTGGCCGCCCTGCTGTTCGCCCCCCTGGCCCACGCCGACGCAGCGTCGGCGGCGGATGCGCGCACGCTGGATACGGTCAAGGTGACCGCCGAGGGCGAGATCAAGAACAGCTATACGGTCAAGAACGCCCGCAGCGCGACCAAGCTGGACCTGTCGCTGCGTGAGACACCGCAGTCGGTCACGGTCATCACCCGCCAGCGCCTGGATGACATGGGGCTGTTTTCCCTGTCCGATGTGATGGGCCAGGTGACCGGCGTCAGCGTGTCGGTCACCGACAGCGAGCGCATCAACTACGTTTCGCGCGGCTACAACATCACCAATTTCCAGATCGACGGCATGCTCAACACGTTTGGTGGGTCGATCAAGACCAACACCGACAACGTGATCTACGAGCGCATCGAGGTCATCCGAGGTGCCACCGGCCTGACCACCGGTGCAGGCGATCCGTCCGGCACCATCAGCATGGTGCGCAAGCGCCCGACCGATACCTTCCAGATGGGCGCCAACCTGACCCTCGGCCGCTGGGGCAACCAGCGCCTGGAAGCCGACCTGGGCGGTCCGGTGGCCTGGGACGGCCGCGTGCGTGCGCGCGTCGTCGCCGCCAAGCAGCAGAGCGATTCCTTCCGCGATGTCTACGCGCTCGACAAGGACGTGTTCTACGGCATCGTCCAGGCCGATCTGACCGACAGCACCCTGTTCGAGGTGGGTTACGAGTACCAGTCGCCGCACACCACGGGCGTGACCTGGGGCGTGGTGCCGTACTGGGGCCCGGATGGCACCCCGGCCAACCTGCCGCGCTCGACCAATCTGTCCGCGTCGTGGAGCAGCTGGCCGATCGTTGAAAAGACCACGTTTGCGCGCCTGGAACAGCAGCTGGGCAGCCACTGGTCGGTGAAGGCCGCCGTCAGCCGCGCCAAGCGCAGTACCGATGGCGCGGTCTGGTACGGCGCACAAGGCTACCCGCGTGCGGATGGCACCGGCGTGGTCGCCTACATCGGCAACTTCGTTGAAAACAGCACGATGGATGTCGTGGACGTGAACGCCACGGGCAACTTCGAGCTGTTCGGCCATACCCAGGAAGTGGTGTTCGGCGCGGGCCAGTCGCTGCGCAAGGGTGAGTATCCGGCCGCGTCCATCGACCCGTACCCGACCAGCTACGCGGTCGTGCCGGACTGGCGCAACTGGACCGGCGATGTCAGCCCGCTGTCGGTCACCCGTCCGGGCTACCTCGGTTCGCAGGATGAACTGCGCCAGCAGGCCGCCTATGTGGCCACGCGCCTGCGCCTGGCCGACCCGCTGCTGCTGGTGGCCGGCGTGCGCTATGGCAGCTGGGAAACCAAGACCTGGCGTTACACCCATGACACACTCGGCAACCGTACCGGCACGACGCGCACCGGCTACAAGCCCAAGGACCAGACCACGCCCTATGCCGGCGTGGTGTACGACTTCAACCGCGTGCTCAGCGCCTATGCCAGCTACACCGACATCTTCGCACCGCAGAACTATCGCGACAGGAACGGCAGCTACCTGGAGCCGGTGGTCGGCAAGATGTACGAAGGCGGCCTGAAGGCGGAATTCTTCGACGGCCTGCTGAATGCCTCGGCGGCGATCTTCGAGGGCGAAAAGGACAACGTGGCCGAGGTGGACGACGCGGTGCCGCCGAACTCCCTGCCCGATGGCAGCCAGGCCTACCGCTCCACCGGCAAGGGCAACAAGGTGCACGGCTGGGAAGTGGAAGCGCAGGGCAGCCTGGGCGAAAGCTGGAACCTGTCGGCCGGCTTTGCCCACACCGTCAGCCGCAGCCAGGCCGGTGTGGTGCAGAACACCACCACCCCGCAGGATACGTTCCGCCTCAATGCGAGCTGGCGCCCGGGTGGTGCCGATGGCCGCATCTGGCTGGGCGGTGGCGCCACCTGGCAGAGCGGCATCTGGCGCGCCAGCGCCAAGCCGGCCGCCGACTACCTGACCACCGGCCGTACCGAGAGCGCACGCATCAAGCAGGACGCGTTCTACCTGCTGAACCTCGCCGGTGGCTACCGCTTCAACGAGAACTTCAGCGCCCAGCTGAACATCAACAACCTGCTGGACAAGAAGTATTACAACAACGTCGGTTTCTACAACGGCGTGTACTGGGGCGAACCGCGCAATGTCACCATGACCCTGCGCTGGAAGCTCTGATGACCTGATGGATGGCGCCGGTTCTGCGACCGGCGCCCGGCCAGGGATGGCCAACCCCGGCGCGCTTCGGCGCGCCGGCTTTTCTTCCAACGAACCTGCAGGACCGCCGTGGACCGCTCGCCCGAACTTGCCAGCTCCCGCCTCAGCACCTTCTTTGCCAGCGACCGCTGGGGAGTGCTGTCCCGTTCATTGGCCGCGATCTTCGGTGGCTACGCGCTGGCTTCGATGACCAGTGTGTTCTGCGCCGTCGCCCTGCCTGCCGCGCGTGGGCAGGCCGTGCTGACCGGCATGCTTCTGGCCATCGTGGTGGCCGCCTGCGCTGCACTGTGGGCCTTCGCTACGCGCAGCGCACTGCGTGCGTGGGTGGGCATCCTCGCCCCCACCCTGCTGCTGGCTGCGGCATCGCGCCTGCTGGGGGCCTGGGCATGAAGAACGGATTCCGCCAGTCAATGGCCTGGCTGCACACCTGGACCGGCCTGCTGGTCGGCTGGCTGCTGCTGCTGATCTTCATGGCCGGCACCGCCAGCTACTACCGCGAAGAGATCAGCCGCTGGATGCGCCCGGAACTGCCCAGCGCAAAGGTCAGCACCGATGTGGCCGCGCAGCGCGCCATCGATTTCCTGCAGGACAAGGCCGGCAACGCGGAGATGTGGTACGTCACGCTGCCACAACCACGCAACCCGGCGATGAGTACGTTCTGGCGCGTCCCGCCTGACCAGGCTGATCCATCCAAGGGCCGCCGCGGTGCCTTCGGTGATGCCACCCTGGACCCGAACACGGGCGGCGAACTGAAGGCCCGCGAGACCCGTGGCGGCGACTTCTTCTACCGCCTGCACTTCGACCTGCACTACATCCCGGTGTACTGGGCGCGCTACCTGGTGGGCTTCTGCGCGATGTTCATGCTGGTAGCGATCATCACCGGGGTCATCACCCACAAAAAAATCTTCAAGGACTTCTTCACCTTCCGCAAGGACAAGGGCCTGCGGTCGTGGCTGGATTTCCACAACGTCAGCGCGGTGATGGCCCTGCCTTACCACGCCATGATCACCTACACCGGCATCGTCACGCTGATGATCATGTACCTGCCGTGGGGGGTGAAGGTGGCCTACCCGCAGGATGAGGACAAGTTCTTCGCCGAGGCATTCGGTGGCATGCCTGAAGTAACCGCACCGGCCGAGGGCCGCGCCGCGCCGCTGCCGATCGCGCAGCTGCTGGACAGCGCGCGCGCGCACTGGGACGGTGTGGAGGTGGCCGGTTTCACCGTGTCCAATCCGGGCGCGGGCAATGCGGTCATCGACATCCGCCAGCGCGACGGCAAGCGGCTGTCGATCGATACCCCGTCGCTGCGCTACGACATGGTCAAGGGCACCCTGCTGGAAGAAAGCCCGCCCTCCGGCGGCGCCACCGCCACCCGCGGCGTGATGTATGGCCTGCACCTGGCACGGTTTGCGGACTGGGGCCTGCGCGCGTTGTTCTTCCTGTCCGGCCTGACCGGCTGCCTGATGGTGGCCAGCGGCGTGGTGCTGTGGGCAGTGAAGGAACGCCCCAAGCATGCCAAGAGTGGGCGCATCGGCTTCGGCCTGCGCCTGGTGGATGCGTTGAACATCGGCGCCGTGGCTGGCCTGCCCATCGCTTTTGCCGCGTATTTCTGGGGCAACCGCCTGCTGCCGCTGGACATGGCCGAGCGCTCGAATGCCGAGGCGAACGTGTTCTTCTACGCCTGGGGCGCTGCCCTGCTGGCCGCCTTCATCTGGCCCAAGCGGATGATGTGGGCCTGGCAGCTGTACCTGGGTGCCGCCCTGTTCGCACTGGTGCCGGTGGTGAATGCCTTGACCACCCACGCGCATCTGGGCGTGACCCTGCGCAGCGGCGACTGGGTGCTGGCCGGTTTTGATCTGGCGATGCTTGCCTTTGGCGCGATGCTGGCCCTGTGCGGCTGGCGCATGCAGCGCTGGACGCCACCGCTGAGCGCGGCCGAGAAGAAGAAGCGTGCCGCCGCTGCTGCCAAGGCATCGGTTGCCGCGACCGGAGCGGAGGCCGGCGCATGATGCTGCTGGCGCTCACGTTGTCGTTCTCCGCATTCACCGCGCTGTCGCTGGCGATGGAAAAGCACCAGCAGGACCTGCATGGCAAGGCCGCAGCCGCGCCGGCACGGCGCACCCAGTGGCGCGTGCTGGGCTGGGCGCTGCTGGTCGCGGCGTTCGCGCTGTGCGTGGTCGACCACGGCTGGGCGATGGGCCCGGTGCTGTGGCTGGGTGCACTGACCCTGGCCGGCGTGCCGTTGGCATTCGGGTTGTACCCGTACCGGCCACAGTGGATCGCACCGCTGGCCATCGCCCTTCCGCTGCTGGGCCTGCTGGTGGCGTTGCTGTAACCCGGTGAACGGGGTCGGATCCCTGGCGCGCAGCGCGAAGGCTCTGACCCGTGATGGGTTCCGCCCATCCACGCATGGCGTGGATCTACCGGGGCGAGCCGGGGTCGGATCCCTGGCGCGCAGCGCGAGGGCTCTGACCCGTGATGGGTTCCGCCCATCCACGCATGGCGTGGATCTACCGGGGCGAGCCGGGGTCGGATCCCTGGCGCGCAGCGCGAGGGCTCTGACCCGTGGTCGGTTCCGCCCATCCACGCATGGCGTGGATCTACCGGGGCGAGCCGGGGTCGGATCCCTGGCGCGCAGCGCGAGGGCTCTGACCCGTGGTTCCCTGGCGCGCAGCGCGAGGGCTCTGACCCGTGGTCGGTTCCGCCCATCCACGCATGGCGTGGATCTACCGGGGCGAGCCGGGGTCGGATCCCTGGCGCGCAGCGCGAGGGCTCTGACCCGTGATGGGTTCCGCCCATCCACGCGTGGCGTGGATCTACCGGGGCGAGCCGGGGTCGGATCCCTGGCGCGCAGCGCGAGGGCTCTGACCCGTGGTCGGTTCCGCCCATCCACGCGTGGCGTGGATCTACCGGGGCGAGCCGGGGTCGGATCCCCTGCGCTGCGCGCAGGGGATCCGACCCCGAACCTCTGATCAACCCAGGCGCTTGAGTTCCCACGCGCGGTGGATGCGCGCGTTGCGCTCGAAGTCCGGGCCGATGGTGCGGGGGGTGATCTCGCGGCACTGGGCGAACTCGGCAATCGCGTTCTCTTCCAGCTTGAAACGGCGGAAGTTGTTGGAGAAGTACAGCACGCCGCCCGGTGCCAGCCGCGCAACCGCCGCACGCAGCAGCTTCAGCTGTTCGCGCTGCACGTCGAAGTCATCGGCGCGCGCCGAGTTCGAGAACGTCGGCGGGTCGCAGAAGATCACGTCGTACTGGCCGCGGTCGCCTTCCAGCCAGGCCATCGCATCGGCCTGCACCAGCAGGTGCTGGTTGCCGCCCTGACCGTTCAGGGCCAGGTTGTCGTAGCACCACTGCAGGTAGGTAGCCGACAGATCGACACTGGTGGTGCTGGCCGCACCGGCCACCGCCGCCTGCACGCTGGCCACGCCCGTATAGCAGAACAGGTTGAGGAAGCGCTTGCCACGCACCTGCTCGGCCATCATCCGGCGCAGCGGGCGATGGTCCAGGAACAGGCCGGTGTCGAGGTAATCGAACAGGTTCACCTGCAGCAGCGCGTTGTTCTCGCGCACCACGATGAACTCATCGCGCTGCTCGAAACGGCCGTACTTGCTGCCGCCCTTGCCGCGTTCGCGCGACTTCATCGACACCTGTTCCGGCGGCACGCCGAACACTTCGCGCGCGGCCGCCAGCAGTTCATTGCGGCGGCGACGCACGTCGTTTTCCGGAATCGCGGCCGGTGCGGCGTATTCCTGCACGTGCAGGAAGGTACGGCGCTGGCCACCGTCTTCTTCGTAGACGTCAATGGCGGCGGCGTATTCCGGCAGGTCGGCATCGTAGGCACGGAAGCAGGTGATGTCCTCGCGCGCGCGCCAGCTCTTGAACTTCTTCAGGTTCTTGCGCAGGCGGTTGGCCACCATCTGCGCGCCTTCGCTCAGCTCGCGCGGCTGCGCCGGGTCGCGGCCGGGGACGGCGATCGGGTCGCAGACGATCAACGCGCATTCCAGCGCGCCGTTGAACATCTGGTACTTCTTGCCGGCACGCAGCCCGGTGGCGAAGGCCAGTTCGTCGTTGCCGCACAGCAGGCTGGCGCGCCATTGCGGCACGGCCTTCTGCAGGGCATTGCCCAGCGCGCGGTACAGGACCGGATCGGCGGCCAGGCGCTCGTCATAAGGCGGGTTGCAGACCACGGCACCGATCTCCTGCTCCGGCGCAGCCAGATCGGCCACGTCGGCGCGGGTGAAGCGGATGGCGTGGGCCACGCCGGCGACTTCGGCATTCTCGCGCGCAGCCTGGATGGCCACCGGGTCGATGTCGCTGCCGTGGATGACCGGCTTCAGTGCGGCCAGGCCAGCCGCCTCACGGTCACGCGCTTCGCTCTGGATCGCCTTCCAGGCGACCTTGTCGAAGCCCAGCCAGCGGCTCGGCGGCAGGCTGCCATGGCGCATCAGGCCGGGGGCGACGTCGGCGGCCATCAGCGCGCCCTCGATCAGCAGCGTACCGCTGCCGCACATCGGGTCCAGCAGGCCACCACCGGCAGCGTGCAGGCGCGGCCACTGCGCGCGCAGCAGCAGCGCGGCGGCCAGGTTTTCCTTCAGCGGCGCTTCGTGGGCGGCACCGCGCCAGCCACGGCGATGCAGTGGTCCACCGCCCAGATCGATCGACAGCGAGGCACGGCCCTTGCGCAGCGACAGGTTCACGCGCACGTCCGGCAGGTCGGTGTTGACCGAGGGGCGTTCCAGGCCTTCGTCACGCATGCGGTCGACGATGGCGTCCTTGATCCGCTGCGCCGCGAAGCGCGCATGGGTGATCTTGTCGCCAGACACATGCGCATCCACCGCCAGGGTCATCTCCGGCTTGATGTGCTCGTGCCAGGGCAGCGCACGCACGCCGTCGTACAGGGCCTGCTCGTCCGGGCACTCGAACTCGTCGATCGGCCACAGCACACGGCTGGCCAGGCGCGACCACATCACGATCCGCAGCGCCTGCTCCAGTTCGCCATCGGCGTTGACGCCGGCAATGGTGGCGGTGGCCTTGCCAAGGCCCAAGGCCGACAGTTCATCGGCAAGCAGGTATTCCAGGCCCTTGGCGCAGGAGACGAAGAATTTCACGGGATCGGTTCGCAGGTGGTCGGGCACGGCACAGGGGCCGGGCCAGTCGGAAAGGAGGGCCGTGGACACGGCCGGCAGGCCCGCGCCGGGGGCGGCGGGGCTGCCATTGTAGTCAAAGCGGGCGGGCGCGCCGTGCGCCCGGGCTTCACAGCTGGCGCAGCAGGCGCTCGAAGGCCTGCGCGGAGGCTTCCACGTGGCGTTCCAGGCGATGGCCGTCGTCGACCAGCAGCAGCTGGGCCGAGCGCGCCTGCGCCCAGGCGATGACCCCGGCGGCGGGCACCACGTCGTCGTGCCAGGCCTGGACCACGGTGATCGGCACCGCGGCGGCGTCCAGCGCCGGCATCGGTCCCATGGTGGTGGGCGGGACCATCAGGAACAGGCCTGCCACCGGTACCTGCAGCGAGGCGATGGCGGAAATGTAGGCGCCCAGGCTGGACCCGGCCAGCACCACCGGCCCCTGCGCGGCGGCCGCAGTGGCACGCTCGACCAGACGCTGCAGGCGGGTACGCACGTCGCCCACGCGGCTGACCTCGCTCATCGCGTCCAGATCGGTGTAGTCTGGGCGCTCGTGGGTCCAGCCCAGGCGCTCGGCGACTTCAGCCAGCGCGGTGACCTTGGTGGCCTCCGGGCCGCTCTCGAAGCCGTGGGACAGGATGCAGTGGCCGCGGCTCATGCATGCGCTCCCAGGGAGCGGTTCATCGTCGATCGGGAAGGCAGGTTCATCCTGCAATGCTAGCATCGCCAGCATGCCCACCCCGCTCCTGCCCGGCCTGCAGCTGCAGCCCCTGCCCTACCATGACCGCCTGCCCCTGCGTGATGCCGACAGCCTGCGGATGGTGGTGATCCACTGCACCGAACTGCCCGATCTGGCGATGGCCCGCGAATACGGCGAACGCGTGCTGTACGACAGCGGTGCCGGCAACAGCGGGCATTTCTACATCGACCGCGACGGCAGCGTGGTGCAGTACGTGGCGCCGGAGCGCATCGCCCATCACGTGCGCGGCATGAACGCCGACAGCGTGGGCATCGAACTGGTCAATACCGGGCGCTACCCGCAGTGGTTCGACAGCCGGCACCAGGCGATGGATGAGCCGTATACCGAGGCGCAGCTGGTGGCGCTGGAGGCGCTGCTGCTGGCGCTGGTGGCGCGCTACCCGTCGCTGCAGCGGATTGCCGGGCACGACCAGCTGGACCTGGAACAGGTACCGGCCAGCGATGATGCGACGCTGACGGTGGCGCGCAAGCGTGATCCGGGGCCGTTGTTCCCGTGGGCGCGGGTGCTGGCGAAGGTGCCGCTGCAGGGGTTGGGCTGAGGGTCTGCAGGGCTGCGCCCTGCACCTGCCGGATCAACGTCAACGTCAACTTCAACGTCAAAAGCCTGCTTGCCGTGGGATGGCGGGGTGGGTCCGGTTGCGGGGGACGCTGCAAGTACGTCCATGTAAGCTCGGTCGCCGCATCCATGCGGCTCACGCGCCCGCAACCGGACCCACCCCGCCTTCGACAGTTTTCCGCGGCTGTTGGAGCAGCAAGGGGTCGGATCCCGTTGCTGCGCAACCGGCTCTGACCCCAATCTGGAATTCGATATCGGATGGATTTCATCCACGCCATGCGTGGATATACCGCTAGGTGTCGACCTTGGTCGACAGTAGATCCACGCCATGCGTGGATGAGCACCCGACCCCTCGCGGCTTCAGGCGCCGGTGGCCACCGGCCGGCTGCTGTCGCTGACCCAGCCGCTCCACGAATCGGCGTAGATGCGGGCACCGCGCAGGCCGGCGCTTTCCATTGCCAGCAGCAGGTGGCAGGCGGTCACGCCTGAGCCGCACATCAGTACGACACGCTCAGGATCCTGGTTGCCGATCACGCCCTGCAGTTCGGCGCGCAGTTCCTGAGGGTCGCGCAGGTGGCCGTCGAGCACGTTCAGCGCGAACGGGCGGTTGACCGCACCGGGCACATGGCCGGCCACCGGATCCAACGGCTCCACCTCGCCGCGGAAGCGTTCACCCGCACGGGCATCAACCAGCCACCCGGGAGCGTGCTTGAGGCGCGCGGCGATTTCGTCGGCCGACGCCACCTGCGTGGTATCGAAGCGGCCTGGATACGGTGGTTGCGCGGGCACCTCGCTGCGGCCCGTGGCCAGCGGCTGGCCCGCCGCCAGCCACGCTGCGATACCGCCGTCGAGCACGGCCACGCGCGAATGGCCGAGCAGGCGCAGCAGCCACCACAGGCGGGCGGCGGCCATGCTGCCATCGCTGCCGTCGTAGACCACCACCTGTGTATCAGGACCGATGCCCCATTGCCCCACGCGCGCGGCGAAGGCATCGCTGTCCGGAAGTGGGTGGCGGCCATGGCCGGTGCGGTCGAGATCGGACAGGTCGCGGTTGAGATCGGCATGCGCCGCGCCGGGAATGTGCCCTGCGGCGTACTGCCCTGCCCCGGCCTGCGGGTCGGCGAGCGCGGCGCGCGCATCCACCACGCGCACGGCAGTGCTGGCGGTGGCACGGGCATCGACCACGCGCACGTCTTCGCCGAGAGCGGCGGCGAGCGTGGCGACATCGACCAGCGTGGTCCACGGCGGATCGATCAGCTTCATTGCACTTGCTCCAGACGGCGACGCAGGTTGTAGAGGATAGCTGCGGTCGCGCCCCAGATGCGCTGGCCGGGCCAGCCGTATTCCAAGACATGGCGCACGCGGCCACGATGGTTGATTTCGACCTGGCGCAGGTTGTCGGCCGCCATCAGGTAGTCCAGCGGCACCTCGAACACTTCGGCCACTTCACTGGGCTGCGGCACCGGTACGAATGCCGGATCAACCACGGCCACCACCGGGGTCACCCGATAGCCGGTGATGGTCACGAAAGGATCGAGATAACCCAGTGGCTGGACCTGCCCCGGTGCCAGGGCGATCTCTTCCTGGCTCTCGCGCAGCGCCGCAGCCAAGGCATCACGGTCATCGGGTTCGGTGCGTCCTCCCGGGAAACCGACCTGGCCGCCATGCGTGCGCAGGGTATCGGTACGGCGGGTGAGGATGACCTGGGCACCTCCGGCACGCGGCACGATGCCGGCAAGCACCGCGGCTTCCACCGGTGGGCCCGGCGGCAGCAGGTCGATGAGTTCGCTGCGGTTCCAGCCATCCCCCTGCGGCGGCTCGGCCAGTGGGTGCAGCGCGCGCAGCAGGCGTTCGTGGTCGGCCAGTGAACCGCGCAGCGACTGCTGCAGCTGTTCGCGCAGGGGCTGTACACGGTGCAGGATACGGCTGCGTTCGCGATCGCTCATGGACGACCACCCTGCGATTTCATCGATATGCCGCCCGCACCCGGCGCACAGCCGGTGGTGATCCAGCTTGCACACTCCAATGCAGGGGCTTGCGACAACACGCGCCGGTTCTTCCATAGTTTGCACCCTGCAACAGTAGCGCGAATGGCTGCGGTTGGGGACGATTGCGACAGGGGATGCGGCGGTAGCGTCGGCGGTAGAGTCGACTGTCAGTCGACTCGCGCGCACAGCGGGAGGAGCAGTCGACCAACGGTCGGCTCTACCTGGGTGGCGCACGTGGGCGCACGGCACGCAAACAGAAACGCGCCGGTGGAAACCACCGGCGCGTTGTTTTCACTGCTTCGATTTACTTGACGCTGACCAGCTTGACTTCAAACTGCACCGCCACGTTCGGCGGGAAGCCGGTGCGCGGGTCGGCACCATAGGCCTGATCCGGCGGCAGGGTGATTTCCCACTTCGAGCCAGCCGGCATCTGCAGCAGGGTCTCGCGCATGGCCTTCATTTCGACTTCGCTGACCTTGATCGACGGAATCTGCTGGGCCGGGCGGGCTTCGGTCGGACGCTGGCCGAACGGGTACGGGCCAGCCACTTCCAGCTGCACGGTGTTGGCCTGGGTCGGCTTGGCGCCCTTGCCGGCTTCGATCACGCGGTACTGGACGCCGCTCGGCAGGGTCTGCACGCCGGCCTTGGCCTTGTTGGCCGCCACGAACTGGTCGCTCTTGGTCTTGTTTTCAGCGGCAGCCTTTTCGTACTCGGCCTTGGCGGCCTGGGCACGACCCTGCTCACGCTTCTGGAACGCTTCAACGGCCGGCTTCAGCTGCTCGGCGGTAATGGCCGGCTGCTTCTTGGCGTAGGCGTCCTGCAGGCCCTTCACCACCGAGTTGATGTCCAGCTGCTCACCACGGCCGGTCAGCTCAGCCAGGTTGTTGCCGTAGTCGTAACCGAAGTAGTAGCTCAGCTTGCCCTTTTCGGACGAGACGTCCTGGGCGAAGGCATTGCCCGTCAGGGCCAGGGCCGCGACGGCGACCGCGATAGAACGCAACTTCATCAAACAGTTCTCCAGGGGTGGTAACTCAGGGACGTTCTGCGCCGCCCTGAGGCGACGGGTTAGGATACCGGCCGCAACGTGTAACCGCTACTGACCACGCAGGCTTTGACCCGCCTGCGTTTCAAGAGTTCAATCTCACTTTTTTTTAACGTTCCAGGAGCTTCCCGTGGCCTCAGCCCCCGCCGACCACCCCGTCGCCGTGACCGATGACGGGGCCATCCGCACCGTCACCGTGCAGCGCCCGGAAAAGCTCAATGCCCTGAACGCCGCGACCCTGCAGGCCCTGGCCGAGGCCTTCAGTGCCGCAGCGGCGGCCCCCGACGTGCGCGTGGTGGTACTGACCGGGGCCGGCCCCAAGGCATTCGTGGCCGGTGCCGACATCGCGGAAATGAACACCCTCAGCGCCGTTCAGGGACGTGACTTCTCTCTGCTGGGCCAGGCCCTGATGCGACAGATCGAACGCATGCCCAAGCCGGTCATCGCGCGGGTGAACGGTTTTGCCCTCGGCGGCGGCCTGGAACTGGCCATGGCCTGCCACCTGCGCATCGCCGCCGACAGCGCCAAGGTCGGCCAGCCGGAGATCAATCTGGGGCTCATTCCCGGCTTCGGCGGCAGCCAGCGCCTGCTGCGCCTGTGCGGCCGTGCGGCCACGCTGGAGCTGTGCCTGCTGGGCGCGCCGATCGACGCGGCGCGTGCCCTGGTCCTGGGCATCGTCAACCAGGTGGTGCCGGCGGACGAGCTGGACAACCGCGTGCACGACATCGCCCGGCAGCTGGCCCGTTCGGCGCCGCTGGCGCTGCGCGGCTTGCTGGACGCCGTGCACGTGGGCGGCGAATGCAGCCTGGACGCCGGCCTGGAATACGAAAGCGCGCAGTTCGGCCTGCTGTTCGCCACCGACGACATGCGCGAAGGTACCAGCGCATTCCTGCAGCGCCGCCCGCCGGCCTTCCAGAATCGCTGAGCCCATGGCATCCCGACCCAACCCCGTGCAGCTGTTCACCCGGGTCCAGGCAGACGATCTCGATGGCGCATTGCAGGCCGGCCTGATGGACTACGTCGTCGGCGAGGCTGACGCTGGCCTGGTACCCGGCCACCCGGAACTTCCGCAGCGTCTGCTGCAGGCCCAGCACCAGCTGCGTGATGCCTGGGCCGCGCGCGAACGCTATCGCGCGCGCGCGGTGCGCCTGGCACGCCGCGAAGCCGAACGTGACGCACGCCGCACGCCGCCACCTGCACCGGATGCGAAACCCGCCCTTCCCGCCGCGGCGGCGGCGATCCTCGCCCGGGCCAAGGCCCGCGCCGCAGGCAAGGAACAGTAATGGCAGCAGCGAAGAAGAGCACGCGCGCACCTGCGCGTCGTGGCAGCGTCATGCCGCGCGCCGATGTGGTGGAAATGTTCACCCGGCTGCGCGAACTCAACCCGCACCCGAAGACCGAACTGGAATGCAGCTCGCCGTTCGAGCTGCTGGTGGCGGTCGCACTGTCGGCGCAGGCCACGGACGTGGGCGTGAACAAGGCGACGCGACGGCTGTTCCCGGTCGCCAACACGCCGGCGAAGATCCTCGCACTGGGTGAGGAGGGCCTGAAGAAGTACATCGCGACCATCGGCCTGTTCAATGCCAAGGCGAAGAACGTGATCGCCACCTGCGCGATCCTGCTGCAGAAATACAACGGCGACGTGCCGCGCGACCGTGAGGCGCTGGAGTCACTGCCCGGTGTCGGCCGCAAGACGGCCAACGTGGTGCTCAACACGGCCTTCGGCGAACCGGTGATGGCCGTGGACACGCACATCTTCCGCGTGGCCAACCGCACCGGGCTGGCACCGGGAAAAAACGTGCGCGAAGTGGAGGACCGCCTGGTGAAGGCGATTCCGGCCGAGTTCCTGCTTGATGCGCACCACTGGCTGATCCTGCACGGGCGTTATGTGTGCAAGGCGCGCAAGCCGGATTGCCCGGGCTGCGTGATTGCGGACCTGTGCCGGTTCAAGGAAAAGACCGCCGCGTAGGCGAGCGTCACCCGGGGTCGGATCCGGGGTCGGATCCCTTTCGCAGACAGGGCTCTGACCCGACGGCAAAAAACATCCACGCATGGCGTGGAACTACTGCAATCCGTGCGCAACCGCAGCGTCACATGCAGCGGTTTACATCAGCAGCCCCTGACGCGATGGGGCCTGCGGCGGATGTGTGTCGCGCGTGAACTGTCACATTTACGCAATCTTTACCTTCTAGCCTGCGCGCATCTTCCCACCTGCCTGCAAGGCTCCTTCCCATGAAACTGCATCACCAACTCCTGACGGTGGCCGTGGCTGCTGCGCTGTACGTGCCGGCTGCACACGCTGAAGTCGCCATCGATGTGATCGGCGGTTCGGAAATCACCTTTGAAGGCCTGGTCCAGGCCGACGGCAACTGGTTCGACAATGACGTCGTGGACCTCAACGGCGGTGACGCCGGCAACGGCAAGGACAGCGAGTTTGAACTGCGTCGCGCCGAGCTGGTGCTGAAGGGCAAGGGCCCGGGCAACGTGGAATGGGTGGTCGGCTATGACGCCAAGGCCGACAAGTTCCTCGACACCAACGTGAAGTACAAGCTGCTGGGCAACGCCAACCACTTCATCCAGGCCGGCCAGTTCAAGCAGCCCAACAGCCTGGAAGAGCTGTCCAGCACCAAGAACAACGACTTCATTTCCAAGGCCGCGGTCACCAATACCTACGCCGTGGCCCGTCGCCTCGGCGGCGCCTACAGCTACGGCCAGGACAACTGGTCGGTCACCGCCAGCGCGTTCGGCCGCGAGCTGACCCGCAACCTGGCCCACGGCAGCGGCTATGGCGCCCGCGGCACCTTCGCGCCGATCAACGAGAAGGGCCAGGTCCTGCACTTCGGCCTGAGCTACGTCGACTACGACGCCGACGCCGACACTCTGCGCGTGCGTGCCCGTCCGAACGCCGACCTGGCCACCGCGCGCCTGGTCGACAGCGGCAACATGACCGACACCGACCGTGTCAGCACCCTCGGCGCCGAAGCCATGTACTTCCAGGGCCCGTTCAAGGCCCAGGCCGAGTACTACAGCAGCAAGGCCAAGCGCTACGACCACGACAACTACACCAGCGACGGCTATTACATCAGCGGCGTGTGGAACGTGACCGGCGAAACCTGGAGCTACAAGGGCGGCACGCCGGGCACCGGCCTGCCGAACAACCCGGCCGGCGGCCAGTGGCAGCTGGGCGTGCGCTATGACCACATGGATCTGAACGACGGCAATCTGTCGGCCAACCCGGTGGCCGGTCGCCCGCCGATCGTCGATGGCGTGCTGGGCGGCAAGATGGACATCTGGACCGTCGGCGCCAACTGGTACTGGCGCTCGAACTTCAAGTTCATGGTCAACTACGTGATGGTGGACAGCAAGAAGTACAGCTCCACCGCCCGCGGTTTCGTCAACGACGATCCGAACATCCTGGAAGCCCGCGCGCAGTTCTTCTGGTAATACCCGACGCACGCGCTGCAACGAAGGCACGGCTCCGGCCGTGCCTTTTCTGTTGCCTGCGCAAGGCCGCCAGCACTGTCACCGCAACGTCATATGACAGACGCAGGCGTGTCACGCAACCGTTATGGAATGTGCACCGAAACGTCGGGCAGCCGCCCTTCGACCACCCCAGGAGTCTCTCCCGTGATCCACGCCTTCAAGTCGCGCGCCGCTGTCGCCATTCTGGCTGCATCGTCCGTGTTTGCCGCCAACGCCGCCGATGTCACCGGCGCGGGCGCCTCGTTCATCTACCCGGTCATGTCCAAGTGGTCGGCGGACTACAGCACCGCGACCGGCAAGAAGGTCAACTACCAGTCGATCGGCTCCGGTGGTGGTATCGCCCAGATCAAGGCCGCTACCGTGGACTTCGGCTCCTCCGACGCCCCGCTGAAGCCGGAAGAACTGGCGGCTGCCGGCCTGGCCCAGTTCCCCTCGGTCATCGGCGGCGTGGTGCCGGTGATCAACGTGGCCGGCGTCGCCCCGGGCGCGCTGAAGCTGGACGGCCCGACCCTGGCCAACATCTTCCTGGGCAAGATCAAGACCTGGAACGACCCGGCCATCGCTGCCCTGAACAGCGGCCTGACCCTGCCGAACGCCAAGATCACCATCGTCCACCGCTCGGACGGCTCGGGCACCACCTTCAACTTCGTCAACTACCTGTCCAAGGTCAGCCCGGAGTGGAAGAGCAAGGTCGGTGAAGGCACCTCGGTCCAGTGGCCGGCCGGCATCGGCGGCAAGGGCAACGAAGGCGTGGCCGCCTACGTGAAGCAGATCAAGGGCGGCATCGGCTATGTCGAACTGTCCTACGCCCTGCAGAACAAGATGTCCTACGCGGCGATGAAGAATGCCGCCGGCAAGATCGTGCAGCCGTCGGATGCCTCGTTCTCGGCCGCGGCTGCCAGCGCTGACTGGGCCAATGCCAAGGACTTCTACCTCGTCATGACCAACGCCCCGGGCGACCAGGCGTGGCCGATCACCGCCACCAACTTCATCCTGGTGCGCAAGCAGCCGAAGAACGTGGCCGGCGCCAAGTCGACCCAGGAATTCTTCCGCTGGATCTACAAGAACGGCGATGCGCAGGCCAAGCAGCTGGACTACGTGCCGCTGCCGGACAGCCTGGTCAAGCAGATCGAGACCTACTGGACCCAGAACCTGAAGTACTGAGCAAGGCGTTCCCCCGCAGGAACGGGGGCGGCGGGTCCTCTCTCCCCCGCCGCCCCAACGGGCGCTGGACCTTCGGGTCCGGCGCCTTTCTTGTTTGGGGGGCCGGTCACGTAGCGTCGAGCTTGCTCGACTGCAGCGCGTTCAGTCGAGCAAGCTCGACTCTACAAGGGCGCGACGCCCTCAATCCGCGCATCTGCGGCGTTCCACGCCCGCGCCGGCAGGGTCGCAGACCCCGTGAAAGCCTTGTCAGAACGTGATGTCCGACACCTCTGTCATGGGCGTCATACGGCTGTAACAAAAACATCATTTCATAGCCGCATCCGCCGACGACGTCGGCTCTTCCCCGCTATGGAGTGACCATGAAACTGCACTCGGCCGGCCTCGCCGCCCTTTCCCTGGCCATCGCCCTGGGCCTGTCGGCCTGCGGTGGCGACAAGCAGGCCGCGCAGCAGCCGGCTGCCGACGCTGCTGCCCCGGCCGCTGCCGGCGACAAGGTGACCGCTGAGGTTTCCGGCGCAGGCGCGTCCTTCATCTTCCCGCTGGTGTCCAAGTGGTCGGCCGACTACAACACCGCCACCGGCGCCAAGATCAACTACCAGTCGATCGGTTCAGGCGGCGGTATCGCCCAGATCAAGGCCGGCACCGTTGATTTCGGTTCCTCGGACAAGCCCCTGAGCAGCGACGAGCTGGCCCAGGCCGGCCTGGCCCAGTTCCCGTCGGCCATCGGCGGCGTGGTCCCGGTCGTCAACATCGAAGGCCTGGAAGCCGGCAAGCTGCGCCTGACCGGCGCCCTGCTGGCCGACATCTTCCTGGGCAAGGTCAAGACCTGGAACGACCCGGCCATCGCTGCCGCCAACCCGGGCGTGACCCTGCCGGACGGCAAGATCACCATCGTCCACCGTTCGGACGGTTCGGGCACCACCTTCAACTTCTCCAACTACCTGTCCAAGGTCAGCCCGGAGTGGAAGACCAAGGTCGGCGAAGGCACCTCGGTGCAGTGGCCGGACGGCGTCGGTGGCAAGGGCAATGAAGGCGTTGCCTCCTACGTGAAGCAGATCAAGGGTTCCATCGGCTACGTCGAACTGGCCTACGCCCTGCAGAACGCCATGCCCTACACCGCCCTGCAGAACGCCGCCGGCACCTGGGTGCAGCCGAGCGCCGAGACCTTCGCCGCAGCGGCTGCCAGCGCCGACTGGGCCAGCGCCAAGGACTTCAACCTGGTCATCACCAATGCCCCGGGCGAGCAGGCGTGGCCGATCACCGCCACCAACTTCATGCTGATGCAGAAGCAGCCGAAGGACGCCAAGCGCAACCAGGACACCCTGGCCTTCTTCAAATGGGCCTTCGAGAACGGCCAGGCCCAGGCCAACGAGCTGCACTACGTGCCGCTGCCGGCCGAGCTGACCAAGCAGATCGAGGCCTACTGGGGCACCGAGCTGAAGTGATGGACCCGACGGTGCCCGCCCCGCGCGGGCACCGTCACTTCCACGTCGTGCCGCCCCCTTTCCTGGCCCTGCCGTCCCCATGAATGCCATCGCCCAGCCTGTAGCCGCCCCGTCCACGCGCGATGCGCGTGATGCCCGCAACGACAAACTGTTCCGATGGGTGCTGGTCGGCACCGTCATCTTCGTCCTGATCGCCCTGGCCTGCGCCGCGCTGTCCATGCTGTGGGGCGGCCGCCATGCCCTGCAGATGCAGGGCCTGAGCTTCTTCTTCTCCTCCGACTGGAATCCGGTCGAGAACAAGTTCGGCGCCTTGGCCCCGATCTACGGCACCCTGGTCACCGCGTTCATCGCGATGGTCAT
Organism: Stenotrophomonas sp. ESTM1D_MKCIP4_1; assembly: GCF_003086895.1. NCBI lineage: Bacteria > Pseudomonadati > Pseudomonadota > Gammaproteobacteria > Lysobacterales > Lysobacteraceae > Stenotrophomonas > Stenotrophomonas sp. ESTM1D_MKCIP4_1. Next base: position 1,462,760 of record NZ_CP026004.1, on the reverse strand, counting down.
CGCCGTGCCGGTCAGCTTCGGCATCGCCTTCTTCCTCACCGAAGTCGCGCCGCGCTGGCTGCGTGGCCCGGTCGGTACCGCCATCGAACTGCTGGCCGGCATTCCCTCGATCATCTACGGCATGTGGGGCCTGTTCGTGCTGGTGCCGGTGATGACCGAGTACGTCACCCCGTTCCTCAACGAAACCCTGGGCGAATGGCCGATCATCGGGCCGATGTTCCAGGGCCCGCCGCTGGGCATCGGCATGCTCACCGCCGGCTTCGTGCTGGCCATCATGGTCATCCCGTTCATTTCCTCGGTGATGCGCGAAGTGTTCCTGACCGTGCCGACCCGCCTGAAGGAATCGGCCTACGCGCTGGGTTCCACCAAGTGGGAAGTGAGCTGGGACATCGTCCTTCCCTACACCCGCTCGGCCGTCATCGGCGGCGTCTTCCTCGGCCTCGGCCGTGCACTGGGCGAAACGATGGCCGTGGCCTTCGTGATCGGCAACAGCGTGCGCCTGTCGCCCTCGCTGCTGGAACCGGGCACCACCATCGCCGCGCTGATCGCCAACGATTTCGGCGAAGCCACTGAAACCTACCGCTCGGCGCTGCTGCTGCTTGGCTTCGTCCTGTTCATCGTCACCTTCGTCGTGCTGGCCATCGCCCGCCTGATGCTGATGCGCCTGTCCCGCAAGGAGGGCAACTGATGTCCACCACCGCTGACTCCCTGTACCTGCGCCGCCGCATCGGCAACGTCATCGCCATTGCGCTGTCCTGCGCCACCGCCCTGTTCGGTCTGTTCTTCCTGGGCTGGATCCTGTTCACCCTGGCCTCCAAGGGCCTGGCCGGCATCAACCTGGATCTCTTCACCAAGATGACGCCGCCGCCGATGCAGGAAGGTGGCCTGGCCAATGCCTTCTTCGGCAGCGCGGTGATGTGTGCGCTGGCAATCGGCATCGGCACCCCGCTGGGCGTGCTGGCCGGTACCTGGCTGGCCGAGTACGGCAACGCCCGCAAGGCCGGCACCGTGGTCCGCTTCGTCAACGACATCCTGCTGTCGGCACCGTCCATCGTGCTGGGCCTGTTCGTCTACACGCTGTACGTGATGCAGACCGGCGGCAACTTCTCCGCCTTCGCCGGTGCGCTGTCGCTGGCCTTCATCGTGCTGCCGGTGGTGGTACGCACCACTGACGAGATGCTGCGCCTGGTGCCTTCGCAGATGCGCGAAGCCGCCCTGTCGCTGGGCATACCGCAGTGGAAGGTGATCGTGCAGGTGCTGTACCGCAGCGCCTCGGCCGGCATCATCACCGGCATCCTGCTGGCCCTGGCCCGCATTTCCGGCGAGACCGCCCCGCTGCTGTTCACCGCGTTCGGCAACCAGTACTGGAACAACAACATCTTCCAGCCGATGGCTTCGGTGCCGGTGGTGATGAACCAGTTCGCCGGCAGCCCGTATGAATCCTGGCAGGTGCTGGCCTGGGCCGGTGCCCTGGTGCTGACTGTCTTCGTGTTGCTGGTCAGCCTTGCTGCCCGCGGCATCCTGCTGCGCAACCGTATCTCCCATGACTGACCTTTCCGTGGATAACGCCATGAACGACCTCTCCAACGCCGTGCCCATGCAGCGCATCGCGGTGCCGGCCTCGCACGAGAACCTGCACGCGCCGTCGCCGGTCAAGCTGGCCGCGCGTGGTCTGGACTTCTACTATGACAAGTTCCACGCCCTGAAGGGCATCAACCTGGAAATTCCGGAAAAGCGCGTGACCGCGCTGATCGGTCCCTCCGGTTGCGGCAAGTCGACCCTCCTGCGCATCTTCAACCGCATCTATGCGCTGTACCCGAAGCTGGAAGCGCGTGGTGAGGTGCTGCTGGATGGCGAGAACATCCTCTCGCCGAAGTACCCGATGAACCGCCTGCGCAGCAAGGTCGGCATGGTGTTCCAGAAGCCGGTGCCGTTCCCGATGACCATCTTCGAGAACGTGGCTTACGGCATCCGCCACCATGAAAAGCTGAGCAAGGCCGACATGGCCGACCGCGTCGAGCAGGCGCTGCGCCAGGGCGCGCTGTGGGACGAAGTGAAGGACAAGCTCAACCAGAGCGCGCTGGGCCTGTCCGGTGGCCAGCAGCAGCGTCTGTGCATCGCCCGTGCCGTGGCCCTGCGCCCGTCGGTGCTGCTGCTGGACGAGCCGACCTCGGCACTGGACCCGATCTCGACCAGCCGCATCGAGCAGCTGGTGGAAGAACTCAAGCACGAGTACACCATCGTCATCGTCACCCACAACATGCAGCAGGCCGCGCGCGTGTCCGACTACACCGCCTTCATGTACCTGGGCGACCTGATCGAACACGACCGTACCGAAGTGATCTTCTCGCAGCCCTCGCAGCGGCAGACCGAGGACTACATCACCGGTCGTTTCGGCTGATCGTTGTTGTCCCCTCGCCACATGTTCCAGCCAGGCGTGGCCTGGCTCTACCCGGATTGCAGACCATGAATCTTCCCAACGACCACATCGTCAAGAGCTACGACGAAGAGCAGCAGCGGCTGGTGGCTGAAATCGTGCGCATGGGCGAGATGGCCGTCGCCCAGCTGGAGGCGTCGATGGACGTCATCGAGAAGCGCGACGAGAACGCCGCCCACCGCATCATCGCCAACGATGAAGCCATCGACCAGCTGGAACAGCAGATCAGCCACGACGTGATGCGCCTGGCCCTGCGTGGCCCGATGGCCCGCGACCTGCGCGAGATCCTGGCCGGCCTGCGCATTCCGGCCGACATCGAACGCATCGGCGATTACGCCGCCAACGTGGCAAAGCGCTCCATCGCGCTGGGCAAGGTGCCGCCGCTGCCGCAGATCCAGGGCCTGCGCGCCCTCGGCCGCCTGGCCGCACAGCAGGTGCGCCGCGCCATCGCCGCCTACCGCGACAACGACGCCGAGGCCGCCATCGCCCTGCGCCAGGACGATGCCCGTCTGGACGCGCAGTACACCGCGCTGTTCCGCGAGCTGCTGACCTACATGATGGAAGACCCGCGCAACATCACCCCGTGCACCCATCTGCTGTTCATGGCCAAGAACCTGGAGCGCGTGGGTGACCACGCCACCAACATCGCCGAGAACGTGTGGTTCCTGGTGCACGGTGAGCAGCCGCTGCCGCCGCGCGAGAAGCGCGACGAGACGTCGAGCACCGATCACGTCTGATACTGCGCTGCAACAGCGGAAACGCCTCCGCAGGCCCCTGTCGGCATGAGAGGGGCCTTTTTTGTTTGCGCGTGACAGGCGCCGTCATCCACGCATGGCGTGGATCTACCGGGCCGGTTGTAGATCCACGCCACGCGTGGATGCCGGGCACCGGTCCCTTCCCCGCCGGCAACAATTCCCACCGCAATCCGATTCACCAGCGCACGGTTGTAGATCCATGCCATGCGTGGATGCCGGGCACATGCCCCTTCCCCGTCGGCAACCATTCCCAAGGGAATCCGATTCACCAGCGCACGGTTGTAGATCCACGCCATGCGTGGATGCCGGGCACATGCCCCTTCCCCGTCGGCAACCATTCCCAAGGGAATCCGATTCATCGGCGCACCGTTGTAGATCCACGCCATGCGTGGATGCCGGGCACTGGCCACCCCCTTCACGTCTGTAACAATTCTCACGGAAATTTGAGGTCTCGGCGAGGATTCCTTGAGTAGGATCACTGCACCATCGTTTCACCCCGGGCGCCCGCCCACCACCCAAGGAGTACGACCGATGAGCAGTTCCAACAAGTCCCTGTCCCTGCTGACCGCCACTGCATTGGCTGCAGGCCTGGGCGTCACGGCCAGTGCCTCCGCCCTGAGCATGACCGACCTTGCCCAGGGTTACCTGGTCGCCGGCCAGGCGGCCAAGGCGGGCGATGCCAAGGCCGCCGAGGGCAAGTGTGGTGGCGACAAGGGCAAGCATGCCGAAGGCAAATGCGGCGCCGACAAGGGCAAGGCCGAGGGCAAGTGCGGCGCTGACGGCAAGCATGCCGAGGGCAAGTGCGGCGCCGACAAGGGCAAGACCGGCGCCGCAGCCGGTGCCAAGGCCAAGGCGGCCGAAGGCAAGTGCGGCGAAGGCAAGTGCGGTGGCAAGCACTGACGTCCGCGCAAGCGCGGTCTCTCCACGGTCGCCGCTGCCTGCGGCGGCCGTGGGGCTGGGCCTGCGCCGGGCGCTGCTGCAGGACCTGCGCGATGCACCGGCCGGCGATTTCGACTTCCTCGAATGCGCGCCGGAAAACTGGATCGGCGTCGGCGGCCTGGCCGGCGAAGCGCTCGACGCGTTGGCCCACCGCCATCCTCTCAGCTGCCATGGGCTGTCCCTGTCGCTGGGCGGCAGTGCCCCGCTGGATACGCGGCTGCTGCAGCAGATCGGCCAGTTCCTCGATCGTCACCGCGTGCCGCTGTACAGCGAACACCTGAGCTACTGCAGCGACGAGGGGCAGCTGTACGACCTGCTGCCGATTCCCTTCACCGACGAGGCCGTGCGCCATACCGCCCTGCGCATCGCACGCGTGCAGGATCTGCTTGGCCGCCGCATCGCCGTGGAAAACGTGTCCTACTACCTGGCGCCGCAACCGGCGATGGACGAACTGGCGTTCACCAACGCGGTGCTGGCCGAAGCCGACTGCGATCTGCTGCTGGACGTCAACAACGTCTACGTCAACGCCTGCAACCACGGCTACGACGCCGACGCGTTCATTGCAGGCCTGCCGGCCCAGCGCATCGTCTGCCTGCACGTGGCCGGCCATCTGGACGAGGCCCCGGACCTGAAGATCGATACGCATGGCAGCCCCGTGATCGACCCGGTCTGGGCGCTGCTGGAACGTACCTATGCCCGCATGGGGCCGCGGCCGACGCTGCTGGAACGGGACTTCAACTTCCCGCCGTACCGCGAACTGCAGGGCGAACTGCAGACCATCCGCCGCCTGCAGGCCACCACGCCCGGGGTCGCCCATGGCTGACACACCCACGCACCTGCGCAGGCAGCAGCACGCCTTCACCGCGCACCTGCGCGACCCGCAGCAGGTCCCCGCCCCTGCCGATCTGGACCCGCGGCGGGTGGCGGTATACCAGCGCCTGTTGTTCAACAATCTGCTGGGGTTGCTGGGCAACGGTTTCCCGGTCTGCGTACGCCTGTTGGGTGAACCCGCCTGGACCGGGCTGGTGCGCGAGTACTTCGCCCGGCACCGCGCACGTACGCCGCTGTTCACGGAAGTGGCCGGCGAGTTCGTGCAGTGGCTGCAGGCACAGCCGGCGCTGCCCCATCCTGCGCTGGCCGAACTGGCCCACTACGAGTGGGTGGAAACCGAGCTTTACCAGCGCGTGGCCGAGCCGTTGCCAGCGGCACCCGGCACCGACCCGCTGCAGGCACCGCTGCGCGGCTCCCCCCTGGCCTGGCCGTTGCTGTACCGCTGGCCGGTCCACCGCCTGGGTGCCGACGACGGCCCTGCCGAACCGCCACCGGAGGCAACGGGCCTGCTGGTACGCCGCGACGCCGATGGCGTGGTCCGGTTTGCCCACCTCAGCCTGCTGGCCGTGCATCTGCTCACCCTGATCGACGAAACCCCCGGCGCCACCGGGCAGCACTACCTGCAGCAACTGGCCGCCCTGCATCACCTCGATGCCGGCGCATTGGCCGAACCCGGTGCCCAGCTGCTGCTGCAGTTCCTGCACGCCGGCGTGATAGGCCCGCAGACGGCAACGGACTGATACCCCTCCAAGGAGACGACCCTGATGATGAACACCCTGGCCACTGTGCGTGGCCAGCTGGACCGCTGCGGCCCATGGCTGGCCCCCCTCGGTCTGCGCGTGCTGCTGGCCTGGGAATACTTTGAGTCCGGCCGCGAAAAGCTGCTGGGGGAAAACTGGTTCAGCGACCTGCAGAGCGCCTTTCCGTTTCCGTTCGATGTACTGCCCGCCAGCGTGAACTGGCAGTTGGCGACCTGGTTCGAGCTGGTCGGCGCGGCCTGCCTGCTGTTTGGCCTGGGCACCCGGTTCGCTGCGGCCAGCCTGCTGGTGCTGACGGTGGTTGCCACCTACGCGGTGCACTGGCCCATGCACTGGCAATCGCTGGGCGACCTGGCCATGGGCTACGCGATCAGCGACCAGGGCTTCGGCAACTTCAAGCTGCCCGTGCTGTTCATGGCGATGCTGCTGCCCCTGCTGTTCACCGGGGCCGGGCGGCTGAGCATGGATGCCTGGTTCGCGCGCCGGACCGCCACGCATCCGTAGTCGCCAAGCTTGGTGGGCAGTTGCTGCGCATGCCAACCCAGGTTGGCATCCCCCTGGATCCGGGGCCATCGCACTGGCCCGTTACATGCTGATACGCACTGAAACCGGCAAGAAGGCCGATTTAATCGCCTATTCATGAAAAAAATCCGATGCTGGATCCGTGGCCCCGATGACCACGCCCTTCCCCCGGAGTTGCCTCATGAAGCGTCTGATTGCCGCCACCCTCTCGCTGACCCTGCTGGCCACCGCCGTCTCGCCGGCGATGGCCGCTCCCTACGGCGCCGCTGGGCGCGACGACCATCACCACCAGAAGGATCACCACGACGACCGTCGTGATCCGCCCCGCCGCGGCCACACGCTTGCCCGCGATCACCGCGGCGAACCTGTCCGCGACTACCGCCACCATGGCCTGCGTGCCCCGACCCGCGGCCAGGAATGGCGCAAGGTCGACAACCGCTATGTGCTGATTGCCGTGGCGACCGGCGTGATCGCCGACGTGGTGCTGGCACATCGCTGAGCCCCGCGTAGCATCCCGGCCATGCGCGGCGTGGCCGGGCGCTCAGGGTCGCTCTGCTAGAATCCGCGCATGAATGACGCCCCCCCCGCAGCTGACGCCGTTTCCGTTCCCGCAGTACCCCAGGCGCAGCGCGCGATGTCGCAACGCTTCCGTGGCTTCCTGCCCGTGGTGGTGGACGTGGAAACCGGCGGCTTCGACAGCCAGCGCAATGCGCTGCTGGAAATCGCCGCCGTGCCGATCGAGATGGACGAGAACGGCCTGCTCTACCCCGGCCAGACCGCCAGCGCCCACGTGGTCCCGGCCGAAGGGCTGGAGATCGACCCGAAGTCGCTGGAAGTCACCGGCATCATCCTCGATCACCCGTTCCGGCTGGCGAAGGAAGAGCGGGCGGCGCTGGACCACATCTTCACCCCGGTCCGCGCGGCGATGAAGAAGTACGGCTGCCAGCGCGCGATCCTGGTCGGGCACAACGCCCACTTCGATCTGGGCTTCGTCAATGCAGCGGTGGCCCGGACCGGCCACAAGCGCAACCCGTTCCATCCCTTCAGCGTGTTCGATACGGTGACCCTGGCCGGCATTGCCTACGGGCAGACGGTGCTGGCCCGCGCGGCCAATGCCGCCGGGCTGGGCTGGGATGCCAACGAGGCACACAGCGCGGTGTACGACACCGAGCAGACGGCCCGGCTGTTCTGCACGATTGCCAACGCCTGGCCGCGGTAAACGAACCATCGGCGCTACCGCATCCACGCATGGCGTGGATCTACTGCGGTGACTGCATCCACGCATGGCGTGGATCTACTGCGGTGACTGCATCCACGCATGGTGTGGCTCTACTGCGGTGACTGCATCCACGCATGGCGTGGCTCTACTGCGGTGACTGCATCCACGCATGGCGTGGATCTACTGCGGTGACTGCATCCACGCATGGTGTGGATCTACTGCGGTGACTGCATCCACGCATGGCGTGGATCTACTGCGGTGACTGCATCCACGCATGGCGTGGATCTACTGCGGTGACTGCATCCACGCATGGCGTGGATCTACTGCGGTGACTGCATCCACGCATGGTGTGGATCTACTGCGGTGACCGCATCCACGCATGGCGTGGCTCTACTGCGGTGACTGCATCCACGCATGGTGTGGATCTACTGCGGTGACTGCATCCACGCATGGCGTGGACCTACTGCGGTGACTGCATCCACGCATGGCGTGGATCTACTGCGGTGACTGCATCCACGCATGGTGTGGATCTACTGCGGTGACCGCATCCACGCATGGCGTGGCTCTACTACGGCAGTAGATCCACGCCATGCGTGGATGATGCCCGTCGCAGTGCGGACCCACGGTCCGCACCCACCAACCCACCGGGCATCACCCGATGCTGGTACGGTCGCGGCCGTCACTCTTGGCGCGGTACAGCGCACGGTCGGCGCGCTGGTACAGCAGCGCCGGGGTGCGATCATCAGCCGCCAGTTCCACCAGCCCCGCACTGAAGGTCACGCGCAGGCCCTTCACCCCGGCCCAGTCCGGATGGTCATGGAACAGGCCGCGCAGGCGCGCGCAGACCTGCGCCGCTTCTTCCAGGCGCGTGTCATTGAGCAGCAGCGCGAACTCTTCGCCGCCGGTACGCGCCGGCAGGTCGGAATCACGGCAGGCGGCAGCAATCACTTCGGCCACTTCCTTCAGTACTAGGTCGCCGATGCTGTGGCTGTAGGTATCGTTGACGTCCTTGAAGTGGTCGATGTCCAGCACCACCAGGCTCAACGGGTGACCACTGCGCTGTGAGCGGGCGAAGTCACGCGCCAGCGTTTCGTCGAAGCCACGGCGGTTGGCCAGGCCGGTGAGCGCATCTTCGCGGGCCTGCCGCTCGAAGGCTTCGGCCTGCCGCGCCAGGCGCTCGGCCAGCTCGGTCTTCTCCTGGTTCAGCGCCTGCAGGTGCACCGTCTGGGCCTGAAGGTCGAAGGTGGCTTCGTCCACGCGCCGCGCCAGGCGCAGGTTGCTTGCCTTGTACTGCTGCAGCAGGAAGCGGTACAGCGCCACCAGCGCGCCCAGCAGCAGCAGGCCGATCAGCGCCTGCACGCTGTGCCGCTGCCACCAGAACGGTTCGACGGTGAAGCTCCAGACCGCTTCCTGCTGGCCCCAGGCACCACCAGGGTGCGAGGCAGCCACGTGCAGGGTGTAATCGCCCGGCGGCAGCCCCACGAACTCGACGCTGCGCTGCGGGCCGCGTTCGACCCAGCCGGCGTCCAGCCCGTCCAGGCGCGTGCGGTAACGGATGCGGTCGGACATCAGGTAGCTGAGGCCGACAAAGCTCACCGCCAGCCGGCGCCCGCCGGGAATCAGGTTGCGCTCGGCCCCTTCCCAATGCACCTGTGCGCCATCGACCTGCACGTTCTCGATGGCCGCAGGCGGCGCGGGGCGTTCGCGGAAGCGCTGCAGGCGCTGCGGATCCACCATGCTCAGGCCGCCGGCGGTCACCACCCAGAAGGAGCCATCCTGGCGCAGGATCGCCGACGGCCCGGAACTGCCATTGGCCTGTGCGTTGGCCATGCCGTCGATCTCGTTGTAACGCTCCACCGTCACCCGCAGTGCGCGGCCGTCAGCCACGGCATTCAGGGTAGCCATGTCGGTACGCAGCACGCCCCGGTTGCTGCTGATCCAGACATTGCCCAAACGGTCGGGCACCAGCTGGAACACCGCGTCGACCGGCATGCCCTGCTCCAGGCCGACCCGTGACAGGCGATCGTGGTACCAGCGGTACAGGCCGCGGTCGCTGCTGATCCACATGGCGTCACCGATCTGGTGGAAGCCGAACACGCTGCGGCCGCCGCCCATCGGTGCAAGGTCGATGGACTGCACATGGTCGCCGCGCAGCACGCGGATGCCTTCGATGGTGCCGATCCACAGGTTGCCCTGGTGGTCGTGTTCCAGCGCGGTGATCAGGCCATCGGGCATCCCCGGCACGTTCGACACCCGGACCCGGTTGCCGTCGACCCGCACCACGCCCTTCTGCGTGCCGGCCCAGACCACGCCGGACGGGTCGATGCTGATGGCGCGGATGTTGCCGCCGGGCATGCCATCGGCCGCGTCGTAGTTGTGGCGCAGGCTGCCATCGGCACGCAGGCGGTAGACGCCGTCGCCGAAGGTGCCCACCCAGAGGTCGCCATCGGGGCCCTGGGCCAGGCTCAGCACCGACGCCGCCTTGCCACCGCGGTTGTGCAGTGGCATCGCGCGGAAGCGGCCGTCCGCGGTCTGCTGGTCCAGGCCACTGGCGCTGCCCACCCACAGCTTCCGGTCGCGGTCCTCGAATACGGTGCGCACGTAATCACCGCTCAGCCCATCGCGTTCGGTGTAGCTGCTGAACAGCGTTTCGCGCAGGCGGTACAGCCCGCCATTGGCGCCTACCCAGATGCTGCCCTCGGCGTCCTCGCGCAGGCTGACCACCCGGCCACCGGGCAGGTTCAGGCCGGCCGGAAGGCGCTCCAGTCCGTGGCTGGAAATGCGCAGCAGGCCCTGGTTCTCGGTACCCAGCCACAGATCACCATGGCGGTCCTGCAGCATCGCGGTCATGTGCAGCTGCCCGGGCAGGCTGTGGACCAGCACCAGGCGGTCATCCTCGACCCTATACAGGCGCTCGCCGGCGACGATCCACAACGCGCCATCGGGTGCGCGGTAAGGCCAGGTCAGGCCCTTGCCGACGCCCCATTCGGCTGGCGCGCGCTTGAGCTGGCCGTCGTTGTCGCGCAGGACCAGCCCGTCGAGGGTGCCGATCCAGACCCGGTCCTGGGCATCGACCATCAGCTTGGTGAAACTCATCGCCAGCGGCAGATCCGGCGGCGGTGGCTCGTAGACCACGCCGGTTTCAGGGGTCAGGTAGGCAATGCCCTTGCCTTCGTAGAGCAGCCACAGGCGGCCCTGGCTGTCCATCTGCATCGACTGGATCAGCACTTCCGGGGTGTTGGCCTGGTGTTCCCAGACCCGCCACTGGCCATCGGCGCTGCGGTAGGTCACGTTGCCGCGCGAATCACTGATCCACAGGCCACCCTGGCGATCGACCAGCAGTGCACCGATGCCGTTGTCGCGCAGCCCGGGACGCGTGCTGCGGTCGAACACGGTGAAATCCAGGCCGTTGTAGCGCACCAGGCCTTCCCAGGTGGCGAACCACAGGTGGCCCTCCGGGGTCTGGGCGATGTCGCGCAGCGAGTTGTGCGGCAGGCCGTTGCGCGAGGTCCACACGTCGATGGCGTAATCGCGCAGGGGAGGCGCGATGGTCTGCGCGGCCAGCGGCGCAGCCAGCAGCAGCCACAGCCACAGCACGCCGAGCCGCAGCAGGCGACCGATGCCGTGTTCCGGGTGGCGCCCCGCCAGGCGCCTGCCAGCCCCCTGCCCGCCCATTACTGCAACGGCGGCGGCCAGGTGCGGTTGCCGCGTACGGCAACAGGCAGGAACAGGAACAGCCGGGCGGCACGGGGCCTCGCGCCGGCGCGAACAGGCTGGCTCATCGCGGAAACTGTGGGGAGATGGGGCGAATGATAGGGCAAACACCCCTCCCCGCGTCACCGTGGCGTGAAAACCGGGGCGTGAAGCGGCGTCAGAGCCCTGCCGCCTGCGGCGGAAGGGATCTGACCCCGGGTCGGATCCCTCTGCGCACGCAGAGGGCTCTGACCCCCAGCCATCCGGACGCCCGACTCAGCGCGCGGCGACCGGGGTTCCGGCCGGCCACTGCACCACCGCTTCCAGTCCCCCCTCGGGGCGGTTGCGCAGCCACAGCCGCGCGCCGTCCTTCTCCGCTAGCGCGCGGGCGATGGTCAGGCCCAGGCCCGCACCGCCGGTCTGCCGCGAGCGTGACGTTTCAACCCGTACGAACGGGTCAAAGACCGCTTCAAGCTGGTCATCGGCCAGGCCCGGACCGTCGTCGGCCACGACCACGGTGATCGCGCCGCCGCTGCGGTCCACCCGAACCCGCACGCGCTCGGCGTACATCACGGCGTTGTCCACCAGGTTGGAGAACAGGCGATGCATGGCCAGGGGCCGCAGCATCAGCACCGCGCCACTGCCGCCTTCAAAGGCCACGTCGGCGCCGGCCTCGGCCGTGTCCTCCACGATGCTTTCCAGCAGCGAATCCAGATCCAGCGCGGCACGCTGTTCGGCGCTCTCGGCGCTGCGCGCCAGTTCCAGGCCTTCGCGCACCAGCGCCTGCATCGCCGCCAGATCACCGATCAGGCGCTCACGCAGCAGCTCGTCGGTGACGTTCTCCAGGCGCAGCCGCAGCCGGGTCAGCGGGGTCTGCAGATCGTGGGTGATGGCCGCCAGCATCTGCGTGCGTTCGGCAAGATGCCGCTGCAGCCGCTGCTGCATGGCGTTGAACGCTTCGGCCGCACGCTGCACTTCGCGCGGGCCACGCAGCGGCAACGGGGCACGCTGCAGGTCATCGCCCAGCTCCTCGGCCGCCGACGCGAGCTCCTGCAGCGGCGCGCTGGCTATGCGCGACACCGTGTAAGCCAGCACGGCAATGGCCAGCACCAGCATCGTCAGGAACAGGGGATCCACCGCAAGGATGCCGTTGTGCGCCACCGCGGGCGAATCCAGCGCCAGCTTCAGCGTCGTCCCATCACTGAGCACCACATCCACGGCCCGGCACTTGGGCGGGATGAAGGACGGATCGCGTTCGCGCGGAGGCCGTCGGTTGCCCGGCGGCGGTGGCGGCAGCAGTTCCTGAAGCTTGGGAATGCACGAGCGGAACGAGGTGAAGTGCACGTGGGCGCGCGATACCGGTCCCGGGCGGTCATCCAGCACTTCCATCAGCGCGGTGTCTTCACGGCCCAGGCGTGCGCCGGGCTGCAGCGCACGCACGCTGGGGCCGCCGGTTTCCAGCAACCGCTCACGCAGCTCCGGGTTGCCGTCCAGCATGTTGACGTAACCCTGCAGGCGATCGGCGACGCGGTTGAGGTTCTGCCGCTCGAAATCCTGCTGGCGCTTGGAGGTGGCCAGCAGGGTCGCACCGATCGCGGCCACCGACATGCCCAGCAGCAGGATCACGAACAGGCGCCCCACCATCGAGGACAGGAAGTGGCGCAGGCGCTTCATCACGGCTTATTCCAGGTTGACGGCCGAGGCCAGCACATAGCCTTCGTTGCGCACGGTCTTGATCAGGCCATCGGGCCCGCCATCGTCGGCCAGCTTGTTGCGCAGCCGGCTGACCTGCAGGTCGATCGCGCGGTCCTGCGCCTCGTAGTTGCGGCCGCTGCTGAGCGCGACCAGCTGCTCACGCGAGAGCACCTTGTTGGCATGGGCGATGAACACCCGCAGCAGGCGGAACTCGGCGCCGGACAGCACCACCACGCGGCCATCCGGATCCACCAGGTGGCGGTGCTCAAGGTCGAAGATCCAGCGCGAGAAGCGTGCGCGGCGCACCGCCAGCGGCTCCAGGTTGGCCGGCAGGGCTTCGGTCCGGCGCAGGACGTTGCGGATGCGCGCCAGCAGCTCGCGCGGCTCGAACGGCTTGGCCAGGTAGTCGTCGGCGCCCATTTCCAGGCCCAGCACGCGGTCGATCGGCTCGGCACGCGCGGTCAGCATGATCACCGGGGTGTTCGAGCGCGCGCGCAGGTCGCGGCACAGGGTCAGGCCATCTTCGCGCGGCAGGTTGAGGTCGAGCACGATCAGGTCCACGTGTTCGCGTTCCAGCAGCTGCCGCATGCTGGTGCCATCGGCCGCGGTGCTGACCAGATAGCCGGCGCGACCCAGCTGTTCGGCCAGCAGGGTGCGGATGTCATTGTCGTCATCGACGATCAACAGGCGATGCATCGGGTTTTCGGTCTCCATGTCGCGATTTTCCCGTGTCGGGAGCTGAACCGCATCCTGTCCAGTGCGTACCACTGTATCGGCGGCGGGGCCGGATACCTGGGGTTACGCGTTTTGGCCGACAGTGTTACATACAGACACACCCCGAGGATTGAGCCGCCCTGCGCCCGATCTTCACAATGCCTGCCAATGCCGCTGCGGCGGCCTGCCTGAGTGAAGCCACCACGTGATCTCCCGCCTGTTGCCCGCGTCCCGCCGGGGCCGCCTGATCCTGATCGTCCTGCTTGTCGTGATCGCTGCAGCCGTAGCCTGGTGGCTGCTGCGCAAGCCCGCCGCACCGGCCCTGGCCACCACCCCGGTCAGCCGCGGCGACATCGAACAGACGGTGGAAGCCACCGGCGTGATCGATGCCTACAAGCTGGTGAGCGTCGGTGCGCAGGCCTCCGGCCAGATCAAATCGCTGAAGGTGCAGCTGGGCGATACGGTGAAGGAAGGCGACCTGATCGCCGAGATCGACGCCACCACCCAGCAGAACCAGGTGCTCAACGCGCAGGCCTCGCTGGACCAGGTCATCGCCCAGCGGGCCGTGCAGCAGGCCAGCCTGCGCCAGGCCGAACTGGATTTCGCCCGGCAGAAGGAAATGCTGGCCGCCGAGGCCACCTCGCGCCAGGAATACGATGCCGCCGAGGCCACGCTGAAGACGGCCCGTGCCCAGCTGCAGTCGTACGAAGCGCAGATCAAGGGCCGCGAAACCGAACTCGGCACCGCCCGTGCCAACCTGGCCTACACCCGCATCACCGCGCCGATGGACGGCACCGTGGTGGCGGTGGTGGCCGAAGAAGGCCGTACGGTCAATGCCAACCAGACCGCGCCGACCATCGTCATGCTGGCGCGGCTGGACGTAGTGACCGTCAATGCCGAGGTGTCCGAGGCCGACGTGGTCAAGATCAAGGCCGGCATGCCGGTGTACTTCACCACCCTGGGCGACCCGGACCGCAAGTACCACGCCACGCTGCGCCAGATCAATCCGGCGCCGTCGTCCATCGCCAATGAAAGCTCGTCCAGCTCCAGCAGTTCCTCCAGCTCCAGCTCCAGCAGCGCGGTGTACTACAACGCCCTGTTCGACGTGGAAAACCCCGATGGCACCCTGCGCATCGACATGACCGCGCAGGTGTCGGTGCTCTTGCAGCAGGCCAAGGGCGTGCTGCTGGTGCCGGCGGTGGCGCTGGGCCCGAAGACCCGTGACGGCGAGCGCGTGGTGCGCGTGGTCGACGAACAGGGCCAGCCACAGCCGCGCAAGGTCAAGGTCGGCATCAACAACGGGGCCTCCGCGCAGATCGTGTCCGGGCTGAAGGAAGGCGACCGCGTGGTGGTCGGCGAAGGCGGCGCGGCAGCCGCCAGCAGCGGCACCGGCAACCGCGGCAGTGGCGCAATGCGGATGGGCCCGCCCGGTGGCATGGGCCCGCGCCGATGAGCACGAAGGCGCCCCTGCTGCGCCTGCGCGACCTGCGCCGCGAATTCCCGGCCGGCGACGATGTCATCGCCGTGCTGCGCGACGTCAACCTGGACATCCACGCCGGTGAAATGGTGGCCATCGTCGGCCAGTCCGGTTCGGGCAAGTCCACGCTGATGAACATCCTGGGCTGCCTGGACCGCCCGACGCGCGGCAGCTACCAGGTGGCCGGCCGCGAGACCGGGAAGATGGAGCCGGACGAGCTGGCCGAACTGCGCCGCGGACATTTCGGCTTCATCTTCCAGCGCTACCACCTGCTGGGCGACCTCGATGCGCGCGGCAACGTGGAAGTACCGGCGGTGTATGCCGGCAGCCCCGGCCCGACCCGCAACGCGCGCGCCGAGCAGCTGCTGCAGCGGCTGGGCCTGCACGACCGCATGCACCACAAGCCGGGCCAGCTCTCCGGCGGCCAGCAGCAGCGCGTGTCGATCGCCCGTGCCCTGATGAACGGCGGCGAGGTGATCCTGGCCGACGAACCGACCGGCGCGCTGGACACGAAATCCGGTGAGGAAGTGATGGCCATCCTCGGCGAGCTGCATGCCGAAGGCCACACCATCATCATCGTCACCCACGACATGAGCGTGGCCGAACACGCCCAGCGCATCATCGAGATCCGCGATGGCGAGATCATCGCCGACCGTGCCAATCCGAAGGCGCCGGACTACCGTGCGCAGCGCCAGCCCAGCACCGACGTCGCCCATGGCAGCAGCTGGCGGGCAGCCCGCGACCGCTTCACCGAAGCGTTCCGGATGGCCCTGCTGGCGATGAACGCGCACCGCCTGCGCACCTTCCTCACCATGCTCGGCATCATCATCGGCATCGCCTCGGTGGTGTCGGTGGTCGCCCTGGGCAATGGCTCGCAGCAGCAGATCCTGCAGAACATCAGCGCCCTGGGCACCAACACCATCGATGTCTATCCCGGCCGCGGTTTCGGTGACATGCGCTCGGCACGCGTGCAGACGCTCAAGGCCAGCGACGCCGATGCACTGGCGCTGCAGAGCTACGTGGACAGCGCCACGCCCAGCGTGTCGACCTCGGTCACCGCGCGCTACCGCAACCAGTCGGCCACCGCGCAGATCAGTGGCGTGGGCGAGCAGTATTTCCGGGTGAAAGGCGTGACCCTGCTCAGCGGCAGCTTCTTCGACAGCGATGCGATCCGTGGCCTGGCCCAGGAAGCGGTGATCGACGAGAACACGAAGACCCAGTTCTTCCCGGACAGTGATCCGATCGGCCAGGTGATCCTGCTCGGCAACGTGCCGGTGCGCGTGGTCGGCGTGGCCAAGAAACAGAGCTTCGGTTTCGGCGGCAGCACCAGCCTGGGCGTGTTCGTGCCCTACACCACGGTGATGTCGCGCATGCTCGGGCAGCGCTACGTGTCCAGCATCACAGTGCGCGTCAACGATGAAACGCCGATGGATGCGGCGCAGGAAGCGATCACCCGGCTGCTGACCCTGCGCCACGGCACCGAGGATTTCTTCCTCAGCAACAGCGCCGAGATCCGCGAGACCATCGAACAGACCACCCGCACGATGACCCTGCTGATCGGTGCCATCGCCGCCATTGCCCTGCTGGTCGGTGGCATCGGCGTGATGAACATCATGCTGGTGTCGGTGACCGAACGTACCCGTGAGATCGGCGTGCGCATGGCCGTGGGTGCGCGGCAGAGCGACATCCGCCAGCAGTTCCTGATCGAAGCGGTGCTGGTGTGCCTGATCGGCGGCGTTCTGGGCATCGGCCTGGCCCTGCTGCTGGGCGTGTTGATCGGCCATTTCTCCAGCAACTTCCAGGTGGTGTTCTCGACCGCTTCCATCATTGCCGCGTTCGCCTGCTCGACCCTGATCGGCGTGGCATTTGGTTTCCTCCCCGCACGCAATGCCGCCCAGCTCGACCCGGTGGAGGCCCTGGCCCGCGAATGAAGATCATGACCCGACTGACCTCCCCTGTTCCTTCCCGCCTGCTGCTGGCCGGCGCCGTTCTGCTTGCACTGTCCGGCTGCGCCTCGGTGGGGCGCTACCCGATCCAGGACCCCGCCGTGGCGGCCACCTATGGCCGTGGCGATGCGACGCTCAATGCGCCGGCCGACGACCCGCGCAGCGGCCTGGATACGCCGGGCCGCGACATCCGCCAGGACACCTGGTGGACCGGCTTCGGCGATGCGCGCCTGGACCGCCTGGTGGCACAGGCACTGTCCGCCAACAGCGACCTGGGTGCCGCCGGCCTGGCGGTGCAGCGCGCACGCCTGCAGGCCGGCCTGGCCAGCAATGCACTGTGGCCGCAGCCGTCGTCATCCGGCGTAAGTGCCAGCGGCAGCCGCCCGACCGACCAGGCGGCGGATTGGAGCCGCGGCTATTCCACCGGCGTGTCGCTGTCGTGGGAGATCGACCTGTGGGGCCGCCTGCGCACCGAGCGCGACATCGCCCGCTGGGAAGCACAGGCCAGCGAAGAAGACCGGCAGAACACCGCACTGCTGGTGATCGGCGACACGATCAACCAGTACTGGTCGCTGGCCTACCTCAACCAGTCCATCGCCAGTGGCGAGGCCAACCTGCAGCGGCTGGAACGCACCCGCGACCTGGTCCAGGCCCGCTTCGACGCCGGTGCGGTATCGCGGCTGGAAGTGCGCCAGGCCTTGCAGAATCTGGAATCGCAGCGCTCGGCACAGAGCGCGCTGGAGCAGCAGCGGGTGGAAGTGCGCAATGCGCTGACCGTGCTGCTGGATGGCACGCCCTGGCCACAGCAGGACGAACCGCAGGACCTGCAGGCGGCGCGCAGCCCCGGCATCGACGAAGGCCTGCCGGCCGACCTTCTGGGCCGCCGCCCCGACCTGCGCGCGGCCGAACTGCGCCTGCGCAACAGCCTGAAGACGATCAAGGTGACCGCCACCCAGTACTACCCGGCGCTGAGCCTGACCGGCAGCCTGGGTTCAAGTGCGACCTCGCTGGGCGATGTGCTGCGCAACCCGGTGGCCACCCTCGGCGCCGGCCTGTCGCTGCCCTTCCTCAACCTGCAGCGTGCACAGCTGGATACCGACATCGCCGGTACCGCCTACCAGATTGCCGCAACCAACTTCCGCAAGACGCTGTACACGGCACTTTCGGAGGTGGACAACGCGCTGTCCGCGCGTGAGCAGCTGGCGCGCCAGGTGGCGGCCTCGCAGGCGTCCTATGACCAGGCGGTGGAAGTGGAGCGCGCACAGGAGGTGCGTTACCGCGTGGGCGCCACCGACCTGCGCACCTGGCTGGAAGCGCAGCAGACCCGCCGCGATGCCGAGCTGTCTCTGGCACGCGTGCGGCAGAGCCAGCTGAGCAACGACGTGACCCTGTTCAAGGCCCTCGGCGGCAGCGCGGGGTAAGACGACTGGAGCGCCAACCAAGGTTGGCGACTACCGGGTAGGTGTCGACCTTGGTCGACACGGTAGATCCACGCCATGCGTGGATGGGAGCGCCGCAGCGAGGGATCCGACCCCGCGCTCAACCAGGAGCGCCAACCAAGGTTGGCGACTACCGGGTAGGTGTCGACCTTGGTCGACACGGTAGATCCACGCCATGCGTGGATGGGAGCGTCGCAGCGAGGGATCCGACCCCGCGCTCAACCAGAAGCGCCAACCAAGGTTGGCGACTACCGGGTAGGTGTCGACCTTGGTCGACACGGTAGATCCACGCCATGCGTGGATGGGAGCGTCGCAGCGAGGGATCCGACCCCGCGCTCAACCAGGAGCGCCAACCAAGGTTGGCGACTACCGGGTAGGTGTCGACCTTGGTCGACACGGTAGATCCACGCCATGCGTGGATGGGAGCGTCGCAGCGAGGGATCCGACCCCTGCGCCGGCGCTCCTTCCGCAATGGGGTCAGAGCCCTTTTCCAGGGAAAAGGGATCCGACCCCGCGCTCAACCGCGCTGGCGCACGGCCTCGAACAGGCTGACGCCGGCGGCGACGGACACGTTCAGGCTCTCGATCTCGCCCGGCATCGGGATCTTGACCAGGCCATCGCAGTTCTCGCGGGTCAGGCGGCGCAGGCCATCGGCTTCGCCGCCCAGCACCAGGGCGATGTTGCCCTTCAGGTCCAGCTGGTACAGCGAGGCGGTGGCTTCACCGGCCAGGCCATAGATCCATACACCCTGCTTCTGCAGATCCTTCAGGCAGCGCGACAGGTTGGTCACCGCCACCACCGGAATGAGGTCGGCAGCACCGGCCGAGGTCTTGCGCACGGTGGCATTGACCGTGGCCGACTTGTCCTTGGGAATGATCACCGCCGTGGCACCCGCCGCAGCGGCCGAACGCAGGCAGGCGCCCAGGTTGTGCGGATCCTGCACCTCGTCCAGCACCAGCAGCAGGGCCTTGCCCTCGGCCGCGGTGACCAGGCCTTCCAGCTCGTTCTCGCTGTAGGTGCGGGCCGCGGCATAGCGCGCCGCCACGCCCTGGTGGCGCACCGAACCGCCGACACCGTCCAGCGCCTGGGTGTTCACCTTGCGCACGTCGATGCCCTTGCGGCGGGCGTTTTCCTCGATTTCGACCAGGCGCGGGTTCTTTGCACCGGCCTCGACCAGCACTTCGCGGACGTTGTCGGCGTCGTTCTCGATGGAGGAGGCGACGGCGTTGACGCCGACGATCCACTGGCTGTTCTTGCTCATGCGGGGGGTCGAACCGGAAAGGGGGTGGCTATGGTAGAGCATCGGCGGCGGCCGCGCTTCAAGGCAGCCGGGCGTGGGCCCGGCTCTACACGACCCTCAACGGGTGCGCGGCGGCCAGTGGGGGGTGTCGTGGTCGGGGTGCTGGTGGGACACGAGGGTGGCCAGGAACTGCAGGAACGCCACATCCTCCTCGGTCCGGCTGCCGGGCAGCTGGCCCAGGGTGTCCACGAATGGCAGCTTGCGCTCCATGCCGTACTGCAGGGTGGGCGGCAGGCGCTCGGGTTCGTCGAATGCACCGGCCGCCACGGCCATGCCATCCGGAGCCTCGTAGGTCAGCGGGGTGCCGCAGTCGCCGCAGAAACCGCGGCGGACCACATTGGACGAGTGGAAGTGGCGCGGCTGGCCACGGGTCCAGGTGAACTGCGCACCACGCACGGAAACCAGGGGCGCGAAGTAGGCGCCGAAGGCCTTCTGGCACATCCGGCAGTGGCAGATCGAGCTTTCGTTGAGAGTGCCGCGCACCTCGAAGCGGATGGCACCGCACTGGCAGCCGCCGCGGTATTCGGGTTGGCCTTGCATGATCGGTTCCTCCATCGCGTCGTGCCACCTGCCGGGTGGGTGAACCGGTAGTGCCGGCCGCTGGCCGGCAACCACCGGGTACCGATGTCGCCGGGAATGCCGGCCAGCGGCCGGCACTACCGGGTCGGTCGATCAATATGGCTTCTTGGCCCGCTTGGCCGGCTTGCCGCGTTCGGGCAGCGGCGGCACGCCACCATCACCCTCGTCCTCGCCCTTGTGCTCGACCAGGCGGAAGTCGATCTTGCGCTCCTCCATGCTGGCTTTCAGCACCAGGATGCGGACGCGGTCGCCCAACCGGTAACTGGCGCCGCGGCGTTCGCCGGTCAGCGTCTTGCGGGTCGCGTCGAACTTGTAATAGTCCTGCGGCAGCTGGGTCACGTGGACCAGGCCCTGCACCTTGGAATCATCCAGCTCCACGAACAGGCCGAAGCTGGTGACGCCGCTGATGACGCCGTCGAACTGGCCGCCAACATGCTTTTCCATCCACGCCGCGCGGTAGCGCTCGTCCACCTCGCGCTCGGCCTCATCGGCACGACGCTCGCGCTCGGAACACTGCAGCGCCAGCGCCGCCATCTCGCGGGCGTTGTAGGTGAACTTGTCCAGCGGTTTGCCAGACAGCGCGTGCTTGATTGCCCGGTGCACCAGCAGATCGGGATAGCGGCGGATGGGCGAGGTGAAGTGCGCATACGCCTCCAACGCCAAGCCGAAGTGACCGTGGTTGTCGGGGCTGTAGATGGCCAGGCTCTGGCTGCGCAGCAGCACCGATTCCAGCAACGTGGCGTCGGGGCGGTCGCGGATCTTCTTCAGCAGTTTGGTGTAGTCGCCCGGGCGCACCTTCGACCACGGCGGCAGGCTGAGCTTGAATTCCTTGAGGAACTCCAGCAGATCCGCGTACTTGGTTTCCGGCGGCTTCTCATGGATGCGGTACGGCGCCGGCACGTGGCGCGACAGCAGGTACTTCGCCGCCTCCACGTTGGCCGCGATCATGCACTCCTCGATCAGCTTGTGGGCGTCGTTGCGCACCAGCATGCCGGCCTGGGTCACTTCACCCCGGTTGTCCAGCACGAAGCGCACTTCGCTGCTCTCGAACTCGATGGCACCACGCTTGGCGCGCGCCTTGGACAGCACCTTGTACAGCTGGTGCAGGCGCTGCACCTGCGGCAGCAGTTCGCCCATCCAGGCCTTGGTATCGGCATCGTCCTCGCCCACCGCCTTCCACACCTGCGTGTAGGTCAGGCGCGCGTGCGAGTTCATCACTGCTTCGTAGAAGCGCGAATGACTGACCACACCCTCCCGGTCGATCTGCATGTCGCACACGAAGCACATGCGGTCGACCTTCGGCATCAGCGAGCAGATGCCGTTGGACAGGGTCTCTGGCAGCATCGGCACCACGAAGCCCGGGAAGTACACCGACGTGGCGCGCTTCTGCGCTTCCTCGTCCAGCGGCGTGCCGGGGCGCACGTAGTTGGAGACATCGGCAATAGCCACCACCAGCCGGAAGCCATCAGCATTCGGCTCGCAGTACACGGCATCGTCGAAGTCCTTGGCATCCTCGCCGTCGATGGTGACCAGCGGCGTGCTGCGCAGGTCCACGCGGTCGCCGATCATCGCCGGTTCGACCACCATCGGCACCGACGCGGCTTCGTCCAGCACCTCCTGCGGGAACTCGAACGGCAGTTCGTGGCCGTGGATGGCGGTCTCCACCACCAGCGAGGCCGTGAGCTTGTCGCCGATCACGGCAATGATGCGGCCGATCGGCGGGCGGCGGCTGTCGGGCGCCTGGGTCAGTTCGCAGACCACCAGCTGGCCATCACGCGCGCCACCGGTCTGGTCCGGCGGCACCTGCACGTTGCGCTGGATGCGCTTGTCGTCGGGCACCACGTAATTGATGCCCATCTCGATGCTGAAGCGACCGATCAGGCGGGTCATGCCGCGCTCAAGCACGCGCGCGATGCTGCCTTCGCGGCGGCCACGGTTGTCGATGCCGGTCACGCGGGCCAGCACCTTGTCACCGTGCATCACCTTGCGCATTTCATAAGGCGGCAGGAACAGATCGTCGCCACCCTCGACCGGGCGCAGGAAGCCAAACCCTTCCGGGTTGGCGATCACCACACCGGTAACCAGGTTCAGTGTCTGGATCGGCGCGAAGCCTCCCCGGCGGTTCTGCACCAGCTGCCCATCACGCACCATCGCGCCCAGCCGGCGCGACAGCGCCTCGGCACGGTCGGCAGCGGTCAGGCCCAGGCGCGCGCCCAGCTCTTCGGCGGTCTGCGGCCCTTCGCAACGTTCCAGCAGGGCCAGGATGGCCTCACGGCTGGCGATGGGCTGTTCGTACTTCTCGGCTTCGCGGGCGGCATAGGGATCATCGATCACCTTGCCGGCGGGAGGCAGCTTGCGCCCCGGCGCCGGACCGGGTGCGGCAGCATCGGCGCTGCGGCCCTTGCGGCCACGCGGCGGTGCACCGCCTTCATTCAATTCGGGGAACCAGCCCGGCAACGGCTTGCCCGGCTTGGTGCTGCGGGCTTCGCCCGCCTTGGCGCCCTTCTTCGGGCCCTGGCTGCGGGACTTGCTCCCGCCCTTGCTTGGTTTTTTGGTAGTCATCGCCCTCCATGGTAGCCGTTGCAGGCGTGCAGAACGGGTCAGCGATCGCCGATGGAGGCATCGCGTGAAATATTTGTTGGAAGTCGTTGACAGCCTGCGGATTCATCTTCACAATTGCGCCTCTGGAACGCCCAGGTGGCGGAATTGGTAGACGCACTAGTTTCAGGTACTAGCGGGTAAAACCGTGGAGGTTCGAGTCCTCTCCTGGGCACCAACGAAAAAACTCCTCGCTTCGGCGGGGATTTTTTTTGCCTGCGATCCGGCGATGGGGTCAGAGCCCGTTCCGCAAGCGAAACGGGATCCGACCCCGGTGCTGGGGTCGGATCCTTTTCCACCGGAAAGGGCTCTGACCCGGGATCTGCAAAAGGTGTTGACACCCCCGTAACAACACCCCATAATCTCGCTCCTCGACGCCCAGGTGGCGGAATTGGTAGACGCACTAGCTTCAGGTGCTAGCGGGGGCAACTTCGTGGAGGTTCGAGTCCTCTCCTGGGCACCATGTCGAGAAAGAAAACAACCCGCGCAAGCGGGTTTTTTCTTGCCTGCAATCCGGGCCACGTAGCGTCGAGCTTGCTCGACTGATTCCGTGCAAAGCAGTCGAGCAAGCTCGACGCTACGAAAGCGCATCGCGGTAGCGCCGGGCCATGCCCGGCGAACGTAGTCAGAACAGCGGCCGCAGCACCAGCTCCAATCCGAGCAGCAGCAGGAAGCCCAGGAAACACGCACGGAACACCCGTGCGCTGATGCGCTGCCGGATCACCTGCCCCAGCCACATGCCCAGCAGTGCCGGCAGTACCGCCAACGCACTCAACCCCAGCTGCTGCACACCGAAGGCACCGTTGATCACCAATCCGGTGGTGAGCGAGATCGTCGACACGGTGAACGCCAGGCCCAACGCCTGCACCAGCTCCTCGCGCTGCATGCCCAGCGATTGCAGGTACGGCACCGCCGGCATCACGAACACACCGGTGGCCCCGGTCACCACGCCGGATACCGCACCGACCAGCGGCCCAAGCCAGCGCTCGCGCCGCTGCGGCACGCGGAACACCGGTGCCAGCAGCGCGTACAGCGCATACACCACCAGCGCCACACCCAACGCCACCCGCGACCAGGTGCGATCCACCCGTACCAGCAGCGCCGCCGAACCCAGCGTCACCACCACCACCGCCAGCATCATCGGCCACAGCCGCCGCACCGTATGGCCCAGCGATGGACCGGACAGCAGCTGCCAGGCATTGGTGACGAAGGTGGGAATGAACAGCATCGACGCCGCTGCCACCGGCGACAACGCGCCACCGAGCAGGCCCATCGCCACCGTCGGCAGGCCCATGCCTGTCACGCCCTTGACCACGCCGGCCAGCACGAACACCACCACCAGCAACCCATAGAAGTACATCGTTTCGTTCATGCCGCCATTGGAGCGGGCGCGACACGGGCGCACAATGCGGTCTTGCCGCCACAGCCTTCGGATCAACCGAAGGCAGGCCCCACTGGAGCGCCCCCATGCGGATGGACATTGCCGACCTGCGCCTGTTCCTGGCCGTGGCTGACGCTGGCAGCATCACTGCAGGCGCCGCCCAGGCCAACCTCGCACTGGGCTCGGCCAGCGAGCGCCTGCGCGCGATCGAAGCGGATGCGGGAACCGCCCTGCTCAGCCGGCACCCGCGCGGGGTCAGCCTGACCGAAGCCGGTGCCGCGCTCGCCCATCACGCGCGCCTGATCCTGCAGCAGCAGGCGCAGCTGCGTGGCGAGCTGGAAGCCTTTGCCCACGGCGCGCGCGGCACGCTGCATCTGTATGCCAACACCGCCGCGCTGACCAACTACCTGCCTTCGCGGCTTGCCCCTTGGCTGGCGCAGCGCCCGCGCCTGCATGTGGAACTGCACGAGCGCACCAGCACCGACGTCGTTCGTGCACTCACTGCCGGCCAGGCGGAAGCAGGCATCATCAGCGATGCCGTTCCCGCCGAGGGCCTGCAGCGGCATGTGGTCTCCGAGGATCCACTGGTGATGCTGCTGCCCGCCAGCCATCGCTTCGCTGCACGACGCTCGCTGGACTTCGTCGATGTGCTGGGCGAAACCTTCGTCGCCCTGGCCGATGGCAACGCCTTGCAGACCTATCTGGATGAACTCGCAGCCGAAGCCGGCCGCAGGCTGGATGTGCGCATCCGCATGAAGACCTTTGAAGGCCTGTGCACGATGGTCGGGCATGGCATTGGTGTCGGCATCGTGCCGCGCACGATCGCGCGGCAGCATCGGCGCAGCACGCACACCGTTGCGGTACCGCTTGCCGATGCCTGGGCGCAGCGTCGGCTGTGTGCCTGCTTTACCGACTGGACACGGTTGTCACCGGCGATGCGCAGCCTGCTGCAGCACCTCGGCGTACCGCCGCAGAAAAAAGCGTGAAATGTTGTTGACACATCCTCAGTCGTTCCCCATAATTCGTCTCCTGAGTCGCCCAGGTGGCGGAATTGGTAGACGCACTAGCTTCAGGTGCTAGCGGGGGCAACTTCGTGGAGGTTCGAGTCCTCTCCTGGGCACCATGACTCAGCAAATGATCAAACCCGCGAAAGCGGGTTTTTTCATGTCCAGCGTTCGGGAATGAGGCAGTAGATCCACGCCATGCGTGGATGCGCCACAGATGGATGCGCCACAAACAAAAACCCCGCCTTCCGGCGGGGTTCTGTTTTTTCATCAACACCGAGCGATCAATGCCCGCCGGCAGACGCCGCACCCGCACCTGCACCGAACGGCGGCTTGGCCAGCCACAGGAACGCGATGATCGCCAGGAACGTCCAGCCCAGCAGGTAAAAGATGTCGTTGAACGCCATCTGCGAGGCCTGGTGGTTGATCATGTTGTTGAGCACCGCCGCGCCATGCTGCAGGTCACCCTGCCCCATCGCGGTCACCTGGTCCTGCATGCCCGGCTGGTAGGCCGAGATGTGTTCGGTCAGGTCGGCATGGTGCACCTGGGTCCGTCGTGCCCACAGCCAGGTGGTCAGCGATGCGGCGAAGCTGCCGCCCAGCGTACGCAGGAACGTGGCCAGGCCCGAGCCGGCAGCGATTTCACGGCCATCCAGATCCGACAGCAGGATCTGCAGCACCGGCATGAAGAACAACGCCACGCCAATACCCATGATCAGCTGTACGCCAGCCACGTGCGCGTAGTCCACCTGAAGGTTGAAGTCCGACCGCATGAAGCTGGTGAATGACAGGAACACGAAGGCGAACGAGGCGATCATGCGCATGTCGAAGCGCGACGCATACTTGCCCACGAACGGCGTCATGATCACCGGCAGGATGCCGATCGGCGCCGTCGCCAGGCCCGCCCAGATGGCGGTGTAGCCCATGTCACGCTGCAGCCACTGCGGAATCAGCAGCGACACGCTGAAGAACGCCGCGTAGGCCACCACCATCGCCAGCGTACCGGCGCGGAAGTTGCGGTGGCGGAACAGCTTCAGGTCGACGATGGGGTCCTTGTCGGTCAGTTCCCAGATCAGGAACACCGCCAGGGCCACCACCGCGACACAGGCCAGCACCACGATCTTCGTCGAGGAGAACCAGTCTTCGTCGTTGCCCAGGTCGAGCACCAGCTGCAATGCGCCCACGCCGATCACCAGGGTGATCAGGCCGACGTAATCCATCTTCGGCTTTTCAATCTGCTCCGGGCGCCCCTTCAGCTGGTTACCCACCACCAGCGCGGCGAACACGCCGAGCGGCACGTTGATCAGGAAGATCCATTCCCAGCTGTAGTTGTCGGTGATCCAGCCACCGAGGATGGGCCCGCAGATGGGCGCCACCACGGTGATCATCGCCAGCAGCGCCAGCGCCTGCCCTCGTTTCTCGCGTGGGTAGATCGATACCAGCAGCGACTGGGTGATCGGGTACATCGGCCCGGCCACGAAACCCTGCAGCGCGCGCGACAGCACCAGCATGCCCATGCTCTGGGCCAGGCCGCACAGCAGCGAGGTGATGACGAAGGCCAGGGTGGCCCAGATGAACAGCTTGCGTTCGCCGAAGCGACGGCTGAGCCAGCCGGTCAGCGGCAGCGCGATGGCCGTGCTGACCGCGAACGAGGTGATGACCCAGGTCGCCTGCTGCGAACTGGCGCCGAGATTACCGGCGATGGTCGGCAGCGAGACGTTGGCGATGGTGGTGTCGAGCACCTGCATGAACGAGGCCATCGCCAGGCCGACGGTGCACAGGGCCACGCTGGGCGGCAGAAACCCGGAGGCCGCACCCGGCGCCGCCGGTGCGCCCGGAGTGCCGGGCGCAGCTGGAGCTTGTGCGGACATGGCGACCTCAGCCCACCTTCGCCGGCAGGTTGCCTTCGATGATCGTGTGGATCACCTCGTCGGCATCATGCAGCTGCTTGGCGTACACGTCGGTGTCGAACACCGTGCCCTTGGCGGCGGCGGTCGGCAGCACTTCGCCCTTCTGGTCGCGCAGGCTCACTTCGGCCTTCATCGACAGGCCGATGCGCAGCGGGTGTTCGGCCAGCTGCTTGGCATCGATGGCGATGCGCACCGGCACGCGCTGCACGATCTTGATCCAGTTGCCGCTGGCATTCTGCGCCGGCAGCAGCGAGAACGCCGAACCCGTGCCAAGGCCCAGGCTTTCGATGCGGCCCTTGAACTTCACGTCACCGGCGTAGAGGTCCGACTTCAGCTCGACTTCCTGGCCCAGGCGCATGTGGCGCAGCTGGGTTTCCTTGAAGTTGGCTTCCACCCACATCTGTTCGGTCGGCACCACGGCCATCAGGGCATTGCCCGGCTGCACGCGCTGGCCCACCTGCACCGAACGGCGGGCGACATACCCGGTGACCGGCGCGACGATGCCGGCGCGGGCGTTGTTGAGGAACGCCTGGCGCAGCTGCGCGGCGGCAGCCAGCACGTCCGGCTGGGTGGCGATGACGGTGTCATCGACCAGGGCGCGGTTGCGTTCGACGGTCTCGCGCGAACCGGCCACCGCCGCTTCGGCAGCCGCCAGTTCGTCGCGGGCGTGGGCCAGTTCTTCGTTGGAGATGGCGCCGGTGGCAGCCAGATCCTTGCGGCGGGCGAAATCGTCGCGCACGCGTTTCAGGGTCACCTGGCGGGCATTCAAGTCAGCCTGCGCACCCTCCACGCTGCGGTACAGGCCGCGGGTCTGGCGCACGGTCTTGGCCAGGTTTGCTTCGGCCTGCTGCAGGGCGACGGTGGTATCGGCCGGGTCCAGCTGCACCAGCAGCTGGCCGCGCTCGACGCGCATGCCGTCATCCACATTGATGGCGACCACGGTACCGGCCACCAGCGGGGTGATCTGCACCTGGTTGCCCTGCACGTAGGCATCGTCGGTTTCTTCAAACCAACGGCCGAACATGAAGTACCACAGCGCGAGTGCGGCAAGCAGCAGCACGACGATGACGAACAGGCCGCGCAGCAGGTTGCCGCGGCGGTTGGAGGCGGCCGGGGCCGCAGTGTCTTGGGTCTGGCTCATGGCGTGGGTCTTCAGGAATGCGAGGAATCGGAATGGGAGGCGAGCGGTGCGGCGTCGGCGTCAGTGGGCTGGAAGCCACCGCCGAGGGCCTTGCTCAGGCGCACCGAGGTCTGCACCTGCTGCGACTGCAGGCCGGCCAGCTGCTGTTGCGACTGCAGCAGGATGGACTGCGCACTGAGCACGTCCAGGTAACTGCCGATGCCGGCGCGGTAACGCTGCTGGGCCAGATCGAAGGCCGCGCGGGCGGTATCCACTGCCTGCTGCTGGGCCTGTGCCTGCTGCGCCAGCGAACGCACCGCGTTGACCTGGTCGGCCACGTCGCGCAGCGCGTCCAGCACGGCCTGGTTGTAGTTGGCCACCGCCAGGTCGTACTGCGCGTCGGTGTTGTCCAGATTGGCGCGCAGCTTGCCGCCCTCGAAGATCGGCAGGCTTAGGGCCGGACCGATGTAGGCGAAGGTGGAACTGCTCTTCAGCAGGTCGCCGACGTTCGGAGCGACCACGCCGGCCAGCGCGGTCAGGTTGAAGCTGGGGTAGAACTTCGTCTTGGCGACCTTGATCTGCTTCTCGGCCGCTTCAACACGCCAGCGCGCGGCAACGATGTCCGGGCGACGGCCAAGCAGTTCACTCGGCAGCACGCCCGGCAGCTGCAGGGCCAGCGGGTTCAGCGCCTGCGGGCGCTCGATCGACAGGCCACGGTCCGGGCCCTTGCCGACCAGCGCGGCCAATGCAGTGCGGGCAGCGTCGATACGCTGCTGTGCGGCCAGCAGCTGCTGCTGCGCGGCCGGCACGCGGGCCTCGGCCTGGCGCACCTGCAGGTCACTGTCGATGCCGGCGCTGCGGCGCTGGCGGGTCAGTTCCAGCGACTTCTGCGAACGCGCCAGTTCTTCCTCGGCCACGTCGTTGAGCTGCCAGGCATAGGCCAGGTCGGTGTAGGCCTGGGCAATACCCGTGGACAGGTTCAGGCGCGCGGCCTGCGCATCCACGGTGGCGGCATGGGCGCCATCCACCGCCGCTTCCCAGGCGGCACGCTTGCCGCCCCACAGGTCGATGCCGTAGCTGAAATCGAAGGCGACCTGGCTGCTGCCGGCGTAGTGCCCGCCCGTCTCGTCACCGAGCATGGATTCGGGCAGGCGCAGGCCGGTATAGCCGCCGGACACCGACAGGCTGGGCAGGCGGTCGGCGCGTGCGGTGCCCACCTGCGACTGGGCCTGGCGCAGGCGCGCATCGGCCGCGTCCAGGCTCGGGTGGCCGGCCAGGCCTTCGCTGATGAGGGCATCGAGCTGGGCATCGCCCAGCGCCTTCCACCAGTCCTGGGCCGGGAAGCCGGTGGCGCTCAGGTCGCTGTCGGCCAGGGTGCGTTCGCTGTGCAGGCTGTCCACGTCGAGCACGTGGCCCTGCGGGTTCAGGCCGCGGCTGCTGGCGCAGGCGGCCAGGGCCAGGGCCAGCGCTGAAACCAGCAGCGCGCGCCCGGACCGGCGGAGAGTGGGATACGGGATCGGGTTCATGGGGTCGTCAGGGAATCGCGGATTCGGGTCAGGAGGGACAGCAGCAGCGTGCGCTCGTCGGCGGACAGGTCGCGCAGGGCGAAATCCATCACCGCGTCGCCGCGCTTCTGCAGCCGCGCCCACAGGGCACGGCCTTCATCGGTCAGCACGATCTGCAGGGCCCGCCGGTCCTGGCTGTGCGGCTCGCGACGCACGCAGCCCAGCGCTTCCAGCTTGTCGAGCAGGCGGGTGACCGCGCTGGGCACCTGGTCGATGGCCTGGGCCAGTTCGTTGGCGGTGCACGGCGCCATGCGGGCCAGCAGCTTCAGGCCGATGTAATGGGTGAAGCCGATGCCGAGGTCTTCCTCGGCCATGGACGCATCGAGCTGGCGGACCAGGCCGTCGCGCACCTGGCGCAGCAGCAGGCCGAAGCTGGGGGGGTTGGAGGACGGACAGATCATGGGGGAGCATTTTCTTCCAAAAAAAATATTTCTCAATGGAAATATTCGATCTGGCATCGAATGCTGTGTTGCAGCAATGGGCTCGATCAGTGAGGACGCTACCTTAATGGCGCCCGGAACTGGCCCGGTAGTACAATTCAGCCAATGAATGTCACATTCAAGCCAGCCCCACCGATCGTAACGGCCGGTGAACCGGGGCCACCGACCCTGCTGCGTGAGGTCGCCATGGACTGGTTCGAGCGCAACGACGGCCCGCCGGTCATCGGATTCCGCTTCGACAGCCCGCAGGGCCTGGCCCGCGAGGTGGACTGGCACCACCACGCCCGCGCCCAGCTGATCTACGTCGAGCGCGGCCTGCTGACCACCCGCACATCGCACGGCACCTGGTCGCTGGCCCCGGGCTCGGCGGGCTGGATGCCGCCCCTGGAGCCGCACACCGTCAGCCTGGACGGGCCGATGCGCGGCTGGGGCATGGCGCTGGCCGGGCCGGCCTGTGCCGACCTGCCCGCCGACCCCTGCGTGCTGGGCCTGTCCAAGCTGGCCCAGGCCGTGGCCGAACGCATCTGCGAATGGCCGCTCGACGACGCCCTCAGCGAGGACCGCGCGCACATCATCAGCGTGATGTGCGATGAGATCCGCACCGCGCCACGCCAGCGCATGCACCTGCCGATGCCGCGCGACCGCCGCCTGCTGAAGATCGCCTCGCAGCTGCTGGCCGAGCCCGCCGACGAGCGCAGCCTGGCCGAATGGGCGCACTGGGCCGGGCTGTCGCCGCGCAGCCTTACCCGCCACTTCCGCGACGAGACCACCCTCAGCTTCGCCCAGTGGCGGCAGCAGGCCCGGCTGGCCGAGGCCCTGCGCCAGCTCAGCGAAGGCCGCAGCGTGGCCGACATCGCCCATGCGCTGGGCTTCAGCAGCGCCAGCGCCTTCGTCACCGTGTTCCGCCGCCACTTCGGCCTGCCGCCCGGGCGCTACCTGGCGCGGGTCGGCCATGGCCTGGAACCGGGGCTGGATCCGGCACGTGGCTTGGCATCCCCCGCCGCATCCGGATAATCAGTGCATTGAGAGCGCAGACCGCCGTCCTCGCCTCCCGACATAGGTAACAACGCCGCATGACCGAACCTGCCCGCCCCGTGTTCCACGGTTTTGAACAACTGCCGCTGCGCGAGTACGCCGAACGCGCCTACCTCGACTATTCGATGTACGTGGTGCTCGACCGCGCCCTGCCGTTCATCGGCGACGGTCTGAAGCCGGTGCAGCGCCGCATCATCTATTCGATGAGCGAGCTGGGCCTGAATGCCGCGTCCAAGCCGAAGAAGTCCGCGCGCACCGTCGGTGACGTGATCGGTAAGTACCACCCCCATGGCGACAGCGCGTGCTACGAGGCGCTGGTGCTGATGGCCCAGCCGTTCTCCTACCGCTACCCGCTGATCGAGGGCCAGGGCAACTTCGGCTCCAGTGACGACCCGAAGTCGTTCGCGGCGATGCGCTACACCGAATCCAAGCTGACCCCGATCGCCGAAGTGCTGCTGGGCGAACTGGGCCAGGGCACCACCGACTGGGCGCCGAACTTCGACGGCACCCTGCAGGAGCCCACCTGGATGCCGGCGCGCCTGCCGCATCTGCTGCTGAACGGCACCACCGGCATCGCCGTGGGCATGGCCACCGACGTGCCCCCGCACAACCTCAACGAGATCGTCAGCGCCCTGCTGCACCTGCTGGACGATCCCGATGCCAGCGTGCGCGACCTGTGCGAGCACGTGAAGGGTCCGGACTACCCGTCCACGGCCGAGATCATCACCTCGGCCAACGACCTGCGCACGATGTACGAGACCGGCAACGGCAGCGTGCGGGCGCGTGCCACCTTCACCAAGGAAGCGAACAACGTGGTGGTCACCGCGCTGCCGTTCCAGGTGTCGCCGTCCAAGGTGATCGAGCAGATCGCCGCGCAGATGCGCGCCAAGAAGCTGCCGTGGCTGGAAGACGTGCGCGATGAATCCGACCACGCCAACCCGGTGCGCGTGGTGCTGGTGCCGCGTTCCAACCGCGTCGACGCCGACCAGCTGATGGGCCACCTGTTCGCCACCACGGACATGGAGCGCAGCTACCGCGTCAACCTCAACGTGATCGGGCTGGATGGCCGTCCGCAGGTGAAGAACCTGAAGATGCTGCTCAGCGAATGGCTGGCGTTCCGCAGCAGCACCGTCACCCGCCGCCTGCAGCACCGCCTGCAGAAGGTCGAGCGCCGCCTGCACCTGTTGGAAGGCCTGCTGGTCGCGTTCCTCAACCTGGACGAGGTGATCCACATCATCCGTACCGAGGACGAACCGAAGGCGGCACTGATCGCGCGCTTCGGTCTGTCCGAAGACCAGGCTGACTACATCCTGGAAACCAAGCTGAAGCAGCTGGCCCGACTGGAAGAGATGAAGATCCGTGGCGAGCAGGACGAGCTGGCCAAGGAACGCGAGAAGATTCTCGGCATCCTCGACAGCAAGGCCAAGCTGAAAAAGCTGATCCGCGACGAACTGACCGCCGACGCGAAGAAGTTCGGCGACGCACGCCGCTCGCCGCTGGTGCAGCGCCAGGCGGCGCAGGCCATCGACGAGACCGAGCTGGTGCCGAGCGAGCCGATGACCGTCGTGCTGTCGGAGAAGGGCTGGATCCGCGCGGCCAAGGGCCACGACATCGATGCCTCCACCCTGTCCTACCGCGATGGTGATGCCCTGCAGGGTTCGGTGCGCGCACGCAGCACCCAGCAGGTCGCGTTCCTGGACAGCGAAGGCCGCGCCTACTCGACGCCCGTGCATACCCTGCCCTCCGCGCGCGGCAATGGCGAACCGCTGACCGGCCGCTTCTCGCCGGCACCGGGCACCAGCTTCGTGACCCTGGCCAGTGCCGAACCAGATGCCCGTTTCGTGCTGGCCTCCAGCCACGGCTACGGCTTCGTCACCCGCTTCGAGAACCTGATCGGCCGCAACAAGGCTGGCAAGGCGATGTTGAACCTGTCGTCCGGCTCCTCGGTGCTGACCCCGTCGGCGGTGGCCAACGTGGCGACCGACCGCATCGTGGCGGTAACCAGCTCGGGCAACCTGCTGGCCATTGCCGCCAATGACCTGCCGGAACTGGACAAGGGCAAGGGCAACAAGATCATCGAGATCCCCAAGGCCAAGCTGGCCACCGAGCGGGTTGTGGCGATCGTGGCCATCAGTCCGGGCCAGACCCTGCAGGTGCGCAGCGGCCAGCGCACCATGGGCCTGAAGTTCAACGAGCTCGACGCCTACCTCGGCGCCCGCGCCACCCGCGGCCACCTGCTGCCGCGTGGCTGGCAGAAGGTCGAAGGGTTGTCGGTGGAGTAACGCACGCGGGGTCGCCGCCTTGGTAGGTGTCAACCTTGGTTGACACGCTTTGGCGGACGCCAGACACGAAAAAGCCGGGGGATTCCCCGGCTTTTTCGTGTGTCGGCTGGCGGGCGGTGGAGCGGCTGGCTGGCGAAGGCTGGCGCGCGGTGCT
This sequence comes from Stenotrophomonas sp. ESTM1D_MKCIP4_1, assembly GCF_003086895.1. Classification (NCBI taxonomy): domain Bacteria; kingdom Pseudomonadati; phylum Pseudomonadota; class Gammaproteobacteria; order Lysobacterales; family Lysobacteraceae; genus Stenotrophomonas; species Stenotrophomonas sp. ESTM1D_MKCIP4_1. The sequence goes on along the minus strand of NZ_CP026004.1, from coordinate 1,428,967 downwards.
CCGGTGCTGGCGGGCGACGTTGCTTGGTGCGTCTGGTGTTGCGCTTCTGGTGTTGCGCTTCTGGTAGAGCCGACCGCTGGTCGGCTGCTTTGCTTCTGGTAGAGCCGACCGTTGGTCGGCTGCTTTGCTTCTGGTAGAGCCGACCGTTGGTCGGCTGTTTTGCTTCTGGTAGAGCCGACCGCTGGTCGGCTGCTTCTTTCGGAGCAGCCGACCAGCGGTCGGCTCTACCGCATGGCAGCCGACCAACGGTCGGCTCTACCGCATGGCAGCCGACTGACAGTCGGCTCTACCGAATGACAGCCGACTGGCAGTCGGCTCTACCGGAAGGCAGCCGACCAACGGTCGGCTCTACCCAAGCGGGGCGTCGGCTCAGTGCGCCGGGGCGCCGTTGCCGTCGATCTTGCTCAGCTGGTACAGCTCCAGGCCGAGGCGCTTGATCAGGCCCAGCTGCTGCTCCAGCCACCAGGCGTGGTCTTCCTCGGTGTCCTTCAACTGCGCCAGCAGCATGTCGCGGCTCACGTAGTCGCCCTTCTCTTCGCACAGCTTCATGCCGGCGGCGAGATTGTTCCGGACGGCGTATTCAGTATCGAGATCCTTCTGCAGCATCTCTTCCACGGTCTTCCCCGGCTCGGTGGCATGCGGGCGCATGTCCGGGTCGCCGCCCAGGAACAGGATGCGGCGCAGCAGCGCGTCGGCGTGCTGGGTTTCCTCTTCCATCTCGTGGTTCAGGCGTTCGTACAGCGCGAACAGGCCCTGGTCCTCGTAGCGGCGGGAATGGATGAAGTACTGGTCACGGGCAGCAAGCTCGCCGCGCAGCAGTTCCTTCAGGCAGGCGATGACGTCCGGGTTGCCTTTCATGGGGGTGCTCCTGTGGATCGATGCGGCATAGGGTGCCGCATTTCAAAAGACGGTGATCTAATCGGAATCACTCGCAGTTGCGCCTGCGGCTACACTCCCCCCCACGACTCCCGGAAGGACCTGGAATGCGACGTACCTGGCGCTGGATACTGGCTCTGCTCATCGCCATGGTGCTGGCCATCGCACTGGTCCTGTGGCTGCTGCTGCGCGGCAGCCTGGCTGAACTGGACGGGGAACACGCCCTGCCCGGCCTGGCGGCGCCGGTCACCGTTGAACGTGATGCGCTGGGCGTGGTCACCGTGACCGCCAGCAGTGAAGCCGATGCCATGCGCGCACTCGGGCATGTGCACGCGCAGGAACGCTTCTTCGAGATGGACCTGATGCGCCGCAGCGCTTCCGGCGAACTCTCGGCGCTGTTCGGGCCGGTGGCCATCGACGCTGACAAGCGCATGCGCGTGCATCGGCTGCGCGCGCGTACCGAGGCGCACCTGGACGTTGCGCTGGGAGACAACCCGCAGGCCGTGCGCGCGTACGTGGAGGGCGTCAACGAAGGCCTCGCCGATCTGTCCGTACGACCCTGGGCCTATCTGCTGCTGAGGCAGTCGCCGACGGCCTGGCAGGCCAGCGACAGCGTGCTGGCCGGGCTCGCCATGTACGCCGACCTGCAGGATCCAGCCAACCAGAACGAGCTGGCCCTGAGCCGTATCCGCAATGGGGTGCCGCCAGCCCTGTATGCACTGCTGGCCCACGACGGCTCTCGCTGGGATGCCCCGCTGCAGGGCGCACCGCGCGGTGACGCGGTGCTGCCCGATGCCGCACAGCTTGACCTGCGCACACTGGCCGCCGCCCCGGTGACGCCTGCGGCTGACGCCGATGCGGTCGGCAGCAACAACTTCGCGGTGGCCGGTGCGCTGACCGCGGACGGCCGCGCCATCGTCGCCGACGACATGCACCTGGGCCTGCGTGCGCCCAGCCTCTGGTTCCGCGTGCGCCTGCGCTACCCGGACCCGAAGGCACCGGGTGGGCAGGTCGACGTCAGTGGCTTCTCGCTGCCAGGCGTTCCGGCGGTCATCGTCGGCAGCAACGGGCATGTGGCCTGGGGCTTCACCAACAGCTACATCGACACCGCCGATTTCCGCCGAGAACCGGCCAACGCCGCCGTGACCGTGCACGAAGAGCACATCGCGGTGGCCGGCCAGCCCGACGTCGTGTTCCCCGTGCGCGAAACCGCCTGGGGGCCGATCCTGCACGCCCATGCCGACGGCAGCGGCGACGCCCTGCGCTGGGTCGCGCACCTGCCCGGCGCCGTGCGCATGGACTTTGCCGACATGGCCCGTGCCGGTGACCTCGACCAGGCGCTGGCAACCGCCGACCACGCCGGCATACCCGCGCAGAATCTGGTGGTGGGCGACCGCAGCGGCCGCATTGCCTGGCGGCTGGTGGGTGCGCGACCGGACCGCGGCGCGGGCTGCGTGCCGCAGGGCTTCAACACGCTGCAGAACCAGACGGACTGCGCACCGTGGCCGATCCGCAGCGATGCCGCACCGGCCCTGATCGACCCGCCGGGCCAGCGCCTGTGGACCGCCAACAGCCGCGTCGTCGACGATGCCACCCTGACCGTGGTCGGCAATGCCGGCTACGATCTGGGCGCGCGTGGGCAGCAGATCCGCGACCTGCTGGCCACCCAGGACCGCTTCGATGAACACGACCTGCTGGCGATCCAGCTGGACGACCGCGCGGTGTTCCTGCAGCGCTGGTGGGTGCTGCTGCAGGAGACTGCCCGGCACAGCGACGCGCCCGCGCTGAAGCGTCTGGCAGCGGCCAGCGAACACTGGGATGGACGCGCATCTACCCAGTCCACCAGCTACCGGATCGTGCGCGGGTTCCGCGGCGAAGTACTTGATGCCATCGAGAGCGCGCTGCTGGCGCCGGCCCAGGCGCGCCTGGGGGCTGACTACCTGCCGCCCCGGCTTGCACAGCTGGAAGGCGTGGTCTGGCCGCTGCTGGAACAGCGCCCGGACAACCTGCTGCCGCCGGGCGTGGACAGCTGGGATGCGCTGCTGGCCGCTGCCGCACAGAAGCTGGACGCCGACCTTGGCACGCAGGGCCCGCTGCAGCAGCGCACCTGGGGCGAGCGCAACGTCGCCGACATCTGCCATCCCGTCGCCCGCGCCCTGCCCGCCTTCACTCGCCGCTGGCTGTGCATGCCGGCCGATCCATTGCCGGGTGACCGTGACATGCCGCGCGTGCAGGGGCCGAGCTTCGGCGCCTCGCAGCGCATGGTGGTTTCACCGGGCCACGAAGCCGACGGCATCGTGCACATGCCCGGCGGGCAGAGCGGCCACCCGCTCTCGCCGTACTGGGGCGCCGGCCATGAGGACTGGGTGCACGGCCGCCCGACACCGTTCCTGCCGGGCACGTCCCAGCACGTGATGACGCTGGTCCCAGCGCGCTGATGATCGGGGTCAGATCCCTTTCCCTTGGGAAAGGGATCTGACCCCATCACAAAGCATGCCGGCCAGCGGCCGGCACTACCGTTGGGCCCCGCGATGAATCCACGCGGCGCGCTCGACGGGCATGGCCCGGTCCCAGCAAGGTAGTGCCGACCGCTGGCCGGCACCTCATGATGCTCGACGCATCCGCGCGGCCTACCGGGTCACGCCCGGCGCCGCTCGATCAGGTTCAGCAGCGGCCCGGTCATCGCGGTGGTCACCAGCGCCATGATCACCAGCACCGCAAACAGGCGGTCACCCAGCAGGCCCAGTTCGTAGCCCAGATTGAGCACGATCAGCTCCATCAGGCCCCGGGTGTTCATCAACGCCCCCAGCCGCCAGGCCTCGCGGCTTGCCATCCCGCTGCTGCGCGCGGCACTCCAGGTGCCCAGCAGCTTGCCGGCCGTGGCTACCGCAATCACCACCACGCACAGCAGGAAGTCGCTGGCCTGCAATGCATCGGCGCGCATGCGCAGCCCGGTCATGGCAAAGAACAACGGCAGCAGCAGGGTCACGGCGAAGGGCTCGACCCTGGCCATCAGCAGGTGGCGCAGCTGCGCGTTCGATGACACCGCCACGCCTGCCGCGAACGCGCCGAACAGCGCGTGGATGCCCAGCACTTCGGTCACCAGTGCGCTGGCCAGCGACAGCAGCAGGATGCCCAGCAGCCAGCGGCCCTCCTGGCCCTCCGCGATCTGCTGCCGCGCGAACCATGGCTTGACCGCGCCCAGCATCAACGCAATGAACAGCACCACGCAGACCAGGTTGAGGCTGGCCGACAACCAGCCGGTGGCCTGCGCGGCGGCGACGATCAGCGCCAGCAGGCACCACGCCGTGGCATCGCCCAGCGCCGCGCAGGCGATGGAGGTCTGCCCCAGCGGCGTCTGGGTGATGCCGCGGTCGGCCAGGATGCGCAGCAGCACCGGGAACGCGGTGATGCTCATGGAAATGCCGACGAACAGCGCGAACGCCGTGAAGCCCACGCCCTGCGGCCCGTGCGCCGGGTACAACCAGACGGCCAGGCCGACACCCAGCACGAAGGGCACGGCGATGCCGGCATGGCTGACGGTGAAGGCGAATCTGCGGCGACCACGCAACGCGCCGAGATCGAGTTCGGCGCCGGCCACCAGCAGGAACATCAGTACGCCCAGCTGGCTGAGCATGCCCAGCGGCCCCAGCGAAGCGGCCGGGAACAACAGCCCGTGCAGGTGCGGCAGCAGGCCGCCCAGCACCAGCGGGCCCATCATCAGGCCAGCGGCCATTTCGCCGATCACCGCCGGCTGGCCGAATCGCTTCAGCAGTGCGCCTGCGCCCTTGGCCACCAGCAGCAGCACCAGCAACTGCAGCAGGAACAGGCCCAGCGGCGAGGACAGGTGGTGGGCCCAGTCACTGCCAACCGCCTTCTCTGCCCGCGCGGCGGCGGCGGACGGTACGCCCGGGCCGGCGTAGCGCGCCAGGGCCAGGCCGATCGCCAACGGAACCCCGGCCCAGGCCAGGTAACGCCATCCCCACTTCGTCGGCGCCACGCTGCCTCCGGTCTGTACGTCCATGAACATTCCCCAATGTGCAGGGGCCGATGATACAAAAAGGGGACGGAGGGGATCATGTCGTTTGTTCCTGAACGACTTGATCCCCTCCGCCCCCTTTTTTGGGCTCAGGCCAGGGCCTGCTCGTGAACACCGGCGATGGCGCGGCCCGACGGGTCGGCGGCGGCGGCGAAGCTGGCATCCCAGGCAATGGCGGCCGGCGAGGAACAGGCGATCGACTTGCCCCCCGGCACGGTTTCGGCCGCGGCACGGCTCGGGAAGAACTGCTCGAACAGATGGCGGTAGTAGTACGCCTCCTTGGTCTGCGGCGGGTTGTGCGGGAAGCGCTTGTCCGCTGCGGCCAGCACGCGGTCGTTCACCTGCGCTTCGGCATGCGCCTTCAGGCCATCGATCCAGCCGTAGCCGACGCCATCACTGAACTGCTCCTTCTGCCGCCACAGGATGCTGTCGGGCAGGTAGCCATCGAATGCCTCGCGCAGCACCGCTTTTTCGATGCGGCGGCCGCCGAAGCCGGCACCGACCATCTTGTGTGCGGCATCGAAACGCATGGCCACATCGAGGAACTCGCGGTCCAGGAACGGCACGCGCGGCTCTACGCCCCAGGCCATCATCGACTTGTTGGCGCGCAGGCAATCGTAGTTGTGCAGGGCGTCGAGCTTGCGCACCAGTTCCTGGTGGAATTCGCGCGCATCCGGCGCCTTGTGGAAGTACAGGTAGCCACCGAAGATCTCGTCGCTGCCCTCGCCGGACAGCACCATCTTCACGCCCATGGCCTTGATCCGGCGCGCCAGCAGGAACATGGGCGTGGACGCACGGATGGTGGTGACGTCGTAGGTCTCGATGTGGCGGATCACTTCCGGCAGCACATCCAGGCCTTCCTCGAAGCTGTACTCGAAGCCGTGGTGGACGGTTCCCAGTGCCTCTGCGGCAACGGCCGCGGCGGCCAGGTCCGGCGAGCCCTTCAGGCCGATTGCGAAGGAGTGCAGGCGCGGCCACCAGGCTTCGCTCTGCCCACCATCCTCGATGCGGCGACGGGCATAGCGCGCGGCCACCGCGGCCACCAGGGACGAATCGAGGCCACCGGAGAGGAGCACGCCGTAAGGCACGTCACTCATCAGCTGGCGTTCGACGGCCTGCTCGAACGCCTGCCGCAGTTCGGCCAGATCGGCCTGGCGCCCTTCCACGTCGGCGTACTCGCGCCACGGCTGCTGGTAGTAGCGCACCAGCTCACCGCTGGCGCTGTCGTAGTAGTGGCCCGGCGGGAACTGGGCGACGTCGGCGCAGGAATCGACCAGCGCCTTCATTTCCGAGGCGACGCGCAGGCGCCCCTGTGCATCGTGGCCCCAGTACAGCGGCACCACGCCGATCGGATCGCGGGCGACCAGCACGCGGCCGGCAGCGCGGTCCCACAGGGCGAAAGCGAAGATGCCGTTGAGCTGTTCAAGCCACTGCGAAGGTGCACCGCCCTGGCGGTACAGCGCGTTGATCACCTCGCAGTCCGAACCGGTCTGAAAGTCGTAGGCGGTGGTCAGCGCGGCCTTCAGCGCCTGGTGGTTGTAGATCTCACCGTTGACCGCCAGCGCCAGCTGGCCATCGGCCGACAGCAGCGGCTGAGAGCCACCGGCCGGGTCGACGATGGCCAGGCGCTCATGGACCAGCAGCGCGCCTTCGTCCAGGTACACGCCGCTCCAGTCCGGCCCGCGGTGACGCTGCCGCTGCGACAGTTCCAGCGCGTGGCGACGCAGGGCGGGAAGATCGTCACCGGCCTGAAGGCCGAAGATTCCGAAGATCGAACACATGGGTGGCGCTCCTGTTGTGGGGATTTACACGGGGGGAAGGTGTTCGACCGGCCAACCTGGCCCGGGAGGGCTGCGCCCGGGCACAAAAAAACCCGCATCGGCCGATGCGGGTTTTCTGGTGTCCGGGCGTATGGTGCTGTCTATCTACCCAGGGCGCAGTCCCGCATCGGCCGCGCACGATTATTCGCGCGCAGATTATTGCGGTTGGTGTTGTTGACGGCGGTGGCCAGGCGGATCGACATGGGATTGAAGCTAACCCGCTTTCTGCAGCCGTGCAACAGTTGCGTTGGCAACCAGCCAGAGGCGTGCCGACCAACGGTCGACACCTACCAGTCGGCACCTACCGTTACACCAGCAGGCGCTCCACCAGCCGCTGGTACAGCCCAGGCAGGGCTTCCAGCTCGTCCACGCGCACGTTCTCATCCACCTGGTGGATGCTGGCGTTGACCGGCCCCACTTCGATGCACTGCGCGCCCAGCGGTGCGATGAAGCGCGCATCGGAGGTACCGCCGCCGGTGCTTTCTTCCGGGGCGCGACCGATGTGCTCGGCCAGCACCGCGCGCGCCGCCGCACGCAGCGGACCTTCCGGGGTGTAGAACGGTTCGCCGCTGCGGTGCCACTTCAGCGTGTACTGCAGGCCGTGCCGCTCCAGCAGCGCGGTGATCTCCGCTTCCAGCTTCGGCGCATCCCAATGCGGGTTGTAGCGGATGTTGAAATCCACCTCCATCTCGCCGGGAATCACGTTGTTGGCACCCGTGCCGGCGTGGATGTTGGAGATCTGCAGGCTGGTCGGCGGGAAGCTCTCGAAGCCTTCGTCCCAGCGCCGTGCACTCAGTTCAGCCAAGGCCGGCGCCGCCTGATGGATCGGGTTGCGCGCCTTGTCCGGGTAGGCCACATGGCCCTGCACACCCTGCACGCGCAGCTTGGCCGACAGGCTGCCACGTCGGCCGACACGCAGCAGGTCACCCAGCGTCGCCGTCGAAGACGGCTCGCCGGTGATGCACCAGTCGATGCGCTGCCCGCGCTCGGCGAACAGGCGCGCGACATGGCGCACGCCGTCGATGGCATCGCCTTCCTCGTCGCTGGTCAACAGCACGGCCAGCGTGCCGGCATGGTCGGGATGCGCGGCCACGAACTGCTCGGCGGCGATGACGAACGCCGCCACGCTGCCCTTCATGTCCGCCGTGCCACGGCCATAGAGCACGCCGTCGCGGATCTGCGGGATGAACGGATCGCTCTGCCACGCCTCGCGCGGGCCCGGCGGTACCACGTCAGTGTGGCCCAGCAGCACCAGCACCGGTTCACCGCTGCCATGGGTGGCCCACAGGTTGTCGACCTCGCCCAGGCGCAGGTGGTCGCACTGGAACCCGGCCTGCTGCAGGCGCGCGGCCAGCAGCGCTTGGCAACCGGCATCGTCCGGCGTCACCGACGGCCGCGCGATCAGTTCGCAGGTCAGGTCGAGGACGGCGCTCACGCGCCGCCCACGCCGAAGCGCGCCTTGAAGCCGTTGTCACTGAATCCCTGGCTGACGGTGCCGTCGGCAGTCACCACCACCGGGCGCTTGATCAGCTGCGGGTACTCGCGCAGCAGCAGCTTCCACTCCGCATCCGAATCGGCGGCCTTGCGGTTGTCCGGCAACTGCCGCCAGGTGGTGGACGACCGGTTGACCATCGCACCCAGGCCACCCAGCTGCGCGGCCCACTCCAGCAGGGTTTCCGGGCTGGGCGTGTTGTCGCGGTAGTCAACGAAGGTGTACGCCACGCCGAAGCGGTCCAGCCACTTGGTCGCCTTCTTGCAGGTATCGCAGTTCTTCAGACCGTAGACAGTGGTGCTCATGCCGATGCCCCGCTCAATCCGCCAGGCCGCGCAGCAGGTCGTTCACGCTGGTCTTGCTGCGGGTTTTGGCGTCGACCTGCTTGACGATCACCGCGCAGTACAGCGAGTGGGTGCCATCCTTGCTCGGCAGCGAACCGGACACCACCACGCTGTACGGCGGGATGTAGCCATAGGTGATTTCGCCGGTGGCGCGGTTGTAGATGCGGGTGCTCTGGCTGAGGAACACGCCCATGCCGATCACGCTGTGGTGGCCGACGACCACGCCCTCCACCACTTCCGAACGGGCACCGATGAAGCAGTGGTCCTCGATGATGGTCGGGCTGGCCTGCAGCGGCTCAAGCACGCCGCCGATGCCGGCGCCGCCGGACAGATGGCAGTGCTGGCCGATCTGCGCGCAGGAACCGACGGTGGCCCAGGTGTCGACCATGGTGCCTTCGCCGACGTAGGCGCCGATGTTGGTGAAGCTCGGCATCAGCACCACGTCCTTGCCGAAGTAGGTGCCGCGACGGGCGATCGCACCCGGCACCACGCGCACGCCAGCGCGGCGGAACTTCGCTTCGTCATAGCCGGCAAAGCGCGATTCGACCTTGTCCCAGAACGGCGCCGGGCGCGCGTCGACCACCGCCATGTCGTTGACACGGAAGTACAGCAGCACGGCCTTCTTCAGCCATTCGTTGACCTTCCAGCCGCCATGGCCATCCGGCTCGGCAACACGGAATTCACCGGTTTCCAGGCCATCAATCACACGGTTGACCAGCGGCCGGGTGGAGCCTTCCAGCTCGTGCAGGGTCAGCGTCGCGCGGCGCTCGAAAGCGCTCTCGATGCCGAACTTCAGCTCCTCCACGCCCGGCACCGGCGGCTTGCGCAGCGACTTGCGGGCGATGGTTTCAGCACGTGCGGCTTCAGCACTCTTGGCCGGGGCCTTCTTCGCCACAGCCGGCTTTTTCACTGCCACCTTGGCGGCGGCCGGCGCCTTCGGCGCACTGGCTTTCTTGGCAGCGGGGGCAGCGGCAGCAGTCTTCTTGGCCGCTGCGCTCTTGGCGGTCGCAGCAGTCTTCTTCACAGGCTTGGTGGCCATCAGGTGGGGTCTCCGGCGTTTCGATCAGGGTCCAGGCAGGCCAGCATTGCGTCATGCAGCTGCTGCCGGGCGGGTTCGGTCAGGGGGAGGTCGTGTTCGTCACTGATCACGAAGGTGTCTTCGGCGCGTTCGCCGAACGTGGCAATGCGCGCGTCATGCACGCGCAGGCCCTGGTTGCGCAGCACGAACGCCACGTCGGCCAGCAGGCCGGGGCGGTCGGGAGCGACCAGGGCGAATCGGGTGGCACCGGGTTCATCGCGGAACTCGATGCGCGGAACGAAACGGAAGTGGCGCAGCTGACGGGGCACCACCCGCCGCGACGGACGCAGCCGGGTCAGATCACCGCTCAGCGCTTCGCGCAGCGCCGCTTCAAGGTTGGCGCTGCTGCCATCGGCAAAGGTATCGGCCGGGCTGACTTCAAACGTATCGAAAATGGTGTCCGAGGGGCCATCCAGCACGCGCGCGCGATGGATGCCGTAGCCCTTGCGGTCCAGGGTCATCACGATCGCAGCGAACAGGCCGTCGCGGTCAGGCGAGTGCACGAACACTTCCAGCGCGGGGTCGTCAACGCTGATCCGGCGCACCTTCACCAGGGTGTGGCCCTGCTTGACCGGCACCAGTGCCGAGGCCTGCCAGGCCAGCTGTTCCGGGCGCAGGCGCATGAACCCCTCGTCGGGCATCACCGCGAACTGGCGGTCGATGGTGGCATCGTCATAGCCCTGCTCGCGCACCAGCGCACGCACGCTGTCACGCGCCTCGGCCACCCGCTCGGCGGCCGGCATCGGGTGCTCCAGCCCATCGCGCAGCGCGCGCCGGGTGGCGAAGTACAGATCGGCCAGCAGCCGGTCCTTCCACGCATTCCAGAGTTTCGGGCTGGTGCCGGCGATATCGGCGCAGGTCAGCAGGTACAGGTAATCGAGGCGGTCACGGCTGCCGACCAGCGTGGCGAACCGATGGATCACCGCCGGATCGGCGATGTCCTGTTTCTGCGCGGTCACCGACATGCGCAGGTGCTGCTCCACCAGCCAGGCCACCAGCTCGGTATCGGTGCCGCTCAGTGCCTGGGCCTGGCAGAACGCCCGCGCGTCCACCGCACCCAGTTCGGAATGGTCGCCACCGCGGCCCTTGGCGATGTCATGGAACAGGCCCGCCAGCAGCAGCAGTTCCGGCTTGCGCAGGCGCGGCCAGACTTCATGGGCGATGGAGAAACGCTCGTCGGCACGGCTGCTGGCGAACAGGCCGATGTTGCGCAGGACCATCAGCGTGTGCTGATCGACCGTGTAGACATGAAACAGATCGAACTGCATGCGCCCGCTGACCTGGGCAAACGCAGGAATCCACTGTCCGAGCACACCCAGCCGCGCCATGCGCGAAAGCGTGTCGACCGGGCGCTGGCCACGCAGCAGCGCCATGAACTGTTCGCGTGCATTGGCGTCGGCGCGGTCGTAGGCCGGCAGCACCGGCAGCGCCTCGGCCAGCGCGCGCGCCGTGAGCGAGTGCAGGCCGCGCACCTGCGGGTTGTTGGCCCAGCTGGCGAACAGCGCGAACACCTGGCCGATATCGCCGCAGGGCCAGTCCGCATCATTGGCGGCCAGGTAGCCGCGGCGCAGCGAAAAGCCGACGGTCAGTGGTTCCGGCATTGCCTCGCCGTCGAACTGTTCCTCGAACCGCTGCAGCAGGCGGTCGCTGATCCGGCGCACCACCAGGGCGGCGCGGTAGAAGCCCTGCATCATTTTTTCGACGCCCAGGTTCTCGGCGTCGTCCTCGAAGCCCAGGCGCGCGGCCAGGGTCTTCTGGTAATCAAAACGCAGGCGCTCTTCCGGGCGCCGCGCCACCAGGTGCAGGCCGAAACGCAGGCGTGCCAGCACGGCCCGCTCGCGCTTCAGCGCGGCGGCTTCATCGGCGCCCAGGTGGCCCAGCCCGACCAGCGCTTCCAGATCGCGCACGCCGAACGCGCGCAGCGCCATCCAGCCCAGCGTGTTGAGGTCGCGCAGGCCACCGGGGCCATCCTTCAGGTCCGGCTCCAGGTTGTCGGCGGTGTCGCCGAAGCGCTCATGGCGGGTGCGCAGTTCCTCGAGCTTGGCCAGGAAGAACGCGCGTGCCGGCCACAGCTCGCGGTCATCAATCGCCCAGCGCAGCGCGCGCCGGGCAGCATCGTCGGCCACGATCGGGCGCGCTTCGATCAATGCCGTCAATACGGTCTGGTCCGCGGCCGCCTCGCGGCACTGCGCGGCCGAACGCACGGCATGGCTGACCGGCAGGCCGCAGTCCCACAACAGCGCGAACAGGCGCGACAGCGCAGCCTGGTGGGCCAGCTGCGCGGGCGCATCGCCGAACACCAGCAGATCGATGTCCGAGCGGGGGAACAGTTCACCCCGCCCGTAGCCGCCCACCGCGAACACTGACAAGCCACTGTCGGCCGGCAGGCAGCGCTGCCATGCCAGGCGGATCAGATGGTCGGCGGCACGTGCGCGCAGCGCGATCAGCCGCTCGATGTTGTCGCCCTGGTCGAAGCGGCGGTACAGGCGCGCATCGGCCTGCTGCAGCGCCTGCCGCGCGGCAGACGCCCATTCGGGATCGTCGAGCGAGTCGGCCGGCGCGTCCAGCAGTGAACCCGCCGGCAGCATCGTCAGGAGACCTGCGATTCGCCCGGCGACAGGGTCAGCACATCCACGCCGGTCTCGGTGACGGCGATCATGTGCTCCCACTGCGCGGACAGCTTGCGGTCCTTGGTCACCACGGTCCAGCCGTCGGGCAGCACCTTGTTGTAGCGGGTGCCCTCGTTGATCATCGGCTCGATGGTGAAGGTCATGCCCGGCTGCAGCACCAGGCCCTGGCCCGGGCGCCCGTAATGCACCACCTGCGGCTCATCGTGGTAGATCTTGCCGATGCCGTGGCCGCAGTACTCGCGCACCACGCTGAAACGCTCGCTTTCGGCATAGCTCTGGATGGCATGGCCGATGTCGCCCAGGGTCGCCCCCGGACGCACCGCGCGGATGCCCCGCCACATGGCTTCGTAGGTGGCTTCCACCAGGCGGCGGGCCATCACCGACGGCGTGCCGACGAAGTACATGCGGCTGGTATCGCCATGCCAGCCGTCCTTGATGACGGTGACGTCGATGTTGACGATGTCGCCGTCCTTCAGCACCTTCCCTTCGCTGGGGATGCCGTGGCAGATGACATTGTTGACCGAGGTGCACACGGTCTTGGGGAAGCCGCGGTAGCCGACGTTGGCCGGAGTGGCGCCCTGCACGTTCACGATGTGGTCGTGGCAGATGCGGTCCAGTTCCTCGGTGGTGACACCGGGCTTGACGTGGGGGGTGACGATGTCGAGCACTTCGCTGGCCAGGCGGCCGGCGATGCGCATCATCTCGATTTCCTGCGGGGTTTTCAGATTCACGCTCATGGCACCCATTATCGCCGATCCGGCCACAATCTGAACGAACGCCACCCAACTGGCCGCACGGACGATGCACGGATACGGCAAGGACTGTGAAAACGTGAACCAGCCGACGCTTTGTCCGCCGCAATTATCACTGAATACAGACACTTACCCGCTCTAGGCTGAACGCGAACGCCATCTGCTGCGGCGCCCAACCTGCCGCACCGTCCTGTTCAGCAGACCTTCGGGTCAGGGAGGTTGTCCATGCGATCCGCCGTTCGTTGCCCCTTGGCCTGGGCCCTGCTGCTGGCTGTTGCCGGCCCCGCCACCGCCGCCGATACCACCACGTTCAACGTCACCCTCATCGTCACCAAGGCGTGCACGATCACCGCCGCCGCCGCAACCAACGTCGACTTCGGCACGGCGGCCTCGACCACCGCCACGCCCACCCTGGCCCAGGGTTCGGTGACGGCGCAGTGCTCGGCACTGACCCCGTACACGATCTCGCTCAATGCCGGCGCCAATGCGGGCACCGCCAATGATGTGACTACCCGGCGGATGAAGAACACCAACGCCGCGGTGACCTCCAACAACTTCGTCGGCTACCAGCTCTACCAGGACGCCGCCCGCACCCTCGTGTGGGGTGCCACCTCCGGCACCAACACCCAGGCCGGCATCGGCACGGGCCTGGCGGTTCCCTATACCGTCTATGGCCAGATCACCAACCTGAGCACCAACAACGCCGCGGCCGGTAACTATCTGGACACGGTCACCGCCACGATCACCTATTGATGGGGGCACATCGGATGTCCCTGCCCCGCCCGTGGCGCAGCGCCGGGGTGGCGCTGCTGCTCGTCCTTGTGCCCGGCGCCAGCTCATGGGCCGCGACCAGCATGCAGGTCGCACCGACCAGCCTGCAGATGGACCCGCGCCAGCGCGCCGCCGAGCTGTGGCTGACCAACAGCGGTGCCGCGCCCGTGAAAGTGCAGGTACGGGTGTTCCGCTGGACCCAGCAGGCCGGCGAGGAACAACTGCTGCCCACCACCGACCTGATGGCCACGCCCCCCATGCAGGACATGGCCGCCGGGCAGCAGCAGCTGATACGGGTGATCCGCAGCGACCCGCAGGCCCCTTCCCAGCAGCAGTACTACCGCCTGATCGTCGACGAGGTGCCGGACCTGGCCACCCGCGCCGAAGGCATGCAGTTCGTGCTGCGCTATTCGATCCCGGTGTTCATCCAGCCCGGCGGCGGCATGAAACTGGCGCCGCAGCTGCAGGCGCAGCTGGTGCGCCTGGATGACGGACGCATGGGCGTGGAGATCCGCAACAGCGGCAACAGCCATGCGCAGATCGCCGATCTGGCGCTGGGCAGCGCCGAGCGGCCACGCATCGTCCACCCCGGGCTGCTCGGCTATGTCCTGCCCGGCCAGGTGATGCGCTGGCCGCTGGAACGCACGGCGATCGACCGCGACAACGACCAGATCACGGCCAAGCTCAATGGCGAGTCCGAGCAGACACCGCTATCGTCGCCACCGGCTCGCTGAGGCCCTGGTGAGCGCGCTGCTGGCTGCGGCCCTGGCTCCTGCGGCGACGCTCGCCGCCGATGTCTCCGGGGTATCGGCCGATGCAATCCTGCCGCCGCCCACCCCACTGACCGCGACGCAGACGCTCTATCTGGATGTGCTTCTGAACAGCACGCCGCGTGGGTTGCTGCCATTCACCGAAAGCGGCGGGCGCCTGCAGGCCAGCCCTGAGGTGCTGCGCCAGCTCGGCTTCAATGCGCGCGGCCCGGCGCCGGTGTTCCTGGACCAGATCGCGGGCGTGGTGGTGCGCTACGACGCCTCGCTGCAGACCCTGGCCCTGGACGTGCCGCTGGACCAGCTGACCCTTCCCACCACCGTGCTGAGCCGCCCGCAGGTGGCCGCGCCCGCCGGCAAGGCGTCGCCGGGCGTGCTGCTCAACTACGACCTTTACGGCAGCCAGGTGGACGATCTGGCCACCCTCAGCCTGGCATCGGAACTGCGCGTATTCGGGCTCGGCAGCGGCACGTTCGAGAACACCGCCATCAGCCGCCGCTTCCAGCAGGCCGAGGACCGCCGCTGGCGCGGCGACAGCGTGCGCCTGGACACGCGCTGGACCCTCGATTTCCCCGAGCAGGCGCTGACCCTTGAAGTGGGCGATTTCTACAGCGGCTTCGTCGACTGGTCACGGCCGGTCCGCATGGGCGGCATCCAGATCGGGCGCAACTATGGCCTGCAGCCCTACCGGGTGCTGACCCCGACGCCGTCCTTCCTCGGCCAGGCCGTGGTGCCCTCCACCGTGGAGCTGTACGTGGATGGGCTGCGCCAGTACAGCGGCCAGGTGCCGATCGGCCCGTTCCAGCTTGCGGCGCAACCGGGCATCAGTGGTACCGGCAACGCACAGGTGGTGGTGACCGATGCGTTTGGGCGCATGCAGACGCTGGATTTCAGCTTCTACGGCACCCAGCAGCTGCTGGCCAAGGGCCTGTCGGACTGGTCGCTGGGGGTGGGACGGCTGCGCGAGCAGTTCGGTGAGCGCTCGTTTGCCTATGACAACCGCACCGTGGCCAGCGCCAGTTGGCGCGGCGGCATCAGTGACCGCTTCACCGGCGAGGCCCACGCCGAAGGCGGCGGCGGCCTGGCCGAAGCCGGCGTGGGTGGCTGGTGGCAGCTGGGCGCTGCCGGCGTGGTCAACCTGGCGTACGCGCACAGCCGATACCAGGGCCTGCAGGGCGGCCAGTGGGCGGTGGGCTACAGCTGGAACAACCGGCGCTTCAACTTCAACCTGCGCAGCGTGCGCAGCCACGGCGAGTTCCGCGACCTCGGCGCGCTGCAGGACACCCTGCCGCCCAGCATCAGCGAACAAGCCACCGCCGGCCTGGACCTGCTGAAACTGGGCACGCTCAGTGCCAGCTACCTGCGCCTGCGCTACCCCGACGGCGAAGACAACCGCTATGCCAGCCTGTTCTGGTCGCGCAGCTGGAGCCCACGCTGGTCCGCCTATCTTTCGCTGAACCAGAACCTGGACACGCCCGACGACCGCAGCATCTACCTGTCGTTGACCGCCAGCCTGGGCAACAACCGCCAGGCCAGCCTGTCCAGCCAGCGCAACGGCGACGCGCAGAGCTGGGTGGCCGACATCACCCAGCCGGTGCCGGGTGATGGCAGCGCCGGCGGCATCGGCTGGCGCGCCCAGCTACGCCACGGCGACGATGGCATCGGTGGCCTGGCCGAGGTCGGCGTTCTCAACGAGGTGGGCCGCTATGCCTTCGGTGCCTCACGGCAGAGCCATCTGAACTTCGCCTACGCCAATGCCAGCGGCAGCCTCGTATGGATGGGCGGGCATGCGTTCGCCACGCGCGAGGTCTCCGATGCCTTCGCGGTGGTCAGTACCAGCGGCGTGGGTGGCGTGCCGGTACGGCTGGAAAACCGCCTGATCGGCGTGACCGACGAACGCGGGCTGCTGCTGGTCAGCCCGCTGATGTCGTGGCAGCGCAACCGGGTCTCGATCGACACGCTGGATCTGCCCGCGGACATGCGGGCCGACCGGATCGAGGACTGGGTGACCCCGCGCCAGCGCGCCGGTACCGGGGTGACGTTCCAGCTGCGCTCACGACCGTCGATCACCCTCACCCTGCAGGACCTGCAGGGCGAGCCGCTGGAGGCCGGCAGCGAGGTGCGGCTGCCCGACGGGCGCCAGGCCACGATCGGCTACGACGGCCTGCTGTACCTGGAGGAGGTGGCACCCGGTACCGCGCTGTACATCACCACCAGCCGTGGGCAGTGCCGCACCCGCGTACCGCCGCAGCCGCAGGTGGTGGCCACGGGTGCGCAGCCGCGCCCGGTCACGCTGCAGTGCATCCCGGAGACGGCACCATGACCGTCCGCCATGTCCTGCTGGTGCTGGTGCTGCTGGGTGGCCTGCTGGCGATGGCGCCGGCGCGGGCTGCGGCAACCTGCGTGGCCACGGCCAACCCCACGCTGCCGTTCGGCACCATCAGCAGCGCAGCCTCCGGCCCCACCACGGCCACGCTGAACATCACCGTGACCTGCACGACGGCCGCGCTGAGCCTGCTGGCCACGACCGGTGTGCGCGTCTGCGTGGGCATCGGCCCCGGCAGCGGTGGCGGCAGCGCCACGACGCTGCGGACGATGACCAACGGCAGCGGCGACACCCTGAACTTCCAGCTTTACAACACCGCCAGCTTCAGCCAGGCCACCGGCCTGCTGCCGCGCGGCACGCCACCGGCACAGGAACTGGCCATGACTTACAACGTGCCCCTGCTGACCGGCGGCAGCGGCGCGCAGAGCACACAGTTGTTCGCGCAGATCCCGGCCAGCCAGGTGCTGGCATCGGGCGCCTACAGCAGCACCTTCAGTGGCGCCAATGTGGTACTTACCTGGGCGTGGAATGAGGTGCTGCTGGGCAACGCCACGGTCCCGGCCACGTGCAACGGCGGCGCCACCGGCACCGCCACTGCCAGTGCCGCCTTCAGCTTCACCGCCACTGCCAACGTGCTGCCGCAGTGCGGCAGCTACGTGACCACGCAGATGGATTTCGGCAATGTCACCGGCGGCATCCCCGGCAACATCGACCGGACCGCCACCCTCACCCTGACCTGCCTGAAGAACACCGCCTACCAGGTCAGCCTCAACAACGGCCTGAACAATCCCAGCGCCACCCTCACCCGGCGCATGAGCACGGCCATCGGCGGCAGCAGCTACTACCTCAACTACGAACTGTACCGGGATGCTGGGCGCAGCCAGCGCTGGGGCAGCACCCTCAACGTGGACACTGCCAGCGGCACCGGTACCGGCAGCGCACAGCAGCTGACCATCTACGGCCGCGTGCCGCCGGTCAGCGGACAGCCCCCGGCCGGCACCTACAGCGATCGGATCACGGTGACCATCACCTATTAGCGTCGAGCGTGCTCGACTACCGTTCCCCGGCGCTACAGATCCGCGCCCTGCGGCCGATACCGCGCTCAGGGATTTCAACAGGGCGGACGGGCCGGTGGTACGCGCATTCACGGTGACAGCCTTGCTGGCGACAGCAATGACGGCGCGGGCCGAGCCCGTGGCCAGCCCGCTGCAGATCCGCCTGGTGGTGGTCGCAGGCTGCACCGATGCGCCCGGCACGGCTGCGCCCTGCCCGGCACCGGTGCAGTACAGTGACGCGGCGACCCTGCCCGCGCAGGTGCGCGAACTGGCCCCATCACCCCCGGACGACAGCCGCCCCGCGCTGCCCGAGCCGCCCACGGTCTATTACTGATGCGGTTGCGCTGGCTTCCGGCGCTGCTGGCCCTGCTGCTGGCCCTGCCAGCCGCCGCGCTGGAACTGTCGCCGACCACCCTGCAGTTGCCCACGGCCGGCGGGCGCACCGAACTGTGGCTGCACAACCCGGGCCCGACGCCCTGGCGCGGGCGCCTGCAGGTGTGGTCCTGGGACCAGCAGACCGGGGCCGAACGGCTGCAGCCCAGCGACCAGATCATCACCAGCCCGACCGTGATCGACCTGCCCGCCGGGGCCCGCCAGCGGGTCTGGCTGCTGCCACGCACACCCGCTGCGGTGGCCTCGGAGCAGGCCTTCCGGGTGCTGCTGACCCCGGACGACCGCCAGCAGCCCCGCTACTCCCTGCCCCTGTTCCGCGGCGGCGATACCGGCGGAGCGCAGCCACGGCTGTCGGTGGAAACCGGCCTGAGCGCATCGCAGCCCATTCTGAGACTGCATAATGAGGGCGCCCGGCATGCCCGCCTGAGCGATCTGGCGTACGAGGATGCCCAGGGGCAGACGCATCTGCTGCTGCCCGGCCTGGCCGGCTATGTCCTGGCCGCGCGGCATCGCCACTGGCGCCTGCCAGCCCGTGCCGACGGCTACCGCGGCGGTCACTTCAGCGCCCGTCTGCAGGATGGAAGGGTGCTCACCCTGCCGGGCCGGGAGCAGCCAATTGCAGTGAGCGCCACCAGCGGGCTATAATTGCCCGGATGTCCTGCCGCCCTGTGCGCGGAACACCGTCCACGCCGTACGTCATCGGCGAATCCACACCTGCTGCCCCCATCCGTGCCGGGGTGCTCCGCAAGGAGTTCGGCCACGGAGGCAACAGGGAAGCCCAACCCCGGAACCATCCGCGCTTCCACGCGTCCCGCATACCTATCCCGCGGGCGGAATCGCCGGTTCCCCATCAGGAGTTTTGCAATGCCCCAGGTCACCATGCGTCAGATGCTGGAAGCCGGCGTCCACTTCGGCCACCAGACCCGCTACTGGAACCCCAAGATGGCTCCGTACATCTTCGGCGCCCGCGGCAAGATCCACATCATCAACCTGGAAAAGACCGTCCCGCTGTTCAACGATGCGATGAACTTCATCTCGTCGGTTGCCCAGAAGCGCGGCACCGTCCTGTTCCTGGGCACCAAGCGCAGCGCCCGCGAAACCATCCGCGAAGAAGCCGAGCGTTGCGGCATGCCGTTCATGAACCAGCGTTGGCTGGGCGGCACCCTGACCAACTTCCGTACCGTCAAGCAGTCGGTTGCCCGCCTGAAGGAACTGGAAGCCGGTGAAACCGACGGCACCTTCGAGAAGCTGGTCAAGCACGAAGTGCTGGGCCTGCGTCGCGAGCGCGACAAGCTGGAAGCCTCGCTGGGCGGCATCAAGGACATGAACCGTCTGCCGGACGCCATCTTCGTGATCGACATCGGCCACGAAGACATCGCGATCAAGGAAGCCAAGAAGCTGGGCATCCCGGTCATCGCCGTGGTCGATACCAACTACAACCCGGAACTGGTCGACTACGCGATCCCGGGCAACGACGACGCCATCCGCGCTGTGCAGCTGTACGCCCGCGCCGCTGCCGACGCCGTGCTGGAAGGCAAGGCTGCTGCTCCGCACGCTGCTTCGGTGCGTGAAGAAGAGTTCGCCGACGCTGCTGCTGAAGGCGAAGACAAGGCTGCCCGCCGCGCTCCGGCGAAGAAGGCTGCCAAGAAGGGCGACGACGCCCAGGCCTGATCCAGGCCCCGGGGTGGACGCCCGGCGTCCACCCTCCCTGCGCGCAGCCTTCGGCGCGTGACAGGACCGTGTCACACGGGCCGGCCACCATGCCGGCCCTACCCCTTTCTTTCGTGAGGTAATCCCGTGGAAATCACTGCTTCCCTGGTCAAGGAACTGCGCGAGCGCACCGGCGCCGGCATGATGGAATGCAAGAAGGCGCTGACCGAAGCCGGCGGCGACATCAACGCCGCTGCTGAAGCCCTGCGCAAGTCGGGCGCCGCCAAGGCCGACAAGAAGGCTGACCGCGTGGCCGCCGAAGGCCGTCTGGGCCTGGCCCAGGACGGCGGCAAGGCCGTGCTGGTCGAGATCAACTCGGAAACCGACTTCGTTGCCAACGACGTCAACTTCAAGACCTTCGTCGACGCCGTCGCCGCTGCCGCCCTGGCATCGGGCGCCGCTGACGCCGAAGCCCTGAAGACCGCCAAGCTGGCCTCCGGCGAAACCGTCGAAGAAGCCCGCGCCACCGCGATCCAGAAGCTGGGTGAAAACATCCAGATCCGTCGCCTGGTCAAGGTTGACACCACCGGCAACGTCGGTGCCTACGTCCACACCAACGGCAAGGTCGGCGTGCTGGTCGACCTGATCGGCGGCGACGTCGAGCTGGCCCGCGGCCTGGCCATGCACGTGGCTGCGCTGAAGCCGCCGCACAACAAGGCTGCCGATGTGCCGGCCGAGTTCGTGGAAAAGGAAAAGGAAATCGAACTGGCCAAGATGTCCGAGAAGGACAAGTCCAAGCCGGCCGACATCCTGGAAAAGATCATCAGCGGCAAGATCAACAAGATCGTCAGCGAAGTGACCCTGTACGGCCAGACCTACGTGCTGGGCGACACCACCGTCGAGCAGGTGGTCAAGGCCGCCGGCGCCGACGTGGCTGGCTTCCAGCTGCTGGTCGTTGGCGAAGGCATCGAGAAGGTGGTGGAAGACTACGCCGCCGAAGTTGCCAAGGCGATGCAGGTCTGATTCCAGCCCCCCGGGCTGCGGAAACGACCAGAAGGAGCCGCGGGAAACCGCGGCTCTTTTTTTTTGCCTGCTTGCCCCGTGAGCCTGTGGGTGTGCACACCATCAATTCCTGTGGGTGCGCACCGCTGGTGCGCACACCGGAAACAAGGAACTTTGCGTTATCGGCCATTCAAGCCGATACTCGGCACAGGGGAATACGCAATCACATAACAGGAACAGAAGTCGCAGACTGTGATGCATTCCTAGGTATTCTTGTCCTAATGGAATTGAACGATCCGACATGCCTCCTGAGCTGACTGCTGCCCTGGCGCTGTGCCGCAACCTGCCCTCGCCTCCCGGTATTGCCCTGCGCATCATCGAACTGGCCCAGGACCCGGAAGCGGATATCGCCACCGCCGCCGACATCATCGCCATCGACATGGCGCTGAGTGCTCGCATGCTGCGCATCGCCAACTCGCCGCTGTACGCCAGCCGGCGCCGCATCGAGAACCTTGGCCAGGCCCTGACCATGCTCGGCCTCAACGCCACGATCAGCCTGGCGCTGGGCTTCACGGTTACCCAGGGCCTGACCGGCGGCAGTGGTGCCGACCACGACCTGCGCCAGCGCGCGTGGAAGCGCAGCATCCTCAGCGCCCTGGCCGCCAGCCAGCTGGGCCAGGCCCGCGGCCTGCGCCGGCTGGAAGAGCTGATGCTGGCCGGCCTGCTGCAGGACATGGGGGTGCTGTGCCTGGCACAGGCCGAATCCGACCGCTACCTGCCGCTGCTGCGCGAAGCCGGTGACAACCTGGACCTGGTCGCCCGCGAGCGCGAGGAGCTGGGCTGCACCCACGCAGAGGTCGGCGCCTGGGTGGCCGAGCAGTGGGGCCTGCCACGCTACCTGGTGGACAGCATCCGCCTGAGCGAGTCCGAGCCCGCCATCGACAACGCCTTCCAGGCCTGCGTGCAGCTCTCCGGCGCGGTCGCCGACATCTGGCTGGACGCCGATGCCGACGCCGCCCGCGAACGCGCCCTGCACGACGTACACGAGCGCCTGCAGCTGGACAGCGCCCGCTTCGACCAGGTGCTTGCACGGATCAGCGAAGCACTGCCGGACATCGCCAGCCTGTTCGAGACCGGCCTGAGCTCCCCCTCCCGCGTGCGCGAGTTGATCGACCATGCGCAGGAACTGACCACGCTGCGCAACCTGCGCGAGATGCAGGATGCCGAGCAGGCGCGCCGCCGTGCCGACGAGTTCGAGGCCCGGGCCAAGCGCCTGGCCGACCAGGCCCACCGCGACGCCCTGACCGGCGTGCTCAACCGCCGCCAGCTGGAAACCGTGCTCGACCAGGAGTTCCAGCGCGCCGGCCGCCATGGCTGGCCGCTGTCGGTGGCCTTCATCGACCTGGACGATTTCAAGAAGATCAACGACGCCCACGGCCACCTGACCGGTGACGAGGTGCTGCGCGCGTTCGCCAGCAAGCTGCAGGGCCAGCTGCGCAACAGCGACACGGTGGCCCGCTTCGGCGGCGAGGAGTTCGTTGCGCTGCTGCCCAATACCAGCGAAGCGGTCGCCCTGGACGTGATCCGCCGCGTGCTGGCCAACATCGTCTCCACGCCGATGGTTGAACTGGAAAGCGGCCCCCTGTTCGTGACCTTCTCGGCCGGCGTGGCCACGCAGGGCGGCTACGAGCGCTTTGCCGGCGTGCAGGACCTGCTGCGCGCCGCCGATGACGTGCTGTACCGCTCCAAGAACCTGGGCCGCAACCGCGTCATCGCACGCTCGCCCGGTGAACTGGGGCATGATGAGCTGTCTGCCACCGCAGGCGCGGAACTGGGCTGAACCGGCCGCCCCGGCTGAACGGGGCGGTGTGACCATCTGCGCCGCAGTGCACAAAATGCTTTGGCCGCGCGCCGCATGCGCGTAGAATCCCCCGCGATTTCCACGCTCACGAGGTCCATATGTCCAAGCTCGCCTATCGCCGCATCCTTCTGAAACTGTCCGGGGAGGCGCTGATGGGAGACGAGGACTACGGCATCGACCCGAAGATCATCAACCGCCTGGCCCGTGAAGTGATCGAGGCCCAGCAGGCGGGCGCCGAAGTGGCGCTGGTGATCGGCGGCGGCAACATCTTCCGCGGCGCCGGCCTGGCCGCAGGCGGCATGGACCGCGTCACCGGCGACCAGATGGGCATGCTGGCCACGGTCATCAACGCGCTGGCCATGCAGGACGCGCTGGAGAAGCTCGGCGCCAAGGCCCGCGTGATGAGCGCCATCAAGATCAATGACGTGTGCGAGGACTACATCCGCCGCCGCG
Organism: Stenotrophomonas sp. ESTM1D_MKCIP4_1; assembly: GCF_003086895.1. NCBI lineage: Bacteria > Pseudomonadati > Pseudomonadota > Gammaproteobacteria > Lysobacterales > Lysobacteraceae > Stenotrophomonas > Stenotrophomonas sp. ESTM1D_MKCIP4_1. Next base: position 1,405,658 of record NZ_CP026004.1, on the reverse strand, counting down.
CCATCCGCCACCTGGAAAAGGGCCGCCTGGTGATCTTCGCCGCCGGCGTCGGCAGCCCGTTCTTCACCACCGATTCGGGCGCCGCGCTGCGTGCGATCGAGATCGGCGCAGACCTGCTGCTGAAGGCCACCAAGGTCGATGGCGTGTACGACAAGGACCCCAACAAGCACAGCGATGCGGTCCGCTTCGACAGCCTGAGCTACGACGAAGTGATCCGTCGCGGCCTGGAAGTGATGGATACGGCCGCCTTCGCGCTGGCCCGTGACAGCGACCTGCCGATGCGCGTGTTCGACATGGGCCAGCCGGGCGAACTGCTGAAGATCCTGGGTGGCGCCAACATCGGCACCCTGGTCCAGGGCCGCGACCCGGCCTGAGCCTGAGCGCCAGGGGTGCTGCGGGCCGATTCAGGCCCGGCAGCGTCCCGTATTCGCCTATAATCGCCCGATTCCAGTTACATCCAGGACCCGGGCGATGCTCAACGACATCAAGAACAACGCGCAGACGCGCATGGCCAAGAGCATCGACGCTCTGAAGCACACCCTCACCTCGATCCGCACCGGGCGTGCCACTCCCGCCCTGCTGGACCGCGTCACGGTCAATGCCTACGGCAACGCCAGCACCCCGCTGAACCAGGTCGCGTCGATCTCCAACGCCGATGCCCACTCGCTGCTGGTCACGCCCTTCGACAAGAGCATGATCAAGGAAATCGAGAAGGGCCTGTACAACCACGAGTTCACCCCGAACACGCTGGGCGCTGCCATCCGCATCAACATGCCGCCGCCGACCGAAGAGCGCCGCAAGGAACTGGTCAAGCAGGTGCAGAAGGAAGGCGAAGGCGCCAAGATCGCCGTGCGCAACATCCGCCAGGATGCGAACAAGGAAATCGCCAAGCTGGTCAAGGACAAGGCCATCAGCGAAGACGAGAAGAAGCGCGGCGAAGACGACATCCAGAAGCTGACCGACACCAGCATCAAGGACGTCGACAAGGTCGTCGCCGACAAGGAAAAGGAACTGTTGTCGGTCTGAAGTCGATGCCTTCAGTCCCGCCTCCGTTGCCGGCCGCCCTGCCCCGCCACGTTGCCATCATCATGGATGGCAACGGACGCTGGGCACAGCAGCGCCGCCGCCCGCGCGTGATCGGCCACCGTGCCGGTGCGCGCGCGGTCAACCGTACCATCGACCGCTGCCTTGAACTGGGCATCCCGGCGCTGACCCTGTTCGCGTTCTCCAGCGAGAACTGGGGCCGCCCGCAGGAAGAAGTCGATGCCCTGATGAAGCTGTTCCTCGGCGCGCTCGACCGTGAAGTGGACGAGCTGCACCGCCGCGGCGTGCGCGTGCGCTTCATCGGCGACCGCGAGCGCTTCGGCGCCGGGCTGGTCAGCCGCATGCAGCTGGCCGAACAGCGCACCGCCGACAACACCACGCTGACCCTGTCGATCGCCGCCAGTTACGGTGGCCGCCAGGACATCGCCCGCGCCGCCCGTGCGCTGGCGGCGGAAGTAGCCGCCGGCCGCCTGCTGCCCGAGCAGATCGACGAATCGCTGCTGGGCCGCCAGGTCGCCCTGGCCGACCTGCCGCCGCCGGACCTGTTCATCCGTACCGGTGGCGATACCCGCATCAGCAACTTCCTGCTGTGGCAGCTGGCGTATACCGAACTGTGGTTCACCGAGGCACTGTGGCCGGACTTCGATGCCGGGCAACTGCAGCAGGCGCTGGACGCCTTTGCCAGCCGTGAGCGCCGCTTCGGCCTGACCAGCGCCCAGATCGCCGCCCTGGCCACCGAGACGCCCAGCCCATGACCAAGACCCGAGTTCTCGCCGCGCTGATCATGGCGCCGGTGGCCATCGCCGCGATCCTGCTGCTGCCCACCCAGTGGCTGGCTGCCGCCGCCGCCGCCGTGTTCCTGATCGGCCTGTGGGAATGGCTGAAGCTGGCCGGCATCGAAGATACCCTGGCCCGTACCGTGCTGCTGGTGCTGAACCTGCTGCTGATGGTGCTGATGGTGTGGGCCGACGGCAGTTCGCTGGTGCTGTTCCAGCTGGCCACCCTGGTCGGCGTGGGGTGGTGGCTGGCCGCCCTGGTCTGGCTGCGCTTCTTCACCTTCGGCGCGCAGCCGGGCAGCCCGGCACGCATCCTCAAGCTGCTTGCCGGCACCCTGGCCATCGTCCCGGCCTGGGCCTCGCTGGTGCTGATCCATGCCGGCGGTGATCCGCCCGGCCACCAGGGCCACCTGTGGCTGCTGGCCGCGCTGGCGCTGGTGTGGGCCGCCGATTCGGGCGCCTATTTCGCCGGCCGCCATTTCGGCAAGCACAAGCTGGCCCCGCGCATCAGCCCCAACAAGACCTGGGAAGGCCTGTTCGGCGGCCTGCTGGCCGGCGTTGCCGTCGCGGTGGGCCTGGGCTGGCTGGCCGGGGTGGATCTGGCGCACCTGCCGGGCCTGCTGGTCACCTCGGTGGTGGCCGTGTTCGCCTCGGTACTGGGCGACCTGTACGAAAGCCTGATCAAGCGCCATGCCGGCGCCAAGGACTCGGGCCACCTCATTCCTGGCCACGGCGGCGTGCTGGACCGCGTCGACGGTGTGCTGGCCGCCCTGCCGGTGTTCGCGCTGGGCAAGGAAATCTTCGGATTCTGACCATGGATGCTGTTGCAGACCTGCGCCGGGTCGCCGTGTTCGGCGCCACCGGCTCGATTGGCGCCTCCACGCTGGACGTGATCGCACGCCACCCGCAGCGCTACCAGGCGACCGTGCTTGCCGCCGGCCGCCAGGTGGAGGCCCTGCTGGAACTGTGCCGCCAGCACCGCCCCGCGCATGCGGTCATCGCCGATGACAGCCTGTACGCCACCCTGCGCGATGGGCTGCGCGACGCCGGCCTGGCCACCGAGGCCCATGCCGGTGCCGCGGCGCTGGACCAGCTGGCTGCCAGCGATGCCTGCGACACCGTGGTGGCCGCCATCGTCGGGGCAGCCGGGCTGTCCTCGACCCTGGCCGCCGCCGCCGCCGGCAAGCGCATCCTGCTGGCCAACAAGGAATCGCTGGTGCTGGCCGGCGAACTGCTGACCCGCACCGCCGAGCGTGCCGGCGCCGAGATCATCCCGATCGACAGCGAGCACAGCGCGATCTTCCAGTGCCTGCGCTCGCGCGATGCCAGCCTGGACGGAGCCGGCGTGCGCCGGATCCTGCTGACCGCCTCCGGCGGTCCGTTCCGGGGCCGCCGCCGCGCCGAGCTGGAACAGGTCACCCCGGCCCAGGCCGTTGCCCACCCGAAGTGGTCCATGGGCCCGAAGATCTCGGTCGATTCGGCGACGTTGATGAACAAGGGCCTGGAAGTCATCGAGGCCCACCACCTGTTCAAGGTGCCCGGCGAGCGCATCGAGGTGCTGGTGCATCCGCAGAGCCTGGTGCATTCGCTGGTCGAGTTCGTTGACGGCTCGACCCTGGCCCAGCTGGGCCTGCCGGACATGCGTACTACCCTGGCGGTCGGCCTGGGCTGGCCGCAGCGTATCGAGTCCGGCGTGTCCGGGCTGGACCTGCTGGCCCAGGGACGCCTCGATTTTGAAGCCCCGGATACTGAAGCGTTCCCCTGCCTGGCGCTGGCCTGGCAGGCCATGCAGGCCGGCGGTACCGCACCGGCGGTGCTGAATGCCGCCAATGAAGAGGCTGTTTCAGCGTTTCTTCAGGGCAGGATCGGTTTCCTGAGCATTCCCGCGCTGGTTGCTAACGCTCTTTCAACACTGCCGACCGAAGCAGCCGATACACTGGACGGCCTGTTGTCCGCCGACAAGCGGGCCCGCCAGTTGACCCTCAACGCCATCGACGCCGCCTGAACGCCACGCCCCTATCGCATGACGCCGCCGCCATCGCCTGCCACCGTGAGCCTGCATGACTGACTTCATCGGATCGGTCTGGTGGATGATCGTCAGCCTCGGGCTGCTGGTCACCTTCCACGAGTTCGGGCACTACGCGGTGGGCCGGCTCTGTGGGGTCAAGGTGCTGCGCTTCTCGGTGGGCTTCGGCCGCCCGCTGTGGTCGCGCCGCGACAGGCACGGCACCGAATTCGCCATCGCCGCCCTGCCTCTGGGCGGGTATGTGAAGTTCCTCGACGAGCGCGAGGTCGAGGTACACCCCCATGAGCGGGGGCAGGCCTTCAACCACAAGACGGTCTGGCAGCGCATCGCCATTGTTGCCGCCGGCCCGATCGCCAACCTGCTGCTGTGCATCCTGCTGCTGTGGGCGATGTTCGTCATCGGCAAGCAGGATTACTCGGCCACCATCGGCCGCACGACCGGCATCGCCGCCAGCGCCGGCCTGGCCGGTGGCGACCGCGTGCTGCGCGTGGACGACCGTGACGTCGTCACCCTGGGCGATGCCAGCATGGCGCTGACGGCGGCCGCGATGGACCGGCGCGACGTCACCCTGCGCGTGCTGGACAGCAGCGACCAGGTCCGCGATCGCACGTTGCCGCTGTCGCAGCTGCCTGCCGGCTTCGATGAACGGCGGGTGCCAAGCCTGGCGGGCCTGCAGTGGCAGGCATGGCTGCAGCCGGCGCAGGTGGACAGCCTGACCGCCGATTCGGCCGTGGCCGGCCTGCTGCAGCCTGGCGACCTGATCGTCGCCATCGACGGCCAGCGCATCGACGGCGCAGACCAGGTCAGCGCACAGATCCAGGAACTGGGCCGCCGCGGCGGTCCGGGCATGATTGAAGTGCTGCGCGGCGGCGAGCGCCTGGCGCTGGAAGTCACCCCGCGGCAGGGCAAGGACGGCCAGGGCAAGCCGGTCTGGCAGATCGGCGTCGGCTTCTCGGGCACCTTCAGCCCTGCCTACGACACCCTGATGCGCTACGGCCCGCTTGATGCGGTCACCGTCGCCGTGCGCGAAACCGGCCGCCTGGCCTCCGATTCGCTGGGCATGATGGCCCGCATCGTCACCGGCAAGGCCTCGCTGCAGAACGTTTCCGGCCCGGTCACCATCGCCCGCGTGGCCAATGTTTCAGCCAAACGCGGCCTCGACTGGTTCCTGCAGTTCCTCGCGCTGCTGTCGCTGAGCCTGTGCATCATCAACCTGCTGCCCATTCCCATCTTGGACGGCGGGCACCTGCTGTATTACCTTATCGAGTTGGTCAAGGGCAGCCCGCTGAGCGAGCGTGCCATCGCCGCAGGTCAATACATCGGCCTGGCGTTGCTGGCCGGGCTGATGGGGCTGGCGTTCTACAACGACATCCTCGGCCTGGTCCCGCGATGAACTTTTCCACGTTTTTGGCGTCTACAGCGCCGGCATCCCGTACCACTGAAATCGACCTTCCTACCGGACGTGACATGACGCGACTCCCCAATCGCCGCCTGCTGGCCCTCGCCCTCGCCGCCGTCACCGGCGCTCCCGCCCTGGCCCAGGCAGCCGAGCCCTTCACTGTCAGCGACATCCGCGTCGACGGCCTGCAGCGCATCAGTTCGGGTACGGTGTTCACCTACCTGCCGGTGGAACGTGGCGAAACGGTCACCGACAGCAAGGTCGGCGAGACCATCCGCGCCCTCTACAAGACCGGCTTCTTCGAGGACGTGCAGCTGGACCGCCAGGGCAGCATCCTGGTCGTGACCGTCAAGGAACGCCCGGCGATCAACAAGCTGACCGTGACCGGCAACAAGGACATCAAGTCCGACCAGCTGCTCAAGGGCCTGTCCGACATCGGCCTGACCGAAGGCGGCACCTTCGACCGCCTGAGCCTGGACCGCGTGACGCAGGAACTGCGCCGCCAGTACAACGACCGTGGCAAGTACAACGTCGACATCACCCCGACGGTGAGCCCGCTGGACCGCAACCGCGTGGACATCGCCATCGCGATCAAGGAAGGCAAGGCCGCCAAGATCCAGCACGTCAACCTGGTCGGTACCGAAAAGTACGACAGCAAGGACATCCTGGAGACCTGGGAATCCAAGGAGCACAACTGGGCGTCGTGGTACCGCCGCGATGACCAGTACTCCAAGGAAAAGCTGTCCGGTGACCTGGAAAAGCTGAACTCGTGGTACCTGGACCGTGGCTACGTCGATTTCAGCATCGACTCCACCCAGGTCTCGATCAGCCCGGACAAGCGCGACATGTTCTTGACCGCCGGCGTGACCGAGGGCAACCAGTACAAGATCTCCGAGATCAAGGTCAGCGGCGACACCATCCTTCCGCAGGAAGATGTCGAGCGCATGGTCATCCAGCGTTCCGGCGACACGTTCTCGCGTGCGCTGCTGGAATTCAGCTCCGATGCGATCACCAATTCGCTGTCGAACATCGGTTATGCGTTCGCCAAGGTGAACCCGATCCCGACAACCAACCGTGCCGAGCAGACCGTCGCGGTGAACATGCAGGTCGTCCCCGGCCCGCGCGTGTCGGTGCGCCGCATCATCTTCAAGGGCAACACCCGCACCTCCGACGAAGTGATGCGTCGCGAAATGCGCCAGTTCGAGAACAGCTGGTACTCGCAGGCCGCGATCGACCGTTCCAAGATCCGCCTGCAGCGCCTGGGCTACTTCGAGTCGGTGGAAGTGGAAACCCCGCCGGTCAGTGGCAGCAATGACCAGGTCGACGTGGTCTACAACGTGAAGGAAACCACGTCGGGCAGCTTCGTGTTCGGCCTGGGCTACTCGCAGTCGTACGGCATGACCACCTCGGTGCAGCTGTCGCAGAACAACTTCCTCGGCGGCGGCAACCGCGTGTCGGTCGAAGCCTCGCGCAGCAGCTACCTGCAGCGTTACGGCTTCAGCTACACCAACCCGTACTTCACCGATGACGGCGTGTCGCTGGGCTACAACCTGTCCTGGCGCGAACTGGATTACTCCGACTTCAACACCGCGCAGTACAACAGCACCAACGGTTCGGCGCAGGTGGTGTTCGGCGTGCCGCTCACCGAAACCGACAGCGTCTCGCTGATGTTCGGTATCGACAGCAACCAGATCACGACCTACCAGAACGCGACGCCGCAGTCGATCATCGACTACATCAATGCCCTGGGCACGAAGACGTTCCATGCATGGCGCACCGAGCTGGGCTGGGCGCGCGATTCGCGTAACGACTACTTCATGCCGACCCGTGGTACCTACCAGCGCGTCGGCCTGGAAACCACCCTGCCGGGTTCGACCGTCGAGTACTTCAAGCTGAACTACCAGATCAGCAAGTACTGGCCGATCATTCCGTCGCTGGTGATCAACACGCGTGCTGAAATCGGCTACGGCGACAGCTATGGCAAGGATTACATCCGCGACCTCTGCTACACCGCGCCTACCGACGCCAATCCGACCCCCACGCAGACCGTCGACTGCAACACCGGTTCCTCGGACTACGTGAAGACCGTCAAGGCTTCGGGCCTGCCGTTCTACGAGAACTTCTATGCCGGCGGTACCAACTCGGTGCGCGGCTTCGAGGACAACACCCTTGGCCCGCGTTCGGAAGCGATCAATGGTTACTCGAACGGCCAGCCGCTGGGTGGTTCGTTGAAGACCGTCGGGTCGGTGGAAGCCTATTTCCCGCGCCTGTTCGACAGCCCGTCGGCACGCGTGTCGGCCTTCCTCGACTTCGGCAACGTCTACAACGGCGTGGATAACTTCAAGGCCAACGAACTGCGCGTGTCCACCGGTGTGGCCCTGCTGTGGCGCGCCCCGGTCGGCCCGATCTCGATCAGCTATGCGTTCCCGCTGAAGAAGAAGGACGGCGACGAAATCGAACGCCTGCAGTTCACCTTCGGTGGGCAGTTCTGACGACCCGCGTGGCGGTTCGCCAGAACTGCCACCGCGCATTTCACCCATCACCTGAGCCGTTACGCATGCCATCCGTGGCATGCGCCCTTCGGGCCGTTGAAGAGCAACGTTGGGAATCGCTCCTGCGATTCCCAGCGGCGCGCGCGCCCCTTAACAAAGGGGGGCTCTCCACCAGACGGGTTACGAAAACGCCGGGCATTGCCCGGCGTTTTCGTTTTTATGGTGCCCGCCGTCACACCCTCGGAACAGAGCTTGGCTCGACTGTGCAGGAGTTTCGGACGCCTGCCGCCCGCACGAGCGTATCCAGAGTGCCAACCTGTCTCACCAAAGGAAGGGAATCTGGATTGCCTTTGCTCGACTAGCAACAGGAAAGGATAACAACCTAACTGACCGAACCTACTGACCAGCTCGTGCCAGAGAATTTACGCTTTCCACGGCGGCCAAAATAGATTTCACGACGTTCTTTCAAGGTGCGATACAAGCATTTCATACAAACAGAACGAGAATCCAGGGCATCAAGCACCACGCTTCAAAGGACAAAATCGCAACACTCACAATCAACGGGGATAATATTCACTTCGCCCCCAACAAGACCATTGCGTCGCGTTCGCCACTATTTTGTGCGGGATCGACCATCCCAAGGAGCAACCGCGAGACAGATATGCGTTGAAAGCGACACATCTGGACGGTTCTCGACCTACCTATGCACTTCTCCATCCAAAGCGGACCTGGCCTTAGATAGCCTTTCCCCGCGAGCAAGAAGCTCGCGCCTTTATAGATGGAGTTTTCCGTGAACGTGAACATTCTCGGTTTTTCGCTACTCCTCATGACTGGAAGTGCCTTAGCTACCCAAGCCAAAGAGCCAGATCCAGCAACACTGGCAAATTCGGCCGTCCAGATGGATCCAAGTTTCCATGTCCCCCCTGGGGTCACTTTGGCTGAGCTTCATCGACTTCACAACGCCAGATTGCACACTCACACTTCCCGCTTGAACATGGGACACGACTGGGAAAAAGACGGATGGCGCATAGAAGGGACGCTGGGCTTTGTTTCTGTAACGCCCTTTGAGAACAGCGCCCTCATCTGGGAATGCTGGGGACCAAGCCCTTACGACCTGTTCACTTCAAGGGACAGCAACTGTGAGGGGCAGAATGTTCCTCCCGGCCAAGGGCCCGTAGGCTACATTTCAACCGTGCAGACTGCTGGTACCGTGCCACTTTACCGCTGCGTATACGTTTGGCAGAAGAAACTCCGCCATTACGACAGTCCCCGCGCGGACTGCGAAGGAAATGCTGAGGCAAGGAATGACGGCCCGCTAGGCTACGTGTTCATGTAACCCCAGCGCCGCCCACCTCGTCACGGCGGAGGGCGGCGCTCCCCGAATGAACAGCTCTGCGCGCCCTGTTGCGGCGTGTCTACTACCCGACTGATATGTCCCTGCTGTCGTCGGTGATGCATTGATAAGAGCATCCGCGTTCCAGTTGGACAGAATCAGGCGGGGGTATCCTTTGGTGACCGCAACCAACCACGAGCCAATCGCGTGAGGTAAGCCAAGGATCCTGGGGCCGAGGCATGTCTCGGGACGGATGCCCGACAAAGGTCTTGACGCGCGAGCAGGACAGTTCATGCGAGCAGACAGCGATCAAGGCCCAACCGAGCCCGTGGCCCCGATCCCGCCAGCCGCGAGGGGCCCTGCCGTTGGCCGCAGAACCACCCCGCATGACCGGACTGGCGTCACACGTTAAACTCCCGCCGTGAATACTCCTACCTACACCGCCCAGCAACTCGCCGATCAGTTCGGCCTGCAGGTCCATGGCGACCCCACCACCACCATCGGTGGCGTGGCAACCCTCGCCCATGCCGGTGCCGGCCAGCTGACCTTCCTTGCCAACCCGCGCTACCGCGCCCAGCTGGCCGACAGCCAGGCCGGGATCGTGGTGCTGCGCGCTGAAGATGCCGAGGCCGCGCCCGGCACCGCCCTGGTCGCCAAGGACCCCTACACCACCTTTGCCAAGATCGGTGCGCTGTTCGACATCGCCCCGACCCGCCCGCCCGGCATCCACCCCAGCGCGGTCATCGACCCGCAGGCCCAGGTGGCCGCCAGCGCGCATATCGGCCCGTTCGTCACCATCGGTGCCCGCAGCGTGGTCGGCGAGAACTGCATCATCGGCGCCGGCAGCATCATCGGCGAAGACTGCACCCTCGATTCCGGCTGCGAGCTGATTGCCCGCGTCACCCTGGTGACCCGCGTGAAGCTCGGCAAGCGCGTGCGCATCCATCCCGGTGCCGTGCTCGGCGCCGATGGCTTCGGCCTGGCGATGGACGCCGGCAAGTGGATCAAGGTGCCGCAGCTGGGTGGCGTGCGCATCGGCGATGACTGCGAGATCGGCGCCAATACCTGCGTCGACCGCGGTGCGCTGGAAGACACCGTGCTGGCCGAAGACGTGCGCCTGGACAACCTGGTGCAGATCGCGCACAACGTGCAGATCGGCGCGCACTCGGCCATCGCCGGCTGCACCGGCATTGCCGGCAGCGCCAAGATCGGCCGTTACTGCCTGCTCGGCGGCGCCGTCGGCGTCGTCGGCCACCTGGAAATCTGCGACAAGGTCGTGATCACCGGCAAGTCGGTGGTCCGCAACTCCATTGCCGAGCCGGGCGAGTATTCGTCCGGAACACCCCTGACCGACAACCGCACGTGGCGCAAGAACGCCGCGCGCTTCAAGCAGCTTGATGCACTGGCCCGTCGCATCCTGTCTGTGAGCAAGGAGAAAGAATGAGCCAGCCCCAGACCCTGCCGGACATGGCACAGATCCAGACGCTGCTGCCGCACCGCTACCCGTTCCTGCTGGTCGACAAAGTGCTGTCGATCGACTACGAGAAGCGCACGATCGTCGCCACCAAGAACGTCAGCATCAACGAGCCGTTCTTCCAGGGCCATTTCCCCAACCAGCCGATCATGCCGGGTGTGCTGATCATCGAAGCCATGGCCCAGGCCGGCGGCGTGCTGACCCAGCTCACCCTGGGCCGCGATTCGCAGTCCAAGCTGTTCTACATGGTCAAGGTCGACAAGGCCCGCTTCACCAAGCAGGTGGTGCCGGGTGACGTGCTGGAAATGCACGTGGAGATCAAGCGTGTGATCCGCAACATGGCTGTGTATGACTGCGTGGCCAAGGTGGACGGCGAAGTCGTCGCCTGCGCCGAGGTGCTGTGCGCCGGCACCCGCGAATGACCCTGGCCGGAGGACCGAGATGAGCGACAACGCCCCCCTGATCCATCCCACCGCCGTGATCGATCCGTCGGCACGACTGGCCGACGACGTCCGCGTGGGCGCGTTCACCATCATCGGGCCCGACGTCGAGATCGGCGCCGGCACCGAGGTCGGTCCGCATTGCAGCATCCACGGCCCGACCCGCATCGGCCGCGACAACCGTTTCATCGGCCATGTCGCGGTCGGTGGTGAGCCGCAGGACAAGAAGTTTGCCGGTGAACGCACCGAACTGGTGATCGGCGACCGCAATGTGTTCCGCGAGTTCGTCACCCTGAACCGTGGCACTGGCGGTGGCGGTGGCATCACCACCATCGGCAACGACAACTGGATGCTGGCGTACACGCACGTGGCCCACGACTGCCACGTCGGCAACTTCTGCGTGTTCTCCAACAACACCACGCTGGCCGGGCATGTCACCGTCGGCGACTACGTGATCATCAGCGGCTTCGCCGGTGCCCACCAGTTCTGCCGCATCGGTGCGCACGCCTTCCTTGGCATGGGCGCGCTGACCAATGGCGACGTTCCGCCGTTCACCATGGTCGGTACCGATTCGCTGGGCCGCCCGCGCGGCATCAACAGCGAAGGCCTCAAGCGCCGTGGCTTCGATGCCGAACGCATCACCGCCATCAAGCGTGCCTACCGCACCCTGTACGTGGCGGGCCTGCCCCTGGCCGAGGCCAAGCAGCAGCTGGCCGAGCAGGCGCAGTCCAGCGATGACGTCCGCTCCATGCTGGACTTCATCGAGCATACCGAGAGGCACCTGCTGCGATGAGCAGCACGACCGGCCAGGCGCCGGCCGGCGCCGCCGTCATCCCGCTGGCCTCCATGGCCGGAAGCGTGCCGGCACAGCGCGTGCTCAGCGAGCGCCCGTTGCGGATCGCGCTGGTGGCCGGTGAAGCGTCCGGTGACCTGCTCGGCGCGGGCCTGGTGCGTGAACTGAAGGCGCGCTTCCCGCATGCCGAGTTCGCCGGCATCGGCGGCGATGCCATGCGCAGTGCCGGCTGCCAGACCTGGCACGATGCCAGCGAGCTGGCGGTGATGGGCCTGACCGAAGTGCTGCGCCACCTGCCGCGCCTGCTGAAACTGCGCTCTGCCTTCCGCGAGCGTGCGCTGGAATGGCAGCCGGACGTGTTCATCGGCATCGACGCCCCCGATTTCAATCTGGGCATCGAGCGCTGGCTGAAGCAGCGCGGCATCCCTACCGTGCATTACGTCAGCCCCTCGGTCTGGGCCTGGCGTGAAAAGCGCGCGGAGAAGATCGGCAGCAGTGCCGACCTGGTGCTGTGCCTGTTCCCGATGGAACCGCCCATCTATGCGAAGCACGGCATTGATGCGCGTTTTGTCGGCCACCCGATGGCCGATGACATTCCGCTGCACGGCGACCGCGACGCCGCCCGTGCCGCGCTCGGCCTGCCTGCCTCGGCGAAAGTTCTGGCGGTGCTGCCGGGCAGCCGCCTGGGTGAGATCTCGCGCCTGGGCGAACCCTTCTTCGAGGCCGCTTGGCAGGTCTCCGAGCGCATCCCCGGGCTGCACGTGGTGGTACCGGCGGCCAACGCCGCCTGCCGCCGCCTGATCGAGGAACAGCTGTCACGCTCGGCGCTGCCGGTGGCGTACTCGCATGTCCTCGACGGCCAGGCACGCACGGCGATGATCGCCGCCGACGTGGTGGTGCTGGCCTCCGGCACGGCGACCCTGGAGGCGATGCTGGTGAAGCGGCCGATGGTGGTCGGCTACCGGGTCAACGAACTGACCTACCGCCTGGTGAAGGCGCTGGGGCTGATCAAGGTCGATCGCTTCGCCCTGCCCAACATCCTCGCCGCGCAGGATCTTGCCCCGGAACTGATGCAGCACGACTGCACGCCGGACAAGCTGGCGGCGGCCATCCAGCAGTGGTTCGACCACCCGCAGCGCACCGCCGACCTGCAGGGCACCTACGAGCGCCTGCACGAACGTCTGCGCCGCAATGCCTCCGCGCGTGCCGCCGATGCGGTGGGCGAGCTGCTGGTGCGCAACCAGGAACCCGCATGAGCCGTCGCGCTGCCGCTGCGGCCAGCCTGGCCCTGTTCGACGGCGCGGCAGTGGTCGAGCCCGAACGCCTGGTGGCCGGCGTCGACGAGGCGGGTCGCGGCCCACTGGCCGGCCCGGTGGCCGTGGCCGCCGTGGTGTTCGACCCGGCGCGGCCGCGCATCAACGGCCTGGACGATTCCAAGCAGCTGACCGCGGCACGCCGCGAGCAGCTGCACGACCGCATCATCGAACGGGCCCTGGCCTGGAAAGTGGTGCTGGTGGACGTGAACGCCATCGACCGCCTGAACATCTACCAGGCCACCCTGCAGGGCATGCGCGATGTGGTGGCGGCCGTGGCCCACGTGGCCGGCTTCGCCCGCATCGATGGCAACGTGGTGCCCAAGGGCCTGGTGCTGCCGGCGCAGGCGCTGGTCGGCGGTGATGGCATCGACCGCGCGATCATGGCCGCCTCGATCCTGGCCAAGGTCTCGCGCGACCGCTACATGCAGGACCTGCATGTGCGGCACCCGCAGTACGGCTTCGACCAGCACAAGGGCTACGGCACCCCGGCCCACCTGGCGGCGTTGCGCGCGCACGGCCCGTGCGACGAGCACCGCCGCAGCTTCGCCCCGGTGCGTGAATGCCTGGACGTGCCGCAGGTGGCGGCCGCCGACATCGCGATTGCCTGAATCGCTGAACGCCCGCTGCAATCCGTCTGGGGAAGAGTCCCCCTGAGTCAGGGGGACGCGCCGAGGGCGCGGGGGTCTGGAAGCATGGTGAGACGGGGCCCGCGGTTCGCCTGCGAACCGTGGGAAGCGATAGCGCGAATGCGATATCGCGTGCCGTCAAGAGCTTGTCGCCACCCCCTGCCCTCGCTACCCTGACCGGGCATTCCAGCGCTTCCGACCCCGGCGACGATTCCCCCGTCAGCACCCGGGGCCCGCGCGCTCCAAACTGGTCCGGCATGTCCAATTCCCGCTTCGTACATCTCCACGTCCACACCGAGTTCTCGCTGGCGGACTCGACCATCCGCGTGCCGGCCAAGCCGGACCAGGCCGACCCGAAGAAGGCCAAGCAGGCCAACCTGCTGTCGCGCTCGGTCGAACTCGGCCTGCCTGCGCTGGCGGTGACCGATCTGAACAATCTGTTCGCCCTGGTCAAGTTCTACAAGGCCGCCGAGGGCGTGGGCATCAAGCCCATCGCCGGCGCCGACGTGATGATCGCCGAGGAAGGCCAGGATCCCTGGCGGATGACCCTGCTGTGCCGCGACCGCGAGGGCTACCTGAGCCTGTCGCGCCTGCTGACGCGTGCCTGGATGGAAGGCCACCGCCCGGAAGGCGGCGTGGCCATCCACCCCGACTGGCTGAAGGCCGGCAACGCCAACCTGTTCGCCCTGGCCGGCCGTGACAGCCTGGCCGGGCGCCTGGCGCTGGACGGCAAGCACGACCTGGCCGAGCAGCAGCTGGCTGACTGGCAGCGCGCGTTCGGCGACGGCCTGCACCTGGAACTGACCCGTACTGGCCGCGAAGGCGAGGAAACCTTCAACCGCTTCGCGCTGATGGCCGCAGGCCAGCGCGGCCTGCCGGTGGTGGCCAGCAACGATGTGCGCTTCCTGGCACCGACCGATTTCAGCGCGCACGAAGCGCGCGTGTGCATTTCCACCGGCCGCGTGCTGGACGACCCCAAGCGCCCGCGCGAGTACAGCGACCAGCAGTACCTGAAGTCGGCCGAGGAGATGTGCGCGCTCTTCGCGGACATCCCCGATGCGATCGACAACACGCTGGCGCTGGCCGAGCGCTGCAACATCGAGATGCGGCTGGGCACCTACTTCCTGCCCAACTACCCGGTGCCCGACGACGAAACCCTGGACACCTGGATCCAGAAGATGTCGCGCGATGGCCTGGAAGAGCGCCTGGAAAAGAATCCGCTGGCGCCGGGCAAGACCCGCGAGGAATACTTCGAGCGCCTGGAATTCGAGCTCAACACCATCATCAAGATGGGGTTCCCGGGCTACTTCCTGATCGTTGCCGACTTCATCCAGTGGGGCAAGAACCAGGGCATTCCGATCGGCCCCGGCCGTGGTTCCGGTGCCGGTTCGCTGGTGGCCTGGGCGCTGAAGATCACCGATCTGGACCCGCTGCCGTACAACCTGCTGTTCGAGCGCTTCCTGAACCCGGAACGCGTGTCGATGCCCGACTTCGACATCGACTTCTGCATGGACCGCCGTGACGAGGTGATCGACTACGTCGCGCGCAAGTACGGCCGCGAACGCGTCAGCCAGATCATCACCTACGGCACCATGGCGGCCAAGGCGGTGGTGCGCGACTCCGGCCGCGTGCTGGGCTTCCCGTATGGCCTGGTGGACGGCGTTTCCAAGCTGATCCCGAACATCCTGGGCATCCACCTGAAGGATGCACTGGGCAAGGGCAAGGAAGGCCCCGGCTCGGAAATGGCCTCGGCCGAACTGATCCAGCGCTACGAGACCGAGGACGATGTCCGCGACCTGATCGATCTGGCGCTGCAGCTGGAAGACCTGACCCGCAACGCCGGCAAGCATGCCGGTGGCGTGGTGATCGGGCCCGAGCCGTTGAGCGAGTTCTGCCCGCTGTATGCCGAACACGATGAGAACGGGCTGGGCAAGAACCCGGTCACCCAGTTCGACAAGAACGACGTGGAAGAAGTCGGCCTGGTGAAGTTCGACTTCCTTGGCCTGCGTACGCTGACCATCATCGACTGGGCGGTGAAGGCGATCAACAAGCGCCACGAGCGCGCCGGCATTCCGCCGGTGGATATCGCTGCCATTCCGCTGGACGATGCGCCCACCTACAAGGACATCTTCGCCAACGGCAATACCGGCGCGGTGTTCCAGTTTGAATCCTCGGGCATGCGCCGCCTGCTGAAGGACGCGCGTCCCGACCGCTTTGAAGACCTCATCGCGCTGGTGTCGCTGTACCGCCCCGGCCCGATGGACCTGATTCCCTCTTTCAACGCGCGAAAGCACGGCCAGGAAGAAATCATGTATCCCGATCCGCGCACCGAAGCGATCCTGAAAGACACCTACGGCATCATGGTGTACCAGGAGCAGGTGATGCAGATGGCGCAGATCGTCGGCGGCTACTCGCTGGGCGGCGCCGACCTGCTGCGCCGTGCGATGGGCAAGAAGGTGCCGGCGGAAATGGCCAAGCACCGCGAGATCTTCCGTGAGGGTGCGGCCAAGGACGGCGTGGACGAAGCCAAGGCCGACGCGATCTTCGACCTGATGGAGAAGTTCGCCGGCTACGGCTTCAACAAGTCGCACGCCGCCGCGTACGCACTGGTGAGCTACCAGACGGCCTGGCTCAAGCGCCATTACCCGGCCGAATTCATGGCTGCCACGCTGTCGTCGGACCTGGACAACACCGAGAAGGTGGTCGGCTTCCTGGACGAGGTGCGCAACCTCGGCCTGACCGTGCTGCCGCCGAAGGTCAACCACTCCGCCTTCATGTTCGAGGCGGTCACCCCGGACACGATCCAGTACGGCCTGGGCGCGATCAAGGGCGTCGGCCAGGGTGCCTGCGAAGCGGTGGTGGACGAGCGCCAGAAGGGCGGTGACTACAAGGACCTGCTCGACTTCTGCACGCGCGTGGGTTCGGCCAAGCTCAACCGGCGCACGCTGGAAGCGATGATCAACTGCGGCGCGCTGGACGAACTGGGCCACAACCGCGCCTCGCTGATGCTGCAGCTGCCGGAAGTGATCAAGGCCACCGACCAGATGGCACGCGAACGCGCGTCGGGCCAGAACTCGCTGTTCGGCGGCCCTGACCCGAGCGCGGTGACCATCCAGCTGGACCTGGTGGAAGCCGAAGAGTGGCCGCTGCTGCAGCGCCTGAACGGCGAGCGCGACACCCTCGGTTTCTACCTCAGTGGCCACCCGTTCGATCCCTGGCGCGACGATGTGCGCGACCTGGTCGGCAACGACCTGGGGTCGGTGGAAAAGATCTGGAGTTCCAGCAACAGCGGCGGTGGTGGTGGCGGCGGCGAAAAGCGCTGGCGCCCGGAAGTACCGACCGTGCTGGCCGGCCAGGTGGTCGGCGTGCGCCGCAAAGGCGAGAGCCAGATATTCATCCAGCTCGAAGACGGCCGCGGCCGCGTCGAGTGCAGCGCGTTCTCCGATGCCATGGCCGAGTTCGGCCACCTGATGACCAAGGACCGCATCCTGGTGGTCAAGGGCGGCCTGCGCGAGGACGAGTTCAATGGGGGCTATGCCCTGCGCATCCGCCAGTGCTGGGACTTCGATGAGGTCTGCGCCAACTACGCCACGCGCCTGTCGCTGCGCCTGGACCTGCGCCAGCAGCGCCCGGTCTGGGAGCGTGTCAATGCGGTGCTCGACCGCCATCGCCCCGGGCGCACGCCCTTGCGCCTGGACCTGCTGCTGAAGGGTCCGCAGGGCGGCGTGGCGGGCATGCTCGATGTATCCGGGCAGAGTGCGGTACGCATCGACTCCAAGCTGATGGAGGCGCTGCGCGCCGATCCGGCCGTACGCACGCTGAAGGTGCGCTACAGCCCGCCCTGGGCCAACTGACGCAGCGCTTCACAGCCCCGGCTGACTGGCGCCCCCTGGCCGGCTGGGGTACCGTCGCCTTCCAGACGAAGGCGTACGGGCCATTGCTGCGCATTCGGCTAGAATTCCCCTCTTCTTTACACGACGGCTTCCGATGAATCCGAACTACCTCGACTTCGAGCAACCCATCGCCGACCTGGAAGCCAAGATCCAGGAACTGCGCAACGCCAGTGCCGGACCGGCGGTCAATGTCGAGGCCGAGGTTCACGCCCTGCAGGACAAGCTGCGCCTGCGCACCGCGCAGATCTTCCGCAACCTGACCTCCTGGCAGGTGCTGCAGCTGGCCCGCCATCCGTCGCGCCCGTACACCGCCGATTACCTGCGCATCATCTTCGATGAGTTCCAGGAACTGGCCGGTGACCGTGCGTTCGCCGACGACAAGGCCATCATGGGCGGCCTGGCCCGCATCAACGGCCGTTCGGTGATGGTGATCGGCCACCAGAAGGGCCGCGATACCAAGGAAAAGATCAAGCGCAACTTCGGCATGCCCAAGCCGGAGGGCTACCGCAAGGCGCTGCGCCTGATGAAGATGGCTGAACGTTTCGGCCTGCCGGTGCTGACCCTGATCGACACGGCCGGTGCCTGGCCGGGCATCGACGCCGAATCGCGCGGCCAGTCCGAAGCCATCGCACGCAACCTGATGGAAATGGCCGAGCTGAAGGTGCCGGTGATCTGCACGGTGATCGGCGAAGGCGGTTCCGGCGGCGCACTGGCGCTGGGCGTGGGCGACCGCACTGTGATGCTGGAATACGCGGTGTATTCGACCATCACCCCGGAAGGCTGTGCCTCGATCCTGTGGAAGGACGCCGGCAAGGCCAAGGATGCCGCCGAGCAGCTGGGCCTGACCGCCCCGCGCCTGAAGAGCCTGGGCCTGGTGGACAAGGTGGTGCGCGAGCCGACCGGCGGTGCCCACCGCAACCCGACCCAGATGGGCAAGCGACTGAAGGCCGTGCTGCTGAACGAGCTGGAAGCGCTGGACGGCCTGTCCACCGAAGAGCTGCTGGAACGCCGCTACGCGCGCCTGCGCAGCTACGGCACCTACGAAGCCGCCTGATCCCGGTAGTGCCGGCCGCTGGCCGGCATCCAGAACGGTAGTGCCGGCCGCTGGCCGGCAACACCACGCATGGCGTGGATCCACCTCCTCAGAATGGCTTGGCCAGCACCAGCCACACGATCGGGATGAAGGCCAGCAGCGGGATCTCGTTGATCCAGCGCAGCGCGCGCGAGGACGGCAGCGCCCGGCCCTTGGCCACGCCCTTCAACAGGCGCCCGGTCCAGATGAAGTAGACCAGCAGCAGCACCACCAGGCCCAGCTTGGCATGCAGCCAGCCAGCACCTCCCGGCGCGACCATGGTCGGGAAATCCGGGATGACCTTGTAACCCAGCCACAGCACCAGGCCCAGCACGAAGGCCAGGCCGAACATCGAATGGCCGAAGCGGTACAGGCGCAGGCCCATCAGCTGCAGGCGCTCGCCCACGGCCGGCTGGCCTGCCGTCTCGGCCAGATTCACCAGAATGCGCGGCAGATAGAACACGGTCGCCATCCAGGCCACCACGAACACGATGTGGAAGGTCTTGACCCAGTAATAGCTCTGCATGCGCTCGCTCCAGCGGCTGGCGGGAAAGCGCCATTGTCGCAGTAGAGCCACCCCGTGGGTGGCTGCCGCGGCCAATCGACGCACCCATGCAGCCACGCATGGCGTGGCTCTACTGCCGCCACCCCACCCCACCCGGTGCCTGCAACGCCGTAGCATAGGCGCCGTTTTCACCTTCTACGTGCCCTGCCCCATGGACAAGACCTACGACGCCGCCTATTTCCAACGCTGGTACCGCCGTGCCGATATCGGCGGCAGCGCCCGGCTGGCGCGCAAGGTCGCCCTGGCCGTGGCCACCGCCGAGTACTACCTGGAGCGGCCGATCCGCAGCGTGCTTGATATCGGCTGCGGCGAAGGCGCCTGGCGTGCGCCGCTGCTGAAGCTGCGTCCGAAGGTCCAATACCTGGGCTTCGACAGCAGCGACTATGCTGTGCGCCGCTACGGCCGTACCCGCAACCTGCACATGGCCCGCTTTGGCGATTTTGCCTGGCTGCGGCCCTGCGCCCCGGTCGACCTGCTGGTGTGTTCGGACGTGATGCACTACGTACCCGACCGCGAGCTGCGTGCGGGTCTGGCCGGCGTGGCGGAGCTGGCCGGCGGCGTGGCCTTCCTGGAGACCTTCGCCGCCGAGGATGAATTCGACGGCGACCACGACGGCTTCCAGGCCCGCCCGGCGCGCTGGTACCGGCGCGAGCTGGCCCGCCACGGCCTGCAGCCGGCAGGCTCGCACTGCTGGCTCGGCCCCGCCCTGGCAGGCGATGCGGCCGCGCTGGAACGGATGTGAATCCGGATTCATTATTTTCAGCAGACTTAACCTGCGGGACACCCGGATGGGATATGCTGCGCGGCAACATATGACCATACATATTCGGTCGTCATGCTCTATCAACTACACGAACTGACCCGCAACCTGCTCGCCCCCTGGGTGCACCAGGCCCAGGCCAACGCCAAGTTCTTCGCCAACCAGGGCCACTGGTGGTCGCAGATGCCGGGCGCTGATCGCCTGGCGGCGGTCAATGAACTCTTCCATCGCATCGGCAAGGATTACGAGAAGCCCGAATGGGGCATCAACGAAATCGAGGTCGAAGGCGAGCGCGTGCCGATCGTCGTGCACGAGGAAGTGAGCAAGCCGTTCTGCAAGCTGCTGCGCTTCAAGCGCCACAGCAACGAAGCCGACCAGCTGCACACCATGCTCAACCAGCCGTTCGTGCTGGTGGTGGCACCGCTGTCGGGGCACCACGCCACGCTGCTGCGCGATACCGTGCGGACCCTGCTGCGCGACCACCGCGTGTATGTCACCGACTGGGTGGACGCACGCATGGTGCCGGCCAGCGAAGGTGAGTTCGGACTGGACGATTACATCGCCTACATCCAGGAATTCATCCGCCACCTCGGCGTGGAGCGCCTGCACGTGGTGAGCGTGTGCCAGCCGACGGTGCCGGTGCTGGCGGCGGTTTCGCTGATGGCCAGCCGTGGCGAGCCGACCCCGCGCACGCTGGTGATGATGGGCGGCCCGATCGATGCGCGCTGCAGCCCCACCGCAGTGAACAACCTGGCCACGCAGAACCCGCTGTCGTGGTTCGAGAACAACGTCATCCACACCGTGCCGGCCAGCTACCCCGGCGTGGGCCGTCGCGTGTACCCGGGCTTCCTGCAGCACGCCGGCTTCCTGTCGATGAACCCCAGCCGCCACTTCAGTTCGCACTGGGATTTCTATACCGACCTGGTCAAGGGCGATCTGGAAGACGCCGACGCGCACCGTCGTTTCTACGACGAGTACAACGCGGTGCTGGACATGCCGGCCAAGTACTACCTGGATACCATCTCGGTGGTGTTCCAGGACTTCCTGCTGCCGCGTGGCGAGTGGGTGGTCAACGGCGAGAAGGTCGACCCGTCCGCCATCCGCGATACCGCACTGCTGAGCATCGAAGGCGAACTGGACGACATCGCCGGCCTCGGCCAGACCGAAGCCGCACAGGCACTGTGCACCGGCATCGCGGCCGACCGTCGCGAGCACTTCATCGTTGAGGGCGCCGGCCATTACGGCATCTTCAGCGGCCGCCGCTGGCGTGAAGTGGTGTACCCGAAGGTGCGCGATTTCTTCGCCGCCCACGCCGAAGCCCCGGCTGCCAAGGCGACGAAGAAAAAGAGCAACGTCACCCCGCTGCGGCGCAAGGCCGGCTGAACCCCGTAGCGGGGTCGGATCCCTTTCCAACGGAAAGGGCTCTGACCCCACCGCGATCGGATCCGGGGTCAGAGCCCTGTTCTGCGAACAGGGATCCGACCCCAGAGCAGCCCCCTGCGCGGTTACAGCCGCACCAGCAGGTTCTTGGCCAGCAGGCCATGCAGCTTCCCAATGCCACGGGCCAGGTGCATCGTCACCAGCAGCAGCAGCGCGCCCACCACCGCCAGCACCGGCGTGAACGCCAGCGGCAGCACGTTGGTGCCATCGATGTAGATGCTCGGCGCGGTCGAGTCGAACAGCGCCGCCACCGGCGACCAGATGAAGGCCAGCGACACCGCCAGCAGGGTCACCGCGATGGTGAAGTAGACGATGCCCAGCGGCAGCATCAGCAGGAAGTACAGGAGCGTCAGCCAGGTGCGACCATCGGTGAACATGTCACCGATGCGCTGCAGCCAGGTGCGGCTGCGGTCGGTGTACTGGGGCCGGCGCGGCATGCGTTCGCCCAGCAGCGCTTCCACCAGCCGCCCTTCCAGCAGCGCCAGGCCTCGCACCGAGCCGAAGAACAGCACGGTGAGCGGCACGCCGATGATCAGGATCATCAGCCCCAGCGACAGCGACAGGCCGGTCACCACCCAGGTGAAGAAGAAGGTGCCCGTAGCCAGCGACAGCAGCATGTAGAACAGCGCACCGTAGGTATGCGGATCCATCACCACGCCGAAGAAGCGTGCCATCCAGGAACGCTGCGTCGGTGCGGGCGTCGGCGCGGCCGGTGCCACGCCGCTGGCCTCGGCGGCGGCGCGCAGGACCGGACCGGTGTCGGCACGCGGCGTGCGCAGCGCGCGGTTCACGGTCACTTCGGTTTCGCGGTAGATCTCGGCCACTTCATCCGGCGCGCCATAGCTGCCGGCCACGTCGGCGATCACCTCGGCCTCGCTGCGGCCCGGCTGTGCAGCCAGCTCCGAACGCAGGTACTCCTCGGCGTCGTACAGGGCGTCCTGCACCATCGCCGGATCGGCACCCTGCAGGGCCGCGCGCAGCTGCGCCAGGTACTGCGCGATGGTGGTGGGCAGGCCCGTGCCTGCCAGGTTCTGCTCGTTCATTGCGGTACCCCCTCCAACACGGAATCGACGGAATCGCGGGTGGCCTGCCAGGCCTGGCGCCACTGCGCCAGCACCTCATGGCCGCGTTCATTGATGCGGTAGTAGCGACGCGGTGGCCCGCTGCTGGAGGGCTCGACGTGGCTTTCCAGCAGGCCGGCGCCCTCCAGGTTGCGCAGTACCGGGTACAGCGCGCTCTGCTTGCCGCTCAGCACCCCCTCACCCACGCGCTCGAGCTCCTTGGCGATCAGGTAGCCGTACAGCGGCTCCCCGGCCCGGGCCAGCACCGCCAGCAGGGCCAGCGACACCGTTCCGGCACTGAGCTCCTTCTGGAACTTCTTCAGGTGGACATCGTCTTCGCCCATGGCCAGCCCTCCACTACGTTGAAGTCAACAGTAGTGCGAAGTCCGGTATAGCGGATGTGTCGTTAGTCACCCTGCCGTGCGGCGTGGAGGGTCAGGCGTTCCCCACGGCCGCCAGAACCTGGTGGGACACGACCTCGGGCAAGGCGTGCCTGCCCGCTTCCAGCCGGCTGACCAGGGCCTGCCGGCGGGCGGCCCCCAGCGGCGAGTACTGCCCGCTCACCCGCAGCCAGTCCTGTAGGAGCCGCAGGTGCCAGTCACGCTCATCCTCGCGCTGCGGCACCGCATCCAGCAGCAGTTCGAGGTGCTGCCACAGGGGCAGCCGGGTCAGCTGCGCGGCCAGACCTGTCTGTGCCACCGGTGAAGGACCGTCGTGGCAGAACGCCAGCAGGCGTGGCGAGTCCAGCTCTGCCGCCCATAGCGCGGTGGCCGTGGCCAGCAACGCATTCACGGTCCGCCCTGGCATCTCCAGCGCCTCGCGCAGCAGCGCCAGGCTGGCACCACCCTCGGCCCGTACCCAGCCGCGCAGGCAGTTGCGCTGGTGGCGCGCCGATACCTGGGGCAACAAGGCGCGTAGTGCAGGGATATCTTCCGCTTCGGCGTGATCGGCCAGCGCTTCCAGTGCTTCGCGCCATCGGCCACGCCGACGATGCTCGATCTCGTCACGCCACAACGTGACGGCCGGCGTGGCCTGCCGCTGCTGGATCAGCCACGCCGCCAACCGACGCACGCCACGCGAACGGTCGAATGCTGCGATCTCGATGTACGCATCCAGCCCGGCCACCTCGCGCTCGACCAGTGCACGCAACGCGGCACCACGCACCCGGCTTGATGGCGCGCCCAAGGCCAGCGGGCACAGCGCTTCAATCTCCGCGGGCGCCCCGTGGTGCAGAAGATCGTCAAGCGCCAGGTGCGAGACATGCGGATTGCCGTCCAACAACACGTGCTCGCGCAATGCCGCCCGCTCCGGATGAGTGCGCAGGGCAACGGCATAGGCCGCCAGCCGGGTGCGCGCGTCGGGATGGCCCAGCAGGCCCTCGAGCACCCCTCGACGGGCCGGCAATGACAACCAGGCAAACAGACTGCCCTTGAGCCACGCCCGATCAACGCGTTGTGCATCGCGCAGGCGGATGGCGATCGGCCAGGCCGCAAGTACATGATGTAGCGCGCACTGCGCGAGCAGGGCCATCACCACGTCCTGGGCTACCGCACGTACCTCGTCTACCCAGTCATTGCTGCGGAGCAAGGCACAGGACAGCGTGAGATGGCTGGGCATCGAACGCATCGTCCGCAGCGCGGCTTCACGCGTGTGGCCATTGCCATCCAGACCGATGAGGAAGACAGCCGCCACGCGCACGTCGATCAAAGCATCGGGACTGGCCTGGAGACGGGCAGGCAGTCCATCGCCCCGTTTCACCCAGCCTGTGCGCCAGCGCTCGTCAAGGTCGAACAAGCGGCGTGGCGGCAATGCCTGCAGCCATCGCACACCGTCCACGCCTTCATTGATGAAGCCCTTCAGGCTGTGATCGATCATGTCGCGCAACGCCATGGCAGGCGCGCCGGAAAAAACCTTGCTCATTGCATGCGTCCCTGCAGAAGTTACCAGAGTGCCGCACGCGCAGCGGCAAGGCCAGATGTCACCCATGGCGCGGCCGCCGCCGGTAGCGCAGAATCGGCCGATACCATCGAACCGGGGATTCCATGTCGCACCGCCGTCTCGCCCTGACCGCCCTTGCCCTCGCCTGCCTGCTGCCCGCCCTGGCCAGCGCCGCCACGCCGTACCGCAGCCCGCAGCAGATCCTCGAAGCGTCGGCGGCGAGCGATTGGCGTACCCCGGACCCGGCCAACCTGCTGTACATGGACCTGCCGGCCGGGCGGGTGATCATCGAGCTGGCGCCGCAGTTCGCGCCGCGCCATGTGGCCAACATCCAGACGTTCGCCCACGAGCATTTCTGGGACGGCACCAGCATCTACCGGTCGCAGGACAACTTCGTGGTGCAGTTTGGCGACGCCGACGCCGATGACGCGGCCAAGGCCAAGCCCTTCGGCAGTGCCGCGCGCAAGCTGCCTGCGGAATTCGAGCGCGCCAGCGCCGGCCTGAAGGTGAGCGTGCTGCCCGATCGCGATGGCTGGGCGGCGCAGACCGGGTTCGTTGATGGCTTCCCGGTGGGCCAGGACCCGCAGGCCGGCAAGGCTTGGCTGGCGCACTGCTACGGCATGCTCGGCGCGGGCCGCAGCAATGAGGAAGACAGCAGCATCGGTGCCGAGTTGTATGTGGTGACAGGCCAATCGCCGCGCCAGCTGGACCGCAACATCACGCTGGTCGGCCGCGTGTTGAAGGGCATGGAGCTGCTCAGCGCGATCCCGCGCGGGCCGGCACCGATGGGCTTCTACGAAGACCCGAAGCTGCGCACGCCGATCGTCTCGATCCGCCGCGCCAGTGATGTGCCGGCGGCCGAGCGCACGCCGATCCAGGTGCTGCGCACCGATTCAAAGACCTTCGCCGATACGGTGGAGGCGCGGCGCAACCGGGTGGATGATTTCTACAAGCGCCCGGCCGGGCATATCGACCTGTGCAATATTCCGGTGCCGGTGCGGTAGCGCATCGACTTTTCTCAGTTGACACGTGCTGAAGGCGATTCATCGTTCATGGGCGTCACTTTTCTTTGCCCGCGCAAAGAAAAGTAACCAAAAGAAACGCGCCGCCGTCCGCGAGCCGGCGCTGCGCGCCGGTTCCCTGCGCTCCTCGGTCCGTCGAGGGACGGCGCGGAACTCGCTGCGCTCAGACACCCGCGCCTCTTCGCCCTCGCCGGACCTGCGGTGCTCGGCTCGCTCCAAGGCGGACCCAGATCAAGATCCACAGCCGCGCGCGCAGGCATCGATGACGCCGCCGGGCAGCGCCCGGCACCACCCGTGCGCGGGCGCGCTCAACTCTTCTGGCTTACGGCCACGCTGCCAAGGATCAGGCCACCGGCAACCAGCATCTGCAGGGTCACCGGTTCGCCCAGGAACAACCACGCGAACGCCGCGCCGAACAGCGGAATCAGATAGGTCACCGTCGACGCGCGCGAGGGGCCGATGCGGCCGATCAGGCGGTAGAACATCAGGAACGCCAGGCCGGTGCAGGCCACGCCCAGCGCGATCGCTGCGCCCCAGGCCTTGCCCGGAATAGCCGCCTGCGGCCAGTGGGTCACCGCCATCGGCAGCATCCACAGCGAGGCGCAGCCCAGCGTTGCCGCCGCGGCAGCGGCCGATGGCAGGCCGGTCATGTGCCGCTTCACCAGGTTCACGCCCAGCCCGTACAGCAGCGAGGCCGCGGCGCCGGCCAGCACGGCCATGCCGATGCTCAGGCCCGACACCTTGGCCGTAGCCAGCACCACCACGCCGGCAAAGCCGACCAGCAGTGCACTGGCGCGACGCACGCCGATCTTCTCGCCGAAGAACAGGAAGGCGATCAGTGCAGCGAACAGCACGGTCATCGCGTTGCAGATCGCGCCGATGGCCGCCGGTGCCTGCTCTGCCGAATAGGCGAACAGCACGAACGGCAGCGCCGAGTTGATCAGGCCGATCGGGGCCAGCCACAGCCAGCGGCGCGGCGGGAACTGGGCACGGGCGCGCCACAGGAACGGCATCAGCACCAGCGCGCCCAGCACCAGACGGACTTCGACCAGCGCGAACGGGCCGAACGAGGGCACGGCCACGCGCATGAACAGGAACGAGCAGCCCCAGATCGCGCCCAGCAGGGTCAATTCCAAGGGGGTGCGCCAATCGCGTTCTGCCACCTGCGGTACCGCGTTCATGCCCTGCCTCCGTCCTGCGCCTGCACTGTGTCTGGGCTGACAGGATCATCCGCTGACGCCCGCCACACAAGCGCGTAGTATCGCTGCCAGCCACAAATATGGTTTGAGGCTCGAAATGCAGCTACGCCCTTCCCTGCTCCCCGCGCTCGCCGTGTTCGCCGTGGCCGCACGCCACCAGAACTTCGCCCAGGCCGCACAGGAGCTGCACCTGACCGCCAGCGCGGTCAGCCACCACGTGCGCCGCCTGGAAGAGGTGCTCGACGTACGCCTGTTCCTGCGCCATGCCCGCGGCGTACGCCTCACCGCCGAAGGCCGGCAGCTGGCCGACGCCGCCAGCGCCGCGTTCACCGATGTCGCCGCCGTGGCCCACCACCTGCAGCCGGACGCCGACAGCGTGCCGCTGCGGATCGCCACGCTGCGCTCGCTGTCCTACTGCTGGCTGCTGCCACGCCTGCCGCGCTTCACCCAGGCCCATCCGCACATCCGCATCGAACTGCACACCGGCAGCGGCCTGGACCGCTATGACGAGAACGGGCCGGAGGTCGGCATCCGCTATGGCATGGGCCAGTGGCCAGGCCTGCATGCACAGCACCTGATGGATGACAGCCTGTTCCCGGTGGCGTCGC
The DNA here is from genome assembly GCF_003086895.1 of Stenotrophomonas sp. ESTM1D_MKCIP4_1. Lineage (NCBI taxonomy): Bacteria > Pseudomonadati > Pseudomonadota > Gammaproteobacteria > Lysobacterales > Lysobacteraceae > Stenotrophomonas > Stenotrophomonas sp. ESTM1D_MKCIP4_1. The sequence continues at coordinate 1,378,381 of NZ_CP026004.1, read as the reverse complement.
CCGCCCTGCCCGGTGTGGAAACACTGCAGGACCCGGCGCGGATCGCCGATCTGCCGCTGCTGACCGATCTGTCGCCACAGGGATGGCGCGACTGGTTCCGCCACGCGGGCGTGCGGCCGCCGTCGCCGCTGCCGCCGATGCACACCTTCGCCGACAGCACCGATGCGATGCGCGCAGCGGTCTATGGCATGGGCGCGGTGCTCGCGCGTACGCACGTGGCCCAGCCCTACCTGCAACGCTATGAAGTCGTGCGCCTGCCCGGCCCGGCGTTGAAGGCGCGCTACGCGTACTACGTGGTGCACGCCGAGAGCCAGCCACCGAGCCCGGCCGCGCGCGTGTTCATCGACTGGCTGCTGGGCCAGGCACAGGATGATCGCACCCCGATTCCAGCCCTGCCCGACAGCCTTCTGGGCCGGCCGCCCACCGCTGGCTGACCGCACCCTCACCCGGTCTTTGCCTGCTGCTGGCTAGGCTGCACGCACCCCCACCACTACACGTGTATCTGCCATGGCCCTGCTGCGACTGCGCATCACTGGAACCGAAGACGACGCCCGCGCCATCAGCGACCTGCTGCTGGGCCTGGAAGGCATCGAGCATGTCGAGGAAACCGACGATCTGATGCCGCACATGGACGATGATGATTCCAGTTCCGCCGGCCTGTCCGATGACATCGGGCCGGGCAGCCACGAACTGGAAGTGGAAGTCGGCAACGAAAGCACGGCACAGAAGGTGCGCGATGCCGTGCAGGAACTGGCGTTGGAACTGGATGTGTTCGTCGAGTACGAGACCGACGAGGGCTGAGGGTTCGCCGGGCCGGGCCCGGCGTTACTCCCCACGCGCTGCCGATCACGTCTTGCGGCGGCGCCTGCGCAGCCATGCACGGATGCCCCACCCCACCAGCAGCGCCACGATGCCGACCGGCAACAAAGCAGCGGCCGCCCGGATGAGGAAGGCCACGCTGAGACTGAGAATGTTGCCGGACTCGCTCAGCGCCTCGCCGATTTCACTGCGGCTGCGCTGGCCGGAGGTGGTATCGAAGTGCAGCGTGACCCGCTGGGTATCGATGCGGCGCCGCTGTTGTGCGGCCTGCCTGTTGGCCTGTTCCACACCCGCCTCGATTTCCGACAGGCGGGTGGTGATCGCCATCAGGTCTTCGATCTTCAGGTCCTTGCGGTCCTGGTAGGACAACAGCCGGGCGTGCTCTTTTTCCAGCCGCGCCTTGGTCAACGCGGTGTCGGCCACCTGCTGGGCCAGATCCTCGGCACGGGTGTTGCGCCCCTGGGTCTGCCCGCCTTCGCCGGCGAGGCCGATCAGCGGCTCCACGCCCTTCGGCGCGATGCGCACCGTGACCTCACCGCTGGGCCGTTCGCCGCTGCGCTGGTCGACTTCTAGCACCGCGCAATCACCGAACGTCGCGCTCTGGCACGCCTGCGCGACCTGCTGGATGCGTGGGCTGATCTGCTCGGCCTGCAGCTGGATGCGCACATCGTGTTCGTAAGCCAGGAACGCACCCTCGGGCGACGCCACCGCTTCAGCTGCTGCGCCAGCGGCCGATGCCGCACGGTCGCCCTGCTGCGCACAGCCGGCAATGGCCAGCAGCACAGGCAGCAGCACCTGCACATGCGCCGCCCTCATGCAGCCGCTCCGTCATGGGACGTGACCGACAGGCCCGCCAGATCAAGCCCGGGCAGGCAACGCACGTTGATTGCCACCATCGGCATGCCGCTGCGCGGATCCACGGCTTCGCTGTAGGGCGCGATACCGCACTCGCGGCAATGATGGTGGTCGATGTGGTGCTTGTTGAACTGGTAGGTGGCCACATCGGCCGGATCGGTTGCCAGCACGAAGGCCTCGCGCGGTGCGAACCACAACAGACTGCCGCGGCGGCGACACATCGAACAATTGCAGTCGATGACCTCGGTGATCGGCGCCTGCGCCTCTACGCTGAATGCGATCCTGCCGCAATGGCAGCTTCCCTGGTAATGCATGTCCTGCGCTCCACTGGAGGGTCCTTGTGCCGCCCATGGTAATCCTATGGCAGGGGGACAAAGTGCCCTGCGCGCCCTATGCTCGGGGATTGATCCCAGTACAGGAACGCCGATGCGCCCGCATCTCCTTGCCCTTGCCCTGGTCGCCGCCCTGGCCGGCTGCCAGCCGGCTGACGCCCCGACCAACGGTTCCACCCCGGCCGCCAGCCAGCAGGCCGGCGATGCGGCGGTCGATGCCGCCTTCGCCGACCTGTCCAAGCGTGCGCTGGATACCTGGATGCAGCTGTCGCCGGTCAGCGCTACCCAGATCGGCGACCACCGCTACGACAGCGAGATCGACGACCTGAGCGCAGCCGGCCAGCAGAAGACCGTGGAGGCCTACAAGGGCCTGCTCGCCGAACTGGACAGGATCGACGTGGCCAAGCTGGGCCGCGAGAACCAGGTGGACGCCGCGATCCTGCGCAACCAGCTGCAGTCGGAAATCTGGAACACCGAGGTGCTGCAGTCCGGCAAGTGGGACCCGCAGGTCTACAACGGCCTGGCCGGCAGCGCCCTGTACGGCCTGATGGCCCGCGAATTCGCACCGCTGCCCGACCGCCTGAAGTCGGCCACCGCGCGCATGGAAAAGCTGCCGGCGATCTTCGCCCAGGCCCGCGAGAACCTGGACCCGGCACGCGTGCCGAAGATCCACGCCGAGACGGTGGCCAAGCAGAACAAGGGCATCCTCAGCATCGTCGATACCTTCATCACCCCGCACATCGGCGAACTGCCGCAGGCCGACCAGCAGCGCCTGCAGGCCGCCATCGACGGCCTGAAGAAGGCCGTGGACGAGCAGCAGACCTGGCTGGACAAGACCCTGGTGCCGAACGCCAAGGGTGACTTCCGCATCGGTGCGGAAAAATACGACCAGAAGCTGAAGTTCGCGCTGAACTCCTCGCTGTCGCGCCAGGAGATCGGTGAGCGCGCGCGTGCCGAACTCAAGCGCGTGCGTGAAGACATGTACGGCATCGCGCAGACCGTGCTGAAGGACAAGCCGGGCGCACCGGAGATGCCGGCGCAGCCGACCGACGAGCAGCAGCAGAAGGCCATCGAGGCCGCGCTGGAGCTGGCGTACGCCGACAAGCCGGCGCGCGACAAGGTGGTCGACGATGCCAAGGCCGCGCTGGAGCAGTCCACCGCGTTCGTGCGCGAACACGACCTGATGACCCTGCCCGATGCGCCGGTGGACATCATCCTGATGCCGGAATTCCAGCGCGGCGTGGCCGTGGCCTACTGCGATTCGCCAGGCCCACTGGACAAGAACCTGAAGACCTTCTACGCCGTCTCGCCGATTCCGGACGACTGGAGCGACAAGCAGGTCGATTCGTTCCTGCGTGAGTACAACTCGCGCATGATCCATCTGCTGAGCATCCACGAAGGTACGCCGGGCCACTATCTGGAAGGCTGGCACTCGGCCAAGTTCCCCTCGACCCTGCGCGCGGTGCTGCGTTCGGGCCTGTTCGCCGAAGGCTGGGCGGTCTACACCGAGCGGATGATGCAGGAGCAGGGTTACCTCAACAATGATCCGCTGTTCCACCTGGTGCAGCTGAAGTTCTACCTGCGCACCATCTCCAACGCGACCCTCGACCAGGGCGTGCACGTGGACAACTGGGATCGCGAGCAGGCGATGCACCTGATGACCCACGATGCGTTCCAGCAGGAAAGCGAAGCGGCCGGCAAGTGGGTGCGCGCGCAGCTGACCTCGGCGCAGCTGCCGACCTACTTCGTCGGTGCGCAGGAACACTTCGACACCCGCAAGGCCATGCAGGACAAGCTGGGCGACAAGTTCAACCTGAAGGCCTACCACGACCAGATGCTGTCCTACGGCGCGCCGCCGGTGCGTTTCGCACGGCAGCTGATGCTGGACCAGCCGATCGAGTGATCGATCAGGTGTGAGATGAAAGAGAACGGCCCGGGGAAACCCGGGCCGTTTTTGTTTGGTTTACCGGACGGGGTTCATCCACGCATGGCGTGGATCTACTGCGCGTGGCGTGGATCTGCTGCTTTCCATCCACGCATGGCGTGGATCTACTGCGCGTGGCGTGGATCTGCCGCTTTCCATCCACGCATGGCGTGGATCTACTGCGCGTGGCGTGGATCTGCGGATTTCCATCCACGCGTGGCGTGGATGATCTCCGGTTTGCCAGTAGATCCACGCCATGCGTGGATGCCGTTCAATTCGCCGCGCGATGCACCATGCGCTTGAACTGCGCTTCGCTGCACCCCGCCCGCGCACATCCCGGCAGCGCCAGTTCCACCCGCCCCGGCGGCTGCATGTCACTCAACGGCAGCGCATCACGCAACTGCGTCCGGGTGGGATAGACGTACGCCAGCCGGTAGCGCGCTTCGCCGTTGTGCACGCGCCAGCGCTCGAACTGCAGCAGGCCGCCGATCGGCGTCTTCTCAAGCTGGCCCGGCAGCGTGTAATCCGCTGCACCCAATGCCGCCAGCACGGCGCCGATGTTGGAATCGTGGCCCACCAGCAGGCTAACCCTTGGCGACCGCGGGTCGGCGAACAGGCCATCGATGTGCGAGAGCAGCGGCGCGGCCACCTCACGTGCCACCTCCGGGGTGCCGAACAGAACGTCCTGGTAGCCGTTGCGGACCCGCGCAAGCGCCTGCCACTGAGCGTCGCTCGGCAGCCGGCCCCAGCCTGCCGGTGGGCCAGCGTTCTGGTAATCCTCCATCAGCAGCGCATCAACCATGCCGTTGGCCAACGCCAGCGACCCGGACGCCCCTGGCTCCTTGCCCGCTTCGACACGGAAGCGGCTGTCAGTGTCCTGCAGTACGCAATGGCTGCGTCCGGCACAGGCTGGCGATCGTGCGTGTTCGACCACCGCTTCGACGACCTGCAGGTCCGGGCCCAGTCGCGCGCTTGTTTCGGCCCTCTGCATCGCGCGCAGGGCGCGGCGCTGGAAGCCTGCATCGTCCCGATGGATCACCGGATCGAACAGCGGATCCATCGTGCCCAGCGGCCTGCGCTGCTCCACCACGACGTGGCAGCCGGGAAACGCGCCGGCAATGAAGAACTGCGCGGTCGCCTGGGTGCGCTGCAGGCTGTTGGCCAGTGCATGGAACTCGCCCGCCTGCGGGCAGCCTTCGGCCGGGAGCAGCCGCTGATGGCGCAGCCATTGGCCGAAGTAGCGACCCAGGTAGACCTCAAGCACGCCGCCCTTGGTGGTCAGCTCTCCAGCGGCCACGTCCCACTTCGCCCAGGCATGCGGCGTGGCCTCGGCCAGCGTGCCCGAGGACACCAGCGGCGCCCGCAGGTTGTGGCGGCTGAGCAGGACGACCTGCTCGAGCGCTTCGCCCTCCATGGATGCCGGCGCAGCGGCGGCTACGGACGACCCGCTGACCAAAGCAAGCGCCAGCAGCAGCAAAGAGCGTAGAGGGCGGATCATTCGTGTCTCCGGAAAGAAGCTGGGGTCAGAGCCCTTTCCTCTGGAAAGGGATCCGACCCCACGGGCTGCATCGGCGGGGTCGGATTCCTCTCGCAGAGAGGGCTCCGACCCCGGAACCATCACTGATCGGCCGCAACAAACCCACCGGTCTGCCGGGCCCACAACCGCGCGTACAGGCCGCCGGCGGCGATCAGATCGGCATGGGTGCCGGTCTCGACGATGCGGCCCTGGTCCATCACCACCAGCCGGTCCATGCGCGCGATGGTGGACAGTCGGTGTGCAATGGCAATGACCGTCTTGCCGCCCATCAGCTCGTCCAGGCTGTCCTGGATGGCCGCTTCCACTTCCGAATCCAGCGCCGAGGTGGCTTCATCCAGCACCAGGATCGGTGCGTCCTTCAGCAGCACACGGGCGATGGCGATGCGCTGGCGCTGGCCACCGGACAGCTTCACGCCACGCTCGCCGACATGCGCGTCATAGCCGCGGCGCCCCTGCCCATCCACCAGCGTGCCGATGAACGCTTCGGCGCGTGCCTTGGCCACGGCCGCACGCAGCTGCTCCTCGCTGGCGTCGGGGCGGCCATACAGCAGGTTGTCGCGGATCGATCGATGCAGCAGTGACGTGTCCTGGGTGACCACGCCGATCTGCTGGCGCAGGCTTTCCTGGGTGACATGGGCAATGTCCTGCCCGTCGATCAGGATGCGGCCGCTTTCCAGGTCGTAGAGGCGCAGCAGGATGTTGACCAGCGTCGACTTGCCCGCACCGGACGGACCGACCAGGCCGATCTTCTCGCCCGGCTTCACCACCAGGTCCAGGCCGGCGATCACCCCACCCTTCTTGCCGTAGTGGAAATGGATGTCCTGGAAATGCACGCCACCGTGGGCCACCTGCAGCGGCACGGCGTCCTCGCGGTCCTGCACGGTCAGCGGCTGGGCGATGGTGGTGATGCCATCCTGCACCGTACCGATGTCCTCGAAGATGCCGTTGATGGTCCACATGATCCAGCCGGACATGTTGTGGATGCGGATGACCAGGCCGGTGGCCAGGGTGATCGCACCCACGGTGATATGCCCGCCGTTCCACAGCCACAGCGCCAGGCCACAGGTGCCGGCAATCAGGAAGCCGTTGACGATGGCGATGGTGAGGTCCATGCCGGTGGTGATGCGGGTCTGCGCGCGGTGCTTGACCGCCAGCTCCTGGATCGACTCGGCGACATACGCCTGCTCACGGCCGCCATGGGCGAACAGCTTCAGCGTAGGAATGTTGGTGTAGCCATCGACGATACGGCCCATCGCCTTGGAACGGGCCTCCGAAGCGATCCATGCGCGTTCCTTGGCGCGGGGCACGAAGTACGCCAGGATCACCGCATAGGCCAGCAGCCACAGGATCAGCGGCACCATCAGGCGCCAGTCAGCCTGTGCGAACAGGTACAGCGCGGTGCCGGTGTAGACCACGATGTACCAGAGCGAATCGACCATCTGCACGGCCGACTCGCGCAGCGAGGTGCCGGTCTGCATCACCCGGTTGGCGACGCTGCCGGCGAAATCGTTCTGGAAGAAGCTCAGGCTCTGCCGCACCACGTAGTTGTGCATCAGCCAGCGCGAACGGTTGCTCAGGCCCGGCACGATGGTCTGGTTGACCAGCAGGTTGTGCAGGCCGACCAGGATCGGCCGCGCGATGACCGTGATGAACAGCATCCAGCCCAGCTCGTTGGCGTGGCGCTGGAAGAAGCCGGCACCGGGCTGTTCGGCCACCATGTCCACGATGCGGCCGAGGTAATCGAACATCGCCACTTCCACCAGCGCCAGCAGCAGGCCGGCGATGAGGGTGGCCAGCAGCACCGGCCACACCGGGCGCAGGTAGTGCAGGTAGAACGGCAGCACCTTCTGTGGCGGCATGCGGCCGTCCACGGGCGGAAACACCGGTATCAGGGATTCAAACCAACGAAACATCACATTCCCTCGCCAGATCAGCCTGGCGATTATCCCATGGCCGGTGTGTGCCCTGTGTTCCGGATCGTGCGGGCCGCTGGCCGGGTACGCATCCGCCGGGACGGTAGTGCCGGCCCCCGGTGTACGGGGGCAGCGCCGCAGGCGCGGGGTTAGGGTGTTGGTGAGTGGGGACCACGGTTCGCGCAGCGAACTGTGGGAGCGTCAGCGCGAATGCGCGGACGCGTACCCGGCCAGCGGCCGGCACTACCGCTACGGGGTGACCGGGGTGAACAGCAGGTCCTGGAAATCGAAGCTGAAATCGGTCAGGTCCGAGATCGACTGCATGCGTACCTCACGCACCTTGCCATCCGGGTCCAGGCTGAAGTTCACGAACGCATCGGCGTTGAGCGAACGATCATCCCAGCGCACGATGAAGGTGTCGTGCTGCCAGTGCTCCAGCCGGCCGCTCAACTGCGCGGTCTTCGCAAAGCGCAGGCGCAGGCCCTTGCCTTCCACCGACACCACCATGTCGCCATACCAGCGGTCACGATAGGTGGCCGCATAACCGGCCAGCGGCAGCGACGGCGTGCTGCCCTTGGCGCGCGCGGCCTGGTGCTTGGCCCAGGCTTCATCGGCCTTGTCCTGGCCCTTGGCCACGCCCTTGGCATAGGCATCGACCCAGTCATGCTTTTCACCGCCCAGGTAGGCATCGAGCACGCTCAAGGTGATCGCGTTGAACGCGGCACCGGATTCCTGGTTGGTCAGCACGACCACGCCCAGCTGCTGCCCCGGCACCAGGGTCAGGCGCGAGACCATGCCCGGCCAGCCGCCGGTGTGCCAGACCAGCTTCTGCCCCCGGTAATCGCTCAGGCTCCAGCCTTCGCCATACCCGGCAAAGTTGGCACGCGCCGGCGCCAGCTCCGGCACGCTCGGCGCGGCGATGGCCTGCGGGGTGATCATCTGCCACATCTCTTTCTGGGTCTTGGCACTGAACAGCGGCGTGCCGTCGGCCAGCTTGCCCTCGGCCAGCTGCACCTGCATCCAGCGCGCCATGTCATGTGCGCTGGAATAGATGCCGCCGGCACCGGCATTGTTCGACCAGGTCAACGGCGCGACGGTGCGCAGATCCTTGAAATCGTACTTCGCGTGGCCGATGGCCGCGTTGTCCCCCGGCTGCAGGTGGTCGGCGTTGTAGCGCGTGCCGGCCATGCCCACCTTGTCGAAGATGCGCGTCTGCAGGAACTGCTGGTAGCTCAAGCCCGACACCTTTTCGATCACCTGTTGGGCGACCGCATAGAGAATGTTGTCGTACGCATAGCGCTCGCGGAAGCCACCCTTCAGCGGCACCTGGCCCAGCCGCTGCACCACCTCGGCGTTGCTGTAGGAGGTGGTCGGCCAGAACAGCAGGTCACCGGCGCCCAGGCTCAGGCCGCTGCGGTGCGACAGCAGGTCGCGGATCGTCATCTGCCCGGTCACGAACGGGTCGGACATGCGGAACGACGGCAGATGGTCGATCACCTTGTCGTCCATCTTCAGCTTGCCATCCTCGGCCAGCAGGTTCAGCGACGTGGCGGTAAACGCCTTGGTGTTGGAGGCGATGGCAAAGAGCGTGTCGGCCTGCACGGCGGCAGGCTTGCCCAGCTCGCGTACCCCCCAGCCCCGTTCCAGCACCACCTGGCCATCCTTGACCACGGCCACGGCGACGCCGGGCACGTCGAACTGCGCGCGGACGCGCTCGACGGTTGCATCCAGGTCCTGCAGCTGCGCCGGGGTCGGCGCGGTCTCGGCCGCATTCGCCATCGTCACGCAGGCCATCAGCACGGCGCCTCCAATCCAGTTGTTCATCCAGCACGATCTCCGAACGGGGGTTGCGGCCATGTGCAGGCCGTCACCGGGGTTTCGCGCGATGGTAACGGCCGCCGGCCGATGCTGGCCTGTGCCATAGGAGGGGTGTCATGGCCCACAGCGATCCATCCGCCACCGGTTCCACCATCATTCCGTGCCTGCGCTACCGCGATGCGCTGGCCGCCATCGACTGGCTGCAGCGCGCGTTCGGCTTCCATGCCCAGGCGGTATACGCCGAAGGCGAAACGGTCTTCCACGCGCAGCTGGTATTCGGCAGCGGCATGATCATGCTCGGCTCGGCCAGCAATGGAGGCGAATGGTCGGAGCTGGCCGTCATGCCTGACGAGGTCGACGGGCGGCAGACGCAGAGCGCCTGCGTCATCGTTGCCGACGCGGACGCGCACTACGCGCGGGCCAAGGCGGCCGGTGCGCGCATCGTCATCGACATCGCCGACCAGGACTACGGCGGGCGCGGCTATGCCTGCGCCGATCCGGAAGGTTACCTGTGGTGGTTCGGCAGCTACGATCCATGGCGCGCGGACCACGGCCAGTGACGCCCGCAGCGATCCGTTGCGGCATCGGCGGCTGGGTGTTCCCGGAATGGCGCGGCGGCATGTTCTACCCGCAGGGCCTGCCGCAGCGCGAGGAGTTGGCCCACGCCAGCCATGCGCTGCGCTGCATCGAAATCAATGGCACGTTCTATCGCACGCCTACGGAAGCGCAGTGCGCGCAATGGGCCGCACAGACACCGGACGGTTTCCGCTTTTCGATGAAAGCGCCGCGTTATCTCGTGCAGCGACGCGATCTATCGTCCACCGTCGAAGCGGCCGCGCCTTTCCTGCAGGCCGCGCTGGCGTTGGGTGACCGGCTGGGTCCGCTGCTGTGGCAGTTCGACCCCAGGCACCCGGCTGACGCGGTGGCATTGGAAGCGCTGATGGCCGCGCTGCCCAGGACACTGCAGGGCGTGCCGCTGCAGCATGCGCTGGAAGTGCGCAATGCCCTGGTGCATGGACCTGCGCTGGTCGCCGCCGCACGCCGCCATGGCGTGGCGCTGGTCATCGAGGACAGCGACGAAGCGCCGCTGCACGGCGATGTCAGCGCGGGCTTCGTCTACGCCCGCATCAAGCGCAGCAAGGCGCGCCTGCGCGACGGCCTGCCACGCCCGCAGCTGCTGCGCTGGGCCGAACGGGCGCGGCGCTGGTCGCAGGGCGAACCGGTGGACGACCTGCCCTGCCTGGCCGAACCGACCGCGCCGCAGCCGCGTGAGGTCTACCTGCTGTGCATCGGCGCGGGCAAGGCCCGCAACCCGGCGGCGGCGATGGCCCTGCAGCGGCTCAGCGACGGCGCCAGCGATCCAGCGCCCACAGCAGCGTCCAGCCCAGCACGAACACGCCGGCCACGCGCAGCACGTTGAGCGCGAACGCCATCGCGCCGATCCGCTGCCATTCCAGGAAAGGATACGGTGCCTGCCCGATCAGCGCGGCCACCAGCATCGCCCAGCCCAGGTAGGCCACCGGCACCAGCAGCACCCTGCCCAGCGCGCGCCAGCGCAGGCCCCCGTGCGGCAACAGCAGCAGCCAGCCGCCCAGATACAGCAGAGGCACAGCGTAGTGCAGGCCCATGTCGACCCACCACTGCAGGCCGGTGGGCCGCCACAGCCCCTGCAGGGCCACCGCATAGACCAGGCCGGTCACGCCGATGCACAGCGCCAGCACGGCCGCGGGCGTCGCGCGCATCGGCCGGCCGCTCATCAGCCACAGGCAGCCCAGGCTCACCGCCAGGTTGCTGAGGATGGTGAAGTAACCGAAGAAGCGCAGGGTTGCAGCGGCAATGCCCGCGCTGCCGCCGGGGCCATTGACCAGCAGTAGATACTGCAGCAGCAGTGACGCGGCGGCGACCAGCGCGGTCACCGCGGCCCAACCTCGCAGCAGCAGGCGGTCGGCAGGCATGCACAGGCTCCAGGGTCAGGATCGGGCAGGCAGCCCATCACCATCGCCGGCCGCCCGCGCTTGCCGCACAATACACCGATGACGACCCCCGATACCCGCAAAGCGCTCTGGCAGATCCATTTCTGTGTCCTGTTGTGGGGTGTCACCGCCATCCTCGGCAAGCTGATCACCCTGCCGGCGCTGCCGCTGGTGTGGTGGCGCATGCTGCTGGTGGTGGCCATGCTGGCCCTGCTGCCACGGGTCTGGCGGGGTCTGCGCACCCTGCCACTGCGGCACGTGGCCGGCTACGCCGGTATTGGTGCGCTGGTCGCCCTGCACTGGCTGACCTTCTATGGCGCGGTGAAACTGGCCAATGCCTCGGTGGCGGCCACCTGCATCGCACTGGCGCCGGTGTTCACTTCCATCATCGAACCCTGGGTGGCCAAGCGGCCGTTCCAGCTGCGCGAGCTGGCGTTTGGCCTGGCGGTACTGCCCGGTGTGGCCCTTGTCGTGGGCGGCGTGCCCGATGGGATGCGCCTGGGCGTGCTGGTCGGCGCGCTGTCGGCGCTGCTGGTCGCCGTGTTCGGCTCGCTCAACAAGCGCATGGTCAGCCATGCCGATCCGCTGACGGTCACCGCGCTGGAACTGGGCGCCGGCACGCTCACCCTGACCCTGCTGGCACCGCTGATGCCCTACCTGCTGCCGGCGCTGGCCAGCCCGTTGTGGGTGGTGCCCACCCTGCACGACGGCATCCTGCTGCTGGTACTGGCCGGCGTTTGCACGCTGCTGCCGTTCGCCCTGGCGCTGGTCGCCCTGCGCCACCTCAGCGCCTACACCGTGCAGCTGGTGACCAACCTGGAACCGGTCTACGCCGTGCTGCTGGCCGTGGTGCTGCTGCACGAGCAGCATGAAGTGACGCCGTGGTTCTACCTGGGCGTGGCGATCATTGTTGGCGCGGTGTTCCTGCACCCGCTGCTGAACCGCCGCAAGCCGGTGCAGCACCCGGAAATCCTGGGCACGGCCGAGGCACGCAACATCGCCGATTGATGGGCCGCGTTTGCCTCGTTCGGTAGAGTCGAGCTTGCTCGACTGCTCTTCCCGACGTTCTGTAGAGTGGAGCTTGCTCGACTGCTCTCTGCCTCATGCGAAAAGCAGTCGAGCAAGCTCGACTCTACGAAAAGCGAACGGCGAACAGCAGTCGAGCGAGCTCGACTCTACGGGCCGCTCAGCGGTTTACGGCGCCAGTTCCACCCGGTTGCGGCCGTTGCCCTTGGCCCGGTACAGCGCGGCGTCGGCACGGGCCAGGGTCTGGTCGGTGGTTTCGCCGGCCTGGTACTGGGCCACGCCGATGCTGACCGTCACCGGGAAGCCCAGCGGCAGGTCGGCCACGGCCATGCGCAGGAACTCGCACTGCAGTTCGGCGGTGCGCAGGTCCACGTCCGGCATCAGCGCCACGAATTCCTCGCCGCCATAGCGCGCGGCCATGCCGCGGCCGGAGAAATGCGAGCGCAGCAGCACGCCCAGCTCGGCCAGCACCCGGTCGCCGGTGGCATGGCCCTGGAAGTCGTTGATGTGCTTGAAATGGTCGATATCAACCAGGGCCACGCAGGTCTGCCGGGGCTGGCCATCGGCGCTGACCACGGCGTCCTGCAGCGCTGCGGCCATCGCGCGCCGGTTCGGCAGCCCGGTCAACGCATCGGTGCGGCTCTGTTCGGTCAGGTCGGCGTTCTGCGCCAGCAGCACGTCGTGATACTCGGCCAGCAGACGCTCGTAGTCATCGCGCTGCACCATGTGGCTCTGGATATCCAGCGCGAAGCGGCGCAGTTCCATCACCAGCATGACCTGGCGCGAGAGCGCGGCCAGCGCTTCGGCCTTGTCCGGCGCCAGGTGCTGCGGGTTCGGGTCGAACACACACAACGTGCCCAGCGGCAGGCCATCGCTGCTGATCAGCGGCGCACCGGCATAGAAGCGCACGTGGGGGTCGCCGGTCACCACCGGGTTGTCGTGGAAGCGGATGTCCTGCTGCGCATCCTCCACCACCATGATCTCGCGCGGCTGCAGAATGGCGTGGCCGCACATCGATTCACTGCGCAGGTTCTCGGCGGCATCGATGCCCTGGATCGACTTGAACCACTGCCGTTCAACGTCGATCAGGGTGACGGCGGCCATCGTCGTGCCGCATACCGCCTTGGCGATGACCACCAGGTCATCGAAGGATTTCTCGCGCTCCGAATCGAGGATGCGATAGCGGTACAGCGCCTCCAGGCGCAGCGCTTCGTTGGCGGGCTTGTCGGGCTTGATCATGCAGCGTCATGTTCCGGCAGGTCACTGCGGAGTCTAGCCGATCATGCCGTCCGCCAGCCGAGCGTGGGCTCGGCTCTACAGACGCGCGTTACCAATCCTGCTGTTTCGGCAGCAGCCCCTGCAGTTCCTGTTGGGTCAGGTTGCGCCACTGGCCCGGCTTCAGCGCACCGATCTTGATGTTGTCGATGCGCACGCGGCGCAGCTGGGTGACGCGGTACCCGAACTCCGCCGCCATCAGGCGGATCTGCCGGTTCAGGCCCTGCTCCAGGGTGATGCGGAAACCGAACTTGGCGATGCGCGACGTGCGGCACGGCAGGGTCATCTGGTCGTGGATGCGAACGCCACGGGCCATGCCGCGCAGGAACTCATCGGTGACCGGCTTGTTCACCGCCACCAGGTATTCCTTCTGGTGGCCGTTCTCGGCGCGCAGGATCTGGTTGACGATGTCGCCGTTGCTGGTCATCAGGATCAGCCCTTCCGACTCCTTGTCCAGGCGGCCGATCGGGAAGATGCGCTGCTCGTGGCCGACGAAGTCGACGATGTTGCCCTTCACCGAACTCTCGGTGGTGCAGGTCACGCCCACCGGCTTGTTCAGCGCGATGTAGACGTGGCGGCGGGCGCCAGGCTTGCGGGCCACGCGCACCTGCAGCGGCTGGCCATCGACCAGGACGGTGTCGCCCTCGCCGACCACGGCGCCGGTACCGCCAGGATGGCCGTTGACGGTGACCCGGCGGGCGGCGATCAGGCGATCGGCCTCGCGGCGGGAGCAGAAGCCGGTTTCGGCGATGTACTTGTTCAGTCGGATGGTCATGGCCCCATTATCGGCCATCCCCGCCCCGCCCGGGTCACGCCGGCAGCAATGGATCGACGGTTTCGCCGTCGAACACCCGGTTCCGGCCGCTGCGCTTGGCCACGTACATGGCATGGTCGGCCCGCCGCAGCAGCGCGGCCAGGTCGTCTTCGCCCGGGCGCCATTGCGCCAGGCCGATGCTGGCGGTCACTTCCAGGCCGGGCACCTGCAGGTCCTGGCAGATCTGGGTGATGCGCTGGCGCAGCTGGTCCAGGCGGGTGGCCGCAATGTCGCGCGGCATGCCCGGCAGCAGCAGCAGGAATTCCTCACCGCCCATGCGCACCACCTCATCCTGGTTGCGCACGGCGGCGCGCAGCGCCTGGGCCACGGCCACCAGCACCTGGTCCCCGACCGCATGGCCGTGGCGGTCGTTGATGTCCTTGAACAGGTCGATGTCGAGGAACCCGATCACCAGCGGGCCGCCGTCGCGCTGCACCCGCTCCAGCTGCTGGGCCAGCTGCTGCAGGCCGGCGCGGCGGTTGGGCAGGCCGGTCAGCATGTCGGTCTCGGCCAACTGGCGCATCTCGTCGCGCTGCTGGCGCAGGCGCCCCAGCCGCAGGTTGAGCGCGTAGGCGGCCATCATCAGCAGCCAGGTGACGGCCAGCTGCAGCGCCTCCACCCGGTATTCGTACAGCCAGCGCGCGCGGCCCAGATCGGCCAGCACCAGCACCAGCATCGGGGCCAGCGCCGCCAGTCCGGCCACGGACCAGGCATCACCCCGCAGCCGTGCCCACACACCCACGGCCAGCGACAGCAGGCAGCCGCCGACGAAACTGCCCTGCAGCACGATCGCCACCACCGCCAGGCCCGCCCGGTCCAGCGCCGGCACCAGCAGGGCCACGCCCAGCAGGCCCCACAGCACCAGCTGCTGGGCCAGACGCGAGCGCGGCAGCAGGCGATCCCCCCCGCACAGGCGCCACAGCGCGGGCAGCACCAGGGCCTGGGTGGCGGCGGTCAGCGACAGCAGCCACCACGCGCCACGGTCGCCCACCCGCAGCCATGGCTCGGGGTAGCCGCTGAGACCGCCGAGGATGGCCTGCCACAGGACCAGCACCAGGGTGGCGCCGATGTAGATGAGGAAGCTGCGGTCGCGCGTGGTCAGGTAGCCCATCAGCGCGGACAGGGCCAGCGCAATGGCCACGGCGATGCAGGCCGCGCGCACCAGCAGGCGTGCGGTGTCGTTCTGCTGCACGGGGCTGGGCGCGCCCAGCTTCAGGGTCGGTACCCAGCGCGCCTTCAGCGGTGTCTGCCAGGACACCACGAACGGCTCGTGGCTGCCGGCGGGCGGCACCGCCACCATGCCGATGCCAGCCCGGAAACGGGAATCGCGGGTGCGCGCGTCGTGCATGTTGCCGCAGATCTCGCGGTCGCCGTGCTTCAGGCGGACTTCACCGGCAAACACATTGAACACATCCAGCGCCTGCGGCTGTCCCGACCAGCCTTCCGGCGGGGCTTCGACGGTGATCTGCTGGCGATCACCGGACAGCATCTGCGCCGTGCAGGCCCGATGTGGCGTGGGTTCATCGGTGGCGGCGCCGACCAGCAGGTAGTCGCGGCCGTCCTCGACGGGACGCGCATGGCCGAGCCATGGCGCGGCCAGCACCATCAGCAGCACGATCAGCACTGTCCCCGTTCCGTAACGCCACTGCCTGCCGCCCACGCTACTTCCTGTATCTGCTTACGCCCGCGCACGCTGCGCGTCGCCCCTGGCGGGCATTATCGCAGCGGAACGGGCCGGGAATGTGTAGGCCAATGGTGGAAGGTGGGGGTGTGGGTCGGCAGGGCTTGCAGCCCTGCACCTGCTTCAAGACACGGCAACGTCAACTTCAAAAGCCGACTTTCCGTGGGTTGGCGGGGTGGGTCCGGTTGCGGGGGACGCCGTAAACCCGTCCATGGGGGCTTGGTCGCGCCATCCATGGCGCTCACACCCCCTCAACCGGACCCACCCCGCCTTCGACAGTTCTCCGCGATCTGTCGGCAAAGGGGTCGGATCCCGTTGCTACGCAATGCGCTCTGACCGCAGATGAATTTCGATATGTGACAGATGTGCCGACCAACGGTCGGCACCCACCGACAGCCGCCGGCCAACTGTCGAAGGCGGGGCGGTGTGGGTTGGCAGGACCGTTGGCGCCATGGATGGCGCCATCGAGCCCCCATGGATGGGTTTGCGGCGTGTCCTGCCAACCCACACCGCCCCGCCATCCCACGCAATGCCGCTCTGGCTTTGGCCCTTGCAGTGAGCAGGTGCAGGGCTGCAAGCCCTGCAGAAAAACCCCTACCCCGGCGGGCCCTGGGTGCCGACCAGCCGCACCGGCCGCTGGTTGGCCAGCGTCAATCGCTCCAGCGGCTGCGGCCGCTCGATCGCATAGCCCTGCAGCCCCTGCACCCCCATGTCGGCCAGCGTCTGTGCCACCTCGGCCGTCTCCACCCACTCGGCCACCACTTCCATCTGCAGCTCGCGCCCCAGTTCGCTGATCGCCCGCACCGTCGCGCGGCTCACCGCATCGGTATCCATGTCACGTACGAACGCACCGTCGATCTTCAGCATGTCCGCCGGCAACTGCCGCAGGTAGCCGAACGACGACAGGCCCGATCCGAAATCGTCCAGCGCCATCCGGCAGCCGCGCGCCTTCACCGCATCGATGAACGCCCGCGCCTGGGTGAGGTTGCTGATCGCCGCCGTCTCGGTCACCTCGAAGCAGAGCTTGGCCGCCAATGCCCGGTTGCGCTCCAGCAGGTCGCAGACAAACGCCAGGAAGCTCGGCTCGGCGATCGACTGCGCCGACACGTTGACGTTGCACAGGCCCAGCTGGCGCACGTGCGCCGGGCAGACCTGCAGGTGGCGGAACAGCAGGCCGAGCACGTGTCGGTCCAGCGCCACGGCCATGCCATAGCGCTCCACCGCCGGCATGAACTGCCCTGGAAGATGCAGTGCGCCGCCCGCGTCGCGCATGCGCACCAGCACCTCGTAATGCAGGTAGCCCGGGTCGCCGACCTTGGCGATGCGCTGGGCGTACAGCAGCATGCGGTTCTCGGCCATCGCCCGGCTCACCCGCTGCAGGCGTTCGGCCTCGTGGCGGCGTTCGTCCAGCGCCAGGCGGTCCTCGTTGAAGCAGTGCACGCGGTTGCGGCCCGCCTGCTTGGCGGCATAGCAGGCGCTGTCGGCCGCGCTCATCAGCCAGTTCACATCCGGCGCGTCGGCGGTGACTTCCACCACGCCGATGCTGCAGCTCAACTGCGGACTACCCTCACTGATCGGGAATGTGGCCTGCCCCAGGTTGCGGATGAGCCGCTGCAGCACGCGCTTGGCCTCGTCCTGGCTGGCCCGGCCGAGGAACACGGCGAATTCGTCCGCGCCCAGCCGGCCCACCCAGTCACCGTCGCGCACCGCCCCCACCAGGTACTCGGCGAAGCTGCGCAGCATCTGGTCACCGGCTGCATGGCCGAAGCTGTCGTTGACCAGCTTGAAATGATCCAGGTTGATGTAGCACAACGCATGCGTACCGCCTTCGGAACGCACCTGCAGCAGCGCCCTTTCCAGCAGGCGCTCGATCTCGCGGCGGTTGATCAGGCCGGTGAGTGGGTCGTGGGTGGCGTGGTGCTCGATCTCGCGCGCCAGTGCATGGTTCTGGCTGACATCTTCGATGATGGAAAACACCGACAAGCGGCCGCCGGCACTGCGCACGCCGGTGCCGCTCCAGCGGCCCCAGACCAGACTGCCGTCGCGGCGACGGAAGCGCAGTTCGCCCGGCCTCAGCTGGCGGTCCCAGTTGATCCGGCCGTCATCGTCCAGCACCAGCTCGCCTTCCATCAGCAGGTCTTCCAGGGTCATCTGCTGGAGGACATCGCGGCGGTAATCGAGGATATCGGCCATCGCCTGGTTGGCCTCCATCACCCGGCCGGCAACATCCAGCTTCAGCATGCCCACGTTGGCCTGGTAGAACGCCGCGCGGAAGCGGCTTTCATGTTCGGTCAGGTCCTTGCCCACGCGGCGCGCCAGCGCCACCGCCATCAGGGTGATGGCCAGCACCGAGAAACCACCGACGATGAGCGTGGCGATGCGCACCGTGCGTGCCATCCGCAGCAGCGCCTGGGAAAACGCCTCGGCCTGCGATTGCAGCTGCAGATCCACATCGTGCACGCGCTGCATGTAATGGTCGCGCACGCTGGGCTGGCGCAGCGATTCCGGCGGCACCGTTTCAAGTTCTTCGATCAACGCCTGCATGGCCAACAGGTGCGTGTCGGTCTGCCGCCACAACCGGGTGGCCTCGCGGAACTCGCCCACGTCGCGGGCGTGACGGAACGAGAAGATCAGCCGCGAGACATCCGAGCGCGCGTTGCCGCCGCGCAGGAAGCCCTCACGCGCCTGTGCCAGGTCAGGTTCCGGCTGTTCCAGCGCCAACCGCGCATGCAGATCGCCCAGCGGCACCTGCAGTGCACGCCGTGCATCCTCCAGGTCATGCGCCACACCGCGCGCCAGATAGCGGCTGACCGCCGCGGTGGCATCCTGCTGCCCACGCGACCAGTGCCCCTGGCCCGCAATCCAGGCGGTGGATGCCGCCTGCAGTTCCTGGATCAATGCGGACAGGCCGACCAACCCGATCGCCATGCCCGTCAACAATGCAAACCGCACCCCCAGCCCGCGGGTCATCGGTACCCGCTGCTGATGCGGCTCCATGCCACTTCTACCCATCCCGGATCCCCCCGAATGTGCCGTGACAGCCTCCATGTCCAACCATCCCAGCCTATGGGCGGGCATGTGTGGACCATGCGAAACCGGGCCGGCAAAAAGGGGACGGAGGGGATTGAACCGATTCAATCCCCTCCGTCCCCTTTTTTCCAGGCGTGAAACGAACAACGCCAGCCCGGAGGCTGGCGTTGTTCGGGCACATCGCGGGCGATCAGTAGCTGCGCGGGCCGCGCGGCTTGAAGCCATCACGACGCGGCGGACGGCTGTCGCGGTCACCGCCGCGGTCGCCACCGTGGCCACCCGGGCCGCCCGGACCACCACGGCGCGGACCACCCGGGCCGCCCGGACCACGCTTGTCGAAGCGCGGCTTGAACGGACGCGGTGCCGGGTTGGTGTCTTCACCCGGGGCCAGCGCACGCATCTGCAGCTGCTGGCCGGACACCCAGACCTTCTGCAGGTGCGAGAGCACGTCCGACGGCATCTGCGCCGGCAGGTCCAGCAGCGAGAAGTCATCGTGGATGTCGATGCGGCCGATGAAGCGGCTTTCCAGGCCCGCTTCGTTGGCGATGGCGCCGACGATGTTGGCCGGCTTCACGCCATGCTGGTGGCCCACCGAGATGCGGTAGGTTTCCATGCCCTGCTCCGGCGCACCGCGCGGCGGCACTTCACGGCGCGGACGCTGCTCGAAGCCGCCTTCGCCCTCTTCACGGCGCGGGCCACGCTCAAAGCGCGGGCCACGGTCGTTGCGGTCGAAGCGATCGCCACGTTCCGGGCGGTCACCACGGTCGAAACGCTCGCGCGGGGCACGCTCTTCACGCGGGGCACGCACCGGCGGCTGCAGCAGGAACGGGGTATCGCCCTGCAGCATCTTCGCCAGGGCAGCAGCCACTTCGATGGCCGGGACGTTCTGCTCGTTCTCGAAGCGTTCCAGCAGCTGGCGGTAGAAGTCCAGACCGCCGGCCGCCAGGGTTTCGGTGATGCGCGAGGTGAACTTGCTGATGCGGGTGTCGTTGACCGCTTCCACGCTCGGCAGCTGCATTTCTTCGATCGGCTGGCGGGTGGCGCGCTCGATCTGGCGCAGCATGCCCTTCTCGCGCGGGGTGGCGAACAGGATCGCCTCGCCGCTGCGGCCGGCACGACCGGTACGGCCGATGCGGTGCACGTAGCTTTCAGTGTCGTACGGGATGTCGTAGTTCAGCACGTGGCTGATGCGCTCCACGTCCAGGCCACGGGCGGCCACGTCGGTGGCGACCAGGATGTCCAGCTTGCCTTCCTTCAGCATGGCGATGGTGCGCTCACGCTGGGCCTGCTGCATGTCACCGTTGATGGCCGCAGCGGCCAGGCCACGGGCCTGCAGCTTGCTGGCCAGTTCTTCGGTGCCGGCCTTGGTGCGGGCGAAGATGATCATCGCGTCGAACGGCTCGACTTCCAGGATGCGGGTCAGCGCGTCCAGCTTGTGTATGCCGCTCACCCACCAGTAGCGCTGGCGAATGTTGGCCGACGTGGTGGTCTTGGCCGCGATGGTCACTTCCACCGGGTCCTGCAGGTAGGTCTGGGCGATGCGACGGATCTGCGGCGGCATGGTGGCCGAGAACAGGGCCACCTGGCGCTGTTCCGGCAGCTTCTTCAGCACCGCTTCGACGTCGTCGATGAAGCCCATGCGCAGCATTTCATCGGCTTCGTCCAGCACCAGGGTCTTCAGCTCGGACAGGTCCAGGGTGCTGCGGTCCAGGTGGTCGATCACGCGGCCGGGGGTACCGACCACGATGTGCACGCCGCGGCGCAGGGCCGACAGCTGCTGGCCGTAGGGCTGGCCGCCGTACACCGGCAGCACGCGGAAGCCGGGGATCTTCGACGAATAGGACTGGAACGCCTCGGCGACCTGGATGGCCAGTTCGCGGGTCGGCGCCAGGATCAGGGCCTGGGGCTTGATCTGCTGCAGGTCGATGTTGGACAGTACCGGCAGTGCGAACGCTGCGGTCTTGCCGGTACCGGTCTGCGCCTGGCCCAGCACGTCGCGGCCTTCCAGCATCGCCGGGATGGTGGCGGCCTGGATCGGCGACGGGGTTTCATAGCCGATGGCGCTGACGGCCTGCATGACAGGCTCGGACAGGCCGAGCTGCGCGAACTGCAGCGGCGCTTGGGAATCTTGGGACATGGGAAACTCCAAAGGCACGGCCATCTGCATGGCAGTGCGATAAAAAAGGGATGGTCCGCGCTTTGGGCGCCCTTCTTATCGCGTGCCCTGGCGCTGCTCGGTCGGAGGAGAATTCACTCACTCAGAGCGGAATGATACCGCACTATTCCTGAACCATGCGTACAGGTAACCATTCTCATCCCCTTCCGGGCCGCACTGGCGCACAATACGCGCCCTTCCCGACCGCTCCCCAGGACACCCCCGACCATGCAGATCCTCGAATTCGACCTTGACGGCGAGTACGTCGAGCTCAAGCAGCTGCTGAAGCTGGCCGACCTGGTCACCAGCGGTGGCGAGGCCAAGGTGGTCATCAGCGATGGCCAGGTGCGGGTGGACGGCCAGGTCGAGCTGCGCAAGGCCTGCAAGATCCGCGCAGGCCAGGTGGTGGAATTCGCCGACAGCCAGATCCGGGTGCTGGCTGCCGGCTGACCCGGTTCAGGCGACCCGCTGGGTCAGGTGCGAGGCGATCAGCTGCCGGAACGGCGCCACGCCCTGGGCCACCCGCAACCCGGCCGCGCGCAGCAGGCGTGCCGGTCGGCGGTCGTCGGTATACAGGCTGGCAATGGCATTGGTGGCCTCGTACAGCGGCCGCGACGCCAGCCGGTGCCCGCGCTGGTAGCGGGCCAGCATGGCGGCCGAGGCGATGTCCGCCCCGCGTCGCTGCTGTTCCGCGATGCCCTGCGCCAGCCGCTGGGCGCTGCCCAGGCCAAGGTTGAAGCCATGTGCGGTGACCGGGTGCATGCCCACGGCCGCATCGCCGATGAGTGCCGAGCGTTCGCCGACGAAGCGGTGCGCGTACACCCCCACCAGTGGGTAGGCCGTTGGCGTGGCGACGGCCTGCATCTGCCCCAGCCGGTGCTCGAAGCAACCGGTGATGGCCTCGCCGAAGGCCACCTCATCCATCGCCAGCAGTTCCTCGATCTGCCGCGGCGGCAGGGTGATGACCGCTGAGGCCTGGCCTGCATTGAGCGGCAGCAGCGCCATCGTGCGCCCGTAACCGAACCATTCCCACGCCGTGTGGTGATGATCGCGCTCGACCTGCATGCGGCAGACCAGCATGGATTTGCCGAAGTCACGCATCTGCGCACCGATGCCGAGCATGCGGCGCGTGGCCGAGAAGCGGCTGTCGGCGGCGACCAGCAGGCGCGCATGCAGTTCGCTGCCATCATCCAGTTTCACCACCTGGCCCTGTGCATCGGCACGCACCGCCAGCACCCTGCGCCCATCAAACAGTTCCAGCCCGTCCTGCCCCTGCACCGCCTCCCAGGCGGCACGGCGGATGAGGTGGTTGGGCACCAGCCAGCCCAGCGGCTGGCCATCCACCTGGCTGCTGGCAAAGGTCAGTGCGAACGGCGAACCGCCGTTCATCACCCGCGCATCGCGCAGCTCGGCAACCTCGGCTTCGGCCAGGCGCTGCCACAACCCAAGTTGTTCCAGGCTTTGCCGGGACGCATGGGTCAGGGCGATCTCGCGACCATCAAAAGCGGCCTGCGCAAGTGCCTGCCGTGGCTGCGCCTCGACCAGTGCAACCTGCAGGCCAGTGCCGGCCAGCGCGCGCGCAAAGCACAGGCCCGCCGGGCCCGCACCGACCACCACCACGTCCATCCTGCGCATCCGCGCCTCCTGCCGTTCATCGCGTCCCGCCCAGCATAGCGCCAGATGGCCGGCGGGCCTTGATCTGGATCACCCGCCCACGTGCTTCACAGCAGCGCGATCACCAGCGTGAGCACCGCCATGATCGAGGCCAGCCACACCAGGCTGCGCACGTAAGGCACGCCTGCCGCGTACAGCGGCAGGTAGATCACCCGCGCCCAGAAATAGACCTGCGCGGCCAACGCCGTGTGGTCCGTGGCGCGCCCGGCCACCACCACCGCGATCGCGGCGGCGGCGAAGAACGGGAACGTCTCGAAGAAGTTGGCCTGCGCACGCTTCAACCTTCCCGCCAGCGGGCTCAGGGGTACGTCGGGCGCATCGCGTGCGGAGGCATTCCACTTCAGCCCGCGCTCGCGGGTGACCACGGTGGACGCGGCGAAGATATGCACGAAGCCCAGCAGCATCGCCCAGGCCAGCATGGTCAGTTCAGTGGCCATCGGTGTTCTCCGTCAGGGAGCCGAGGCGCGCAGGCTGTAACCGGCCAGGCGCCAGGTCTGGTCTTCATCGAAACGGAACGACACCAGTTCTCGCACCGGCTGTGCGCTGTTGGCGAACCGGGTCGGGAAGCTGACGTTGATGTACAGCCCTTCGGGCACGGCGGCGCCGGCGGCGTACTTGACCCGGGTAATGGTGGGCTGGCCACGTCCGTTCATCGTGCCCAGGCGCGTGCGGTCGGCGGCGAGCTGGCTGACGAACGCCGCCTTGGGCACCGCCCGGCGGGCCACGGCCGAGGCGCCGTCCCACAACTCACCGGCACGGTTGCTGTCCACCAGTTGCGCAGCCATCAGCGCGGCAGCGCTCATGTCCGCATCCTGCTTCTGCACCTGCGCCTGCTGCGCAGCGGTGAGGACCGGCGCGGCGGCCGTGGCCGGCTTGGCCGCCGCGGCACTGGCCGGCACCGGGCGTGCCGGGGCGGGTGCGGGGGTGGCCGGTGCAGGCACCTGCGCCATCGCGGTCAAAGGCAGCAGGGACAACAGCAGGAACTTCGGCAAACGCGCGCGCTTCATGGACACCGCCGATTCAAGGGTAAGGCCCGCAGTCTACTGCAGCGCGGTGAGTACCCCGTCAGCGTGCAGGCGCACTGGCTTCCGCAGCGCCGTCGGCCTGCACGGCAGGTGCGGGGCCTTCGGCTGGCAGCTGTTCGGCCACCGGCGGCTTCTCCGGCGGCGCAGGCGGCAGAGTCGCCACATCGATTTCCGACAGCGGGCTCTCTTCCGGGCATACCTCATCGGGGAAGCCGAAGCGCTGCTTCAACGCCTGCCCGCAACTGTTGATGGACTCCATGTCCGCGCCTTCGCGCTTGCACTGCTGGTCGAAGGCCACCAGGAAGGCATCCTTGCGCTGCACGAAATCGTCGCCACAGGCACGCATCTGCTTGATCCGCTCCAGGTCGTCCTGCACCGCGTTGGTTCCATCCAGGCCGAACTGGCGCAGCTCGTCGGGCGTGAGCAGGCGCAGGCTGCGGTTGGGCACGGTCATCATCAGATCGGCCACGCCCACCGCCACGCCGTTGCGCTGCAGGTAATCCTTCACGTTGTCGTAGACCTCGTGCAGTTCGCGGTTGAGCTCGGCGCGCGAGGTGGCCTTGGAACTGATGCGCATCATCCGGTGGATGCCGACCTTGCCCGACAGCAGGCGGTTGTCACCGGCCGCCAGCACGAACACGCAGGCGCTGTGGCAGATGGAGCCTTCACGCACCCAGATGGTCCAGCCGGACTCACCGATACTGTCACCGGCCACGATTGCCGATTCGACCTGGCCGCCACTGGAATCCAGATCCAGAATGCGCTTGTGGATCTTCTGCGCGTCGGCCACCACCGCCAGCCGCCACATCATCTCGGCGAAACCGGGGTTGATCTTGCCCTGGTAGCGCACGCGCAGCAGCCCGCGCTCGGCGCAGGGCTGCAGGGCCTGCTCGATCTGCCCGCGCTGCAGCCCTTCCAGTTCGATGCCATCGCCCCCCTCGGCGGCGTAGTCGGTGCCACAGCTGACCCACGCCCGGCCGTTTTCCAGCTGCGCCTGCGGCCACGGCCGGTCGGCGCGGCTGCGCGGCGGCGCCACCGGCGGCGGCGGTGCATCGGCCGCATTGATGGACACCATGTTCTCGCCATCGCTGGCCGGCGCCCGCGTCGCCTTGTCGGCAGCGGTGACGTTGCCCGGGTTCTCCAGCTTGCTGCAGCCCGCCAGGGCCAGGCACAACAGGGGCAACCAGCGGAATCTGACGGACATCGGGCAACCGGTCTTCGCGGGAACAAGGCCCCCAGTCTACCCGCCCGCACCGCGCATTCAGCGCGCGCTACTGAACCCCTTCTGACCTGGGGAAGCGTGCCGACCAACGGTCGGCACCTACCAACGGCGGAACGACAGCGTGCCGACCAACGGTCGGCACCCACCAACGGCGGAACAACAGCGTGTCGACCAAGGTCGACACCTACCAGAGCGCAGCGCAATTCCCACAGAGCCGTTTTCCTGCAGAAAATGGATCCGACCCCGAGGGCTGTTCCGGCAGATGGCAGAGAACTGTCGAAGGCGGGGTGGGTCCGGTGGCAGGGGCGTGAGCGCCATGGATGGCGCGACCGAGCCTACAGGGACGTACTTGCGGCGTCGCCTGCCACCGGACCTACCCCGCCATCCCACGGAGTCCAGGCTTTTGACGTTGACGTTGCCTTTGCGGGTGCAGGGCTGCAGGCCCTGCCAGTACCCCCCAACCAACATCCATGTCCGAATCCGGCGAGTATCCCCGCACGCGCCGGCCTAGACTGGCGGCATGGATACCGCCCCCGCCCTCGACCACGCCGCCTGCGACCGCGCCCGCCTGGCCCGCGATGCCCGCTTCGATGGCGTGTTCTTCACCGCCGTGCGCAGTACCGGCATCTACTGCCGCCCGGTCTGCCCCGCACCACCGCCCAAGCCGCGCAACATCACCTATTACCCCTCCGCCGCCGCTGCCGCCGCCGCCGGCTACCGGCCCTGCCTGCGCTGTCGCCCGGAACTGGCGCCGCGGGCGCAACAGGCGCTGGCCGGGCAGACCGTGCAGCGCGCCCTCGCCCTCATCCATGCCGGCTTCCTGCAGGACCAGGCGATGGCCGACCTTGCCGGGAAACTGGGCGTGAGCGCACGCCAGCTGCAACGCCTGTTCGTCGAACACCTGGGCGCCACGCCCGGGCAGATCCACGCCACCCACCGCCTGCTGCTGGCCAAGCAACTGCTGACCGAAACCACACTGCCGGTGACCGATGTCGCCCTCGCGGCCGGCTACAACAGCCTGCGCCGCTTCAACACCGCGTTCCTTCAGGGGTGCGGCATGGCACCCACCGCGCTGCGCCGCCAGCACGCCCCGTCGGCCGCCGGCGATGGCAGCCTGGTACTGCGCCTGGGCTACCGCCCACCGCTGGATTTCCCGCGCATGCTGGCCTTCCTGCGCAAGCGCAGCCTGCCGGGCATCGAACGGATCGATGAGGACAGCTACCAGCGTGTGCTCGGCACGCCCGAGCGCCCTACCCTGCTGCGGGTGACCGCCGACCCGAAGCGGCCGGAACTGCGCCTGCAGCTGAGTGCCGTCGATCCCCGGATGATTCCGGACATCGTGCGCCGCGTGCGCCGGGTGTTCGACCTCGATGCAGATCTGCAGCAGGTACACGCCGCCCTGGCGGAGGAACCACTGCTGGCGCGCGGCATCGCCGAGCGCCCGGGCCTGCGGGTGCCGGGTGGATGGGATGGCTTTGAAGTTGCGGTGCGCGCAGTGCTGGGCCAGCAGGTCAGTGTGGCCGCCGCCACCACCTTCGCCCGCCGCCTGGTCGATGCGTGGGGCGCGCACCTGCCCGACATGCCGGCCGAATTCGATCGCCAGTTCCCAGCGCCGGACGTGCTGGCCGAAGCACCGCTGGAATCCATCGGCCTGCCACGCACGCGTGCTGCCACGGTGCGTGCGCTGGCGGCAGCATGTGCCAGTGGCGCGCTGGACTTCGGCCCCGGCCAGGCGCTGGAGGATTTCGTCGCACGGTGCGTGGCGCTGCCCGGCATCGGCCCGTGGACAGCGCAGTACATCGCCCTGCGTGGCCTGGGCCAACCCGACGCCTTCCCTGCCGGTGACCTGGTACTGCAACAGGTGCTGGGACACGCGCAGGGCCAGCGCCTGAGCGAACGCGCCACCGAGGCACGCTCGCAATCGTGGCGCCCGTGGCGCGCCTATGCCGTGCTGCACCTGTGGCACCTGTCCGGTACGTTTGTGGGAGAACCGACATGACCCTGTTGTTTGATCGTTTCGACAGCCCGATCGGCGAGCTGACCATCGCCGGCAACGCACAGGGCCTGGCCCATGTGTTGTTCCCCGAGAACCGCCACCCCGCACGTGGCCGCGGCGACTGGCAGTACGCGCCCGGTGCGTTGCCGGAAGCGCGCGAACAGCTGCTGCAGTACCTGCACGGCGAGCGCAGCACCTTCGATCTGGTGTTGGCGCCACAGGGGACGCCGTTCCAGTTGCGGGTGTGGCATGCGCTCGCGCTGATTCCCTTCGGGCAGACCTGGAGCTACCTGCAACTGGCGCAGCACCTGGGGCAGCCGACGGCCACCCGTGCGGTGGGCGCGGCCAACGGCCGTAATCCGCTGCCGATCGTGCTGCCCTGCCACCGCGTTATCGGCAGCAATGGCACGCTCACCGGCTTCGGCGGCGGCCTGGAAACCAAGGCGGCCCTGCTGCGGCTGGAGCAGCGGCACGCACCGTTGTTCGTGTAAGGGTTGGGGTTTGCCGGCAGGGCTGCGCCCTGCACCCGCGCTAGTGCCGGCCGCTGGCCGGCAACAGCAACAGCAACAGCGGGCTATCCGTGGGTTGGCGGGTTCCCGCGGCTGTTGGTAGGTGTCGACCTTGGTCGACACGCTGGATCGGGTTGCGGAGTGTCTCTGGTGAGGAGCCCCCTTCTTGTTGAAGGGGGCGCGCCGAGGGCGCAGGGATAAGGAAAAATGCGCGGACACGGCGTGCGACAGCACGCCGTGTCTTGGGCACGTCATTGCTGCGGCTTATGATGACGGGATGACTTCCGTACGCCTGACCTGTTCGCTGGCGTTGCTGCTGCCCCTGGTGGCCTGCACGACCACGCCTCCTTCGTCCGCGCCGGTTGCGCGCGCCGACGTGCCGCCACCGAAGCTGCTGCTGATCTCCATCGACGGCCTGCGCGCCGATGCACTGGATCGCGGCCTGACGCCGAACCTGCAGCGCATCATCGACGGTGGCGTGCGCGCGCGCTGGATGACCCCATCCTATCCCTCGCTCACTTTCCCCAACCACTACACCATCGTCACCGGCCTGCGCCCGGACCACCACGGCATCGTCAACAACAGCATGCAGGACCCGCAGCTGGGCCGCTTCAGCCTGGGCGACCGCGATGCGGTGACCCACAGTGCCTGGTGGGGCGGTGAACCGATCTGGGTCGGCGCCGAGAAAGTGGGCGTGCGCACCGCGACCACCTCGTGGCCGGGCAGCGAGGCCGAGATCGATGGCACCCGCCCCAGCCAGTGGCAGGTGTATGACAGCAAGGAACCGCTGCAGCAGCGCGCGCGCACCGTGCTGGAATGGCTGGCGCAGACCGATGCCGATGCGCCGCGGCTGACCACCCTGTACATGGAAAACGTGGACAAGGCCGGCCACAGCTACGGCCCGGATTCGAGCCAGTACCGCGATGCGATCGTGCAGGCCGACCAGATCATCGGCCAGGTGCTCGATGGCCTGGACGCAGGCGGGCTGGCGGCCACCACCAACGTCATCGTGGTGTCCGACCACGGCATGGCCGGTGTGGCCGAAGGCCAGGTGCTGTCCGTTGAGTCGATGGCAGACCCGTCCATCGCGCGCAACATCAGCCAGGGGCAGTCGGTCGGTTTCGCGCCGGTGGCCGGCCGCGAGGCACAGGCCGAGCGCGCCCTGCTCGGCCGCCACGCCCATTACGAATGCTGGAAGAAGGAATCGCTGCCGGCGCGCTGGCACTACGGCTCGCACCCGCGCGTACCGCCCATCGTCTGCCAGATGGATGAGGGCTGGGACGCGCTGCATGCCGAGCGCATCGCCAAGCGCGACCACCAGGAACGGGGCTCGCACGGTTACGACAACGCCCTGCCCTCGATGCGCGCCGTGTTCGTCGCGCGCGGCCCGTCGTTCCGGCAGGGGCTGGTGATCGATGGCTTCGACAACGTGGATGTGTATCCGCTGCTGGCGGAACTGCTTCAGGTGCCTGCCGCGCCGAATGACGGCAACGCCGAAACGCTGCAGAAGACGTTGCGTTGATCCCGCAACCGCCGCCGGGCATGGCCCGGCGAGCGCAGCGGCACGAAGGCCAGGCACAAAAAAACGCGGCGCCAGGCGCCGCGTTTTTTCTTGGACTCACTGCCCGGCCGGATCAGGCCTTGGCAGCAGCCTTCTTCGCCACGGCCTTCTTGGCCGGAGCCTTGGCCACGGTCTTCTTGGCAACCGGGGCACCGGCGCCTACAGCGACCTTGCTCGCGGTGTGCGAACGGGCGTTGCCGTAGCTGGCGTTGTAGCGCTTGCCCTTGGCGGTCTTGCGGTCACCCTTACCCATGTCTTCAACTCCTCAAATGTGAAATCTGGTTACCCCGTACTGACACGGGTTCGGCGGGGCCGCCTTGCTGGGCGCCCCCGCGCACGATCAGAAAGCCTATCACGACGTACCTAGTGCGCGCAGCTGGCGTCGTGGACGTGGACGTGGTTGAGGCGCAGGTTGACCAGGTGGGCCACGCCCACCAGCAGGCCGCCCAGCGTCATCACCACGGCATGCGGTACGGCATTGTGGTGCAGCGCGTCGACCAGCACGCCCGCCCAGAGCGCCACCAGGCCCGGCAGCAGGAAGGCCAGCGCGCGCAGGGCGCCATGGCGGCGGTAGCCCATGACCAGGCTGAACAGGCCGAGCAGGGTCACGAACACCACCAGGGTCATCTCCACCCCGTCACTCAGCCAGAACGACAGGCCCAGCGAGGGGGCGATCGCCAGCAGAACCGGAATGACCGCGCAGTGCACGGCGCACAGCATCGAACCGGTGGCGCCAAAGCGGTCGAGCAGGCGGCGGAAGGAGGAGGACGGGGACATGACTTCCAGCAGGGTCGGCGAATCGTTATGGAATAATATAACATCCATCCCCGACCCGCACGGTTTCCCTCCCCCTGTCCCACGACGGGATACGTGCGCCACCCGATTGATACAATGTAACAAAGGAAGCACCGGATGCCCTCTCACGCCCCTCGTTTCAAGCCACATTCGCTGGCCCTGGCCCTGGCCGCCCTGCTGCCGTCGGCCGCCTTTGCCGCCGCCGACCCGGACACCCATCGTGACCGCCACCTGACCGAGCTGTCGTCGGTGCAGGTCACCGCCTCGCCGCTGCAGGGCGATGCCGAGTCGCTGGCCCGCCCGGTGGACGTGCTGGCCGGCGAGCGCCTGGACGAGCAGAAGGCCGGCACCCTGGGCGATACCGTGGCCAAGCTGCCCGGCGTGCAGAGCACCTTCTTCGGCCCCGGCGTCGGCCGCCCGATCATCCGCGGCCAGGAAGGCCCGCGCGTGGCCGTGCTGTCCAACGGCATGGGCAACATGGATGCCTCCACCGTCAGCGCTGACCACGCCACCAGCATCGAGCCGTTCCTGGCCGACCAGATCGAAGTGCTGAAGGGCCCGGCCACCCTGCTGTTCGGCAGCGGCGCCATCGGCGGCGCGGTGAACGTAGTCGATGGCCGCATTGCCCGCGAACTGCCGGACCGTCCGCTCAGCGGCCGCGCCGAAGTGCGTGGCAACTCGGTCAACGACGAGCGCAGCGGCATGTTCCGCCTCGACGGCGTCAGCGGCAACGTCGTGCTGCACGTCGACGGCCTGGTGCGCAACGGCGATGACTACCGCATCCCCGGCTACGCAGTGATCGACAGCCTGGAAGACCACCACGAAGACCACGACCACGACCACGCGGGCGAGGAAGGTGATGAGCCGCGCCGTGGCCGCCTGGACAACAGTTCCATCCGCACCCGCGCCGGTGGTGTGGGTGCCACGTGGCTGGGCGAAGGTGGCTACTTCGGTGTATCGGCCAGCACTTACCGCACCAACTACGGCATTCCCAACGGCGCCCACGTGCATGCCGAAGGCGATGACCACGACCATGACCACGACCATGGCGATGAGGAGGAGGAAGGCGACGAGCATGACGTCCGCATCGACATGGTGCAGAACCGTTTCGAGACCAAGGCCGGCATCTACAACCCGGTGTCGTTCCTGAAGAACGTCAACGCGCGCGTGGCCTACACCGATTATGAGCACGTGGAGCTGGAAGCCGGCACGCCGTCCACCCGCTTCACCAACCGCGGCATCGAGACCCGCCTGGAAGCGGTGCAGCAGCAGATCGGCGGCTGGGACGGCGCCTTCGGCGTGCAGTTCGGCAACAGCGATTTCGGTGCCATCGGCGAGGAAGCGTTCGTGCCGAACACCAACACGAAGAACGCCGGCCTGTTCGTGCTGCAGGAAAAGCAGTTCGGCCCGTTCAAGCTGGAACTGGGCGGCCGCCACGACCAGGTCAAGCTGGACCCGACCGGCGATTACCGCCGCCGCAAGTTCGACGCCACCAACCTGTCCGCCGCCGGCATCTGGAAGCTCAACGACGCCGTCGACCTGCGCATCGGCGTGGACAGCTCCGAGCGCGCGCCGACCAATGAAGAGCTGTATGCCGCAGGCGCGCACATCGCCACCCGTTCGCTGGAAATCGGCGATGCCGACCTGAAGACCGAGCGCGGCCAGCGTGTCGAACTGGGCATCCACACCCACAGCGAGCGCCTGGACTTCTCGGCCGCGATCTACCAGACGAAGTTCAAGGACTTCATCTATCTGGCCGACACTGGCCTCACCGAAAGCCTGCCGGTGCGCACCTGGACGCAGCAGGACGCGGTGTTCAAGGGTGCCGAAGCCGAGGCGCTGGTGCACCTGTTCGAGGGCGGTGCCGGTGACTGGGATCTGCGCCTGTTCGGCGACTACGTGCAGGCCAAGCTGGATGGCAACGGCAGCCGTACGCTGGACATTGCCGTGCCGCACGGTGACCACAACCACAACTACAGCGTGGAACTGGCCAACACCGGCTACCTGCCGCGCATCGCCCCGGCGCGCGTCGGTGCCGACCTGCGCTGGGCGAAGGATGGCTGGCGCGCCTCGGTGGGTGCGGTGCGTTACAGCAGGCAGAAGGACGTGGCGCAGAACGAGGAAGCCAGCGACGGCTACACCCTGGTCGATGCGCACTTCGCGTACCGCTGGGACCGCAGCGACAGCAACAGCTACGAGGTCTTCCTGGATGGCAGCAACCTGACCAACCGCGAAGTGCGTCCGCACACCTCGCTGCTGCGTGACTACTCGCCGTTGCCGGGTCGTGGTGTCGCCTTCGGCATCCGCGCGTACTTCTGATCGGTCCTTGAGGGGTCAGAGCCCTTTCCTTCGGAAAGGGGGCTGACCCCGATCCGCCCGTGGGGTCGGATCCCTTTCCGCAGGAAAGGGCTCTGACCCCAGGCACCATTTCCTGGCGACGTTCATCGCCGTTCTCTCCCGGGGGCCTGATGGCCCCCGTTTTTTTGCGCACGCTCTCACGGGCGCATCTTCACGCCGCATTTACAAAGAGGTGCGTACAGCAACAAACGGACATTCCCGTCACTCAACGTCTCGCCAAACGGACACTTTTGTCCGACAATGAAGCCATGACCACCCAACGTGCCGATGCTGCTGCCCGCCGTGCCCTCATCCTCGATGCCGCCGACCATGTGTTCGGCCAACACGGCGTCACCGCGCCCCTGGACCTGGTGGTTGAACGCGCCCAGGTGGGCCGTGCGACGCTGTACCGCAATTTCCCAGACCGCACCGCGCTGATCCAGGCGCTGCTGCAGCGGACCGTCGACCGCATCCGCCGCCAGGTCGAACAGCTGGGCGACCGCGACGACGCCCTGTTCGAGGTCTTCGAGGGCATGGCCCAGCGCATCATCGATTCGCCGGCGCTGGCCGACTACTGGCGCGCGGTCGACTCGGACGTGCCCGCCATGCGCATCGCGCGCGAGACCGTGCGCGACCTGCTGGAAGCGCCGATCGCCCGCGCCAAGGCCGCCGGCCTGTGCCGGCCCGACCTGGAAAAGACGGATATTTCACTCATCTCGGGCATGCTGGGTGCGGCCCTGCGCGGCAAGACCCGCGAAGAGCGTGCCCAGCTCGCCGGGCGCGCCCTGCAGCTTCTGCGCGGCGGCCTCCAGGGAGCAGCCAACCAGGGGCGCTGATGGTCCAGCCGTATCTCAAGCCGATCCCGGATTGGGAGGAACACGAGAAGCCGACCATGCCGGGCTCGGCCTCGATGCCCTGGCACCCACCCCGTCGGCGCGTGGCCTACGCGCTGGTCTCGCTGCTGGTGGCCATCACCGGCGGCCTGGGCAATGCACTGGTCACCGCCAACCTGCCGTTCCTGCAGGGCCAGCTGGCGCTCACGCCCACCCAGGGCAGCTGGCTGGTGGCCGCCTACGCAATGGTGAATGTCACGGCCAACCTGCTGGCCTTCAAGTTCCGCCAGCAATACGGCATCCGCCTGTTCGCCGAGATCGGCCTGGGCCTGTACGCGGCACTGGCCGTGCTGCACCTGTTCGTCGGCAGTTTCGAGACCACCCTGCTGACCCGCGCCGCCAGCGGTTTTGCCGGCGCGGCGTGCTCGACGCTGGGCACGCTGTACATGCTGCAGGCCCTGCCGCGGCGCTTCACCGGCAATCTGCTGGTGGTCGGCGTCGGCCTTTCGCAGCTGGCGGTTCCCATCGCCTGGATCGTCTCACCGGCGCTGGTCGACACTGGCCAATGGCATCAGCTGTACTCATTCGAGGCGGGCCTGGCCCTGTGTGCCTTCGCTGCCGTGGTGGTGCTGAAGCTGCCGCCCGGCGTGCAGATCAAGGCCTTCGAGCCGCTGGATTTCCTCACCTTCGTCCTGCTTGCGCCCGCCGTGGCACTGCTGGTGGTGGTGCTGGCGCAGGGCTACACGCGCTGGTGGGTGAACACGCCGTGGCTGGGCTGGTCGCTGGTGGCTTCGATCGCACTAACCACCACCGCGCTCGTCATCGAACACTACCGGCGCAACCCGCTACTGCAGATCCGCTGGCTGTCGACGCTGCCGGTGCTGCACTTCATCGTCGGCGCCTTCCTGCTGCGCTTCCTGACCACCGAACAGTCCTACGGCGTGGTCAATCTGATGCGTACGCTGGGCATGGGCCCGGACCAGATGCGCCCGCTGTTCATGGTAATCCTGGCGGGGGTGATCGTCGGCATCGCCGGTGCCTCGCTCACCTTCGGGCCGAAGCGGCTGATCGCGCAGCTGCTGATGGCCATCCTGCTGCTGGGCACCGCCGCATTCTTCGACCAGAACCGCACCAGCCTGGACCGGCCGCACGATTTCTATCTCAGCCAGTTCCTGGCCTCGGTTGGCGCCGGCATGTTCATGGGCCCGCTGATCATGCTCGGCATTTCCGCTGCACTGAAACAGGGCGTGGACCACATGATCACCTTCCTGGTCACCCTGTCGATCACCCAGACCCTGGGCGGCCTGGCCGGATCGGCCGTGCTGGGCACCTTCCAGCTGCATCGCGAGCAGCTGTATTCCAGCGCCATCACCAGCCAGCTCGACCCGGCCGACCCGGTGGTCGCGCAGCGCCTGCGCATCCAGCAGCAGATCTATGCCGCGCAGATCACCGACCCGGTGCTGCGCAGCGCACAGGGCACCGCGCAGCTGGCACAGACCGCGCGCCGCGAAGCGAACGTGCGTGGCTTCAATGATGTGTTCACCCTGAGCGGCTGGCTGGCGATCGGCTTCCTGTGCTGGCTGCTGCTGCTTTCGCTGCGTACCGCCGTGCTCAAGCAGTGGCACAAGCGCCATCCTTCCCCACCGTATGCGGCCAGTGCCGCCCCGCCCCACTGAGTCTGCCGCCATGTCACCGCTTCCGCCCCGCACCGACAGCGATGCCCCCGACAACGTCAGCCCGCCGACGCCGACCGACGCAGCGCCCGCGGCCACGCCCAGCGCACCCGCGGCGGCACCGAAGTACCTCAGACCCAGTGCGCGCAGCGTGGTGGTGATGGTGGTGGTGGCACTGCTGGGCATCGCGTTGATCCTGCGTGCGTGGCATCTGTGGCCCTTCACCAGCAGCGTGATGGTGACCGACAACGCCTACGTGCGCGGGCAGATCACCGTGATGGCGCCGCAGGTGGCCGGCTATGTCACCGATGTGCTGGTGAAGGATTTCCAGCACGTGAAGAAGGGTGAGCCGTTGCTGCGCATCGACGACCGCATCTATGCGCAGAAGGTGGCCCAGGCCGAAGCAACGCTGGACAGCGCCCGCGCGGCACTGGCCAACTCGGACCAGTCACAGGCACAGAACCGCGCACAGATCGCTGCGGCACGCGCCACGCTGTCGTCGGGCCAAGCCGAGCTGCAGCGCTCGCGCAACGAAGCCAAGCGCTATGAAGCGTTGGCCGCGCAGCAGCTGGTCTCGGTGAACGACCGCGACAAGTTCCGCACGTCCCAGGCATCGGCACAGGCCAGCGTGCTGCAGTCGCAGGCGCAGATCCGCATTGCCGAGGAAACCCTGGTATCGACCCAGGTGGCACGCAAGAGCCTGGAGGCACAGGTGGAAAGCGCGGAGGCGCAGCTGGAGCTGGCACGGATCGACCTGGCCAATACGGTCATCCATGCGCCGAGCGATGGGCAGATCAGCGAAGCCAGCGTGCGCGTGGGCCAGTACGTGGCGGCCGGCTCGCAGCTGCTGTTCCTGGTGCCGGAGGCGCTGTGGGTGGTGGCCAATTTCAAGGAGGGCCAGACCTGGCAGATGCGCATCGGGCAACCGGCCACGTTCGCGGTGGATGCGTTCCGCGGCCAGGTGCTGCACGGCCATGTGGAACAGATCGCCCCGGCCACC
Source organism: Stenotrophomonas sp. ESTM1D_MKCIP4_1 (assembly GCF_003086895.1). Lineage (NCBI taxonomy): Bacteria > Pseudomonadati > Pseudomonadota > Gammaproteobacteria > Lysobacterales > Lysobacteraceae > Stenotrophomonas > Stenotrophomonas sp. ESTM1D_MKCIP4_1. The sequence goes on along the minus strand of NZ_CP026004.1, from coordinate 1,342,604 downwards.
GGTTCGGAATTCAGCGTGCTGCGCCCGGACAATGCCAGCGGCAACTTCACCAAGGTCGTGCAGCGGTTGCCGATCCGGATCTCGATCGACCCCGGGCAGGAACTGGCCGCCCGGCTGCGGCCGGGCATGTCGGTGATCGCGCGGGTGGATACGGCGGCGGAGCCGAAACGGGAATCCGGACCGGAAACGGGAACGGGAACGGAAACGGAAACGGAAACGGAACGGTAGAGTCGACTGTTAGTCGACTGCTCTCCAGGCCGGGAAAACGCCGCGCTTCGCGCGACAGTCGACCAACGGTCGACTCTACCAGGCCGGGAAAACGCCGCGCTTCGCGCGGCAGTCGACCAACGGTCGACTCTACCCGGCCGGGAAAACGCCGCGCTTCGCGCGACAGTCGACCAACGGTCGACTCTACCCCGCCGTCAACCGGTCCGGATCTCTGTGAGTCGGGGTCAGATTCCTTACCCGGCGCAGCGCGCGCAGAGGCCGTGCACTTCCAGGGTCTGTGCCTGCGGCTGGAAACCCAGCTCCTTGGCACGCTTTTCCAGCTGGGTGACGATTTCGCGGTCTTCCAGTTCCACCGCACTGTGGCAGCTGTTGCAGATCAGGAACGGCACCGAGTGCGCCGCGCTGCTGGGATGGTGGCAGGCCACGAAGGCATTCACCGATTCCAGCTTGTGCACGAAGCCATTGGCCATCAGGAAGTCCAGCGCCCGGTACACGGTGGGCGGGGCATCAGCACCCACGCCCTTGCCGCTGCGCACCCACTCCAGCAGCTCATAGGCCTTGACCGGCTTGCCGGCCTCGGCGATCAGCTTCAGCACGTTTGCGCGGATCGGGGTCAGGCGCAGCCCGCGCTCGCGCGAGACACGCTCGACCACCGCCACGAAATCCGATGCGTCATGGACGTGGTGGTGCGGGGCGGTACAGGCAGAAGCTGGTTTGGCGGGCATGCGCGTTTCTCCGGTTCAGGTCTGGGCGGCAGGGCTCAGGCCGTTGCTACCTTGGTGATGGCCACATCGATGCGTTTCAAGGCCTGTTCGCGGCCGGCCAGGTACACGGTATGGGAAATGTCAGGACTGACCTGGGTGCCGGTGATGGCCACGCGCAGCGGCTGGGCGACCTTGCCCATGCCCATTTCCAGGGCCGCAGCGGTGTCGTGCAGGGCCACGCCGACGGCCTCGGCGGTCCATTCCGGCAGGGCCGCCAGCAGTTCGCGGGCCTTGCCCAGCGGCAGCTCGGCGCCCGCCTTGAAGTGCTTGGCCACGGCCGCCTCGTCGTACTCGGTCAGCGGCTGGTACCAGACCACGGCCTTCTCGGCCATTTCCTTCAGGGTCTGCACGCGCTCACGCAGGGCCAGCACCACATCCACCGGGGCCGGGCCGGCGGCCACGTCCAGGCCCAGCTTTTCCAGCTGGTAGACCAGATGCGGCACGATGCTGGCCGGGTCCTCGGTCTTCAGGAAGTGCTGGTTGACCCAGCCCAGCTTGGCCATGTCCAGGCGCGAGGCCTTGGAATTGCAGTTCGTCACGTCGAACAGGTCGATCAGTTCCTGGCGGCTGAACAGCTCCTGGTCACCGTGCGACCAGCCCAGGCGGGCCAAGTAGCTCAGCAGCGCGTCGGGCAGGTAGCCGGCATCCTTGTACTGCATCACGTCGGCCGCACCGGTCCGCTTGGACAGCTTGGCGCCCTGCTCGTCCAGGATCATCGGCATGTGGCCGAACTTCGGCACGGGGGCACCGATGCCCTCGTACAGGTTGATCTGGCGCGGGGTGTTGTTGATGTGGTCGTCGCCGCGGATGACTTCGGTGATGCCCATGTCCCAGTCGTCCACCACCACCGCGAAGTTGTAGGTGGGGTAGCCGTCCGGGCGGAAGATCACCATGTCATCCAGCTCGCTGTTGGCGATCTCGATGCGGCCCTTGATCAGGTCCTCGAACACCACGGTGCCGTCCAGCGGGTTCTTGAAGCGGATGACGCGGTTCGGGTCATCCTTGCGCGGCAGGCCCAGCTCGCGCGCGGCGCCGTTGTAGCGCGGCTTTTCCTGCTTGGCCATGGCGGCCTCGCGCATGGCGTCCAGCTCTTCGCGGGTTTCGTAGGCGTAGTACGCCTTGCCGTCGGCCACCAGCTGCTCGGCCACTTCCAGGTACCGGGCGACGCGGTCGGTCTGGTAGATCGGGCCGACGTCGTAGTCCAGGCCCAGCCAGTCCATCGCCTCCAGGATGGCGTCGATCGCGCCCTGGGTGCTGCGTTCACGGTCGGTGTCCTCGATGCGCAGCACGAACTCGCCGCCGCGGTGGCGGGCTTCCAGCCAGCAGTACAGCGCGGTGCGGGCACCGCCGATGTGCAGGTAACCGGTGGGGCTGGGGGCGAAGCGGGTGCGGCAGATCATGGAGGGCTCGGGGAACGGGAATCGGCACGATTTTACCGGATTCCCTGCCGCTGAAATTGCAACTTCCCTCATAGCCAGCCCCGTCACCCGAACGAAACCTGAACATCCTTCAAGAAAGCAAGGAAGTCTCCACGTGATCCATTCAGTCACCGCACCAGGCGCCACCTCTCAGCCGCGTACAACCAAAGTGCAGGACAAGGGATTAATTGATCGATTCTCTCTGAAAGCTGGCCCAATCAGAGCGATGTGCGTTAGTGCAGCATTGGTCATAGCTGGACTATTTGGTCTTTCTGAGTCCAAGGCATCAACGACAATCAAAATCAACAGCTATTACTACACCTGCGAGAACTCGTGCATTGTATCCACGCGACCGGGGGAGGGTTCTGCGTATGGGACAGCCAAGGCGGCCATGTATCCAAAACGGCCGCCAAGGGCGAAGCAATTGTTGAAACCGGGCCAGCAACCTGAGTATTTCATATGACGGCAAAAACAGCGGCTCTCTGGCTCCTCGCGGCTTCAATATTGGTTGGCACGCTGGCATGGTACTTCTCGATTGCCAGCCCTTTCCACAGTTCAATCACGCAGAACTCCCACCGCTCTCCAACGAATGCGCCAGCCAATCGTAATCGCGAGTTCGCCAGCGCAGCCCCTCGCTTGGGCACAAAAGCTGGCCTCTCGCATCGTCTTCCGGCTTACGCATCCATTGAAGCGAATTTGGTTTCTGGGAATGCATTGGACGAATCCCGAATTGATCGACTGATTGAGAACGCCAGTGACTTCACTGCCATGGTCAATGCCATGCACATGGCAGCGTCCACTGACAGGGAACTCACAGAAACGGCGTCTCTCTTTTCCAGCCACCTCCGGAGTGGCCTGGCGGAGGAAGGCCACGCGCGGACGGTGCTGGACTTCAGCTGCGGCCGACAGCTGTGCCTGGCACAACTGTCGGACGCGCAGAGGGCGCCGTTGAACATCCGGCCCCTGATGCAGCATGACGGAGCGACCGTCTTCCAGGCGGCAATCGTGTCCGATCAGGTGAAGACCCTCGACGGCACGCCCTCGCTCCGCGCGGTGTTCGCCATCGATCCGGCCATCAACCAGATCGTCTCGATACCGGACTGACCAGGCCTGCGGCGACGGAGGGGAGCGAACTGCTCCCCTCCGTCGGCTGTGCCTCAGGGCTGCGGTTCCGCCTTGCGGGGGAACGACTGCTCGCGCATCGCGGCGTTGTAGGCGAACGAGGCGACGATGGCGGCGGCCTGCTTCAGATCATCCGGCTCGGCATGGTCCCAGGTGTCCAGATGGCTGTGGTGGACGTTGGTGAAGTAGTCCAGCCGGTCCTGGATGAACTGGAAGCCCGGCAGGCCGATGCGATCAAAGCTGATGTGGTCGGTGCTGCCGGTGTTGCGGGTGGCCACGGTGGTGGCGCCCACATCGTGGAAGGGCGCCAGCCAAGCCTCGAAGATCGGCATCGCCGCCAGGTTTTCCTGAGCGTAGATGCCACGGAAGCGACCGGAGCCGTTGTCCATGTTGAAGTAGACCTGGAACTTGCCGTAGTCGCGGGTCTTCTGCAGCGCGCCGGTCGGGTCGCGCAGCGAGGCCGGCAGCGCCTTCTGCGCCGGGTCGGTCGGTTCCGGGAAACGACCGAAGTGCTTGGCCACATAAGCCTGGGAGCCGATCAGGCCCTGCTCCTCGCCGCTCCACAGCGCCACCCGGATGGTGCGCTTGGGCTTGGCGCCAGTGGCCTTGAGGATGCGCATGGCCTCCATCATCACCGCCACGCCCGCAGCATTGTCGGCCGCCCCGGTGCCGCTGTGCCACGAATCCAGATGCGCGCCGATCATCACCACTTCATCGGGCTTGCTGCTGCCGCGGATCTCGGCCAGCGTGTTGTAGCCGGGCTGGTCGACCTCGTCGGTGAAGCGCGCAGCAACGTCCACCCGCAGGCGTACCGGCTGCTTGGCATCCAGCGCACGCACCAGCGGATTGAAGTGCTCGGCGATCATGGCCAGTTCCGGAATGCCCACCGATTCGCCCGCCTTGCGCGAGCCACCGCCGGCAACGCGGATGATGCCGTTGTCCCAGCCACTGATGCTGATCGACGCCAGCGCGCCCTCTTCCACGAAGAAGGCGTTGACCTTGGCGGCCAGCTCCTGGCGTTCCTTGTATTCCTTCACCCGTTTGGCCCGCTCGGCCGCCACGTCCTTGGGCAGGGTGAATTCCTGCAGGCCTTCCAGCGAGGTGGCGTCGTGGCGATGCGAATCGGGCTCGTTGCCGCGCTTGTACTCGCGCGCCTCGCCCAGCAGCAGGATCTTGCCGCGCAGCTTGCCGCGGTACTTCTCGATATCCTCCAGCTTCTTGATCTCCACGTGCACCAGTTCGCCCTCGACCGGGCCGCGGGTGCCGGGCGTCCATGCCTTGGGCAGGGCATGCAGCGGCTGCACACGGTCGCCCAGCATTTCCACGCTGGCCGAGGTGAATTCCCAGCCACGGCCGAACTCATCGAAGGCTTCGTCGTGCACGTTGTCCAGCTTCCAATCGCTGAACCGGCTGCGGGTCCAGGCATTGGCGCGCCCCATTGCCGGCGAGTTGGTCAGGCGCGGGCCGATGCGCTCAGTGAGGTAGCTGAAGGTGTCCATCACCTGCGAGCGGTGGAAGGCCTCCTGGCGGATGCGGCTGACCATGTCCAGGTCCACCGGTTCGCGCTGCTGTGCCATTGCATTGCCACCTGTCGCCAGCGCTGCGGCCAGCACACCCCACTTCAGCCCACTCCACTTCAACACGCCACACCCCTGCCCTTCGGCTCGATCGTCAACCCATCGAGTCTAGCCAGCGGGGGCACCTCCCCCCCGTCCCATCGGTCATGGTAGATCCACGCCATGCGTGGATGCTCTGGCTCGCCATGCGTGGATGAAACGTGCGAACCAAGGTTCGCACCCACCAGATTCCGGCCGTTCGTACCCACCCGATTGCGGTGGATCACCCGCGCCAGCCCAGCCACAGCTGTGCACGTTCGGGCAGCAGCAGCAACCAGTGCTGCTGGTCGATGCTGCTGCAGCCGTACACCGCAGCGTGTGCCGGCCAATCGTCCGGCAGCCCTTCGATGCCGATGGCCTGCAGCCCGGCCGCACCGGCCTGCCAAGGCCGGTAGCGCGGCACCCGCCCGGCCAGCGCACCGCGTCCCTGCCGCGCGCCGACCAGCCATTCCAGCCCCCGCCGCCGCAGCCCCTCGCAGGTTGCCGCGGCCAGCTGGAAGCGGACCAGGCCGGGGGCAATCCGTGCCCCCGGCAAGGCCGCCAGCACACCATGTGCCTGCAGCAGGGCATCCACTTCCAGCAGGGCCGGAATGCCCTGTGCGGCCCGTTGTCGCAATCCCTGGCGCCAGCCCATGGCCTGCTCCTTACTTCTGTTCACTGCCCAGCGCGTACCAGTCCACGCGACGGGTCACCCACATCGCCACGGCCAGGATCGCGAACAGCAGCAGCGAGCCCATCAGCAGCGCGTTGTTTTCCGATACCAGCAGCCCGTACAGCGCGCCGTACAAAACCGTCAGCATTGCGGCAAACCCCAGCCCGCGCTTCCAGTGCCCCAGCACGTTGGCCAGGTACACCGCCTGCAGCCCGATGCAGGCCAGCGCCGAAACCAGGTACGCCTGCCAGAACGCGATGTGTTCGGAAAGGCTGATCAGCAGCAGGAAGAAGATCGCCAGCGCCAGGCCCACCATCAGGTACTGCAGGGGATGGATGCGCAGCGCCTTGATCAGCTCGAACAGAATGAAGCCGACAAACGTGAGCACGATGAACAGCACCCCGTATTTGGATGCACGATCGGCCTGGGTATAGGTGTCCACCGGGTCCACCAGCGAAACCGATACGGCCTGCGCGTCCAGGTCGCCGCCCCTGCGCAACTGGTGCTGTGCATCGGACGCCAGCGACGACACCGCCCAGCGTGCATCGAAGCCCTGTGCATCAACGCGGCGTTCGTTGGGCAGGAACGCGCCCGTGAACGAGGGGTGCGGCCAGCTCGAGCGCAGGGCGATCTGGTTGTCATCGCCCAGCGGCACCACGGCCAGCGCGCGGCTGCCATCCAGGCGCAGTTCCAGTTCAACGCTGCTGGCGGCCAGGGTGCCACCGTTGGGATCGGCAAAACCGGTGACCGGCGCATGCAACCCGCGGCCCAGCCCATCGGCGGCGCCCACCCCCGGCAGCAGCCGCACCTGCTTGCCATCCACACGCAGGTTCGGCGTGCCGACCAGGCCGCGCGCATCGGACACACCCAGTGCCACGTAAGGCTGGCCGTAGCTGCGGCCCGGCTTGATCGGGTAGTCGTCCTCCGCGAACGTCGCCTTGATCTGGCCGTTCCAGCTGTAGACCGGCACCTTGAACAAGCCCACCGACCGCTGGCTGGGCAGCAGTTCACCGCTCACCTCAAGCGCTGAGGGCACCTGCAGCCACTGGCCTTCGGTGGTCTGCACCTCGGTCTTCTTGGCACCCTTGGCGTCCACCACTTCCACCTGCTGGCGTTCCACCCACGGCACCACCCGCACCGGGCCGATCAGCTGCTGGGTACCGGCGCGGCTTTCAGCCACGCGCGAAAACGCTTCATCGCGATAGGCGCTGCGCTCGTTGATGACGCTGCGGATCATCATCAGCGGCACGAGCAGCAGCAGGATCAGGCCGCCGACAATGGCGAACCGCAACAGCATCTTAAGGGATTTCATGGTCCATCCTCGTTGGAGAGGGCTGCAGGATGGACCCCGGCGGTGAGCGCGGTTTGTGGCGAATTTGAAGTGAGTGTGAAGTCAGCGCCGTGCGCGCTTGCCGGTCCCGCCAGCAGGCAGCCACAGTTCGGCCACGGTACCGCCGTCCGCCCTGGCGGCCAGGGACGCGTGCCCGTCATGCAGGCGGGCCACTTCCTGCACGAACGGCAGGCCCAGCCCCGAACTGCGGCGGCCACTACCCGGCCGCGCCAGCGAATAGAAGCGCTCGAACACGCGGGCCTGGGCGTAGTCCGGAATGCCCGCGCCACGGTCGGCCACCTGCAAGCACACGCCCTGGCCCTCGGCCCGCGCCGACAGCTCAACCACCGAACCGGGCGGCGAGAAGGCAATGGCGTTGTCGATCAGGTTGTGCAGGGCCTGGCGCAGCAGATAGGCATCGCCCTGCACCGGCAGATCCGCCACGGCGCCGGCACGAACCTGCACGCCGGCTGCCTGCGCGCGCACCTGTGCTGCACTCGCCGCTTCGTCCAGCAACGCAGCCACTTCGATCGGCTCACGGGTCTGCAGCCAACCATGCTGTTCCACTTCGGCCAGCGCCAGCAGCTTGTCGATGGTTTCGGTCAGCCGCTCCTGCTGCTCGACGATGCTGCGCGCGAAGTGTGCCCGGTCAGCATCGGCCATCGGCTCCTGCAGCAGCTCGGCCGCGCCACGGATCGCGGCCAGCGGGCTCTTCATTTCATGGGTGAGCGACTGCACGTACTGCTCGACGTAGGCTTTGCCTTCCAGCTTGCGGCGCATGGTTTCCAGCGCTTGCCCAAGCTCGCCGATCTCGTCGCGGCGGCGCCGGGGCGGCGGCACGGGTTCGCCGTTAGTCACCGCCCGCGCGTAGCGGCTCAGCTGGCCCAGGCCGCGGGTGAGCCACACGGTGACCAGGATGCCCACCAGCGCCGACAGACCGATCAACCACGCGCCGCGCTCGATGATGGCGCGCTGGCTGGCGGCGATGAACGGGTCGATGCTGCGGTTGGGCTGGGCCAGGCTGAGTACGCCGATCAGCGTACGGCCGTCGGCCGGGTCGTAGACCGGCGCGGCCACGTGCATCACCGTGTTGCCTTCCTCACCGGGGATTTCCGGGCTGGACCGCGCGCCATACTCGCCGCGCAGGGTGCGGTAGACATCGTTCCAGCGCGAATTGTCGCGGCCCACGTCGCGCCCCAGCGAATCGTAGATCACGATGCCCTGGGCATCGGTGATCGTCACCCGGTAATCCAGCGCGCGCTTGGGGAAGCGCCAGACCATCGCCTTCAGGTCGCGCTGGCGCGCCTTGGCCAGGTTGCGGGTGAAGCTGCCGCTGCCGATGGTGCCGGCCTTGACGTCGGCGGCAGCCATTTCGGCCAGAACATTCGCCGCGTCCACCAGGGTCGATTCCATGGCCTGGCGCACACCAGGCTTCACTTCGTTGACGAACACGCGCATCACGAAGAACGCGGCGATGCCCACGATCAGGAAGAAGCCCAGGAACAGTTTCAGCATCAGGCGCATGGCTACACCTGCAGCGCGTAGCCCAGCCCGCGATGGGTGCGGATCGGGTCATCGCTGGCGCCGGCCGCGCGCAGCTTGGCGCGCAGCGTCTTGACGTGGGTATCCACCGTGCGGTCGGCGCTGTCGGCGGCACTGTCCCAGCCACGGTCCATCAGCTGGGCGCGGCTGAGGATGGCGCCGGGGCGCTGCAGCAGGGCTTCCAGCAAGGCGTATTCGTACCGGGTCAGATCCAGCGTGTGCCCCAGGTAGCGGATGCGCCGGCCCTCGCGATCGATGGCGAAGGCGCCGTGTTCGCGCCAGCCGGGTTCGGCCGCCACCACCGCTGGGCCGGCCGGCTGCACGCGACGCAGGCGCGCGCGCACCCGAGCCACCAGTTCGCGCGGCGAGAACGGCTTGGTCATGTAATCGTCCGCCCCCAGTTCCAGGCCCAGCACCCGGTCCAGCTCGTCATTGCGGGCCGTCAGGAAGATCACCGGCAGCTGCGCCACCGCGCCCGGCAGCGCGCGCAGGCGCCGGCAGACCTCGAAGCCGCCCAGGTCCGGCAGGCCCACATCCAGCACCAGCAGATCGAAGCCGCCGTCCTGCAGGCGCTGCAGCGCCTCCCCGCCCAGCAGGCAATGGCTGGCCGCGTAGCCTTCGCTGCGCAGGGCATACAACACGGTCTCGGCGATGGCCGCTTCGTCCTCGACCACCAGGACCTGGGCAACGGGGGCTGTCATGGCGCGCAGCATAGCCGCTGCGGCCGCCGCCCCGTACACTGCCGCCCATGAACTATCGCCACGCCTACCATGCCGGCAACCATGCCGATGTCCTCAAGCACATCGTGCAGCTGGCCCTGATCGACAGCTTCAAGCGCAAGGACAGCCCGTTCTTCGTGCTCGACACCCATGGCGGTGCCGGCCGCTACCTGCTGGCCAGCGAAGAGGGGCGCAAGACCCTGGAAGCCGAGGCGGGAATCATGCGCCTGATGGCGCAGCCCAAGCTGCCGGAGGTGGTCGAGCGCTACCTGAAGGCCGTGCAGGCCGACAACCCGGTGGGGGCGATGATCACCTACCCCGGCTCGCCGCTGCTGAGCGCCCAGGCCATGCGCGCGCAGGACCGGATGGCGGTCTGCGAGCTGCAGGAAGACGAAGCGGCATCGCTGAAGGCGCTGTTTGCCCACGACAACCGCGTCGGCGTGCACCCCGGCGATGGCTACGCCCTGCTGCGTTCGCAGCTGCCGCCGAAGGTCAACGGCACCAAGATCGGCCGTGGCCTGGTCCTGATCGACCCGCCCTACGAGGCACAGGACGCCGAATACCAGGCGATTCTCGCGGCCTTGGCCGAGACCCTGGCGCGCTGGCCGCAGGCCACCTGCGCGGTCTGGTTCCCGATCAAGCAGCGCCGCACCATCCTGCATTTCCTGCGCAAGGCCGCCGCCCTGCCGGTGAAATCGGCCATGACCATCGAGTTCCTGGTGCGTCCGGACGATTCCCCGCTGCGCCTCAACGGCAGTGGCATGCTGCTGCTCAATGCCCCCTGGCAGTTCGACCGCGTGGTCGGCCCGGCCCTGCCGGCGCTGCGCCAGCACCTGGGCGAACCGGGTGCCACCACTCGCCTGGATTGGCTCAAGGCACCGGAATAAAGCGACGATCTGCCGTCTTCACGAGGCTGTACGCACGTGAGCCTTTCGTTCACGGAATACAGCCCCGGTGATGCCACAATCGATGGACCACCAAGGAATCACCCGGTATGGCCACTCGCAACCGCATGCCGCCCTGGCATGAGATCTTCAAGGCTCCCAGCGGCCACGAGCTGCTGATCCGCCCCATCCGTCCGGAAGACGGCGCGCCGCTGCAGGCCGCTTTCAGCCTGTTCGGGCCGGAAGAAATCCGTGACCGTTTCCTGCAGTCGGTGACCGAGCTTTCGCCGGACACCACCCAGCGCCTGACCCACCCCAACCCCAAGACCGAAATCACCCTGGTGGCCGCCGAGTCGCTGCCGGCCGGTGAAGCGGTGGTGGGCGCGGTCGCCCGCGCGTCCATCATCCCCGGCACCCGTGAAGCCGAGTACGCCATCCTCATCAGCCGCTTCCTGATCGGCCAGGGCCTTGGCCGGCAGCTGATGCGCAAGCTGGTGAAGTGGGGGCGCGGCAAGTACCTGGACCGCCTCTACGGCGACGTGGCCGCGGAAAACGAGCCGATGAAGCAGCTGGCCGCCTCGCTGGGCTTCAAGCCCGTGCCGCACCCCAACGGCGCCGAAGGTCTGGTGCGCATGGTGCTGGAACTGGACAATTAAGGTAGCGCCGGCCGCTGGCCGGCATACATCCCGGTAGTGCTGGCCGCTGGCCGGCAAACATTCCGGTAGTGCCGGCCGCTGGCCGGCATCCCCACGTCGCCCACACGGTAGCGACAAAGCCATCTGCTAAGATCGGCGGTCCATGTCGCGTACTTCCTACCCCGCCCCGCCGCTGCCGCGTGCCGGCCAGCTCCGCGCCTGGTGGCGCGCTCCCGCCTCGCCGACCGCCCTGGCCTGGTATCTGGCCCAGGCGGCGCGCGCGCACGACGCACCGCTGCTGGTGATCGCCCGTGACAACCACGGCGCCAACCAGCTCGAAGCCGACCTGCAGACCCTGATCGGCACCGATCCGGACCTGCCGGTGGTGGCTTTCCCGGACTGGGAAACCCTGCCCTACGACCGCTTCAGCCCGCACCCGGACATCATTTCCCAGCGCTTGGCGGCCCTGCACCGGCTGCCCTCACTCAAGCGCGGCCTGGTGGTGGTGCCGGTGCAGACGGTGCTGCAGCAGCTGGCCCCGCGCAGCTACGTCATCGGTGGCAGCTTCGACCTGAAGGTCGGCCAGCGCCTGGATCTGGAAGCCGAGAAGCGCCGCCTGGAAAGCGCCGGCTACCGCAACGTGCCGCAGGTCATGGACCCGGGCGATTTCGCCGTGCGCGGTGGCCTGCTGGACGTGTTCCCGATGGGCGCCGACGAGCCGCTGCGGGTGGAACTGCTGGACGAGGACATCGATTCGATCCGCGCCTTCGACCCGGAAAGCCAGCGCTCGCTGGACAAGGTCGAGGCGGTGCACATGCTTCCCGGCCGCGAAGTGCCGATGGACGATGCCAGCATCGCCCGTGTGCTGGGCGCGCTGCGCGAGCGCTTCGATGTCGATACCCGGCGCAGTTCGCTGTACCAGGATCTGAAATCCGGACTGGCACCGGCCGGCATCGAGTACTACCTGCCGCTGTTCTTCGACCGCACCGCCACGCTGTTCGACTACCTGCCCGCCGGCAGCCTGCCGGTGGTGTGCACGGGTGCGGACGAAGCGGCGGTTGCCTTCTGGGCGCAGACCGGTGACCGCTACGAACAGCGCCGCCACGATGTGGAACGGCCGCTGCTGCCGCCATCGTCGCTGTACCTGTCACCGGAACTGCTGCGCGAGCGGCTGAACGATGCCGCACGCATCGAAGTCTGGGCACCCGAGCATGCACGCATCGCCGATGCACACGCGCTGGGCGACCAGCCGCTGCCGCCGCTGCCGGTGGCCGCACGCGAAGCACCCGCAGGCGATGCGCTGAAGTCGTTCCTTGGCCATTACCCGGGCCGGGTACTGATCGCCGCCGATTCACCGGGCCGCCGCGAAGCCCTGCTGGAAGTGCTGCAGGCCGCCGAGCTGAAGCCGCCGGTGGTGGCCGACCTGCCCAGCTTCCTCGCCGGCGATACGCGCTTCGCCATCACGGTGGCGCCGCTGGAAGACGGCTTCGCGCTGGATGAACCGCGCATCGCGGTACTCACCGAGCGCCAGCTGTTCCCCGAGCGCGCCGGCAGCACCCGCCGCACTCGCCGTGCCGGCCGCGAACCGGAAGCGATCATCCGCGATCTGGGCGAGCTGACCGAAGGCGCGCCCATCGTGCACGAAGACCATGGTGTCGGCCGCTACCGCGGCCTGATCGCGATGGACGTGGGCGGCATGCCCGGCGAGTTCCTGGAAATCGAATACGCCAAGGGCGACCGCCTGTACGTGCCGGTGGCCCAGCTGCATCTGATCAGCCGTTACTCCGGCGCATCGGCGGAAACCGCGCCGCTGCATTCGCTGGGCGGCGAGCAGTGGACCAAGGCCAAGCGCAAAGCGGCCGAAAAGGTACGCGACGTCGCCGCCGAACTGCTGGAAATCCAGGCCCGCCGCCAGGCGCGTGCCGGCCTGGCGCTGCAGGTGGACCGTGCGATGTACGAGCCCTTCGCGGCCGGCTTTCCGTTCGAGGAAACCCCGGACCAGCTGGCCGCCATCGACGCCACCCTGCGCGATCTGGCCAGCAGCCAGCCGATGGACCGCGTGGTCTGCGGCGATGTCGGCTTTGGCAAGACCGAAGTGGCCGTGCGCGCGGCGTTTGCCGCCGCCAGCGCCGGCAAGCAGGTGGCGGTGTTGGTACCGACCACGCTGCTGGCCGAGCAGCACTACCGCAACTTCCGCGACCGTTTCGCCGATTACCCCCTCAAGGTCGAAGTGCTGTCGCGCTTCAAGAGCACCAAGGAAATCAAGGCCGAACTGGAGAAAGTCGCCGCCGGCACCATCGACGTCATCGTCGGTACCCACCGCCTGCTGCAGCCGGACGTGAAGTTCAAGGACCTGGGCATGGTCATCGTCGATGAGGAACAGCGCTTCGGTGTGCGCCAGAAGGAAGCCCTGAAGGCGCTGCGCGCCAACGTGCACCTGCTGACGCTGACCGCCACGCCGATCCCGCGCACCTTGAACATGGCCATGGCCGGCCTGCGCGATCTGTCGATCATCGCCACCCCGCCGCCGAACCGGCTGGCGGTGCAGACCTTCATCACCCAGTGGGACAACGCGCTGCTGCGCGAAGCCTTCCAGCGCGAGCTGGCACGTGGTGGCCAGCTGTACTTCCTGCACAACGATGTGGAAAGCATCGGCCGCATGCAGCGCGAGCTGTCCGAGCTGGTGCCCGAGGCCCGCATCGGCATCGCCCACGGGCAGATGCCCGAGCGCGAACTGGAAAAGGTGATGCTGGATTTCCAGAAGCAGCGCTTCAACGTGCTGCTGTCGACCACGATCATCGAATCGGGTATCGACATCCCCAACGCCAACACCATCATCATCAACCGCGCCGACCGCTTCGGCCTGGCCCAGCTGCACCAGCTGCGCGGCCGCGTGGGTCGTTCGCACCACCGCGCCTATGCCTACCTGGTGGCACCGGACCGCCGTTCGATCACCCCGGACGCGGAAAAGCGCCTGGAAGCGATCGCCTCGATGGACGAACTGGGCGCCGGCTTCACCCTGGCCACGCACGATCTGGAAATCCGCGGTGCCGGTGAGCTGCTGGGCGAGGACCAGAGCGGACAGATGGCCGAGGTGGGCTTCAGCCTCTACACCGAACTGCTGGAGCGCGCGGTACGCAGCATCAAGCAGGGGAAGCTGCCCGACCTGGATGCCGGCGAAGAAGTGCGCGGTGCGGAAGTGGAGCTGCACGTGCCCGCGCTGATCCCGGAAGACTATCTGCCCGACGTGCACACCCGCCTGACCCTGTACAAGCGCATTTCCAGCGCGCGTGACAGCGATGCGCTGCGCGAGCTGCAGGTGGAGATGATCGACCGCTTCGGCCTGCTGCCGGATGCGGCCAAGCATCTGTTCGCGATTGCCGAACTGAAGCTGCAGGCCAACACCCTGGGCATCCGCAAGCTGGACCTGGGTGAAAACGGTGGTCGCATCGTGTTCGAGTCCAAGCCGAACATCGACCCGATGGCCGTGATCCAGCTGATCCAGAAGCAGCCCAACCTGTATGCCATGGAGGGGCCGGACAAGCTGCGCATCAAGCACCCGCTGCCGCTGCCGGAAGACCGCTTCAATGCTGCCCGTGCGCTGCTGCTGACCCTGGCAGTACGCTGAGGCGGCAGCGCGCGTTACCCTATACGCCCCCAACCCAACCGGGCCCGCTGATGCGGGCCTTGTTGTTTCTGCGTGCCAAGGTGGCGCCCTCCCCGACCATGCTCCATTCCAATGCTCCCGATCTGCTGCACGCCGAAGCCTGCCTGATCGATGCCCTCGCGATGTCGCTGCAGATGCGCGACGCCTACACCCGCCACCACTGCGACCGCGTCGGCCTGCTCGCGCAGCGCCTGGCACTGTATTGCGACCTCGACCGCGAAGGCTGCGCGCAGGTCAGCCTGGCCGCGCGCTTCCACGATATTGGCAAGATCGGCATTCCCGATGACGTGCTGTTGAGTCCGCGCCGGCACACCGAAGAAGACCGGGCGATCATGCGCGAACACCCGGTACGGGGCGAGCACATCTTCCTGGCCACCGGCCGCAGCGATGCAGTGCCGGTCGCGCGCCTGATCCGCGCCCACCATGAAGCGCACGACGGCAACGGCTACCCGGACGGCCTGCGTGGCGAATCCATTCCCCTGGGCGCACGCATCCTCACCGTGGTCGACGCCTACGATGCGATGACCAGCACGCGCCCTTACCGCGAGGCGATGGAGCACGACGCGGCGCTGCGCATCCTGGACGACCAGGCCGGCGGCCTGATCGACCCCTACGTGCTGGGCCGTTTCCAGAGCATGCTGGCCGGGTAGAGTCGACCGTTGGTCGACTGTTCTTCATAGTCGACCAACGGTCGACTCTACCGGTTCGCCGCTCCGCCAGACAAAAGGCCCCGCTTTCGCGGGGCCTTCTGCATCACGCATCACGTGTGATCGGTTGCCAGATCACCCCGCGCTGGTCGGCCGCGCTGCGACGGCCTGATCGACCCCTACGTGCTGGGCCGCTTCCAGGGCATGCTGGCCGGGTAGAGTCGACCGTTGGTCGACTGCTCTTCATAGTCGACCAACGGTCGACTCTACCGGTTCGCCGCTCCGCCAGACAAAAGGCCCCGCTTTCGCGGGGCCTTCTGCAATCAAACAACCGCAGCAGCGATTACCAGATCACCACGCGCTTGTCGTCGGCGCGCACCATCGCATCGCCTGCCTTGCACTGGAACGCGGCGGCGAAGGACGGCATGTTCGACGGGGCACCATTGGCGCGGAAGTTGGCCGGTGCGTGCGGGTCGGTGTTCAGGCGCACGCGCAGCTCACCATCGGTGAAGTTGCGGCGCCACACGGTGGCCCAGTTCATGAAGAAGCGCTGGTCCTGGCTGTAACCATCGACATCGACATTCGCCTTCGGGTTTTCCTTCAGCGCCATCTGCAGCGCGTCGTAGGCCACGGTCAGGCCACCGAGGTCGCCGATGTTCTCGCCCAGGGTCAGCTTGCCCTTCACGAACACGCCCGGCACCGATTCGTAGCCATCGAACTGCGCGACCAGCTTGTCGGTACGCTCAGTGAAGGCCTTGCGGTCGCCGTCGGTCCACCAGTTGTCGAAGTTGCCGTTGGCGGCGAACTGGCTGCCCGAGTCGTCGTAGCCGTGCATCATCTCGTGGCCGATGACCGCACCGATACCACCGTAGTTCAGCGCCGGATCGGCCTTGGCGTCGAAGAACGGCGCCTGCAGGATGGCCGCCGGGAACACGATCTCGTTCTTGGTCGCGTTGTAGTAGGCATTGACGGTCTGCGGGGTCATGCCCCACTCGGTCTTGTCCACCGGCTTGCCGATCTTGTTGAGCATGTAGCGGTAGTTGAACGCGCGCGCCGCCTGCATGTTGCCCAGGTAGCTGTCGCCGTTGGTCTGCAGGCCCGCCCAGTCACGCCACTTGTCCGGGTAACCGATCTTCGGGGTGAAGCTGGCCCACTTTTCCAGTGCCTTCTTCTTCGTTTCCTCGCCCATCCACGGCAGCTGTTCCAGACGCGCCTTCAGCGCCTCGGACAGGTTTTCCACCAGGTGCTGCATGGCGACCTTCGATTCGGCCGGGAACACCGCATCGACGTACAGCTGGCCCAGGGCTTCGCCCATGCCGCCATTCACCGATTCCAGCACGCGCTTCCAGCGCGGCTGCATTTCCTTCTGGCCGCGCAGGGTGGTGCCGTAGAAATCGAAGTTGGCTTTCTCGAACGCGCTGCTCAGGTACGGCGAAGCATCATCGACCGTGTGGAAGCGCAGGTAGGCCTGCCAGGTGCTGGCCGGCACGTCGGCCAGCATCTTGTCCATTTCAGCGAAGAAGCCCGGCTGGGCCAGCGAGAACTTCTGCGCGGCCGGCACCTGCAGGGTGTCGAACAGTGCCGTCCAGCTGAAGTTCGGGGTCTGCTTGTCGGCGTCGGCGGCGCTGAGCGGGTTGTAGCGCTTGGCCGGGTCACGCATTTCGATCCGCGACATCGATGCCTTGGCCAGGCGGGTCTCGAAGGCCATCACGGCCTTGGCCTGCTCGGCGGCCTGCGCTGCGTCCACACCCGACAGGGTCAGAACCTGGGCGATGTAGGCCACGTAAGCGTCACGGATCTTGGCCTGCGATTCGTCGAAGTAGTAACCCTTCTCCGGCAGGCCCAGGCCGCCCTGGCCAACGTAGGCGATGACGTTGGCCGAGTCTTTGTAATCGGCATTGGCGAACAGCGAGAACAGCACGCCCTTGCCTTCGGCCTGGCTGTCACGCAGGTACTGGGTGATGGCAGCGGTGTCGTTCAGCGCAGCGATCTTGTCCAGCTGCGGCTGCAGCGGCGCCAGGCCGGCGGCCTCGATCTTCGCTTCGTCGTTGCCGGTCTTCCAGATGTCACCGATCTTGGCTTCCACCGAACCGGCCTTGGCCTGACTGGCGGCCGCCTGCTGCACCAGCGCGTGCTGCACTTCCAGCGAACGCTCGCGCAGGATCTCGAAGCTGCCCCACGTGGTCTGGTCGCCCGGCACCGGGTTGGCCTGCAGCCACTTGCTGTTGACGAAGCCGTTGAGGTCGGTACAGGCGGCGATGGACGGATCCAGGTCGGCACTGTTGAGCGAGATCAGCGGGGTCTTGATCTGCGACTGATCGAAGGCCGGCTTGGCATCGGCGGTGGCGGCCGGCGCGGTTTCGTTCTTGCCACAGGCAGCCAGCGACGCAGCGATGGCGATGGTCAGGCCCAGCGGGACCAGGTTGCGGACGTTCATGGAGTCTCTCTCCGACGGCGAATCGTCCAGCGTAACGGGCACGACGGTGCCGGGGACCGGCCAAAGGTCACAGGGCGCTGCGCGGCCGTTACCATGGCTGGCAATGAATACCCTCACGCTTGCCACCTCCCTGCACGGTCCGCTGCGGCTTCATCACAGTCCGCACCTGGTGGGCCCCGAGCACCTGCCCGCCGTGGTTGCCGCACAGATCGCCAATGTACCGCGCGGGCGCCTGCTCGCGTGGTCCGCACCGGAGATCGGAAGCACGGGGTTCAGCCAGGACGGCCGCAGCCTGGTGCTGACAGGCCCGGTGCTGAGCGCCGGCATCGGCAGCATGAAGCGGGCCAAGGGCAGCGGGTTCGTCACCCTGTACGTGCGTACGGACGAAGCCAGGATGATCGATGTTCTGGGTAGCGATACCTTCCAGCAGGCTGCGCTGGACGGATTGCTGGCCCAGCGGGACGCGCTGGGCGAGCTGTTGGGGTGTGCGCTGAGCGTGGAAGATTGGGGGTTTGATTGTTGAGAGGGAGCAGCCACCCATGGGGTGGCTCTACCCGGTTTTCTACTTATTTCGCCTTGCCCTGGTTGGCCACGGCTTCGGCGGCCTTGCGGGCGGCTTCCGGGTCGCCCAGGTAGCGGAACGACTTCACGGTCAGATCGTCGTTCAATTCAAACAGCAGCGGGATGCCGGTCGGGATGTTCAGCTCGAGGATTTCCTCGCGCGAGACGTTGTTGAGGTACTTGTACAGCGCGCGCAGCGAGTTGCCGTGGGCGGTGACCAGCACGGTCTTGCCGTCCTTCAGCTGCGGCGCGATGGCGTCGTGCCAGTACGGCAGCACGCGGTCGAGCGTGGTGGCCAGCGATTCGGTGCCCGGCAGTGCGTTGCGGTCCAGGCCGGCGTAACGACGGTCGTGGATCGGGTGGCCCGGATCTTCCAGGTCCATCGGCGGCGGCGGGATGTCGTAGGAACGACGCCACACCTTGACCTGGTCCTCGCCGTGCTTGGCAGCGGTCTCGGCCTTGTCCAGGCCCTGCAGGCCGCCGTAATGGCGTTCATTGAGGCGCCAGGACTTGTTGACCGGCAGCCAGTCCTGGCCCAGTTCGGCCAGCGCACCCTGCAGGGTGTGGATGGCGCGCTTGAGCACCGAGGTGTGGGCGACGTCGAACTGCAGGCCTTCTTCGCGCATCAGGCGGCCGGCGTTGGTTGCCTCGCTGCGGCCCTGGTCGGTCAGATCGACATCCACCCAGCCGGTGAAGCGGTTATCCAGGTTCCACTGGCTCTGGCCGTGGCGCAACAGTACGAGTTTACGGGTCACTGCAGGATCTCCAACGCGAGGGTGGGCAGGCGGCCATTGTAGCTGCTGCCGCGCGCTCCGGACCCGCGGTAGGCCGTTGGTCGACTGCCGCGCACTCCGGATCTGCGGTGGACCGCTGGTCGACTGCCGCGCGCTCCGGACCTGCGGTGGACCGCTGGTAGAGTCGACCGTTGGTCGACTGTCGCGCGATCTGAATCAGGAGCCGTCGACCAACGGTCGACGCTACCCGGTCGCCTCGGCGGTTACCGGTGCACGTGACCGTGATGGCCCTGGGCATCATGGTCATGGTCATGGTCATGCTTCGCCGGTTGCCCGCAGGCTTCCCCGCAATGGTCGGCCTCGATCTGCAGGGTCACGTGGTCAATGCCGAATTCGTCGTGCAGGCGGCCACTCAGCTCGCGGCGCAGTGCATCGGCGTCGGTGCCGTCGCGCATCACTACGTGCGCCGTCAGCGCCGGCGTGCTGGAAGCCAGTGCCCACACATGCAGATCGTGCACATCCAGCACGGCGGCGTGCGCACCCAGTCCGGCGCGCACCTTGGCCACGTCGGTGCCCTTGGGCACGCCTTCCAGCAGCACATTGATCGCTTCGCGCATCAGCACCCAGGTGCGCGGCAGCACCCACAGGCCGATCAGCACGGCCAGGATCGGGTCGATCGGCTTCCAGCCGGTCCAGCGGATCAGCAGTGCGCCCACGATCACCGCCACCGACCCCAGCATGTCGGCCCACACTTCCAGGTAGGCACCTTTCACGTTGAGGCTTTCGCCGCTGCCGGCCTGCAGCAGCCGCATCGATATGAGGTTGATGGCCAGGCCGATCGCCGCGATCACCAGCATGCCGGTGGACGCGATCTCCTGCGGCTGGCGGAAGCGCGCGATGGCCTCCCACAGAATGTAGCCGGCCACCACGAACAGCATCGCGCCGTTGATCATCGCGCCAAGCGCCTCAAGCCGCGCATAGCCATACGTGCGCCGCGCATCCGGTGGGCGGCGGCTCAAGCGCACCGCAACCAGCGCGATCATCAGTGCAAGGGTGTCGGTGGCCATGTGCGCGGCATCGGACAGCAGCGCCAGGCTGTTGGTCCAGAACGCGCCCACCACTTCCACCACCAGAAACGTGGTGGTCAGCCCCAGCGCCCACCACAACGGCTTCTCGTGGCGGATTTCCGATGGCAGGTGGTCGTGGTCGTGGCCCATGGCAAAGCTCCTGTGCAAGGCGGTCAGGCTACGCGCACGGGCCGCGGGAGACTATTACGGTGTTTATAACATTGCAACGGCAGCCCCCAGGCCACGCCCCGCCGTCGTTTTGCCCGTCACGCCACGCCCCTTATGATGGCCGGCAGCCCCGCAACCGCGGGGCGTGGCCGCAGGATGTCGCGGCCCACGAATGGACTTTCCAGCACAAGGAACCGGCAACATGTGGAATAAAAGGACGCTGCCCATCACCTTCGCCGTGGCCTGCGCACTGGGCGCAGCCGCCAGCGCGACCGCCGCCACCTGCGAGCAGAACTTCAAGTCGGTTGGCGATCCGCGCAACGGCCAGACCTTCCTTACCGAGGTCACCCTTCCCGGCCTGAAGCCTGCCAGTGGCCTGGGCCAGCTGCGCAAGCTGGCGCTGGATGAGGGCAACAACTTCGTCAGCGGTGATGTCTTCACCGAAACCGAAGGCCAGATGTATGTCATGCAGACCAATCTGAAGGTGCCGCTGGTGACGGCGGTGTCCGTCAGCAACAAGGGCACCGTGCTGATCGGCACCAAACTGGCCCGCGGCCAGACGGTCAAGGACGAGGATGCCCGCAGCGCGTTCTGCGGCTGGCTGAACCAGCTCAAGACCGGCAAGGAAGGCGAGGCCATCGCCGAGGCCGTGCGCATTTCCAGCGGCTTTGACAAGCCCACCCAGGCCACCGCAGTGGGCATGTCCACCGTGCTGGGCAAGGAATCGAAGAAACTGCAGCGCAACATCAATACGATGCCGCTGAAGAACCTGTTCTCCGACGGTCCGCTGCCGGACAACGATTCGCTGTACCGGCCCATGTTCGTGAAGTATTTCGGGCGCCGCTTCGTGATTGATGGGCAGGTCTACACCGCCCAGGAAAGCCGGATGAACAAGACCTTCGAGGTCGGCTATCTGGTCACCAAGATGAAGGGCCTCGGTGGCATCGGCGGGCGCCAGGACAGCGACTTCAACAACAGCAACTTCACCGTGCACTGCGCACTGGCCAACGATCAGCGCGCACTGGGTGCCACCCTGCGCCTGGAAGACTGGGTAAAGCTGGAAGGCGTGGTCGACAACATCGACACCGGCGGCATCCACCTGCGCGATTGCCGCCAGGTGAAGTAAGCAACCACGGCGTCAGCGGCGCTCTCGACAGAGCGCCCACCACAACAGCGCCAGCACCGCGATGCCGGCCCCCAGCAGGCACACCGCGTTCCAACCGTGGCGTGCCTGCATCCAGGTGCCGGTCGCTGCGCCGGCGCCACTGCCCACCGCGTAGAACAGCATGTACAGCGCCACCAGCCGTCCATGCTGTTCGACCGGGGCACGCAGCAGCAGCGCCTGGTTGGCGACGTGCAGGGCCTGCCCGCCCAGGTCCAGCAGC
Source organism: Stenotrophomonas sp. ESTM1D_MKCIP4_1 (assembly GCF_003086895.1). NCBI lineage: Bacteria > Pseudomonadati > Pseudomonadota > Gammaproteobacteria > Lysobacterales > Lysobacteraceae > Stenotrophomonas > Stenotrophomonas sp. ESTM1D_MKCIP4_1. Next base: position 1,321,028 of record NZ_CP026004.1, on the reverse strand, counting down.
ACCACGCCCAGCAACAGCAGCGCCAGTGAGCGCGGCAGCCCCAGCAGCGGCCACCAGGCCGTCAGCATCAGCAGCAGCGCGGCAAGGCTGACGCGCACGGCAAAACCGCGATCCATCCAATGGCCCACCCGGGCCGCCAGCAGCGCGCCGGCAATGCCGGCCAGCCCCAGCGCCCCGATCGCCGCGGTGGACCAGTGCAGCGGGGGCGCCGACAACGGCAGGGGCGCCGCCGCCCAGAACACGTTGAGCCCCGCGAACAGCAGCAGCGCCAGCGGCGCACGTGCCCGCAGCATGCGGTCATCGCGCAGCAACGTGGCCATCGACGCCAGCAGCGTCCGCCACGACGGCACCACCGCGGGCGCCGGCAGGGCCGGCAGCCGCCGCCACAACAACAGCGCCAGCACCGCCATCAGCACCGCCGACAGCAGGTACACCGCGCGCCAGCCGGCCATCGCCGCCACGCTGCCCGACAGCGCGCGCGCCGACAGCAGGCCGATGAACACCCCACCCTGCACCGTGCCGACCATGCGGCCGCGCTGCGCCGCCGGCGCCAGCGTGGCTGTGTAGGCGATCAATCCCTGGGTGAGCGCCGTCCCCAGCATGCCGGCCAGCACCATCCCAGCCAGCAGCCAGGCCACAGCGCGTGCGCTCGCCAGCAGCAGCAGGGCCGCCAGCAGCGCCAGCAGCTGCACCCGCAGCAGGCGCCGCCGGTCGCCTCGGTCGGCCAACGGCAACAGGCCAAGCAGGGCCAGCACGCTGCCGGCCTGGGTGGCGGCCAGCACCGTGCCTGCCACCGCAGCATCCAGCGCGAAGGCCCCGGCCAGGCGCTCCAGCAGCGGCTGCGCGTAGTAGACATTGGCAACGCTGGCGCCCGCCGCGATGGCCAGCAGAATCAGCAAGGGACGGGGTACGGACGCGCTCATGAATGCAGTTGCAATTTGAAACCAGATGCACAGTAACGCCAGTGGTTTTAAACTGCAACCAGATGCCCCGCCTGGACCCTGCCATGACTGCCGACAGCCCCTGCCCCGTCGCCCGCAGCGTCGATCTGCTGGGTGACCGCTGGTCCCTGCTGGTCATCCGTGATGCGTTCGATGGCATCACCCGCTTCGGCGACTTCCAGCGCAGCCTTGGCGCGGCCCGCAACATCCTCAGCGATCGCCTGCGGCGGCTGGTCGAGGCGGGCCTGCTGGCCCAGCAGCCGGCGGCCGATGGCAGCGCCTACCAGGACTACGTGCTGACCGCAGCCGGGCGCGATCTGTTCCCGCTGCTGGTGGCCCTGCGCCAATGGGGCGAACGCCATTGTTTCGCTCCCGGCGAGGCGCATTCCACGCTGGTCGAGCGCGGCAACGGCCGCACCCTGCCCTACATGCAGCCACTGGACCCGGCAGGCCACGCCATCGCGCCCGCGCAGACGGTGGTCCGCAAGCTCTGACGAAGAGGGGACGGAGGGGATCAAGTCGCTTGTGCACAAGCGACTTGATCCCCTCCGTCCCCTTTTCTCGTGGGCGCCTCCCCCGAATGGGGGACTCGACAGCGCCACCGGTGTCAAATAGCATTCGCTCGCAATTGCATTCGATTCCTATTGACATCGGCGATGGCCGCTCCCTCCTCTTCTACTGCCGCCGGCACCCCGGCCGCCAAGCGCGTGCCGCGCGGTAACGGCCATGCCCTGTTGTGGGCACGTGGCCTGCTCGGCCTGCTCGGCGGCTACGCCGTGGCCGCGTGCTGGGCCGCCGCGCTGGCGCGCCTGCTGCCCGGTGCCAAAGCCGACGCCACCCTGGTGGCTACGATGTCCGCCTTCGTGGTGTATGTGCTGGCCGCCATCTGGGCGTACGCCGCACGCAGCACCCTGCGCGCCACGCTGGGCCTGGTGATTGCCGGCGGTCTGGGCGCCTTGCTGGCCTGGCTGCTGCGCGGGGGCGCCGCATGAGCAATCTCGGGGGCATCCGCCAATCGCAATCGGTGCTGCACACCTGGTCCGGCCTGGTGGTCGGCTGGGTCCTTTTCCTCATCTTCATCGCCGGTACCGCCGCGTACTGGAAGGAAGAACTGACCCGCTGGATGCAGCCGGAAATCGGCCTGCCTGCCGACAGCGCTGCCGCGGTCACCCAGGCGCAGGCCTTCCTCGCCCGCACCGCACCCGATGCACAGCGCTGGAGCATCGAACTTCCCGATGCGCGCAGCAGCGCCACGGCCGTCAGCTGGCAGCCACAGGGCGAGAAGGAACGCCGCCGCGGCCAGCGCAATCCGAACCAGGCGACGCTGGATGCAGACGGCAACCCGGTACAGGTGCGCGAGACGCGGGGCGGCAACTTCTTCTACCGCCTGCACTTCGATCTGCATTACGTGCCTGTACTGTGGGCGCGCTGGTTCATCAGTGCGTGTTCGATGCTGATGCTGATCGCGCTCATCAGCGGGGTCATCACCCACAAGAAGATCTTCACCGACTTCTTCACCTTCCGCCGTGGCAAGGGCCAGCGCAGCTGGCTGGACGGTCACAACGCGCTGGCCGTGCTGTCGCTGCCGTTCCATCTGATGATCACCTACACCGGCCTGATCACCCTGATGACGCTGTACATGCCGTGGGCGGTGGATGCCAATTACCCCGGCGGCCGCGATGCCTTCTTCGCCGAACTGTTCCCACGCGCGGAAAAAGCCGAGGCCAGCGGCGTGGCCGCCACGCCGCCTGCGCTGGCGGGCATACTGCGCCGCGCCGAGCTGCAATGGGGCGGCGGCCATGCGGCATCGCTGCAGATCGAACATCCTGGCGATGCGGCGATGCGCATCAGTGTGCGCCGCCAACAGGGTGACCAGATTGCCGGTAGCGCCGATGCGCTCAGCTTCGATGCCCACGGCAATCTGCTGGATGCCGCCGCGCCGCGCTCGGCCGCGGTCATCACCCGCGACGGCATGATCGGCCTGCACGCGGCACGCTTCGCACCCACCACCATGCGCTGGCTGTTCTTCCTTTCCGGTGTGGCCGGTACGCTGATGGTGGCCACCGGGCTGGTGCTGTGGACCGTGAAGCGGCGCGCACAGCTGCCCGATCCGGAGCGCCCGCACCTGGGCTTCCGCATCGTCGAGCGGCTCAACATCGGCTTCGTCACCGGCCTGCCCGTGGCCATGCTCGCCTTCCTGTGGGGCAACCGGCTGCTGCCGCTGGACGTGGCCAACCGCAGCGATGCCGAAGTGAAGGTGTTCTTCTACGCCTGGGCTGCCTGCGTGGTGCATGCAATGCTGCGCACGCCGCGCCGCGGCTGGGTCGAGCAGCTGGCGCTGGCCGGCGTGCTGGCACTGGGCCTGCCGCTCTACAACCTGGTGTCCTGGCACGGTGGCGCGATATCCGCACTTGCTGCCGGCGATGGCGCCAAGGCCGGCATCGATATCGGCCTGCTGCTGATCGGCGCTGGCCTGCTGTGGGCTGCGCGCAAGGTGCATCGCTTCGTGCCGGCACAGCGCCGGGTACGCCCCGCGCGCACCGCCTCTGTGGCGGAGGCCGGCACATGAGCGTGCTCGCCCTGCTGCTGGCTGCCACCGCCTTCGCCTGCCTGGCCATGGCGATGGAACGCCACCACCGCGATGTCGCCGGCCACGCGCCCCCCGCGCCGCGCAGGCGCCTGCTGCAGGTCCTGGGCGTGGTCGGCCTGGCCGCCAGCCTGCTGGCCAGCATCGCGGCATGGGGCGCGGCACAAGGTTTCGTTGGTTGGTGCGGCGTGCTCGCCGCCGGTGCCGGGGCGATGGTGCTCTGGCTCAGTTTCCGCAGCCCGGCCAAGCCGGCGCCACGCCCGTCTTCCCGTTCCTGATACAGAAACAGAGGTTTCCACCATGTACATGACATCCTCTGGCGCACTGCGCCGGAATGCCTTGGCTTTGTCGATCGCCTGCGCCGCCGCGCCGGCCTTCGCCCAGGACAGCGCGCCGACCGCCACCGAACTGGACCGGGTGATGGTGACCCAGCGCACCGAGGGCTACCAGGTCTATGGCACCAACACCGCCACCAAGCTGCCGCTGACCCTGCGCGAAACTCCGCAGTCGCTCACCGTGTTCACCCGCCAGCGCATCGAGGATTTCAACCTCATCACCATTTCCGAGGTGCTGCAGCAGACCCCGGGCGTGACCATCCAGTCCTATGACAGCAACCGCACGCTGTTCAACGCACGCGGCTTTGCCATCAACAACTTCATGTTCGATGGCATCCCCACCAACTACACCACCGGTGCGGGCGGCAACTCCATCCTCAGCGACACCTCCATCTACGAGCGCATCGAAGTGGTGCGCGGCGCCAGCGGCCTGGTCACCGGCTCGGGCAACCCCTCGGCCACGGTGAACATGGTGCGCAAGCGCCCGACCGAAACCTTCCAGGCCAGCACCAGCCTCAGCGCCGGTTCGTGGGATTACAAGCGCGCCGAAGTGGATGTATCCGGCCCGCTCAGCAAGGGCGGCCGCGTGCGTGGGCGCTTCGTCGGCGCTTACACCGACAAGGAAAGCTGGGTGCGCTTCCAGCACGACAAGTCGCCCAGCCTGTACGGCGTGATCGAAGCCGACCTGACCGACAGCACCCGTCTGCGCGCCGGTATCGATTACCTGAAGACCGGCTCCGATGGTGGCGCCTGGAGCGCCTCGCCGCTGTACTTCCGCGATGGCACGCGCGCGCACATGCCGCGTTCCTACAGCGCTGCCGCACGCTGGAACGAATGGAACCGCGAGAGCACCAACTACTTCGCCACCCTGGAACAGCAGTTCGGTGCCGGCTGGAGCGGCCGCCTGGCCTACAACCACCGCGCCACCGACACTGACTCGCTGCTGCTGGCCGGTTCCAACACCGGCAACTGGGCCGATGCGACCACCGGCCTGGGCCTGCGCATTGCCGATACCTATTCGGTGTCCGAAACCCGCGAGGATGCGTTCGACCTGTACGCCTCCGGCCCGTTCCAGCTGTTCGGCCGTTCGCATGAACTGGTGGTGGGCATCAACCACTACGACCGCGACCTGGACACCATCCGCGCCGGCATCACCTCGCGCCCGTACAACGTGGCCGCCTTCCCCAGCATCTTCAGCTGGGATGGCAACATCGGCAAGCCGACCACCTACAACTACGGCATTCCGTCCAGCACGGTCAACACCACCGAGACCGGCTACTACGCCGCGGTGCGCCTGAACCCGATCGATCCGCTGAAGATCATCGCGGGCGCACGCTACTCCGACTACCGCACCACCACCGACAACTACAACACCGACGGGGTGTTCACCAGCCGCAGCGCGCGCACCACCGCGCACGAGCTGACCCCCTACGTGGGCGTGCTGTATGACCTGAGCAGCAGCATTACCGCCTTCGCCAGCTACTCGGACGTGTTCCAGGCCACCGCGCGCCGTGACATCAACAACCAGCTGCTCGACCCGACCACCGGCGGCAACTACGAGTACGGCCTGAAGAGTGAATTCTTCGGCGGCCGCCTCTACGCCTCGTTGAACGGCTTCTACATGAAGCAGGACAACGTGGCCGAACTGGACCCCAACGGCGGCGAGATCAAGCTGCCCGATGGCAGCTCGCCCTACATCGCCAGCCAGGGCATCACCACCCAGGGCGGTGAGTTCGAGGTGTCCGGCTCGATCACCGACCACTGGAGCATGACCGGCGGCTACACCTACAGCTACAGCAGCAACCCCGATGGCAGCCGCTTCGCCAGCACCAGCCCCATGCACCTGGCGCGCTTCAACACCACTTACAGCCACGGCCCGTGGACGGTCGGCGGTGGGTTCAGCGTGCAGAGCGAGATCTACCAGATGCAGCCCATCCCCACCGGCCGCTTCAACGCCAACGGGACCCCGGTCACCGCCACCGGCAAGATGAGCCAGGGCGGGTATGTGCTGTTCGACCTGATGGGACGCTACGGCATCAACGACAACCTGAGCGTGGGCGTGACGGTCACCAACCTGTTCGACAAGGTCTATTACCGCAACGTCGGCTTCTTCAACTCGGGCTACTGGGGCGAACCGCGCCGCGTGCTGTTCAACCTGCGCGCGAAGTTCTGATGTCACCGCGCGGGGTCGGCCACCCGATTCCGCACAGTGACCCCCACCTTCGGCGCATGCTGCCAGGGTAGGCAACGGCGTAGCATCACGGGCGGGCCTGCGGGCCCGCCTTTTCGTTGCCCGTCGAGGAACCGCCCATGCTGCGCCGCCCCCTGCTCCGATCTGCCCTGCTGCTGCCGCTGGCCCTGCTGCTGGCTGCTCCCCCGCTGCAGGCACGCGACGTGGCCGCACCGGCCGAGCACGTGGACGCCGACGGTCCCTACATCTTCCGTGTGGGCGACCGGCTGCGCGCCACGTGGATCTGCGGCGACCAGGTGCAGAGGCGCACCCTGCCTGCCGATGCCAGCGGCACGGAATTCACCCCGCAGTGCGGCTACGGCCACAGCGTGCACGTGCTGCCGCCGGCCGCGCCGTCGGTGTCGGTGCTGCCGGCCACGCCGCGCATCGTCGCGCTGTCCGACATCCACGGCCAGTACGACCTGCTGGTGCGGCTGCTGCGCGCCAACAAGGTGATCGACGCACAGGACCAGTGGGCGCTGGGCAAGGACACCCTGGTGATTGCCGGCGATGTGTTCGACCGTGGCCCACAGGTAACCGAGGCCTTCTGGCTGCTGTACGGGCTGCAGCAGCAGGCCGCGGCGGCCGGCGGCGCGGTGCACTTCGTGCTGGGCAACCACGAAACCATGGTGCTGTACGACGACCTGCGCTACGTCAATGCCAAGTACCTGCGCAGCGCGCAGTTGATCGGCCGCAGCTACCCGCAGTTGTACGCGGCCGATTCGGTCATCGGCCAGTGGCTGCGCACCCGTCCGGTGCTGCTGAAGATCGGTGACACCCTGTTCCTGCATGGTGGCATTTCACCCGACGCGGTGCAGATGGCACTGGACCCGGCCGCCACCAATGCCGCCTACCAGGCCTCGCTGGGCACCCCCAAGGCCGAGGTGAAGGCGAACCCGGCCACCGCGCCGCTGTACGACGGCAAGACCAGCCCGATCTGGTATCGCGGCTACTTCGACGGGCAGCTGGACAGCGACGGCGTACAGGCGGTGCTGGATCAACTGCACCTCAAGCGCATCGTCGTCGGCCACACCTCGATGCCGCACGTGAGCACGTTCCACGGCGGGCGCGTGATCGCCATCGACAGCAGCATCAAGAAAGGCGAGAACGGCGAACTGCTGTTCATCGAGAACGGCAGGCTGAGCCGCGGCCTGCTGGACGGCACCCGCGTGCCACTGGCCGAAGGCGAACCCGGCCTGGAAGACCGGTAAAGTCGAGCGTGCTCGACTGCCCTTGGTAGAGTCGAGCTTGCTCGACTCTACGAAGAGCGCAATCGAGCAGGCTCGACGCAACCCACCCGGAACCCACTCATGCCCCAGACCGTCATTCCGCAGCTGCGCATGCTGCGCGCCGACACCACCCTGCCCTTCTACGTGCAGGGCCTGGGGTTCTCCATCGACTGGGAACATCGCTTCGGCCCGGGCATGCCGCTGTTCGCCCAGCTCACCCGCGACGGCCAGACCCTGTTCCTCAGCGAACATGCCGGCGACTGTCAGCCCGGCGGCGCGGTGTACTTCAAGGTGGATGACGTGGACGCGCTGTTCCGCGCGTTGAGCGCCGCCGGCGTGCCCATCCCGCAGCCGCCGCACGACACCGAATGGGGCACCCGCGAAATGCTGCTGGTGGACCCGGACGACAACCGCCTGCGCTTTGCCACCCATCGCGACTGAACGGCGCGGGCTTGAGCTGTATATATGAAACATATACGCTTCATATATTCACTATCGAGAACCCGCCATGGGCATCGTCAACATCGATGACACCCTGCACGACCAGCTGCGTCGTGCCTGCACCGTCTCCAGCCGCTCGATCAACGCCCAGGCCAACTTCTGGATCCGCGTGGGCATGCTGTGCGAACTGAATCCCACGCTGAGCTTCCAGGACATCGTGGCCAGCGAACTGCGCGCGGCCGGCGTGCAGCCGCCGCTGCTGGCACCAGGGCAGGCCTGAGCCCATGGCCATCATCAAGCGTCCCGACGAGATCGCCCTCATGGCCGAGTCCGGGCGCCTGCTCGCTCAGGTGTTCGCCGCACTCGACGCGCTGCCGCTGGAAGGCCGCAGCACCATGGATATCAATGACTTCGTCGAACGCATGATCGTCGATGAACTGCACGCACGGCCGGCCAGCAAGGGCCAGTACGGTTTTCCCTTCGTGCTCAACGCGTCCATCGACAATGTCATCTGCCACGGCGTGCCCAGCCACGAGGACGTGCTGCGCAGCGGGCAGATCGTCAACCTCGACATCACTCTGGAAAAGAACGGCTACATCGCCGATTCCAGCACCACCTACCTGGTGGGCGAGGTCGACTACCCCGCGCGCAAGCTGGTCAAAGTGGCCTACCAGGCACTCTGGAAGGGCATTGCCGAAGTGCGTCCGGGCGCGCGCCTGGGCGACATCGGCCATGCCATCGCGCGGCACGCGCGCAGCCACGGCTACAGCGTGGTGAAAGAGTACTGCGGCCACGGCATCGGCCAGGAAATGCACGAGGACCCGCAGATCCTCCATTACGGCCACGCCGGCACCGGCATGGAGCTGCAGGAAGGCATGGTGTTCACCATCGAACCCATGCTCAACCAGGGCAAGCCGGCCATCCGCCAGCTGCCCGACGAATGGCCGGTGTACACCCGCGACGGCAAGCTCTCGGCGCAGTTTGAACACACCGTGGCAGTCACCGCACAGGGCGTGCGCGTGCTGACCCTGCGCCCGGACGAAACGCCGCTGTGCGCGGTGGACGCAGCCTAGTGCAGCGGCTGCATCGCGTGGGCCGGGGCGCGCTTGGCCACCCGCGGCTCGCGCACCCGCTGCGCCACGTAGCCCACGCTGGCCGCAAGGATGAAGGTGTAACCCAGCAGCTCGGTGGTTTCCTCGATGGCGTTCTTGAACACGCGGATGTACTGATCGCCAAGCAGCCCTGACCACAGCGAGGTCATGCCGATCAAGCGCGAATAGACCAGCAGCAGCACCAGGCCGATGGTCATCACCGTGCCGGCACGCGATGCCAGGAACCGCACCAGCCCCTGCAGGGTGCCACGCCAGTCACGGCTGGCCCACGCCAGCGAACCGGCCACCAGCGCTGCCACCGGATACTTCCAGAACCCGTGCGCGATGAGGTCCAGCGCTTCGTCCATTTCCCGCAGGAACATGCACGCAAACAGCGCCGCGGCCAGCACCGCAAAGCGGCGATCATCCGCACGGCGCACGGCCAACCGCACGAACGCGGCGACGCTCGCGGCAAGGAAGCCTTCCTGGGTCAGCTCGACCAGCGACCACTCACCGACCGCATCGCCCAGCCAGTGGATGTCCAGCCAGGCCAGTGCCGGCGCGATGGCCATCATCAGGCCGAACAGGAACGTGCGCCCCACGTGGGCAAGAAGAATCTGAAGATTGTCTTTCATGAAACACCGATGCCGCCCCGTGGGCGGACGTACTGCGAAAACGAAGGCGACCCGGGGGCTGCCGGATGACGGCATGCGCGGCGGGGTCGCAGCGGGGCGGCATTATCGGTGCTGTGGCAGCGGCCGGGAACCGCATCAGTGGAACAAAGACACGACATGCGCGGCACGCATGCAGGACGACGCTCAGGGCGCCAACGGACGCAGCACCAGCAGCAGCGCCAGGCTGGCCATGAACAGCGCAATGCCCGCATCCAGCACACGCCAGGCGTTCGGGTTGCGGAACAGCGGCTGCAGAGCCCGCGCGCCATAGCCCAGCGCGCAGAACCACGCCACGCTGGCCACACAGGCCCCGGCCGCGAACACCCAGCGCAGGTCGCCGGGGTAGCGCGTGGACAGGCTGCCCAGCAGCACCACCGTATCCAGGTACACGTGCGGGTTGAGCAACGTGAAGGCCAGGCAGGCCAGCAGCACCTGGCGCCGGTTGCCACCTTCGCTGCCGGCCGCTGCCAACGCGCTGCCACCGCGCCACGCGCGCAACCCCGCCTGCAGGCCGTAGCAGGCCAGGAAGGCCGCGCCGCCGAAGCGCAGCACCTGCAGCAGCAGCGGCCACTGCAGCACCAGCGCGCCCATGCCGCCGGCCCCGGCCAGTATCAGCGTGATGTCCGCGCCCATGCAGGCCAGCACCACCGTGCCCACGTAGCGCCGCTGCAACCCCTGCCGCAGCACGAAGGCATTCTGCGCGCCGATGGCGATGATCAGGCCAGCGCCTGCGAACAGGCCGGACAGGGCCGCAGTGATCCACATGAGTCGTGCCGCTGTGTGCAGAGAGGACGCGCAGGGTGCGGTGTGCCACCGGTTAAGGCCAGCTGGTTTTTCTTTATCCTGTGCAGAAAAACTGAAGAGGCCCGACATGGACCTGATACATCCGCAACTGGCCGCATTCGCCGCGGTGCTGGAAGAAGGCAGTTTCGAGGCCGCCGCACGCCGGCTGGCGATCAGCCCCTCGGCGCTGTCGCAGCGGATCAAGGCGTTGGAGGACCGCCTGGGCCAGGTGCTGGTGGTGCGCCAGGCACCGTGCCACCCCACGGCAGCCGGCGAGATCCTGCTGCGCAGCGTGCGTCCGATGCAGGTGCTGCAGAGCGAAGCACTGGCCGAACTGCTGCCCGAGCGTGGCAATGATGCCACCCGCACGCCCATTCCCCTGGCGGTCAACGATGATTCGCTGGATACCTGGTTCGTCGCCGCCATCGCCGACCTGCACCAGCGCCATGGCTACCTGTTCGACCTGCGCATGGATGACCAGGACCACACCCTGGAACTGCTGCGCGATGGCAGTGTGCTGGGCGCGGTGACCGCCGAAGGACGTGCGCTGAAGGGCTGCAACGTGCACCCGCTGGGCGCGATGCGCTACCACGCCATCGCCTCGCCGGCCTTCGCACGCCGCTACTTCCGCAACGGCATGCAGGCCGACGCGCTGGCCGTGGCACCGATGATCGTGTTCAACCGCAAGGACGAACTGCAGGCGCGCTTCGTGCGCCGATTGACCCGCGCACGGCTGCAGCCGCCGATGCACTACCTGCCCTCCTCCACCGGCTTCGTCGAAGCTGCCGCGCGTGGGCTGGGCTGGTGCCTGGCGCCGGAAACCCTCATCGCACCCGCACTGGCCGCCAACCAAGTGGTGATCGTGGAGCCGCGCCGCTGGCTGGACGTACCGCTCTACTGGCAGCACGCGGCCGTGCGTTCGCACACGCTGCAGCAGATCACCCAGGCGTTGCGCAGCGCTGCGGCGGGCTCACTGCGCTGACCCGTCCACCCTGCCCCACCTACAACGGCTTCACGGCACATCCACTAGTTTTTGCCGGACCCTTTACGGATGACGGCCCCGACGTGCACCTGCATCGTCCCCTCCCACGATGGCACCGGACAGGCTGTTCGCTGCTGTTCTGCACCGCGCTGCTGTCGGCGCCCAGCTTTGCCCAGGCACCTCCCGGTAGCGTGGTCGCGCCTGCACTGCAGTGGGAACAGGCGCGGCAGCGGCTGGAACAGGTTTCCGACGCACTGGCCGCAGCCGATGCCAGCGTGCGCAACAAGGAAGAACTGCAGGAAGCCACGCGCTTGCTGCGCCTGCCCGAGATAACCGGCGAAGTGCGGCGCCTGCAGTTCCAGAAAACGCTCACCCTGCCCCTGGGCTCGCTGGCGCCGGTGGCCGAGGCCTACGGCATCGATTCGCCGCTCACCTTTACCGAACGCGATTGGCGCACCCGCCCGGTGGTGACCGCCGTGCTGCCGCTGTACACCGGCGGCGTCATTCCTGCGGCACAGCGCGCGGCCAGCGCCGCCAGTGAACAGGCCAGCGCCGAACGCGAAGCGCAGCGCCAGTCACTCACCGTGCAACTGGCCCAGGCCTATTTCGGGCAGCGCCTGGCCGAACAGGCCGTGGAGGTGCGCCGTGACGTGCGCGATGGCCTCAACCGCCATCTGTCCGATGCGGAAAAGCTGGAACGCGAGGGCTTTGCCACCCGCGCCCAGCGCCTGCAGGTCACCGTGGCCCGCGACAAGGCCGAACGGGAGTACCAGAAGACCGTCAGCGACCTGGCCACCCTGAAGGCCGCCCTGGCCACCCTGCTGCGCAGCGGCGGCGACGTCCAGCCGCTCTCGCCGCTGTTCGTGCAGCGCGCACCGCTGGAACCGGTCGCCAGCTTCCAGCGCACCGCGCAGGCGCGGCAGCCGCAGATCCGGCGCCTGCAGGCGATGGTCGCCCAGGCCGAACAGGGCGTGCGCGTGCAGCAGGCCAAACTGAAACCACAGATCTTCGCTTTCGGTCAATACGATTTCCGCCGCCGCGACGAAATGCTGACCGACCCGGACTGGGCCTTCGGCATCGGCCTGAAGTACACGTTCCTTTCGCCCAGCTCCCGGCCGGCGCAGATCAGCGCAGCACGCGCACAGCAGGAACAGGCCGAAGCCGGCCTGCGCGAAGCCGAAAACCAGGTGGCGCTGGGCGTGCAGAAGGCATGGAACGAACTGGAGAGCGCGCGCCAGCAGTTCGTACTGCTGGACAGCAGCATTGCGCAGGCACAGGAAAACCTGCGCCTGCAGGAACTGGCCTTCCGCGAAGGCCAGGCCACCTCGCTGGATGTGATCGATGCGCGGCTGGGCGTGGGCGGCGCCCGCGTCGAGCGCGCACAGGCGGCTTACCAGTACGACATCGCGCTGGCGCAGTTGTTGGAGATCAGTGGACAGATGGACCGTTTCGAGGATTATCGGCACCGTGCGGACGAGGTGATCGACCATGAGTGATGTATTGCACGACGAATCCACCACCCCGCCGGGCAAGCGCCGCATCGGCGTGATCCTGCTGGTGGTGCTGCTGCTTGTGGTGATACTGGGCCTGTGGCTGGCCTGGCGTCGCCCGGCCGACCAGCTGCAGGGCATGGCGGATGCCGATACGCTCAACGTTGCCGCCAAGATCACCGCGCGCGTGGCCGAACTGAAGGTGCGCGAAGGCGACCGCGTGCAGGCCGGGCAGATCGTGTTCCTGCTCGACAGCCCGGAAGTGGCCGCCAAGGAACAGCAGGCACAGGGCGCCCTGGCTGCCGCAAAGGCGCTGGCCGACAAAGCCGACGCAGGCGCACGCAGCGAGGACATCCGCGCCGCCGAGGCCAACTGGAAGCGTGCCGAGGCCGGTGCCGGCCTGGCCGAGGCCACCGCCCGCCGCGTGCAGAACCTGTTCAACGAAGGGGTGATGACCCGGCAGAAGCGCGACGAAGCCCAGGCCCAGGCCAGCAGTTCACGCGAACTGGCACGCGCCGCGCGCGCCCAGTACGACATGGCGTTGGCCGGTGCCCGCGAACAGGACAAGCGTGCTGCGCAGGGGCAGGTGCAGCAGGCCCAGGGGGCCGTGGCCGAGGTCGACGCCGCGCGCGCCGAAGTAGAGGGCCGCGCGCCGGTGGCCGGCGAGATCAACAAGCGCATGGCCGACCCCGGCGAACTGGTGCCGGCCGGCTACCCGGTGTTCACCCTGGTCGATATCGACCGCATGTGGGTGTCGGTGAACCTGCGCGAATCGCAGATGCAGGGCCTGCAGGTGGGCAGCACCTTGCGCGGGAACATCCCGGCGCTCGACCAGGACGCCGAATTCAAGGTGTATTTCATCAACCCCGCGGGCGACTACGCCACCTGGCGCACCACCCGCCAGTCCTCCGGCTACGACGTCCGCAGCTTCGAGGTGCGGGTGCGCCCGGTACGCCGCATCGAGGGCTTCCGCCCCGGCATGAGCGTGCTGTTCGCATGGCCCCAGCACTGACCACGGGCAACGGCGGCTTCGCTGCCTCCTGGCGGCGTGAACTGCGCACGCTGCGTGGCAACCGTGCCGATCTGCTGCTGGTCACCGTGCTGCCGCTGCTGATGCTGGTGCTGATGGCCTGGATGTTGAGCCCCTCGGTCATGCGCGATGTGCCCATTGCCGTGGTCGACCTGGACCACAGCAGCGACAGCCGCCTGCTGCTGCGCATGCTCGATGCCAGCCCCGGCGTGCGCGTGGCCAGCCAGCCGGTGGATCTCGACGCCGCCCGCGCGCAGCTGCGGCAGCTGGAGGTGTATGCCATCGTGCTGGTACCGCGCGACCTCACCCGGCAGGCGCTGCGCGGCCAGCAAGGCACGGTGTTCGCCTATTACAACGCCACCTACATGACCACCGGCCAATCCGCCGCGCGCGACATCGCCGATGCGGTGGCCGCCTGGAACGCACGCCTGCTGCGCGAGCGCATCGCGCTGCAGGTCGGCCCCGGCAAACTGCGGGCCGCCCCCATCGCCGTGCAGTCCGACATCCTCTACAACCCCGCGCGCAGCTATGAGCTGTTCCTGCTGCCGCTGATCTTCCCGGCCGTGCTGTCGCTGGTGCTGGCGCTTGCCGTGGCAGGCAGCCTGGGCCGCGAAATCCGCGATGGCACCCTGCCCGGCTGGCTGGGCCATACGCCGTGGGCGGCGATGGCCGGCAAGATCGCGCCCTACGTCCTGCTGTTTTCGCTGTACGGCGCCCTCGGCGTGGCCTACCTGGCCTGGCTGCGCGGCGACGGCATTGCCGGCAGCGTCGGCCTGCTGCTGCTCGCCCAGCCGCTGTTCTACCTGGCCACGGCCACCTATGCGCTGTTCTTCGTCGGCGTCACCCGTGACATGGGCACGGCGCTGTCCGCGGTCGGCCTCAGCATCGGTACCGCGCTGGCCTTTTCCAGCGCCACCTTCCCGGTCATCGATGCACCGTTGTTCACCCGCGTCTGGCATCTGCTGCTGCCGCTCAGCGCGTACATCAAGCTGCAGACCCAGCAGCAGTTCGTCGGCGCGCCGCTGGCGGTGTCACTGTGGCCACTGGGCACGCTGCTGCTGATGATCGTCGTTGCCGGTGGCCTGGGCGGCTGGCGCCTGCTCGCCTTCGCCCGCAGCCCACAGGCAGCACAGTCGGCGGCCAGCACATGAGCGCGGTCTGGGCCAGCCTGCGGCAGACGCTGCTGGCGGTACTGCTGGACCGCTACGCCATCGTGGTGATGGTGGGCGCGGTCATCCTGTACTCGTTCTTCTACCCGGCTGCCTATCGGCACCAGGTGGCAGGTAACCTGCCGGTGCTGGTGGTGGACGAAGACCACAGTGCCACCAGCCGCGAACTGCTGCGCACGCTCGATGCCCTGCGCGTGGCCCATGTGGTCGGCCAACCCACCGATATCGACAGCGCGCGCCGACAGCTGGAAGCCGGCCAGGCCGAAGGCATCGTGCTGATTCCGGCCCATCTGGAACGCGACATCCTGCGTGGGCATCCGGCAAAGCTCGTGCTGCTCGGCAATGGCGCCTATCTCGGCCGCGCCAGCTGGGTGCTGGGCAGCGTGGCCGATGCACTGGGCGCGCTCGCGCGCTCGGCAGCGGTCACCCAGGCCGCCTTCATGGGCGTGCCACAGGCACCGCCGGTCACCCTGGTGCAGCGCCCGCTGTACAACACCCAGGAAGGCTACGGCAGCGCCATCGTGCCTGGCGTGGCCGAACTGATCGTGCACCAGACCCTGCTGATGGGCATCGGCGTACTGCTCGGCGGGCGCCGCCTGCTGCTGGGGCGGCGGCTGCGTTTCGATCTTCCCACGCTGCTCGGCATGGCCCTGGGCTTCGGCCTCATTGGTCTGTTCGGGCTGTTCTACTACGCCGGGTTCACCGCCTGGGTGCAGGACTATCCGCGCGGCGGCAATCCGCTCGGCCAGCTGTTCGGCGGTGCGCTGTTCATCGCCGCCACCGTAGCGTTCGGCCTGTTCGTCGGCAGCTTCTTCCGCACGCGCGAGCGCGCCTTCCAATACATCATCGCCACGTCCATCCCGCTGTTCTTCCTGGCCAACCTGTCATGGCCTTCGATGATGACGCCGCAGCCGCTGGTCTGGCTGTCGCAGCTGCTGCCCACCACCTCGGGCATCAACGTGATGGTGCGCCTGACCCAGATGGATGCGCGCCTGGCCGACGTCAGCCACGAACTGGTCACTCTCGGCGTGCTGCTGGTGCTCTACGGCACGCTCGCCGTCTGGCGCCTGCACGGCTCCCCGGTCAGGGATCGGGCGCGTACCAGAATGGGATGAAGTATTCGCGGCGTCGGCTGGCGCCGCGCTCCGGGCCGTCGCCGTTCCACAGCAGGTGCAGATCATGCCGGCCCGGCGACAGCCCGGCCATCGGCAGGTAGCCGGCCAGCCCACGCATGTCGAGGTCACGTCGTTCCATCGGCACGAAGGTGCGCACGTCCACCGGCTTGCCGTCCAACTGCACGACCCAGAGCTGGGCCAGGCAGTCCACCGCTGCCGTGGCGGCCACCGCACCGCTGGCCTCGTTGCGTCCCTGCGGCAACTGCGGGCAGCGCGTGCGCGCCACCTCGTTGTCGCGCTGCGGGCGGTGCGGAATGAACAGCCGCAGCTGCGAACCGCTGACGACGTCCGAGGGAATCATCGGGAAGATCAGCAGCTGGTCGTGGGCAGAGCGCATCGATTCGTAGTGCGCGCTCAGCATGCCGTGGTCAACCGCGTCCTCGGTGACGATCTGGTAGCGGTTGAACAGCGAGAAGCTCACCGAATCCGCCACCTGCAGGCCGCCCAGCATCATCGCGACCATGATCGCCCCCATGTAGGCCAGCATGAAGAAGCGCGAGCGCAGGTTGCTCTGCATCGTCAGCTGCATGGTCTGGATCAGGCGCATCAGCGGCACCCGCTGCAGGGTGGCCAGCACCCATTGCAGCACGCGTTGCTGTCGTTCAGTCGACCGACCGCGCGCCTGCCGGCGTGCGATGGATTTCTCCAACAGTGCCGGCAACACGCCCACCACCAGCAGGCCCGCCAGCACCACGCAGACGAAGACCACCGCTGCGGTTTCCGAACCGCCGAACGCCGCACCGACCAGCATGGCCACGCCGAGAATGATGATCGCCATCACCAGCGTGCCGGCCAGGGTCTGCACGCACATCAACGTGGTGGAAAACAGCATGGTGGCCAACCGGTCGGCACGCTGGATGCTGCCGTCCAGCCCGCTGTCGCGCGCGCGCATGAAGGCCCGTGTCACCGGTCCCATCTTCGGCAGGTGGTCCCAGTCGATGCCCTTGGGGAAGTGCGATTTCAGGCCGACCAGGCCGATCCAGTAGCCGCGCACGGTGAGGTGCGCGATCAGCGCCACGGCCAGCACATAGCACATGCCCACGCTGATGCTGAAGGCGAACCACAGCACCTGGAAGTAGAGCCCCTCGGTATGCAGGCTGCTGCGCGCCCAGGCGTCGAACAGATAGCCCGGCACCGCCAGCAGCGCAAAGGCCAACAGACCGGAAATGAACAGTTCCAGCTCATCCGTGCGCTCGCGCAGCCGGCCAAAGCGCGTGCCCGCCTCCTGCGCCGCTTCAGTTTCACGCACGGCCATCGCAGCTTCGGCAGGAGGTGATTCGTTCACTGGGCATTCATCCGTGGAGTTTGGCGCAGTATAGGGGCCACGGCGCCCCTGGCGATACGCCCGCCCACAACGACAAACGCCGGCCCTGGGGGCCGGCGTTCGAGGTACCGCATCGTGGAAGGGAGCGGGTATCGGGTAGTGCGGTGGCCTAGCGGTAGACGCGCTCGCAGCGGCGCTCGACCACGCGGTCACCGGTCTTGCTCTGGTGGTTGCCCTGGATCTGGCGGCCCGCCGCGCCACCGGCTACGGCACCGGCCACGGTGGCAATCTTCTTGCCGTTGCCGCCGCCTACCTGGTTGCCCAGCAGGCCACCTACCACCGCACCGGTTGCCGTACCGGCAATGCGGTTCGGGTCACGCGAGTTGCGCTGCACTTCCACGTTCTTGCAGACCACGCGGCTGCCATCGTTGAACTTGCGGCCTTCATCGCGCGGGCCATAACTCTGTGCGCCCGCCACCGACGAAGCCGCCAACAGGCTGCCCAGCAGCAGTACGCGAAGGGAAGTATTCATGGCGATCTCCTGTGTTCCGGGTATGGGCCCAGTCTCCCGCTGGCCACGGCAACCGAAGGTGAAATACAGGTCACTGCCGCCTGAACGTGCATGCGCGGTTCAGCGTTGCGAGGCGTGCGTGTGCACCGCGCATGCCCTGCATTAGAGTGAACGCATGAGCCTGCATCTCCAGATCGAAGGACACGCCATCACCGGCATCGACAGCCTGTATGCCGAGATCAACCGTGTATTCATGGCTGGCGAAGACTGGCAGCTCGGGCCAAGCCTGGATGCGCTGGACGACCTGCTGTACGGCGGCTACGGCGCGCTGGCCGGGCACACCACCGCCACCGTGGTCTGGCGCGATATGGACCACAGCCGCACGGCGCTGGGCGTGGACGCCACCCGCGCGTGGCTGCAGGCAAAGCTGCAGCAGCCCGGCACATTCAACACCGATGCGATCGGTCAGCAGCTTGAGGCACTGCAGCGAGGCGAAGGCCAGACCTACTTCGAGATCGTGATGGAAGTTTTCGCCGGCCACCCGAACATCACGCTGCGGCCGGAACAAGCGGATGCAGAGAGAGCTGGCAAAAGGTAGTGCCGGCCGCTGGCCGGCAACCCGCCGCGAGCCCACGGTAGTGCCGGCCGCTGGCCGGCAACCCACAATCCCCGGCAGCCCGCCAGCGCGTCGATCAACATGGAATCAGCCATGACGCGATCAGACGATTCACGTAGACACGCGATGTGCGTCCAATCGCATTTGAAACTGAAATTTCCTGCGAGTCGTGTAATCCATTGCGCCACCGCCGTGCAGCGCAATGGTCAGCATGCAGCCACGCAACAGGCGTCAATACCTACAGTCGCTTAGGGCTTCAGCTTATTGGCATGCCGCATTCGTGCGAGTACACCTTGGCATGCCAGCTGACACGCGATGGCACGGGCATCGGAAGCCCATATCCGGCGCAAGCCTCATTTGGCGTCGGCTGACAGCACGTTCGCGTTGTTCAATGGCGGACGTTGCGTGGGGGGCTTCGGTCCCGCCGGTTTGGGTGTTGTCCGGTTTTCGAGCCACGCATCGTCCGCCACCTTTCCGTTGGTAATCCGTTCGCGCTCCATGGCGGGCGGTGCGTGGGGGTCCCTTGACCCGCCGGCTTGATCGTTCACCGGTTTTCGAGACACGCACCGTCCGCCACCTTCATCGGTGGCTCTGTCGTTTCCCTGCACGGAGCACTGCCATGAGCGCAACGAAACTCCCCGGTTTGAAGATCCAGCACGATCCGGCCAACACGGATCACGATGATGAGCACACGCCTGATTCCAATGGGTTTGTCGCCACACTGAAGCGCATCAGCGCGGGTGCGGCCTCCAATGGGCAACCGTGGCCGGAGCACAACCTCCGTCCCGGCCGCCGCCTGCAGTTGGCCGATGCCGATTGCGCGATCATCGGCCTACGTACCGTGGCGGAGATGGCGTTGGCCTGCGAGCGCTCGCGGCAGAATGGCGCACCGCACGAGTACCTCGGCGAGCGGCATATGGAAGGCTTGTTGCAGGCCGTGTTGTCGCTGACGCTGATGGCGGGCGAGCGGGTGCAAGGGCAGCCGTAAGCCCTGCATTCCAACGCGGGCGTTCGGCCCGCTACAGCATCTCGGTCCAGCAAGGATATTGGGTATGAGCAGCGCACCGCTTTACCGGTACGCCCGCGTGGCGATGGTGGCCGTGTTGGCCGCCACCGCCTGCACGCGGGCGCCATTCAAGGGCAAGGATGAAGACATCGGCCCCATATTGAAGGGCCACACCCGCCCTCGCACGGTGGAAGGCCGCACGTACACAGTGGAGCCGGTGGAAGCCAGTGTAGGCCCCTACCGGTTCGCGTTCCCGGCCAATCTCTACTACAACCAGATTGCCCCGTTTGCCGATGGCGCGGTGGTGCTTACGGTGATGTGGCCGGACTTCGACGCGCCGCCACCGGGTGATTACCCGTTCCGCACGCCGGAGGACGGCTACCGGCAGGTGTCGGTTGAGTTCCGGTATGTGGGGCAGGCGCGAACTGCGGAGTATCTGGCGCAGCACATTGGAAGCGGTTCGGCACAGAGCCTGGCGGAACGCGTGGCGCTGGCACCGCGCCAGGGCCTGACGCAATACGCGGTTGACCGGTCGCGCGTGGCCGCCGAGATGCGCCAGGTAGAGCCCGATTGGTATGTGGCCCGCGCTGGCGATGGACAGTTGAGGACGTTCATCAGCTGCGACCCTTCCGAGTACCTGCCGGATGGGCTGCTGATGGAGCGGCGGGTGCTGGTGCGGTCAAACGGAGACCGTGTGGCGATGTGCCGCCATTCCTGGGTGGATGTGGAGCGAGGGATTGCCGTGGAGATGCACTACGCGCGCGTGATGCGGGTGGATTGGCAGCGGTTGGAGAAGGCGGTGCGTGGGGTGATGGGCCGTTACCAGATGGAGCGGTGAGCGGGCTCTGCCCTTCCCTTGCATGAGCCCTGCAGGAATCACACTCCGTCAAACTGCCACTGGCGCGAAGGCCCGACCGTCGACCTACACATCCCAGCGGAAGCCCACGCTGTAGATGGACTTGATCCAGTCACTGCCGCCACCCTCCATCAGCTTGCGCCGCAGATTCCTCACATGGCTGTCCACGGTGCGGTCAGCCACCACGCGATGGTCGGAATACAGATGGTCCATCAACTGGTCACGCGACCAGATGCGGCCCGGCGATGCCGTCAGCGTCCGCAGCAGGCGGAACTCCACGGGCGTCAGGTCCAGCCACTGGCCATGCAGCGACGCGCGGCCACCGGGCTCGTCCAGCTGCAGCCCGGGCGCCGGCCCGGCGGCCACGGCACCTCGCGTACCGGCACGACGCAGCACGGCACCGACCCGCGCCACCATCTCGCGCGGGCTGAACGGCTTGCAGATGTAATCATCGGCGCCCACCTCCAGGCCCAGCAGGCGGTCTACCTCTTCCACCCGCGCAGTGACCATGATGACCGGCACCTCGCCCACCGCACGCAGATCCCTGCACAGGGCGATGCCATCACGATTGGGCAGCATCAGATCCAGCAGCACCAGCGCCGGCTGTACGCGCGCGTAGGCGGCCATCACGTTGGCGCCATCGGCAACCCATTCGCTGCGGTAACCGCTGGCATGCAGGTAGTCCTGCACCAGGCGCGCCAGTTCCGGCTCATCCTCCACCACCAGGATGCATTGGCCATTGCCCACTCCGGTACTCATGCGCGCACCGGCAGGGTCAGCACCACGCGCAGGCCGCCCAGCGCAGAGGCTTCGGCATGCAGCGTGCCACCATGGGCCTGGGCAATGTTGCGGCAGATCGCCAGGCCCAGGCCGCTGCCGCCGCTGGCGCGGTTGCGCGATTCCTCGGCACGGTAGAAGCGTTCAAACAGGCGCCCGCGCTTGTCCTCGTCCACGCCCGGTGCACTGTCTTCAATGATGGCGCGCACCGTATCCCCCTCGCGCTGCACGGCCACCACCACCTGCCCGCCCGCGTCGGTGTAGCGCAAGCTGTTTTCCAGCAGGTTGGCGAACAGCTGCTGCAGGCGGCGCTCGTCACCGTTCACCGGGCACGGCTGCGCCGCCGGCATCGCCCGCAGTTGCAGGCCGGCATCGGCCAGGCGGACACGCATGCTGTCCACGGCAAGCTGCAGCACCGCATCAAGGTCCAGCGGCGTGGAGCGGTACGCCAGCGCACCGGCCTGTGTCAGCGCCAGATCGTGCAGGTCGTCAATCAGCTTGCCCAGCTGCTGCACCTGCCGTTGCAGCGTGGCCAGCGTTTCCGGGGTCATCGGCCGGATGCCATCCTGGATGGCTTCCAGCTGGGCACGCATCACGGTCAGCGGCGTGCGCAGTTCGTGCGAAATATCGGCCATGTAACTGCGCCGGTTGCGTTCGGTGTCTTCCAGCGTGTCGGCCAGGCGGTTGATGTCCTGCCCCAGCCGGCCCAGTTCATCGTTGCCGGTGCGTGCGGCACGCGCACTGAAATCACCGGCAGCCAGGCGGTGGATGGCACCGGTAAGTCCGCCCACCTGGCGCAGCAGCGCGCGTGACAGCAGCCACGCCAGCAGTGCGGCAATCAACACCGAGGTAATGCCGTTCACCCAGCGCCCGCGCGACTGCTCACGGGAAAAGCGCACGTCGCCCGCAGCGATGGCCTTCTCGAAGGGGATCATCACCAGCCAGGCCACCTGCCCTCCGTCGCGTCGGGCAACGGGCAGCTTGATGGCGTCCAGCGTGGCCTGCGGGTTACCGGCCAGGAACTGCCCCTGCAGATCCAGCAGGGCAAAGCGCGGCACCGCGCCGGTCTGGTCCGATACCGGCGGCGCCCGCAGGTTGCCCGCAACCGGCACCCACGTGGGCCGCATCAGCTCGAACCACACCTCGTTGTGGCCGCGCACGAATTCCCAGCTGCCTTCGCGGTCGTAGGCGGATTCCACCTGCGGCAGCACCTCGCGCATGCGCGATTCGCCCTGCTCGTTCAGGTACCCCAGGAACCCGCGCTCGAACAGGTAGCGACCGACGACGCCGTTCACCGCCAGCACCACGGCGCACGCGGTCAGCACGAGCAGGAACAGTTTGGCGGGCGTACCCAGTTTCATCGGCACAGCAGCATCGGCATCGGTGGACACTACTTAGCCGCATCGGCCCGGCCCATTGCAAGGGAAAAGGGCTTTGTTCAGGCGATCTCCTAAATTGCTGCGAATTTCGCACCGACCATGGCAAGCCTCAGAAATAGCCGTGGGTTAGCCCGATGCCTGTGTTCGATCGCCGTCGTCCGTTCCACCTGCCCTGGCAGCTGCTGCCGGCCTCTGCGCTGGCCGTGGCGCTGGCAGCCTGCTCACCCGCACAGGCACCGCAGCAGCACACCGCTGAAGTGGTCACCACGCCCGTGGCCACCCAGTCGCTGGCAGTGGAACAGTCACTGGCCGGGCGCACCGTGGCAGCGATGGTGTCCGATGTCCGCCCGCAGGTGGGCGGCATCATCCGCTCGCGGGCGTTTACCGAGGGCACGCAGGTCGAGGCCGGGCAGCTGCTGTACCAGATCGATCCGCGCAC
Source organism: Stenotrophomonas sp. ESTM1D_MKCIP4_1 (assembly GCF_003086895.1). Taxonomy (NCBI): domain Bacteria; kingdom Pseudomonadati; phylum Pseudomonadota; class Gammaproteobacteria; order Lysobacterales; family Lysobacteraceae; genus Stenotrophomonas; species Stenotrophomonas sp. ESTM1D_MKCIP4_1. Next base: position 1,298,023 of record NZ_CP026004.1, on the reverse strand, counting down.
CTACCAGGCCGCCTATGACAGCGCCAAGGGCACGCTGGCGCAGGCCGAAGCGGCCGTTCTGTCTTCGCGGCCCAAGGCCGAGCGCTACCGCAACCTGGTCGATGCCGATGCCGTGAGCCGGCAGGATGCCGACGATGCGCAGGCCACGCTGCGCGCCAACGAGGCCGCCGTGGAGGCCGCACGTGCTGCGCTGCAGACCGCGAAGATCAATCTGGACTACACCCGGGTCACCGCACCGATCTCCGGCCGCATCGGCACCTCCACCTACACGCCGGGCGCGCTGGTCAGCGCCGGCCAGGACACCGCGCTGGCAACCATCCAGCAGCTGGACCCGATCCACGTGGATGTCAGCCAGACCAGCGCGCAGCTGCTGGCCCTGCGCAAGCAGCTGGACAGCGGCGCGCTGCAGGCGGTGGATGGCAAGGCGCAGGTGCGCATCGTGCTGGAGGACGGCAGCACCTATGCCCACACCGGCAGCCTGGAGGTGGTCGGCACCGCCGTTGATACCGGCACCGGCAACGTCACCCTGCGCGCCACCGTGCCCAACCCGGAAGGCCTGCTGCTGCCGGGCACCTATGTGCGCGCCGTGCTGCCGATGGCGGTGGACCCCAACGCGATCCTGGTGCCGCAGACCGCAGTGACCCGCAACACCAAGGGCGAGGCGCAGGTGAAGCTGGTCGGCACCGACGGCAAGGTGGTCGAGCGGGTGATCCAGACCAGCGCCGCGCGCGGCGATCAATGGGTGGTCAGCAGCGGCCTGAAGGCCGGCGAGCAGCTGATCACCGAAGGCGGCAGCAAAGTCGGTGCAGGCCAGGCGGTGAAGGTGGCAGTCGCTGCACCAGCCGCCGCGGGCACCGCCAGCACCGCTGCGGCGAAGGACTGAGCCATGTCGCGCTTCTTCATCGACCGCCCCATCTTCGCCTGGGTGATCGCCATCGTGATCACCCTGGCCGGCATGCTGGCCGTGTATACGCTGCCGGTGGAACAGTACCCGGACATCGCCCCGCCCAGCGTGTCCATCCGCGCCACCTACACCGGTGCGTCGGCGGAAACCACCGAGAACTCGGTCACCCAGGTCATCGAACAGAACATGACCGGGCTGGACAACCTGATGTACATGTCGTCCAGCAGCAGCTCGTCGGGTAGCGCCAACGTTACCCTCACCTTCGCCTCGGGTACCGATCCGGACACCGCCCAGGTGCAGGTGCAGAACAAGCTGCAGCAGGCGCAGTCGCTGCTGCCCGATGCGGTGCAGAGCACCGGCGTCACGGTCAGCAAATCCTCGGGCAACCTGTTCATGGTGCTCGCCTTCACCTCCGATGACGGCAGCATGGACGGCACCGACATTGCCGATTACATGGTGTCTTCGCTGCAGGATCCGCTGAGCCGGGTCAGCGGCGTCGGCAACGTGCAGGTGATGGGCTCCGAGTACGCCATGCGCATCTGGCTGGACCCGGAGAAGCTGCGCACCTATTCGCTGATGCCCTCGGACGTGACCGCCGCCATCCAGGCACAGAACAGCGATGTCACCGCCGGTTCGCTGGGCGCGTTGCCTGCCGTCGAAGGTCAGTCGCTGAGCGCCACGGTCACCGCGCGCTCGCGGCTGAAGACCGTCGAGCAGTTCCAGGCCATCGTGGTGAAGTCCAGCGCCAACGGCGCCGACGTGCGCCTGTCCGACGTGGCCACCGTCACCCTGGGCAGCGAAAGCTATTCCGCAGTCAGCCAGTTCAACGGCAAGGCCGCCGCCGGCCTCGGCATCGAGCTGGCCTCCGGCGCCAACGCGCTGGACGTGTCCAAGGCGGTGGACGCCAAGCTGGCCGAACTGCAGCCCTACTTCCCCACCGGGCTGGGCTACCACGTGGCCTACAGCACCACGCCGTTCGTGCAGATCTCCATCGAGGAAGTGGTCAAGACCCTGATCGAGGCCATCGTGCTGGTGGTGGCGATCATGTACCTGTTCCTGCAGAACTGGCGGGTCACGCTGATTCCCGCCATCGCCGTGCCGGTGGTGCTGATGGGCACCTTCGGTGTGCTGTCGCTGCTGGGCTACTCGATCAACACGCTGTCGATGTTCGCCATGGTGCTGGCCATCGGCCTGCTGGTGGACGATGCCATCGTGGTGGTGGAGAACGTCGAACGCTTGATGAGCGAGCAAGGGCTGTCGCCGCGCGCGGCGACCCGCGCATCGATGGGACAGATCACCGGGGCGCTGGTGGGCATCGCTCTGGTGCTGACCGCGGTGTTCCTGCCGATGGCGTTCTTCGGCGGCTCCACCGGCGCCATCTACCGCCAGTTCTCCGTCACGATTGCTTCCGCCATGATCCTGTCGGTGCTGGTGGCGATGACCCTCACCCCGGCGCTGTGCGCGACCATCCTGCTGCCGATCGGCAAGGGCGGCCACACCTCATCGCCCGGTCTGCTGGCGCGCTTCTTCGGCCGCTTCAACCGCTTCTTCGACCGCAATGCGGAACGCTACGAGCACGGCGTAGGCCGCGTGCTGAAGCACCGCCGCATCGGCATTGCCGCTTACGTGCTGGTGCTGGCCTTGATGGGCGCGCTGTTCTACACCCTGCCCAGTTCGTTCCTGCCCGAGGAGGACCAGGGCATGTTGATGGTGCAGGTGAAGCTGCCGTCCGGCGCCACCCAGCAGCAGACGTTGAAGGTCATCGAGCAGATGTCCGACTACGTGCGACAGCAGCCGGAAGTGGACACGGTGATGGCCGTGGCCGGCTTCAGCATGGGCGGCAGCGGCCAGAACTCGGGCATGGGCTTCGTCAAGCTGAAGGACTGGGACGAGCGCGATGCCGACGCCAACAGCATCGGCCAGCGCATCACGATGGCCATGGCCCAGCGCTTCCGCGATGCACAGATCTTCGCCATGGCGCCGTCCGGCATTCCTGGCCTGGGCCAGAGCGCGGGCTTCTCGCTGGAACTGCAGGACGTGGGCGGTGCCGGACACGATGCACTGGTGAAGGCCCGCGAGCAGCTGCTGGCACTGGCCGCCAAAAGCGATGTGGTGCAGTCGGTGCGCTATGACAACCTGGAAGATGCACCGACGTTCGACGTGAAGATAGACGATGCCAAGGCCGGTGCGCTGGATCTGGCGCAGAGCGATATCAACGCCACCCTGTCCACCGCACTGGGCAGCACCTACGTCAACGACTTCGTCAACCGCGGCCGCATCAAGAAGGTTTATGTGCAGGGCGAGGCCACCGCGCGCATGCTGCCGCAGGACATCGAACGCTGGTCGGTGCGCAACAGCAACAACCAGATGGTGCCCTTCGGAGCGTTCTCCAGCAGCGGCTGGAGCTACGCGCCGTCCGCGCTCACCCGCTTCAACGGCACCGCATCGATGGCGATCAGTGGCCAGGCCGCCGATGGCGTGAGCTCGGGCACAGCAATGGCCGAGATGGAAACCCTGGTCGGCCAGCTCGACGGCCAGTTCGGCGCAGCGTGGTCGGGCCTGTCCTACCAGGAACGCCAGGCCGGTGCGCAGGCACCGCTGCTGTACGCGGTATCGCTGCTGTTCGTGTTCCTGTGCCTGGCCGCGCTGTACGAAAGCTGGTCTATTCCGTTCTCGGTGATGCTGGCCGTGCCGATCGGCATCGTCGGCGCGCTGCTGTTCACCAGCGTGCGCGGCCTGTCCAACGATGTGTACTTCCAGGTGGGCCTGCTGGCCACGGTGGGACTGGCCGCGAAGAACGGCATCCTCATCGTGGAGTTCGCCAAGGAACTGGAAGACAAGGGCATGAGCCTGGTGCAGGCCACCCTGCAGGCGGCACGACTGCGCCTGCGGCCGATCCTGATGACCTCGCTGGCCTTCATGCTGGGCGTACTGCCGCTGGTGATCAGCAGCGGTGCCGGCTCCGGTGGCCGCCATTCGCTGGGCACTGGTGTGTTCGGCGGCACCCTGGCCTCCACCGCGTTGGGCATCTTCTTCGTACCGCTGTTCTACGTGGTGGTGCGCACCCTGTTCCCGTCCAGGCCACGCCCGGCCGAGGGCGAGCCCCACGATGATGCCGATGCGGAGGTGAAAGCATGAACCGTTCGATCTTCAACAGCGCTGCACTGGCATTGGCCTGTGCCGCCGCATTGAGTGGATGCGTGAGCATGGCACCGGCCTACCAGCGCCCGGGTGCCCCGGTGCGTGAAAGCTTCGGCAGCACTCCCAGTGTGGCGGTAGCCGACGATGCAGTGCCGGTGGCGCGGCTGGAATGGCGCTCGGTGTTCGTTGACCCGCAGCTGCAGCAGGTCATCGCGCTGGCGCTGGACAACAACCGCGACCTGCGCGTGGCCATGCTCAACATCGAAGCCGCGCGCGCCAAGTACCGCGTCCAGCGCGCCGATCTGTTGCCCAGCGTGGATGCCACGGCCAGCCACAGCGCCGCGCGCAGCAACACCACAGGCACCGGCAGCGAGGTCAGCCGCAGCGCCACCGCGCAGGTGGGCTTCAGCAGCTGGGAGCTGGACCTGTTCGGGCGCATCCGCAGCCTGAAGGACGAGGCCCTGCAGACCTGGCTGGCCACCGAGCAGACCCAGCGCAGCACGCGCATGAGCCTGGTGGCCGAGGTGGCCGGCGACTGGCTGACCGTGGGGGCCTACCAGCAACGGCTGGCGCTGGCCGAACAGACCCTGGCCAGCCAGCGCGAAAGCCTGGCGCTGACCGAACGCCGCCATGCACAGGGCCTGCTGTCCGGCGTGGACCTGGCCTCGCTGCAGGCCAGCGTGGAAAGCGCCCGTGCCGACGTGGCCGCCTACACCACCTCGCTGGCGCAGGCGCGCAATGCGCTGGATCTGGTGGTGGGCACGTCGGTGCGCGATGACCTGCTGCCCTCCGCCACCGCCCGGAATGCCGATGCGGTGGCGCTGGCACCGCTGCCGGCCGAGCTGTCTTCTGCGGTACTGCTGCAGCGACCGGACGTGCTGTACGCCGAGCACACGCTGAAGGCCGCCAACGCCGATATCGGTGCCGCGCGCGCCGCGTTCTTCCCCACCATCTCACTGACCGCCTCGACCGGCAGCGGCAGCGACGCGCTGTCCAGCCTGTTCGACAGTGGCACGAAGCAATGGAGCTTCGCACCGAGCATTTCCCTGCCGATTTTCCACGCAGGCGCACTGAAGGCCTCGCTGGACCAGGCGAAGATCAGCAAGGACGTCAGCGTGGCGCAGTACGAAAAGGCCATCCAGAGCGCCTTCAGCGAGGTGGCCGATGCACTGGCCACGCGTGCCACCGTGGATGAGCAGCGCGATGCGCAGCAGGCCCGCGTGAAGGCCACCACCCGCGCCCGTGACCTGGCCGAAGTGCGCTACCGCAATGGCATCGACAGCCGGCTGGAACTGCTGGATGCACAGCGCACTGATGACGCGGCCCAGCAGGATCTGGTGACCCTGCGGTTGGCAGAGGCGACCAACCGGGTGACGCTTTACAAGGTGCTGGGCGGGGGGGCGGATGCGGTGGCGGGTAGTGGAGGGACGTGGGCGACGGGGGAATAGCCAGCGCCGGAGCCCGCTGTGAGGGCGCGCCCAGCCATCCGGCCGCCCATGCGGGTGCCGCGCGCCCCACCCTACCCGTTACCATAGCCACTCCATTTCCGCAGCTGCCTGCCGCCGCCCCGGCGCGGGCGCCTGCCCCGATTTTCGAGTCCCATGTCCAAAGACAAGTCCGCCGAACACACCCCGCTGATGAAGCAGTTCTTCGCAGCCAAGTCCGACTACCCGGACCTGCTGCTGTTCTTCCGCATGGGCGACTTCTACGAGCTGTTCTACGACGACGCCCGCAAGGCGGCGCGGCTGCTGGACATCACCCTCACCCAGCGCGGCAGCTCCGGCGGCGCGCCCATCCCCATGGCCGGCGTGCCGGTGCATGCCTACGAGGGCTACCTGGCCCGGCTGGTGGCGTTGGGCGAATCGGTGGCCATCTGTGAACAGATCGGCGACCCCGCCCTGGCCAAGGGCCTGGTCGAGCGCAAGGTCGTTCGCATCGTCACCCCCGGCACGGTCACCGACGAGGCGCTGCTGGACGAGCGCCGCGACACCCTGCTGATGGCGCTTTCCCGCACGAAGCAGGGTTACGGCCTGGCCTGGGCCGACCTGGCCGGTGGCCGCTTCCTGGTCAATGAAGTGGAGACCGATGACGCGCTGGAAGCGGAACTGGCGCGGCTGGAGCCGGCCGAGCTGCTGGTGCCCGACGAAGAAAACTGGCCCGACTTCCTGCGCCAGCGCAGTGGTGTGCGCCGCCGTGCGCCGTGGCTGTTCGATGCGGACAGTGGCCGCCGCCAGCTGCTGGCCTTCTTCAAGCTGCATGACCTGAGCGGTTTCGGCATCGACGACAAGCCGCGTGCCACCGCTGCCGCGGGCGCCCTGCTCGGCTATGTGGAAGAAACCCAGAAGCAGCGCCTGCCGCATCTGACCTCCATTGCAATGGAAACGGCCGGCGAAGCAATCGCGATGAACGCGGCCACCCGCCGCCATCTGGAACTGGATACGCGCGTGGACGGCGACACCCGCAACACGCTGCTGGGCGTGCTGGACAGCACGGTGACGCCGATGGGCGGCCGCCTGCTGCGCCGCTGGCTGCACCGTCCGCTGCGCCTGCGTGAGGTGCTGGTGCAGCGCCACCACGCGGTGGAAACGCTGATCGACCGCGGCAGCGATGCCGACATCCGCGAGCAGTTCCGTCGCCTGGGTGATCTGGAACGCATCCTCACCCGCGTCGCGTTGCGTTCGGCGCGCCCGCGCGATTTTTCCACGCTGCGCGATGGCCTGGGCCTGCTGCCGGCCGTGCGCGAGGTGCTGGCACCGCTGGATTCGCCGCGCCTGCAGGCCCTGCACGCCGCACTGGGCGAGCACGACGAGTGCGCACACCTGCTGGCCAGTGCGATTGCCGAGATGCCACCGCTGAAGCTGAGCGATGGCGGCGTGCTGGCCGATGGCTTCGATGCCGAACTGGACGAGCTGCGCCGCCTGTCGACCCACGCCGACCAGTTCCTGGTCGACCTGGAACAGCGCGAGCGCGAGAGCAGCGGCATCGCCACCCTCAAGGTGGGCTACAACCGCGTGCACGGCTATTACATCGAGATCAGCAAGGGCCAGTCCGACCGCGCGCCCGTGCATTACACCCGCCGGCAGACACTGACCAATGCCGAGCGCTACATCACCGAAGAACTGAAAGCCTTCGAGGACAAGGTGCTGTCAGCACGCGACCGGTCGCTGTCGCGCGAGAAGTTCCTGTACGAGCAGCTGCTGGACACCCTTGGCGGCCAGCTGGAACCGCTGAAGCAGTGCGCCGCCGCGCTGAGCGAACTGGACGTGCTGGCCGCCTTTGCCGAGCGCGCGCAGGCACTGGACTGGGCGCGCCCGGAGCTGCAGGCCGAGCCGTGCCTGAAGATCGAACGCGGCCGCCATCCGGTGGTCGAGGCCGTGCGCGAACAGCCCTTCGAGCCCAATGATCTGGACCTGCATCCGGACCGTCGCATGCTGGTCATCACCGGCCCGAACATGGGCGGTAAATCGACCTACATGCGGCAGAACGCGCTGATCGTGCTGCTGGCCCACATCGGCAGCTTCGTGCCGGCCAGCCGTGCGCTGATCGGCCCGATCGACCGCATCCTCACCCGCATCGGCGCTGGCGATGACCTGGCGCGCGGGCAGTCGACCTTCATGGTCGAAATGGCTGAGACCAGCTACATCCTGCACCACGCCACCGCGCACTCGCTGGTGCTGATGGACGAGATCGGTCGCGGCACGTCCACCTACGATGGCCTGGCGCTGGCCGATGCAGTTGCCCGCCACCTGGCCTACCAGAACCACTGCTACACCCTGTTCGCCACCCATTACTTTGAGCTGACCGCACTGGCCGACGAGCAGCACGAAGGCGGCCGCAGCGGCATCGCAAACGTGCACCTGGATGCGGTCGAGCATGGCGACGCGCTGGTGTTCATGCACGCAGTGAAGGATGGCCCGGCCAACCGCAGTTTCGGCCTGCAGGTCGCGGCCCTGGCCGGCCTGCCGCGCGCGACCGTGGCCCAGGCCCGTCGTCGCCTGGCCGAGCTGGAACAGCGTGGTGGCGAAAGTCATGCCGCCGAGGTTTCGCCGCAGGCGCTGGATGCACCGCAGCAGTTCGGCCTGTTCAGCGCACCGGCCAGCAAGGCGCAGGAAGCACTGGCCGCGATCGACCCTGACGAGCTGACGCCGAAGCAGGCGTTGGAGGCGCTGTACCGGTTGAAGACGTTGTTGTAACGACGTCGGCGGGCCAGGTAGAGCCGAGCCCACGCTCGGCTGCTTTCGCATTCCCGTAGTGCACACAGCGTTATGCTCGGGCGGTCCTTCCTTCACTGAACGGAGACCGCCATGAATACGCAATCGCTCGCCGCGTCCCTCTTCCAGCAACTGCAGCAGGGGCAAGGCCTGCAGCAGGTATCTCAGCAGCTTGGCCTGGACAGCGCACAGACCAGCCAGGCCGTGGGCAGTGCCCTGCCCCTGCTGCTGGGCGCCATGGGCCAGAACGCCAGCGAACCGCAGGGCGCGCAATCCCTGCTCAATGCCCTGCAACGCGACCACCTTGGCGGCAGCGCCGGCGGCGGTTTCGATCTGGGCGGCATCCTGGGCGCGGTGATGGGCGGCGGTGGCAGCGGCGCGACCGACGGCGCCGGCATTCTCGGCCACGTTTTTGGCGGCCAGCAGCCGCAGGCCGCGCAGCTGCTCGGCCAGAAGACCGGTCTGGACAGCGGCACCACCGGCAAGCTGCTGGCCATCCTCGCCCCCATCGTCATGTCGTTCCTGGCCCAGCGTTTTGCCCAGCAAGGCAACGCCAGCGAACTGAGCTCCGCCCTCGGCCAGGAAACCCAGCAGGCCGGTGGCGGCCTCGGCAGCCTGCTCGGCGGAGCGCTCGACCAGGACGGCGACGGCCAGTTCGGCGCCAGCGATCTGCTCAAACTCGGCGCCGGTCTGCTGAAGCGTTGATCGCGCACATCGGTCCAAGCCCTGCACCTGATAGGTCGCCACTATCGCATCGGTTGAATCAATCAAATTTACGCATCGGTAGGCGCCGCCTATGGTGGTCAGGCCTCCCCCGATTCCACCTTTCGCCAGTCCACAGGTAGACACCCATGAAAAGCGAAGCCAAGTGCCCGTTCAACCACGCCGTCGTCGGTGACGCGACGACTAACCGCGACTGGTGGCCGAACCAGTTGCGCGTGGATCTGCTCAACCAGCACTCCAGCCGCTCCAATCCGCTCGATGCGGGCTTCGATTACGCCAAGGCCTTCAAGGGCCTGGACTATGCCGCCCTGAAGGCCGACCTGAAGGCGCTGATGACCGATTCGCAGGATTGGTGGCCGGCCGACTTCGGCCATTACGGCGGCCTGTTCATCCGCATGGCCTGGCACAGCGCCGGCACCTACCGCATCGGCGATGGCCGTGGCGGCGGCGGTCGCGGCCAGCAGCGCTTCGCCCCGCTCAACAGCTGGCCGGACAACGTCAGCCTGGACAAGGCGCGCCGCCTGCTGTGGCCGATCAAGCAGAAGTACGGCCAGGCCATTTCGTGGTCCGACCTGCTGATCCTGACCGGCAACGTCGCCCTCGAATCGATGGGCTTCAAGACGCTGGGCTTTGCCGGCGGCCGCCCGGATACCTGGGAACCGGACCAGGACGTGTACTGGGGCCGCGAAACCACCTGGCTGGGTGGCGACGTGCGCTACGCACATGGCTCCGAAGGCGTGCAGGAAGACCACGGCGTGCTGGTGTCCGATGACGACGCCGACGGCGAGGTGCATTCGCGCAAGCTGGAAAACCCGCTGGCCGCCGTGCAGATGGGCCTGATCTACGTGAACCCGGAAGGCCCCGACGGCAACCCCGACCCAGTGCTGGCCGCGCATGACATCCGCGATACCTTCGCCCGCATGGCCATGGACGACGAGGAAACCGTCGCCCTGATCGCCGGTGGCCACAGCTTCGGCAAGACCCATGGTGCCGGCCCGGCGGACAACGTCGGCAAGGAACCGGAAGCGGCCGACCTGGAAAACCAGGGCCTGGGCTGGGCCAGCAGCTTCCGCAGCGGCAAGGGCGGCGACACCATCACCAGCGGCCTGGAAGTGACTTGGACCCGCACCCCGGCACAGTGGAGCCACGACTTCTTCGAGATCCTGTTCGGCAACGAATGGGAACTGACCAAGAGCCCGGCCGGTGCCCACCAGTGGGTGGCCAAGAACGCGGACGCGGTGATTCCCGACGCACACGATCCGTCGAAGAAGCATCGCCCCACCATGCTGACCACCGACCTGTCGCTGCGCATGGATCCGGCGTATGAAAAGATCTCGCGCAACTTCCTGGAAAACCCGCAGGCCTTCGCCGATGCCTTCGCCCGCGCCTGGTTCAAGCTGACCCACCGCGACATGGGCCCGCGCGCGCGCTACCTGGGTCCGGAAATTCCGGCCGAGCAGTTCATCTGGCAGGACCCGCTGCCGGAAGCCGCCCATCCGCTGATCGACGCCAAGGACATCGCTGCACTGAAGCAGCAGATCGCCGCCAGCGGCCTGAGCGTTGCCGAACTGGTGTCCACCGCCTGGGCATCGGCCTCGACCTTCCGCGGCTCGGACAAGCGCGGTGGTGCCAATGGCGCGCGCATCCGCCTGGCCCCGCAGAAGGACTGGGCGGTGAACCAGCCGCAGCAGCTGGCCAAGGTGCTGGCCGCTCTGGAAAAGGTGCAGGCCGATTTCAACGGTGGCGGCAGCAAGCAGGTGTCGCTGGCCGATCTGATCGTGCTGGCCGGTGGCGTGGGCGTCGAACAGGCGGCCAAGGCCGGTGGCCATGAGGTGAGCGTGCCGTTCACCCCGGGCCGTACCGATGCCAGCCAGGAAGAGACCGATGTGGAATCGTTCGCGGTGCTGGAACCGGCGGCCGATGGCTTCCGCAACTACCTCAAGGGCGCCTACAGCGTGCCGGGCGAGGCGCTGCTGATCGACAAGGCACAGCTGCTGACCCTGACCGCGCCGGAGATGACCGCGCTGGTAGGCGGCCTGCGCGTGCTCGGTGCCAATGCCGATGGTGGCAAGCACGGCGTGTTCACCGCGCGCCCGGGCACGCTCAGCAACGACTTCTTCGTGAACCTGCTGGACATGGGCACGCAGTGGAAGGCCACCGGCCGCGAAAGCTACGAAGGCCGCGGCCGTAGCGATGGCAGCGCACGCTGGACCGGCACGCGTGCCGACCTGGTGTTCGGTTCCAATGCCGTGCTGCGGGCACTGGCCGAGGTGTATGCCAGCGCCGATGGCGAGAAGAAGTTCGTGCAGGATTTCATCGCCGCCTGGACGCGGGTGATGGAACTGGACCGCTACGACCTGCACGGTTGAGGTGTTTTGTAGGTGCCAACCTTGGTTGGCATACAACACATCGCCCACCAAGGTGGGCGACTACCAGAGCAGCCCCACGGTAGATGCCAACCTTGGTTGGCACGCGGCACAGCCGCGGTGATTTCAACGCGCGCCGTCCTGCAGCCGCTGCAGGATCGGCGCAAACAACGGCGCCTGCATCGACCGCGGTAGCTGCACCGCCTCGCCCTTCTCCACCGCCTGCCAGTACGACTCCGGCAGCGCCTTGTCACCCAGCTCGTAATCCATGCCATCCCAGCCATCCTCGCGGAAGGCGTAGAACGCCCAGTGCACCCGCGCCTCCTCGAGCACGGTCAGCACGTCACGCAGATAGGCACCGCAATCCGGCCAGCGGCGCATGCAGCCGAACTCGCCGATCACGATTCGATTGGCGCCGACGCCCTGGATCTTCGCCCAGTCCATCGGCAGGTGCAGGTAGGTGCGCACACGGTACTTGTCCCACCGTTCGCTGCCCGCGCCGGACGGCACCGTGGCGGGATAGCGGAAGGGCGTCGCGCGCTTCAGGTTGGGCGCACTGGTGGCGGCATACGGCTCGTACATATGCACGCTGTACAGCAGCTTCGTGTCGTCCAGCGGCGCCGGCCAGTAAGTGAGTGCATCGGCTGCGGCGTACCAGCCGGCATCCAGCATCAATGGGATGTCCGCATCCACCGCTCGCACGCTGGCAATCAGCCCGCGGTACAGCACGCGCAGATCACGTGGGCCGCCCTGCACACCGGCATACCACTGCTGCATTGCCCCATACGACGCATGCTCGGCCAGCGTCGTGCCGTACTCGGGCGCCGGTTCGTTGATGAGGTTGTAGGCAGCCAGCGCCGGGTGGCCCTTCAATGCAGCCGCCAGGTCGCGCCAGAAGCGCTGCGCCGGCAGGTGGTTGTCCATCGACTGCCAGAGACGCTGGTCGACCACGCCATGGTTCTTCTGCTTCCAGCGCAGCAGCGGCAGCGACAGCGGTACCAGCACCACCTTCAGGCCCGAGGCATCTGCGTCATCCAGCGCACGCCGCAGGGTGGCCACGTCGGCCTGCACCAGCCCCTGGTAGTGGTCGGCATCACCCATCAGGAAATCGCGGCCGCCGGCACTTTTCCACTTGTCCGGGCTCAAGCGGACCCAGGTCGCGCCGGTGGCCCGCAGTGCCTGGAAATAAGCACGGTCGGGCGGGTTCTCGTTGAAGCTGTTGCCACCGCGCTGCTGCGTATCCCAGAAGGTGATGTCGGCGGCGAACGCCGGGGCGGCGGTGGCGAGGGCCAGACACAGCAGGCTGCGGCAGAGGTACATGGTGATCGTCCATGAAAAGGAAGATCCAACGTGCAGGGCGCAAACCGAACGCCACCTGAGTACGCGCCTGTCTGCGCGCGCTCTGGTAGGTGCGAACCGTTGGTTCGCACGCTTTCCGCCGGGCCATGCCCGACTACCCTCAAAGCGCGTCCAGATCACCCAGCGCGCGGATCAACCGACGCGCGCGCTTGTCCGGCTTATGCTCCGGCGGCTGGAATCCATCGCGTGCGGCAATGCGCAGCGCACGCAGTTCGGCGCGGCGCGCCTTGGACGCCTCGCTTTCGGCATACAACTGCTGCGCCACGGGCGCCGGCCCGCGCTGGTCGCTCACGCCCAGCACCTGGATCTCGAAATGCTCTTCGCCGCGGTCCACCTGCAGCTGCTCACCCACACGCACCGCGCGCGAGGATTTCGGGCGCTGCCCGGCAACACTCACCTTGCCGGTCTCGATGGCCTGCTTGGCCAGGCTTCGGGTCTTGAAGAAACGGGCCGCCCACAACCAGATATCCAGGCGGACACTGGGCGGCAGCGGGGAAAGCGCATGCATCTGCGGACACTACTCCGGGCGGTTCAAGGGACGCGGGTTATCCGGGTCGACCCGGCAGCCGGTGCCGCCGATCAACGGCTTCACACCAGAGGCCAGATCCTGGCGCTGGCTTCCCACCAGGCATTCGGGTCGGTCGGTCGGCCGTATCTGGGTATCGCCCAGACGGTCGTCCATGGAACATGCGGGCAGCATCGCCACGATCAAGGCCAGCGCCACGCCCCACACCACCTGCTGTTGCTGATGCACTGCCACACCCCGCAAACCGGCTTGATGCTAGTGTGCGCCTCCCGGGAATCGATCACCAGCCCATGGCCAAAGCGCCGCTTGACCTGACCTCCGGCCCCATTGGCCGCAACCTGCTGCTGTTCGCGCTGCCGATCCTGGCCGGCAACATCGCCCAGTCCCTGAACGGCTCGGTGAATGCGGTCTGGGTCGGGCGCTTCCTCGGCGAGGCGGCGCTGACCGCCACGGCCAACGCCAACAACATCATGTTCTTCCTGATCGGCTCGGTGTTCGGCTTCGGCATGGCCTCGACCATCCTGATCGGCCAGGCCATCGGCGCACGCGACATCGCCCAGGCGCGGCGCGTGGTCGGTACCAGTGCCTCCTTCTTCATCGGCCTGTCGGTGATCATCGCCGTCGCCGGCTGGTTCCTGGCCCACCCGCTGCTGGCCGCCATGGGCACCCCGGCCGCCTCGCTGCCGCTGGCCGAGGCCTACCTGCGCATCATCTTCCTGGCCATGCCCACGCTGTACGCGTTCGCCTTCCTCAGCGCCGCCCTGCGCGGTGCCGGTGATTCGCGCACGCCATTCCGCTTCCTGCTGGTGTCGGTCCTGCTGGATATCGCACTGAACCCGGTACTCATCTTCGGCCTGGGCCCGTTCCCGGAACTGGGCATCGCCGGCTCGGCCTGGGCAACCCTGGTCTCGCAGACGCTCTCGCTCACCGGCCTGCTGCTGTACATGCGGCACAAGCGGCATACGCTGTGGCTGGGCCGCGCCGACATGCACCTGTTCAAGCTCGACTTCACCATCCTGCGCGCGCTGGTGGTGAAGGGCGTGCCGATGGGCCTGCAGATGGTGCTGATCTCGCTGTCGGTCATCCTGCTGATGACCATGGTCAACCAGTACGGCACGGCGACCGGCGCCGCGTACGGCGCTTCGCTGCAGCTGTGGAACTACGTGCAGATGCCGGCCATGGCCATTGGCGCAGCGTGTTCGTCGATGGCCGCACAGAACGTCGGCGCCCAGCGCTGGGACCGCGTGCGCGGCACCGCGCGGCAAGGCGTGCTGTTCAACTTCCTGCTGACCGGCGCGCTGATCCTGCCGCTGGTGCTGCTGGACCAGTACTCGCTGGCACTTTTCCTGCCGCAGGGCAGTGAATCGCTGCAGATCGCCCGCCATCTCAACCACATCGTGATTGGTTCGTTCCTGTTCTTCGGCGTCAGCTTCGTCATTTCCGGCGTGGTGCGCTCGACCGGCGCGGTCATTCCGCCACTGCTGATCCTGGCGGCCTCGCTGTGGGGCGTACGCGTACCCTTCGCCGAGTTCCTGCAGCCGTACTGGGGGGCCGATGCCATCTGGTGGAGCTTCCCGGCCGGTTCGCTGGTGTCGATGCTGTTGTCGCTGGCGTATTACCGCTGGGGCGGCTGGCGCAAGGCGAAGATGATCGCCACGCCGGCCCATGCCGAAGAACTGGCAACGCCGTCGGAAATTCCAGCGTGCCCGCCGTCACCGGTGGCCGACCCGGATGCCGCGACCCGGTAGTGCCGGCCGCTGGCCGGCAACCTCATGATCCATGCGCGCCCGAGACGGATGCCGGCCAGCGGCCGGCACTACCGTTTCTTCTTTTCTGCGTTGTGCCTGGCTGCCGCACGCATCAAGGCTTTGAACGCCGTTGCATCGGGCATCGTCCCTTCATGGATGTCGATGGCGCGACGCGTGTTGCCTTCCAGGCTGGCGTTGAACAGCCTCTTTGGATCCGGCAGTGCCGCGCCGTGGGCGAAGGTCAGCTTCACCGCCTGTTTGTAGCTTTCCCCCGTGCAGAGAATGCCGTTGTGCTCCCACACCGGCGTGCCACGCCACTTCCAGGTTTCCTCCACATCCGGCAGTGCCTCGTGGATCAATGCGCGCACACGCGCCAGCGTCTGCCCGCGCCAGTCGCCGAGTTCAGCGATGCGCGCGTCGATCAGTTCAGAGGCAGGCCGTGCTTCTTCGATGGTTACCGCAGCTTTTCTCGGCATGTCAGCACTCGCACGGTACGGCGGGAAAGGGAACTACATGCGCGCGCCGGGAAGGGCACGGGCCTGGCGCAGCCAGTCCACCAGTTGCGCCCTGTCCAGCACGCTGTCTTCATGAAGGTGCAGATACCGCGTGGTGGCCTGCCGCGAAGGCTCGGGCGGCTGCGGCTGCGGCAGCGTGCCGTGGAACAGCGCTACCTTGATGTAGCGGGTGCAGCAGTGAAAGCTGAGGAACCAGCCCTGCCCTTCAGCAACGCCATACATGGGTGAGTTCCAGCGCACCGCCTTGTGCACGCCGGGCACGGCCTCGCTGATCAGGGCGTCCAGCTGCTCGCCGAACGCGCGCTTCCAGCCGGGCATCGCCGCGATATAGGCCTGGACCGGGCCGTCGCCATCACCCTTGGCGATCTGCGGGTTGCCGCCAGACAACAGCTTCGGCGCAGCGGGGGCGGAGTGCGTGGCGGACATCGCGCGGGGTTGGTGGGGACAAGCCCGCAGCCTAGCGCGGCCTGCATCGGCTGGTCACGGCGCAGTGCGCCATGGGCTCAGTCCGCCAGCGTCGCCACGAACCGGTTCCATTCCAGCAGCTTGCGGCTGTTGCGCAGCGACAGCATCAGCGCGGCCATCACCAGCCCGAACAGGGCGCCGGCCAGCAACCCTGCCGCCAGCAGCAGCGGCCAGGGGCGATCACTGCCCTGCCACAGCACCACCCACATCAGGCCGGTCCAGAACAGGCCAAACAGCAGGCCCTGCATCAGCGCATTGGTGCCGAAGCCCGCCATGATCGGCGGCGGCAGTGCAATGCCCAGACGCCACAACGTGCGATGCAGCAGCGGGGCCGCCTGCGCACGGGGCAGGCGCTGTTGGTCCAGGTAGCGCAGCGCCGCCTGGATGCGGGCCGGGTATCGCGTGTCGATCGGATTCATGCCCCGATCGTGGACGATCCGGAACCCCAAACGCAAACGGCCACCCGAAGGTGGCCGTCGCGGCAACAACCGAAGTTGTTTATCAGGCCTTGTCGGCCAGACGGGCAGCCTTGGCGGCAGCAGCGGCAGCCAGGTCTTCCTTGATGCGGGCAGCCTTGCCTTCCAGGCCACGCAGGTAGTACAGCTTGCCGGCGCGGACCTTACCACGACGCTTCACTTCGACCGAGTCGATGATGGCGCTGTGGGTCTGGAAAACGCGCTCGACGCCGTAGCCGTGCGAGATCTTGCGGACGGTGAACGAGGAGTTCAGGCCGGCATTCTTGGTGGCGATCACAACGCCTTCGTAGGCCTGCACGCGCTCGCGGCTGCCTTCCTTCACCTTCACGTTGACGACAACGGTGTCGCCCTGGCTGAACTTCGGCAGTTCGCGGGTGATCTGGGCGGATTCAAATTCCGCGACGATGGACTTGTTCAGCTTGCTCATGGGTTACACCGATTCTTGTTCGGGTGGGTGTGTCGTGTCGACAACGTAGGCTCATGCAGTCACGGAACTGTGCTGCACGTTTGTTGTGGGTACTGCGCGCGCGCCAACCGGGGCTGGCGGGAATTGGCCATGATAGCCGATAAAACCAGCCCTGCGCTAGGGGCTGGCCTTCTTTTCACGGGTCTGGCGGGCCTGGTCCAGCAGTTTGCGGTCGGCCTTGCCCAGCGCCTGTTCATCCAGCAGGTCCGGGCGCCGCTCGGCGGTACGCAGCAGCGACTGCTGGCGGCGCCAGGCAGCGATGGCCGCGTGGTTGCCCGAACGCAGCACGTCCGGCACGTCACCCAGCGGGTGCTGGGCCGGCTGGCTGTAATGCGGGCAGTCCAGCAGGCCGAGTTCACCCTCGAAGCTGTCCTGCGCCGCCGATTCGGCATCGTTCAGGGCACCTTCCTGCAGGCGGGCCACGGCGTCGATGATCACCGCCGCGCCCAGTTCGCCCCCGGACAGCACGTAATCGCCGAGGGAAATCTCCTCGTCGACGTTCGCCTCCAGGAACCGCTCGTCGATGCCTTCGTAGCGGCCACAGAGCAGGACCATGCGCGGCAGCGCCGCCAGTTCACGCACTTTGGCCTGGGTGAGCGGCGCGCCCTGCGGGCTGAGGTAGATCACCCGCGCCGGGTTCGGATCGGCATCACGGATCGCCTGCAGGCAGGCCTGCAGCGGCTCGATCAGCATCACCATGCCCGGGCCGCCACCGAACGGACGATCGTCCACCCGGCGGTAGTTGCCCTCGGCGTAATCACGGGGATTCCAGCCATGCAGGCTGAAAAGGCCCTTCTCCTGCGCGCGCCCGACCACGCCCAGCCCAGCGGACTGGGCGAGGAACTCGGGGAACAGGGTGATGACGTCGAACCGCATGCTCACACTCAGAACTCGGGATCCCAGTCGACCACGACCAGGTTGGCCTCGAAGTCGACCGACTTGACGAAGTCCGGCTGCACGAACGGGATCATCCGCTCGCGATCACCGCGGACCACCACCACATCGTTGGCGCCGGTGCTGAACAGGTGCGAGACCTGGCCCAGGGCAACGCCCTCGGTGGTCTTCACATCCAGGCCTTCCAGATCGACCCAGTAGTACTCATCGGGCTTCGGCGGCGGCAGCGCACTGCGGGCCACGTAGATCTCGGTGCCGTGCATGGCTTCGACGACATCGCGGTCATCGACGCCGGGGAACCGGGCGACCAGGTGCTTGCCGCTGTCACGGCCACGCACGCCTTCGATCGTGGTTTCCACGCCGGACGGGCTGCGCACGATCCACGGCTGGTAACGGAAAATGGCGGAACGAGGCTCGGTCCAGGACTCGAGCTTGATTTCGCCGCGCACACCAAAAGCGCCGACAACCCTGCCCAGCAGGATGCGGCGCTCGATATCTTTCATCTGCGTCAACCAAGAGGGCCACGCCGAAGCGTGGCCCTTCAGACTCAGGCCGCAGCGGCCTGGGACTTGGCCGCTTCCTTGATCAGGTTGCGGACCTTTTCGGTCGGCTGGGCGCCGTTCTTGACCCAATGGTCAACGCGGGCCAGGTCCAGCTCGATGCGCTTCTCGCCGCCCTGGGCGACCGGGTTGTAGAAACCAACGCGCTCGATGTTGCGGCCGTCGCGCGCGCTGCGCACGTCGGTCACGATGATGTGGTAGAACGGACGCTTCTTGGCGCCGCCGCGGGTCAGTCGAATCTTGACCATGGTGTTTTTCCTATTGCCCAGTCGCCAGGATGGCGAGGTAAGCGGGCGATTATAGCGGCAGAGTGCGGCCGAGCCAACCCCAGGAGCCGTTTCAGGGGGCAGAGCCCTTTTGCCCCGGCAAAAGGGATCCGACCCCAAGACCCCGCTGCGGCCGGATTGCCGGGGTCAGATCCCTTTTGCGGCGCAAAAGGGTTCTGACCCCAGATCGTCCCAAGCCACCCCCGCCAGCACCGCCCTGCCCTGTTCAGCAAGGGCCTGAGAATCCGGCAGGGCCTGCCCGTCGATGGCGTCCAGCGCCCACACGCCGCTGGCATTGCAGGCAAAGGCCGCCTTCATCCGGGCCAGGTCGGCCAGCCGCAGCGGCTGGGTCACCTGCGTGCCGGGCCAGTGCTGCTGCAGCAGGGCCTCGGCCGTACCGCGCAGGGCTGGCGCCTGCGGCCAGAGCAGCCGTTCACCATCGTGCACGGCCAGATTCCAGGTAGTGCCCTCGCTGATCGCGCCTTCGGCGGATACGAACAGGGCATCGTCAACGCCTGCGGCAAGCGCGGCACGGCGCTCGGCAAACAGGCCAAACGTACCCACATGCTTGAGGTGCGGCAGTTCGCGCTGCCAGACCACGCTGCGCACCCGCTTCGGCGCAACCAGCGCCACCGGCGCGGAAACTGCCACCAGCACATCCACCGGCACCGTCGCCAGCGGATGGCGGAAATCGAACTTACGCGAGTACACCGTCACCCGCAGCGACGCATCGCCCTGCCCCGCCTGCAGCAGCGCCTGCGCCATCCAGTCCTGCACCTGCGCGACGTCGAGCTCGCTGCCGAACAGTTCACGCGTGGCCTGCGACAACCGCGCCAGATGCAGGTCCACCCCCTGCACTGCGTGTCCACGCACCTGCATCGAGGTGAAGTGACCGTAGTTGACCAGCGCCGGCAGCACATCCTCCAGCTGCGCCGGCTGGCCATTGCAGAACACGGTCATCGCAGCAGGGCCTGCGCCTGTTGCCACATGCCGTGCAGCACCTCGGCAGCGGGCTGTGCGGGCGCCATCCACGCCGACTGCCCGGCCCAGGCCTGCATCGCGGCCAGGCGGTTTTCCTGGGATGCCTGCTTGCGCATGGGCGCGGTCAGGCCGCGCTGCACCGGGTACGGGCGCGGCGCGGGGGCACCGTCTGCGGCAGCGGCGCGCACGTAGGGTGTGGCCAGGCCACGGCCCAGACGGCCGCTGAAAGCGCGGGTCGGCCAGGTGTCTTCGGGCTCACTGGCAGCCAGCCCGTCGGCCCAGGCCGAGGCGATCGCTGCTTCCGGCGTGCGCAGGAACGCGGTGCCGATCTGCACCGCACTGGCGCCCAGGGTAAGTGCGGCCGCGATGCCACGACCATCGGCGATGCCACCGGCAGCGATCACCGGAATCTGCAGGTGGTCGGCCAGCCGTGGCAGCAGCGCGAACAGGCCCACCAGTTGGCGCTCGGCCAGGCGCGGATCAAACGCACCGCGATGGCCACCGGCTTCGGCCCCCTGCGCCACCACCGCATCGGCGCCCGCATCCTGCGCGGCACGCGCTTCGGCCAGCGTGGTCGCACAGGCAATCCAGGCAATGCCGGCGTCTTTCAACTGCTGCACGTGGCGCGGGGAAAGCACGCCCATGATGGTCGACGCCACGGCCGGACGCGCGGCCAGCAGGGCGGCGAACTGTTCGTCGAAATCGGCAGGCGTGGCATCGGCGGCACTGGCAGGCACCTCCGGCCCCCACTGCGCGAGGAAGGCACGGCTGTCCGCTTCGGCAGTGACATCACGGGCAGGCGCCGGATCGGGCAGCCACAGGTTCACCTGTGCGGGGCCTGCGGAGGCGGCACGGAAGGCATCCATCCACACACCGATATCGGCTGCCGAGGACAACACCGCCCCCATCGCGCCCATGCTGCCGGCATTAACCAGCGCCGCAGAGAGTGGCACCGGGCAGGCGCCAGCCATGGGGGCCAGCAGGATCGGAACGGAAATGCCAAAGCGCTGGCAGAACGCCTCGGCGCGGGAAGTGACAGCAGACATCTGCGTGGAAGCCTATCGTTTCGGACAGGCCTCCATGGTGCGCGCAGGAGGGCGGTAGAGTCGAGCTTGCTCGACTGGATCCTGCATTCCGTAGAGTCGAGATCCTATGCTCGCAGTCAAGCCTGCTGGAAGCGGGCTTGGCCCACCTTCAACAGGGCTGGATCGAAATCCTTGCCGCTCTTGAATACACCCCACGCAATCCTGGCCAGCTTTCTGGCCAGAATGTTGAATACGGCTGTGCTGGGGTGTCCGCGCCCTGATAGATCGTCGTAAAGCGGCTGCCCGCCGCGGCAACGCTTGAGACCCATAACCGCCATGTACAGCATCTGGCGCAGTACGGGCGCGCCTTGTTTGGACAGCCGACGCCGCCCCGTTCTGCCGCCGGATTCGTTGGGCCGAGGGTCCAAGCCGGTGCAGGCGATCCATGCGTTGGCGTTGGCCAGCGGCCAGCGCGTCATGTAGTAGACCAGATGCGCCGCCACGGCCGGACCGATCCCCGGAATGGTCAGCAGACGCTTGTAGAGCGCTTCGTGCTCTCCATCTCGGCACAACTGCTGCAGTTGGCTTTCCAGTTCCGACAGCGTGCTGGCCATTGCCTGAAGGATATCTGCCAGTTCGCCTGGGGCGCTCTTGGTGACCTCGAAGG